>JABLYX010000002.1 GCA_018265615.1 Lentisphaeria bacterium
ATGGATGATTTTGTGATAGACTTTACGCATTTACCGTGCTCCGTTCCGCGATTTTTGCTTCGATGGCAGCCTCCTGGTCCTTGAACTCCCTGCTGTCCATGGCGAGGTAATTGAGATCCATGAACATCTGGCGCAGATTCAGGAAGTAGCTGCGGGCGGTATCCTTGTCCGGCAGGGAGAAAGAGCCGGCGAGAACCTTGTAGATCCGGTCGAACATATACCTCTGGCGCTCCGCGTCGGTCGCGCCGTCGACGTTGTCGAAGGTGTTCTGCTGCAGATAGACGTAGTCGAGAAATTCGCTCTTCAGGTAGATGATGAAGTCCGCGAGGCTCGTGCCTTCTTCACCGATGACCTTCATCATCTGGTTGACTTCCGACCCCTGGCGCAGGATGCCGCGCGCGAATTCGACCTGTTTCGCATCAACCACGCTCTTATATTTGCTCCAGCTGTCGAGCGGGTGGATCGCGGGATAACGGCGCGCATCGGAGCGTTCACGCGAAAGCCCCAGGAACGCGCCGACCACTTTCAGCGTCGCCTGCGTGACCGGCTCTTCGAAGTTGCCTCCCGCCGGAGAAACCGCGCCGCCGATCGTGACCGAGCCGAGTTCACCGGTGCGGAGCTTCACGAGGCCCGCGCGTTCGTAGAATCCGGCGATCAGCGATTCGAGGTAAGCCGGAAACGCCTCCTCGCCGGGAATCTCTTCAAGGCGGCCGGACATCTCGCGCAGGGCCTGCGCCCAACGGGAAGTCGAGTCGGCCAGCAGCAGCGTGTTGAGCCCCATCTGGCGGTAATATTCCGCAAGCGTCACGGCCGTGTAGACCGACGCTTCGCGCGCGGCAACCGGCATCGAACTCGTGTTGCAGATGATGATCGAACGGTTGATGAGCGGCTGGCCGGTACGCGGGTCCTCGAGCTCCGGGAACTCGCGCAGGATCTCCACTACCTCGCCCGCACGTTCACCGCATGCCGCGATGATGACCACGTCCGCTTCCGCGTAACGGCTGATCGCGTGCTGAAGCACCGTCTTGCCCGCGCCGAACGGTCCCGGCGTACAGAAGGTCCCGCCGACCGCGACCGGGAAGAAGGTGTCGATGGTACGCTGCTGGGTCACAAGCGTCTTTTCAGGCAGGAGTTTTTCCGCATAGTCGGAAATCGGAATCTTGACCGGCCATTGCTGGGTCATCGTGACGTTCCGCTTTTCTCCCTGATCGTTGACCGCAACAGCCATGACGCTGTCGATCGTGTATTCACCGGCCGCAGTGACCGACTCGAGCGTCCACTCGCCTTTCCACGCGAGCGGAACCATGATATAATGTTTGACCACGCCCTCCGGAACAAAACCGATCCGGTCGCCGGGACGCACCTTGCCGCCTGCCTTCGCAATCGGCGTGAACGCCCATTTCGCATCGCGGTCGAGCGCGCGCAGATAGACGCCGCGCTGCAGGAAGAAGCCCGACTTCTCCGCAAGGAGCGGCAGCGGGTTCTGAAGCCCGTCGTAAACCTGGGTCAGGAGGCCGGGGCCGAGCTCCACCGAAAGCAGCTCCCCTGTGAATTCGACTTCGTCACCGACCTTGAGGCCGTTCGTACTTTCAAAAACCTGTAAATCCGCACGGTTGCCGCGGACGCGGATGACCTCGCTTTTGAGCTTCACGTCGTTGTCCCCGCCGACTCTGGCGAACGCAACTTCGTTCTGCATGACGCGGTCGCTGAACTCAATCGTGATCATATTTCCATTGACCGCGACCACTTTTTCGGTATTCTTCTTACCCTCTGCCATTATTGCAACTCCTGACTCAAGTGGATGTTATATGCTCTTCGCCGCCGGCTGCCGCCGTACCCGTGATGCGGTCTACCGCCGCATTGAAACTGCTCCTGCCCCTCTCGGCGCTGCGGCCGCGGTACTTATTCAGAATCGCGAGCCGGAGCCGGTAAACACAAAGACCGTCGAAATCGAACTCATGCCCGGCTTCGAGATCATCGAGCATCCGCCAGCGAATGCGGTCGATCAGCTTTTCGCGTTCGAGCGGGTCGGGGGCCGCCGCCGCCGGGGCAAGCGCCGCGTCGACTTCACCGAAATAGAGCTCGGGATCGGGCAGCTTCACGGCATGATCCTCATCCCTGCCCGCGCGGCGCTCGGCAATCCGGGTCCGCAAATATTGTTCGAACCGCGTATAATCGGCGTAAACCCGGGGCAGCCCCGCGGCGGAACCGGGTTCACGGTTCACGGCAAGTGTGCCGGATTTCAGCTCCGCAAGCTTTTCCGGCGGCATCTGGTCGGCCGCGAGCCCATCGAAATCCGCAACGCTCAGGCCGGGATCCCGGCCAAAGCTCAGGCTCGGCAGTGAAGTAGAGAAGAAGTAGTACATGTTCCGCCGTTCCGTTTCGCTTGCTGTCTGTTACCTGCCCGCGAGGATCGCGGCCAGCCGGGGCCCGATATAAGCGGCGACGAGTTCAGTAACCGCTTCGCTGGTGAAATCGAAATAGACTTCGCCGTTTTTGAAATTCACTTCGAGCCCGCCCTTGATGCCGGAGTCGCCGAACACCTTCGGCTCGCTCCGGAAGCTCGCGCCGAGCGAACTCCTGAGCGCGGCTTCAAGCGCCGGAACGTCCTTCACCGCGGCAAGGACCGTCAACTGGCCGTTCGGGTCGGCGGCGAATTTCGCGGCGAGCTCCTTCACGAGCGCGGCCATGAAAGCCGGGGTCAGCGCCTGGTCCGTCGCGGCGGATACGGCGCGGGTCATGCGGCGCTCAAGCTCCTGCTGGAGTTCAAGGATGATGTCGCGGGCGGCCTGGCGGACCGCGGCTTCGGCGCGCTTTTCAAGGGAGGCGGCCTGTTCCCCGGCCTGCTTCACCATCGCATCCGCATCGGCTTTCGCCTTTTCCCGGATCGCCTTCGCTTCTTTCTCCGCATCGGCGATAATGCCTGCCGCGGAAGCCGCCGCTTCTTTTACGCCCTTCTCATGGATCTTATCGAGCAGGCTCTGGAATTTTTCCGCCATTTTATCCCCCCTGTTGCCGTCCGGCTTTGATTTTTGTTTGCAAATATTCGTTTGGTAATGTAGTTCTGAAAAACGTTTTTTTCAAATCGCGACATCCGAAATCGGCAAGATTTACCGTTTTTTCGCATTCCAAGGCGCGCCCGCGAGGCGGTTTGAGGAGTTGTATTTCACACCGTTCCCCGGTATATTATTCAGGAAACAACAACTTTATCCCGGAGAATCCGCCCGTGAATCTGCTGCTGCTCGAACCCGCCGACTTCGTTTCGGAATCCGTTGCCCGGATCTCCGGACGGCGTCACCGCCAACTGCTCGAAGTCATCAAAGCCGTTCCCGGGAAGCAGTGCAGAGCGGGGCTGCTGAACGGACGGACCGGAACGGCGGAGGTTTCCGTCATTACGCCGGAAATGACGGAACTATCCGTCGATTTGAGCGGGGAACCGCCGCCGAAGCTCCCCGTCACTTTGATTGCCGCCCTGCCCAGGCCGAAGACATTCCTCAAGGTGTTGCACACGGCGGCAGTCATGGGCGTGGAGCGGATCTTCTTCATTGAAAGCTGGAAAGTCGACAAGAGCTACTGGTCGACGCCGCTCATCGAACCGGAAAGCGTCCGCGAAAATCTGCTGCTCGCCCTTGAACAGGCCGGCGACACCGTGCTTCCGGAAGTCGGGTTCCGCCGCCGTTTCAAGCCGTTCGCCGAGGATGAGCTGCCCGGCATCGCCGCCGGAACCATCGCACTTGCCGGGCACCCGCCGGCAGCAGAAGCCATGCCCCGTCACTTATCCGGCAAAGTCACGTTACTTGTGGGTCCTGAGGGGGGATTCACCGATTACGAGATCGGATTGCTGGCGGGCAACGGCGTCAGGCCCGTCAGTTTCGGCCGGCGGATCATGCGAACCGAATTCGCCGTAACCGCGCTTCTCGCCCGCATGGAATAGCCCGGATATTGCAGAGCGGCGCATTTGCAAAATTCCCCCGGCACGATATATTACGCAGGTTGACCATCACGAATTTTCAGCCGGGAGGACCGTACAGGGATGAGCCGCTATTTCGAATTGCGCCGCGAGCTGCAGGAGAAATTCACCGACGCCGGAATCGAATCGGCGGGGGTGGATGCGGACATCCTGATTTCGGAGCTGGCCGGCTTCACCCGGACCGAGCTTTTCCTGCGCTCCGATACCGAGGTTCCGGGGGAACTCGAAAAGCGGATCCGCACCCTCGGGAACCGGCGGGCCGGGCGCGAACCGCTGCAATATCTGCTCGGCTATGCGTATTTCATGGATATCCGGCTCGACGTCTCTCCTGAAGTGCTGATCCCGCGGCCCGAAACCGAGTGTCTCGTTGAGTGGACGGCCAAATACCTGCCGCGCTCCGGAACGTTGCTCGACCTCGGCACCGGTTCGGGGGCCATCGCGCTGGCCGTCGCATACGAGCGCCCGGACGCCGTCATCACCGCGGTCGACGTCAGTCCGAATGCCCTTTCAATCGCGCTGAACAATGCGGAAAAACTCGGGCTTTCACGGGTCCGGTTTCTCGAATCGGATCTCTTCTGCGCGTTGGAAGGCGAAGCATTCGACCTCATCGCCGCCAACCTGCCGTACGTGACGGACGAAGAGTACACGGGGCTTGAGCCGGAGGTCTGCTGCCATGAGCCGCGCCTCGCGCTGACTGCGCCGGACGCCGGTTTCGACCTGATCCGGCGCGCCGCACACGCGGCCGCGCAACACCTGAAGCCCGGAGGGAGGATCATCTTTGAGCTCTCCCCCTTCCAGGCGCCGCGCCTCGCAGAGCTGCTGGCCGCCGCCGGCGCGTTCCGTGAAATCGCCGCCATGCAGGATTACACGCACCGGGAGCGATTCGTCACCGCCCGCCTTGCGGAGGAACCGCAATGAAAGAGAAGAGCGAACCGGCCAGGCGCAGCTGCAGCATCCGCGAGCTTGCGAAATATGTGGGGCTGTCAACCTGCACCGTCTCGAAAGTGCTGAACAACCGGGCGGGGAAAAAGATTCCGCCCGCAACGCAGGAACGGGTGCTCGCCGCGGCGAAGGAGCTCGATTATGTCCCGAATGTGAATGCGCAGCGGCTTTTTCAGCGCCGCAGCGGCGTGATCGGCCTGCTTGTTCCCGCGAGTCCGCTCACCTCCGGAAACGTCTTCGGCGATACCCATTTCGTCGATATCCTGAGCGGCATGGAACCGATCCTCGAAGAGAGCGGCTACCATCTGATGCTGCTGTTCCGCAATGAGAAACGGAGGCCGGAGGAGCGCTATCTCAAGCTTTTCCGCGCCGGAACCATCGACGGACTGCTGATCTGGGGAGCGTTCCCCGGCTGCGAATACCACACTGAGCTCGAAGAGAACGGCGTACCGTATCTCTTCATCACGAGCACGCCTGCAAACGCCGCTCCGGGCGGGGTGAACCTCGTCGCGAGCGACTACCGCACGACCGCACGCGAAGTCACCGGTGCCATGCTGCGGGCCGGATGCCGGAGATTCCTCTATCTCGCCGGCCCGGAGAAGAGCTCCGTCACCGCCGCCATGCGCCGCGGCGTGGACGAGGCGCTGGCCGGAAGCGGCGCGGAACTGGTAGTCCGCTTCTCCCGTTACATGCCGGATGAAGCGCGCGACGCAGCCCTCGCCGCATGGAAGGAACAGCCGTTCGACGGCATACTGAACGTGTCCCGCGACACGGCGCCCGGCATCCTCGAAGCGGCGGATTCACTCGGAATCGGCGGAGAATCGCTCCGGATGGCGACGCTCGACTGCGCGGCGAATCGGCCGCTCCTGCCGCAGGAGGTTGCGGCAGGGCAGGTGAACGACCTCGCCATCGGCCGCATTGCGATCGAATCGCTCCTGGAATTGATCGAGCGGAAGAGCAGCCGCGTCGAAAAGCTGATTCCGGGAACGCCGGCCGTGAATCCGCGCTTCTTCCCCGCCGGCTGAGCGGCGGTCAGCAGCACAGCGCGCAGGCCGCAAGGCCGCCGCGCGAAGTCTCCTTGAAATCCGGCGACATCTTCCGCCCGGTTTCGAGCATTGCGGCGAGTACCTCGTCGAACCGCACTTTCCGCTTGGACGGGTCGCTCATCGCGGCGATGACATAGGAGTTGAATGCGGTCACGGCGCCGACCGCGTTGCGCTCGATGCACGGGATCTGCACATAGCCGTCAACCGGATCGCAGCTGAGTCCGAGATGGTGTTCGAGCGCGATTTCCGCGGCGCATTCGACGGTCGCAAGGCTGCAGCCGTGGACTCCGGCAAGAAAAGCGGCGGCCATCGCGGCCGCGACTCCGATCTCGCCCTGACAGCCGACTTCCGCGCCGGAGATGCTCGCGTTGCTGCGGGCGATGAAACCGGTCACTCCGGCATACCAGAGCGCATCGCGCAGCTGTTCGGGAGAAACACCGCGAACTTCACGCAAGAAATAGGTTACCCCCGGAAGCAGCCCCGAAGAGCCGGAGGTCGGCGCGGTCACAACCCGGTGCCCGGCGGCATTTTCCTCCGCCGCGGCCATGCTGTATGCATCGAGCAGCACCAGGGAACGCAATTCACCGCCCGCCGTCTTCGCGCGCTCCGCCAGCTTTGCGGCGCGCCGTTCAAGGCGGATCGGCCCGGGCAGCACTCCCGAAGCCGAAAGCCCGCGCCGGACAGAGCCGCACATCGCGTCGATCAGTCCGTCGATCCGTGAATCGATTTCCACGGCGGAAAGCCCGGAAACGGCAATTTCATTCTCCCGCAGCAGCCGTGGAACAGTGAGCTCCGGATATTTTCCGCACATCCGGGCAAAGGAGTCCCAGTCGCGGTAACGGTACGGCACGACCGGCCGCTCCGGCGGCGGCTCCCCCTCGCGCCGGATGAAGCCGCCGCCGATGGAGTAGTACAGCTCTTCGGCAAGGCATTTCCCCATACCGTCCGTCAGCCGGAAGCGCATGACATTGCTGAACGGAAATCCGTGTTCATTTGTGTCAAAAACCAGGAGTTCCCTGCCGAACCGCGCCGAGCCGCCCGGAAAATAGACCGTGAACGCCTCATGGCCCGGAGTCAGGCACTGTTCAAGCCGGGTTGTATCGCACTGCGCCGGAGTCTCTCCAAGCAGCCCCGCGGCAATTGCGCGGTCGGTCCCATGTCCTCGTCCGGTCAGAGCGAGAGATCCGTACAGCGTCACCTCGATCCGTCCGGCCGAGGCACGGACAACAGAGGGCAGCAGCGCGATCCGCCGCAGAAAATCATTCGCGGCCCGCATCGGGCCGATCGTGTGGGAACTCGACGGGCCCGGTCCGATTTTGAAGATGTCGAAAAGCGAAGTCGCAATACCGTTCATTTTTTCACCCGGAGATCCTTCGTTTTCCGTAATATACAGCCGGGCAGAGGTTTTGCAAGGGAACAGGCGGCCGCCCCCCGCAGCCGCCATTTTCACATTACCTGGCGGTCGTGAAGGTGTAGTGCACGCTCTGCAGCACACCACCCTTCGCGGAACGGAAGCCGGTATACGGAGGCGAATTCAGAAAGATGTTATAAGTACGTCCCGGCACAAGCCGCACCGGCAGCGTAATTGTGGTCTTCGCCTGGTCGAAAGAGGGCTTTGAGGGGGTTTCCGGAAAGTCGTAATCACTCGTCTGGCAGAACGACCAGCTTGTCGTGCTCATCGGGCGGTCAAACGTCACCTTGATCTCTTTCAGGTTCGGATCGACATCCGTCGCACCGTTCGCCGGGGAGAGCGCTATGACTTTCGGCGCATCCGCAGCCGCCTGTTCCTCCTTCGCTTTCCGGATAAAATCACTCCAGAAAGTCAGAGTTTCAGCATTCAGCGGAAACGCCATATCATACACATCCGCTCCATCGAGTGTTTTGGCGGAAAACTTCAGGTTTTTCTGCACAAACGCTTTCTTTGCCTCCTTCTCCTCCTCCGGTGCATAGGAAACGGCTTTGGCGGCGATCGATTCGGGCGTCATTTCCGCTTTCCCCTTCTTCTGAATTGCCGAAAGCGTATAGGTTCCATTGTGATTTGCGATGCTCACTCTGTCCGGTTCGCCCGCTTTACAGCTTCTCAGCGCCTCTTCCGGGTTCGCGGCGATTTTCTGTTTGAGTTCTTCCGGCAGCCCCAGCGCGGGCAACTCTTTCCCCGCGGGAATCAGGGCAAAATAACCGCCTGGCATCTTCCGTGCGGTCATTCCCTGATTCCCCATTCCGGCGGAAATAATCACCTCATCGGAATCGATGCCGTTTTTCAGCAGCATGAATTGCCCGTATCCCGGGACTTCCGCCAGATAGAACCGCCCTTTGTTCTTTTCGGAAACCAGCATCTGGGAAAAAACTTTCCAGAGCTTCCAATCCAGGTTGCCGGAAACCGCTGCTGCTTTTTCCAGCAATTCGAAACCGGCCCGGTCGAGAGCCGCCGCATTGAAATAAACCAGTTCACGGGTTTTCGCCGGAAGGTTCCGTGCGGCGGCAGGGTCGATCGGTTCCCGCGTGTCGGCCCTCAATTCAGGCATGAGGAAGCTCACGAGGATAAACAGTGCGCAAATTCCGGAAAAATAACGTAACAATTGTGATTTTGTGCGATTCATGACAAATTCCTGTATTCTCAGTTTCAGGTTCGCGGCCGACGCTCCGATCCCGCAGACCGGCAGATTGGCGCGCTTTCCGACCTGGTTGGCCAGCAGGAGTCCGGCATATTGCGCCATCCCCTGCCGATCCAGCCCCAACGTCGTCTTGACCTTCTCATCGCAATCGAATTCGGCAATCATCGCCCAACGCGAGAGGATGATCCGCACAAATGGATTCACGAAAAGAAGATTGGACAACATCATCAGGAAAAACGCAACCGGATTATCCTTTCTGCGCAGATGCTCCAGCTCATGAATCAGGATCATCCGCAGTTCGGATTCTGTGTATTTTCCATATTCCGCGAGCGGGCAAAGAACCGCTCCGTTCCGCAACGTTCCGAAACAGGCCGCAACAGGCAGCATATCGCCGCTGTCCAGCAGCCTGATCGGATACCGCTCCAGCCCGGTCAGTCGTTTCGACTCCCGGAACACGTCAAACACCCGGCCGCCGGTGATCGCGATGCACCGCCGGATCCGGTTGCGCCATATGAAGTAGTGCCGCAGCTGCTTTGCCGACAGCAGCAGCACACTTGCCAGATAAATAATCGCCAGAACATCGAAAAGCGTCCACCTCCATCCGGAAGCAGCAGGAACAGCAGGAACAGCAGGAGAAACGGTTTCCGAAACCGCAGAAACCGCGGGAATCTCAGGCGAAGATTCGAAAGAAGGGGCATCCACCCCCGATTTCGCTATCTCCGCCCTGTTCCACAAGACGTTCCAGTCAGGAACCTCAATGCAATATGCCGAAGCCGGAAGATCGTTTTCCCCGCGGGAAAAACTGATTTTCTCAAGCGGCATCAGGATCAGCAGCAGCGCGAAAATGAAGATCCGGCGGCCGCCGGCAAAAACCAGTTTGCGCCGCCGGAGAAATTCCAGAAACAGCAGCAGCGCGACAATGACTCCGCCACGCATCAGCGTGTTCGCCAGATAGTAAATCAGAGTTTCGCTCATTTTTTTATCTCTTCGATCAACCGGCTGATTTCCTGAATATCGGATTGGGTGAGTTCACCGCTCTTAATGAAAAATGAGATCATCGCGGCGGGAGCCCCGTCAAACATCCTGTCCATGAACTGCCTGCCCGCTGATTTCAATGCGGCGATCCGGCTCACCAGAGGCTCATACACGTAACTGCGGCGGCTGCCGCTCTGACGGACAAGGTTTTTCTTCACCAGCCGTCCGAGCATGGTTTTGATGGTGACGGCTTCCCACTGATTGGAGATCTGCACATTTTTTACAATTTCCGGCAAAGTCTGCGGAGAATGTTCCCACAGGGTTTTCATGATCTCAAGTTCGCCCTCCGGTATCCGTATCTCTTCCATCTCAAACTGCCCCCGGTGTGAAAATAATCGTTTTACAAAAAGAGGAATCCGTCTCGCCTCTTCTATAAGTTACACAGGTAATCTATAAAATCAAACAGACAGACAAACTTTTTTCAGGAATTCTTTTGTCAGGAGAGAAAAATGGTACCGAAGATGGGACTTGAACCCATATGCCCAGAGGGCGCCAGATTTTGAGTCTAGTGCGTCTGCCATTCCGCCACTTCGGCAATCCTCTATTAAAATAGCCGTTGTTTTCTGAAAATCAAGGCGAAGCGGTAAAAAAGCACCCATTTCCGCTTTGTGTCCGTCCCTGTTAATCCCCTCTCCATTTCAAGGCATCAATAAACCTGCGGTTCCTTCGAAAAAACGCACAATCGGCAAATTTTCTTATTTCTTGCCTGAAACCGTCAATTTCTACGGAAGTTTAACGGATTTCTCCGTCACTTTTCAAAAGAAATTTTAACTGATACTCCCGGCTGAAGTACAATGTGCTCTCTGCCGTATCTGTACCGGTATGACATTCAAACTTCAAATTTCATCCGTTATTTTTTCGTAACACTCTTGACAAACACTGTTTTTTTGCTATAATTAATGCATGAACAATCGTTTGTTCAATAAAAAAAAGGTCCTTATGATTACATTAAAAGATATCGCCAGGCTGGCCGGCTGCGACGTTTCGACTGTATCGCGCGTCCTGAACGGAAAACCATGCCGGGTCAGCGAAGAGATGCGCAACCGGATCCATGAAACGGCACGTCATCTCGGTTATGTGCCGAACCGCACCGCCGCTTCGCTTGTGAGCGGCAGCACCCGCATAATCGGCGTCCTGATTCCGAATGTCTATGACGGTGTTTACGCGGAATACCTCGAAACGCTCGAAGTCATGCTGTCTGCGTCGGGATACTCCCTGCGTCCTTTCATCTGTCACAACCGGCCGGAAAAGGAGAACACGGCACTCGAGGCGCTGCTCCGCAATGAAGTCGATGCGATGATCTGCATGTATTATTCAGATTATTGCCGGGAAAATTACGAGCTGATCCGTAAAAATCACCGTCCGCTCATTTTCCGCAGCCTCACCGAAACCGGAGAATTGCCGTTCGATACGGTGCGCATGAATCTGAATGAGGGTTACAGCATTCTCGCGGGACATCTGGCCGATGCGGGATGCCGGCACATCGCGATCGTCGGCGGTTCTCTGGCCTCATTACTCGCCTGCGGCGGGGAATCCGTCTCTTTGAATTATTTCCGGGACGCCTGTAAAAAGCGGGCAATCGAAGTGACGCCGGCCAATGGAATCGTCTGCGGCGATTCCCAGGATGAAGCGTATCATGCGGTTTCACAGCTTTTCCGTTCCGCAAAACAGTTGCCGTTCGATGGACTTATCGTACAGAGTACAAATAAAGTGTTCGGCACCTGCAAAGCACTTCTCGACGCCGGTTTTTCCATTCCGGAAACGGTCAAGATCACAACTTTCAGCGACCTGCCCGCCTGCCGCCACTATCCGGTCCCGCTGACGGTCTGGAGCCAGCCAGTGCCTGAAATGTGCAGGGAACTGGCTTCCATGACCCTGAACCGGCTGGAGTATCCTGATTCCCCTCACCGTGACCTTAAATTCCAATCAACGCTGATTGTCCGCGAAAGTACGAAATCCGGAAAGGATAAGACCATGAAGAGAGATTCTCGCGCATCGTTTACACTGATAGAACTTCTGGTTGTAATTGCAATTATCGCGATTCTCGCCGGAATGCTGCTGCCCGCCCTCAACAATGCCCGGGCCAGAGGCAAAAGCATCAGTTGCGTCAATAATCTGAAGAATTGCGCTTATGCTTTCTCGATGTACGCTGACGGCAACAAAGGAATGATGCCGCTCATGCACTCCGGGGTGGCATTTCCATGGATCAGTTATTTCGGCCGGTTCGACAATGGCGTTCTCGGAGCGGTAAACCAGACTTCAAACCTCGTGACGAGCTATTACAGCAGGGTTGCCTCCTGCCCGACGGCTCCCGACCCGAAATCCTACGGCTCAAAAGATGAAACCGGACGCCGCAGCTATGGCGTTTTCAATCCCAAAGGCTACATCAATAACAATTCCGTTTACACCGCAAATTGGAACAGCACACTTTCAGACACATTCGGCCACCCTTGGCTGCGCGGTAACGGCAATATCGTCTATATCACTTCAAACCGTTTGAAGGGATTCGCAAAATTCATCCTGCTGGCAGACAGCATGGTTGCCGAATCCGCCGCAGGAGTCTCCTCCGGACAGAGTCAGGCCGGAGGTGAATACTGCTACTTTTATGTGAACAATAATAAAACCGAAGATGCCTTCATCGGCCTGCGCCATGCGGACCGCGCCAATATGGCTATGGCGGATGCTCATGTGGAGACGCGCGGAATCAACGATCTCGGGCAGTTGCCGCTTAAAGTAACCCAGATGTGCAGTTCGACCGCCGGCCTCATCAATCGCTGAAGAATCGTAAAATATTGGAAAATCAGTATGAAACTTTTTATTATCACACTCCTTTTATGCTCTTTTTCGCTCCTTCCGGCACAGGAGCCGGTCAGATTTCTCCTGGATTCCCCGGAACTTTCACTGACCGTCGGAGCTGCGGAACTCCAGCCGGAAAAGATTCTCCGGATCGACACCATGCAGAGCAAATCGCGTTGGACGCAACTTATCGGAATCCGCCCGGGAGCATTGAAACCGAACAGCAATTATACACTCGAATTTGAAGCCCGCACCGATCCGGAGACTCTGAAAGCGGCTTACGGTGAAACCGGCTATCTGACCTGGGCCTCACGCCCCGGAACCGCACTCAATATGAATCGCTACGATGTGGCGAATTACACATTCATGCCGGGAAAGGAGTGGGAATTTTTTCGCGTTGAATTCGTCACCGCCGATACAGACCCGCGCTTTCTTCTGCATGCTTTCCAGAAATACAAAGGCGAACTGCGGAATCTGCGCATCGTTAAAACAGGGGGAAATGCCGTCGACTCAATTCCGCTCACAGAAAATTTCGGGGAAGAGTGGAAAAATGCGAAAATTCCCACCGGCGCACAGGAATTCGAGGTAATGCAGCCGAAAAATCCCGGCCGCCTGACCGTAAATGCAGCTGATTTCGGTGTTTTCCCGGAGTCGCCGGACAATACGATCGCACTCACTCAGGCATTGCTGCATTGCCGGAGGATGAAAGCGGGACGGCTCGTATTAGGTCCCGGAACCTATCGCTTCACCGGCAGCGACCCGATCCTTTTTGAGAGTCTCACCGACTTCGAATTTGACGGCGGGGGAGCGATCCTCGAATTCTGCCGGAAACCGTTGAAACAGCCAAGTATCATCATCTCAAATTGCGAACGCATCAATTTCCATGATTTCAAGGTGGATTGGAGCCATGACCGCGACCCGGTCGCTTCACTCGCAAAGGTTACGGAGGTCGGAAAGGATCATGTGGTCTTCCAATTCGTCCACTACAAAAAGTTTCCGCGCCGCGATATCCGGATCGCAAACGTCACGGAATGTGATGAAAACGGACGCTTCACAATCCCGAACCGGCTGCTGCGCCCATATGAATTCCGCCCGGGCCAGAACAAGCCGAAAACCGAATGGATCGACGACAGCAAACTCAAAATTTTCGGCCCGGTCGCCGGAGTCAATTCGGTTCCATACAAGCCGGGCCGACATATGCTTGTGCAGCACTGCTATACCGGAGTCAATGCAATTAAAATAGACAGCAACCGCCATTTTACAATGCATAAGGTTGACGTCTACGCCTGCCCCGGCATCGCATTTTTTGTAGTCGGCACCCAGAAATACTCCGTATTCGACCATTGCCGCGTCATTCCGAAACCGGGCGATCCCCGCCGGGTCATGTCAAGTACAACCGATCATTTTCACCTTGCAAGCTCCTGCGGCTATCTCAAAATTGAAAACTGCGAATTCGCCAACGGCGGCGATGACCATATCAATATCCACGACAATACGATGCTGGCCCGGAAAAGCGGAAAACATACGCTCATGGTCGAACGCGCCTACCCGGCACGCCGCCCGCATGCGATGGATGAGATTGAGCTTTATTTCGCGGATCTCACTCCGACCGGATTCCGGCAGAAACCGAAATCGTGCCGCGCATTCGGCGTCTCAAAAATGGAGCTGACGTTTGAACAGGAACTGCCGGAAGTGCGCTCCGGAGAATTCGGCTTCGTCCTTCTGAACCGCAAGTTTGATTCACACAATATCTTCATCCGCAACAACTTTTTTCACGACGGACGCATGCGTGGACTGCTGATCCAGGGCAATGATATCACGATTGAGAACAATCGCATCATCGATACCGGCTATGGAGGACTCCGCCTTACCTCCGGCTATACCACAACCCGCTGGGCCGAGGGAGTCGGCGCGCGCAACATCATTATCCGCAACAATCGCTTTGAACAGGTCAATACAGCCGGAGATTTCATTCTCTCCTACGAGCGGGATTTGCTGATCAATACCGTATTCGGCAGCGATATGTCGATTCCGAGCGCCTACCCGGCCATCAGCGACATCCTGTTCGAAGGAAACAGCTTCGGAGACGGATGGGGATTGGCCGGCTACCTGTCGAGCTGTGATAATGTGGTCTTCCGGAACAATATCTTCAGGAACATCCAAAAGGCGCCATATGAACTTGGTTATCGGGGCAGCTTCTTCCTGAACCGTGCTTCCCATGTTGCATTCATCGGCAACCGCTTTGAGTATGGCAGCCGTGTTCCAGCGCCTCAGGTGCTGTATCAGCCGGCAACCGTCAAAGCGATGCTGATCCGGAATAACAAGGTCATTCTGAAATAACGAAAAAGAAACGGATTACTCCGTCATTTTTCTGTTATTTCTTATAATGCGGCGCAGAATAAAATGTGCCGCGTTCCTGTTTTTCAATCTCCAGCAAACCCGATTTGAACAGCTGCTCCAGGATCGGAATGATCTCCTTCTCCGGTTTGCCGAGCGCCACTTCCAAATCCGGTGCCGTCGCCGGGCGGCGGCTTACCAGATCGAGAATCCGTTTCTCCGCACCACTGAAAAGCGACGGATCATGAGAGACGTCCTTTGTACGGTAACGGAACGGGCCTACTGCTTCCACCTGCACAAAAGGTTCCAAAGCAGCGATAAAACGACGGGTATTTCCGGCACTTGACGGACGGATCCAATCAACGGCTCCAGGCCGGTCAAGCGTATTGAGCTGGACAAGATCAACCTGCATCGGCCGGATGATATTGCCAAAGCGCGCAATTGATTCATCTGAATCATTCACGCCGGGAACGATGAAAAGCTCCAGGTGGATCTCACTTTCCGCATTCCGGCAGTAATCCGTCAAATCATAAATAAAGCGGTCGAATTTCAAATCCGGGCAGGGCCGGTTAATGATTTCGAATTCCTCCGCATTGGAAGCGTCCAGCGACGGAACGACAAGATCAATCCGGGCGATTTCACGGCGGAGTTCCTGATCACCCAATGCAAATCCATTGGTCAGAAGACAGATCTTATACTCCGGATGTACATCCTTCAGGTATGTAACCACCCGCCCGATCCCGGAATTCAGCGTCGGCTCACCGGACCCGGAAAAAGTAATATAGTCGAGCTTCGGTTTCGAACGCAATACCTCATCAAGTTCTGCAATCACACCGTCAATCGGAACATATTCCCTGCGCTCCAGGGTAAGGTCGGTTGTTTTCTTCGCTTCGCAGTAGATGCAGTCCAGCGAGCAGGTCTTGGGCCGGACCAGATCGACCCCCAGGGAAATGCCGAGGCGGCGGGAAGCCACCGGGCCGAATACATATTGCTTGATCATTCCATTTTCTCCACGGAAATTTTATCGTTTTACCGGAATTTCCTCCGCATCCGTAAAATGTGCGAAAGAAGGAAATTCCGTAAAAGTGTAAAATTGCTGGTCCGCACCGGATATCGTCTCGAAGAAGCGGACCTTATTTGCTTCGTCCAGCTCGCCCGTCACATCGTCGACCAGAACCGCCACTTTCTCCTTCGCGGAACGCCGGACCAGATTGAATTCCGCAAGCTTCAGAAGCAGCGAAATGATCCGGATCTGTCCGGTTGAACCGTAGTAGCGCAACTGCTTTCCGTTCAGAAGCAGCTCAAACTCGTCAAGCTGCGGACCGCTTCCGGTACAGGCACGGATCATCTCCCTTTCACGGCTTTTCTCAAGAAATATCCGGTACTCTTCCGTATTTTCCGGATAATCACAGCGATAATTGATCCGGAACTCTCCGCCGCCGCGCTGTTGAAGCTGCAGATTCAGTTCATCCTCAACCAGTTTCGCATACTCTCTGCGCATCCGTGAAATCACCGGCGCATTACCGGCCAGCTCCGGCTCAAATGCCGCGACAATGCTCCGGTTCGCCGGCGACTTCAACGCCCGGTTGCGCTGTGCAAGCGCCCGGCTGTAATTCACAAGCGCCGTCAGATAGCCGCCGTCCAGCGTGGAAATCAGCATATCGAAAAAGCGGCGGCGAAACGACGAACTTCCGCCGACAATGCTCCGGTCCTCGGGAACGAAAACCACGGCCCGGAATTCACGGATGAATTCACTGGAACGCCGGATCCGGTTCGGGCCGATCCACGTTTCACGCCGGTTCCCCTGCTGAATAACCTTCAGCGTCTCCGGGTATCCCCGGGAATTGATCCGTGCAGAAAGCTCGAAGCCGCGGCTGCTGATCCGGGCAAGCTCTTTCCCGGAAGCACTGCGGAACGAACGCAGGATGCTCAAAAAATAGATGCTCTCAAGGAGATTGGTCTTGCCGGCTCCATTCGGCCCGGTAAACACTACTTTTTCCCCGGAAAAACAAAACTCGCCTCTTTCACAATTCCGGAAGTCGGCGAGATTCAGTTGTTCTAAGAGAGCCACGCTGGAGTCGGAGATTACTTCTTGCGAATCGGCATGATGACGTAGAGAAACCCCTCGTCCCCCTCAATCGCCACCGGATTCAGCGGGTCATTCAGCTTCATGCGGACCGATTCGGTGTTGCAGTTGCGCAGCGGATCAGCCAGGAACGCCGGGTTGAACGACACTTCGAACGGTTCCCCCTCGAATACCACCTCGACCATGTCGCTGCCTTCGCCGACTTCCGTGCTCGAAGCCTGAAGCTTCAGCTGATTGTCTTCGAACCGCAGAATGATATAGCTGCTGGAGTCGGAGAGCACGAGTGAAACCGTCTCGATCTTCCCGAGGAAAACCGCGGAGGGAACCTCGACCGTCCGGCTGAACGAGGCCGGAACGACCTGCCGGTAATTCGGGTAATTGCCTTCGATCAGCTTCGTGGTCAGTTCAAAATCGTTCCCGAGGAACGTACACTGCTTGTCTCCGATCCGAATGGTCATGATGTCGTCGCCGTCGAGCAGCCGGCGCGTTTCCTGCGCGGCTTTCAGCGGAATGATCGCATCGCCGTCGCCGCCGGTAATCGATTCCGGCGTCTTCTCCTGCATCGCAAGGCGCTTGCCGTCGGTCGCCACAAGCGTGATAGCCGTATCGCGGGCGCTCAGGAGAACGCCGGTCAGGACCTTGCGGGAATCGTCGGCGCTGACCGCATACGCGATCGCGGCGACCATTTTCTTGAACTCCCCTTCCTTGATCTTGATCTCACGCTTGGCTTCAAACGTCTCGGCAGCCGGAAAATCGGCGGCGGCAAGTCCAAGCAGCGTAAAGTGGCTGGTGCCGCATTTCAGCTTGATATGGTCCTTGTCATCGATGTCGAACATCACATCCGCGCCGACAAAGCAGCCGACAAGCGAGGCGAGCTTGCGGGCCGGAGCCGTCGAAATACCGGGTACCTCCACTGTCGCTTCAAGCGTCGTTGAAATCCTGATCTCGAGGTCGGTTGTAGTCAGCGTCAGGAGATTGTCCTCCGCCTGCATGAGAACGTTGCCGAGAACCGGAAACATCGAACGGGACCCGATGATGCTCCCTACCCGCTGCAGAGCCTTCTGCAGTTTCTCGCGGTTGACGGTAAATTTCATTTTTCCAGCCTCCAGGGGTGTTTTTCCAGACTTTTTCTGATGATCATAACGGTAATTTACACCGACATTCCTGAAAAAACAACTGCCGAATCAAGATTTTCAAGCATTCTGTTTTACCGCAGGCGCGCTTCTCTTCTTCCTGTTTGTCTTTAAAGAAAAAGTAGATTAATGGCAGCAGTATACGACCCCTTTTTCTGTGAATAACTTGAAAAATCATTTCTAACTGCCGACATTCGAATCTGTTCTATTTTGCGTCCTGTTGTGGATAAATACGATGACAAGACGTTGAAATTACGGGTATAAAAAGTTTTTAACATAAAATCAACAAACCGTTCACGGATTATTAACAGAATTATCATCATGCGGCGGCAGCTCCGGAGAACGTCATTATTCGGTTCTTTTCTGCCGCGGAGCAATTGAAAAAGCATTCTGTGCCGGTTATGTTATCTGAATATTATCTCCTCTATACAGGATGGAACACGGGAAAGGGCTGAAACGTGATCAGGGAGGTCGAACAACTTCTGGAACGGTATCCGGAGCTGGCGGTTTGCCGCGGGGCGATGGAAAATATGATCGAAATGGTTTCGGAGGCTTTCAGCCGCGGCGGGACACTGTTTATCTGCGGCAACGGCGGCAGTGCGGCGGATGCGGAGCACATCTGCGGGGAATTTCTGAAGGGGTTTCTGATGCTCCGCCCTCTGGAGGAAGAACATCGTGAACGGTTTAAAGCGCTGTTCGGTGAAGACGGAGCCGCCGTCGCCGCAAAGCTTCAGAATGGGCTGCGTTCCATTTCTCTCCTGAGCCATCCGGCCTACCTGAGTGCTTTTGCGAACGATGTCGATGCTGAGCTGGTCTTCGGGCAGCAGCTCTGGGCGCTCGGCCGGGAGGGAGATCTTCTTCTGGCGATTTCAACCGGCGGGTGCGCCGCAAATGTGAAGCGGGCGATGATGGTGGCAAAAGCCCGGGGGATGCGGTCGGTTCTGCTGACCGGGAACAGGCACGGCAGTTGCGAGGCATATGCGGATTGTGTGGTTGGGGTCCCTGATTCCGAAACTTACCGGATCCAGGAACTGCACCTGCCGATCTATCATACCTTATGTATGGCGGTAGAATCCCGCTTCTTCGGGAAGGGGCGGGCATGAGCGGGAAGTCGATCCGCCATGTGGCGATCATCATGGACGGCAACGGCCGCTGGGCCGAACGGCGCGGTCTGCCGAAAGCGGAGGGGCATCGTCAGGGAGCCCGCCAGATTTCGGTGATTCTTGAAGCCGCAGAAGAGGCCGGTATCGAATTCCTGACGCTTTACGCATTCAGTACTGAAAACTGGAAGCGCTCCATTCAGGAAGTCTCCGCGCTGATGAAGCTCATGGAGGAGTTCCTGGATGAAAAGCTTCCGGAACTTATGGAGAAGAATGTACGGTTGCGTACGATCGGGCGCACCTCCGATTTGCCCGCAAATGTCCGGAAAAAGCTTTTGAATGCCATTGAAGTGACTGCCGGAAACACGGCCGGCACATTGAACCTTGCGTTGAGCTATGGCGGGCGGGCGGAAATCGTCGATGGCGTGAATCGCTGTATGGAAGAGGCGCAAAAGCGCGGGAAAAAACTGGAAAAGTTTACGGAGGAGTCGTTTCGGAAATGTCTCTATGCACCGGATATTCCGGATCCCGAGCTGCTGATCCGGACAAGCGGCGAACTGCGGATCAGTAATTTTCTGCTCTGGCAGCTCTCATATTCGGAGTTTTATGTGACGGATACGCTCTGGCCGGATTTCGGTAAAGCGGAGTTTGCCGAGGCACTCGCTTCATTCAACAGGCGTGAACGCAGGTTTGGCGGACGGTAAATGACGGAAATATGACGGGTAAATAACGGAAGGAGTTCCAAAGTGTTCAAATACAGAGCGATCAGTTTTCCGATCCTCATTGCATTGCTGGCGGTCATGATTTTCTGGCCGTCATGGGGAAAGTATCTGTTTTCCATCGTGGCGGGTCTTGCGGCAGGGATGATGCTTTACGAAATGGGGGCCATGCTTGAGAAGATCGGCATTCGCTCTTTTGTGAAGAGTGCGGCGATTCTCGGCGGCGTGTTTCTCGGAGCCGCATTGCTTACTCTTTGTCTGCAGGCGGAGAGCATCCATTCGATATTCCAGACCGGCCGGGACCGTGTGAAAACTGTCCGGGAGCTCTGCTTCCTGTTGGCGCTTTTCTGTTTTCTGGCGATGGTCTATTGCGGTTGGGGGATGCTGCTTTTCCGGAAAGAGAAGAAAGAGATATTGGAGCTTTCCCTCAGTTCCGCCGGAATTCTGATGCTCGGCGGGATTCCGGTTGCAGCGCTTTCAATGATCTATTTTACCGGCGGACAGGGGCCCGTGACGCTCTTTTTTGTGATGATGGTCACAAAATCGATGGATACAGGCGGCTATATCTTCGGCATGCTGTCAGGAAAATATCTGCCGGGAGGGAACCATAAGATCGTGCCGTCGATCAGCCCGAAGAAATCGTGGGAAGGAACTGTCGGCGGAGTCGTCCTCAGTGTCGGTGTGAGCCTGCTCTTTTACTGGCTTTTCTGCAGCAGGCGCATGGGAATCAACGCGCCTCTCGGCTGGTATATTGCTGCAGGCGTGTTTTTCGCGCTCGGCAGCTTTGCGGGCGACCTGACGGAATCGGCTTTGAAGCGCACCTGTGGAGTCAAGGACTCCGGGCATTGGATTCCGGGGATGGGTGGAGCGTTCGATGTTCTCGACAGTTTCATCTATAACGGAGTTCTTTTCTGGCTTCTGAAGTTTTTTATCGACTGACAAGTGGAAAAATGCTCCGAGTCATGGTACAGTATAGAAAGATGAATGGTTATTACAAAGGGGATTGTACGCATGAAAGCTAAAATTCTGAATCTGCTCGCCGAAGACGCGCGCATGAGTCTTGCCGATATCGCAAAACGCATCGGTGCGACCCCTGAAGAAGTCAAAACAGCGATTCTCGCCCTGGAAGACGAGGGTGTGATCCGCGGATATAAAGTCATTCTGAATGAGAGTGACCTCGGGATAAGCAAGGTACGGGCGCTGATCGAAGTCAAGGTGACGCCGCAGCGCGAGGGAGGGTTCGACCAGGTGGCGCAGCGTATAGCGCGATACCCGGAGGTCACGGACCTGTACCTGATCTCCGGGGGATTCGATCTGTTGCTGATGGTCGAAGGCGATTCGCTTCAGGATGTGGCGTCTTTCGTTTCGGCCAAGTTATCCACGATCGACGGGGTTATTTCGACGTCGACCGGTTTCATGCTGAAGAAATACAAGGAATCCGGCAGGATTATGCAGAATGATGAAGAATATGAACGACTCAAAGTGTGTCCGTAGGGAATTTGTCGCCGACCATGTGAAATCGCTTCCGAAGAGCGGTATCCGGCGCTTTTTCGATCTCGTCAATACCATGGATGATGTGATCAGTCTCGGTGTCGGGGAACCCGACTTCGTAACTCCCTGGACGATCCGCGAAACCGGCATCTTTTCCCTGGAAAAGGGCCATACAAGCTATACCTCGAACCTCGGAACCCCGGCGCTGCGGCGTGAAGTATGCCGTTATGTGCGGGAAAATTACGGTGTTTCCTACAGCCCTGAGAATGAGTGCATCATTACGATCGGCGTCAGCGAAGCGCTCGATATCGCGATGCGCGCGATCCTGAATCCCGGCGATGAGGTGCTTTACACCGAACCGTGCTTCGTGTCATATCCGGCGGAGGTCCGGATGGCGCACGGTGTGCCGGTTCCGATCGAAACCCGGTTTGAAGATGAATTTGCGCTGGATCCGAAGGTGCTGCGCGGCAAGATTACGCCGAAGACCAAGGTTCTGTTGTTGAATTTTCCGTGCAACCCGACCGGGGCGGTCATGCCGATCGAAAGCCTCCGGGAGGTTGCGGAGATTGCACTTGAAAATGATCTCGTGGTCATTACCGACGAAATTTATTCCGAGCTGCTGTATGAGGGTGAACATGTTTCGATCGCTTCGCTGCCGGGCATGCGGGAGCGGACGCTCTTCCTGCACGGATTTTCGAAGGCGTTCGCGATGACCGGCTGGCGGGTCGGATATGCCTGCGGGCCGCGCGAGATCATCGATGCGATGATGAAGATTCACCAGTATGCGATCATGTGTGCGTCGACTATGGCGCAGGAAGCGGCCCTGGAAGCATTGCGAAACGGCGAAAAAGAGATGGTCAAAATGCGCGACTCCTATTGTGAACGGCGTAATCTGATCGTTGACGGCCTGAACCGGGTCGGGTTGGAGTGCCTGCTGCCGAAAGGAGCGTTCTATGCGTTTCCGTCGGTTCGCTCAACCGGGCTGAGTTCGACTGAATTTGCGGAGCGGCTGCTGAAAGCGGAACGGGTGGCCGTTGTTCCGGGGGTGGCGTTCGGCGCCTGTGGCGAAGGGTTTGTCCGGTGTTGTTATGCGACGAGCGCTTCCGAGCTGATTGAAGCGCTGGACCGGATGGGGCGGTTTATGGAGTCCCTGAAAAAGTAGCGTATTTCCGGCGGCAGACCGGAAACGCCTGCGGGAGCGGAAATGAAAAAAAACGTATTGCTGTTTTTTCTTTTGCTGTGCCTGGCGTTTCCGCTTTGCGGTGAAGTTTTTACCCTCTGGCCGTGGAAAGGGGGTGGAACAGCTTCCGGCGAATCGTTGGCCGGCAGGATTCCGGAGCTTGGCGGGATCCTCCATTCCGAGAAGATGAAAGTGAATGGAGTCGATCTTGAAATGACGGTTTCGGCCGTCAATACCGACTTCATCACCTTGACGGAGTTCCTGCTGAGAACTTTTAAGCCGGAGAATCTCGAGTTTGGCGGCGGCAGTGTGAAGGTCGCTTACAAGGTAGGTGAAAACAGTGTGGAGCGCTGGCTCATGGTGGATGGCGGTCCCGGCAAACCGGTGACTTTTTTCCGGATTTCCGCTCCGGAGAAACTGCCGCAGGCGACGGATTGGCCGCCGGAGCTGCCGGAACTGCCACC
Organism: Lentisphaeria bacterium; assembly: GCA_018265615.1. Lineage (GTDB taxonomy): Bacteria > Verrucomicrobiota > Lentisphaeria > Victivallales > Victivallaceae > Victivallis. The sequence goes on from JABLYX010000002.1 coordinate 22,915, forward strand.
GGGCGCGGTTCCGGAACAGATCATCTGGTTTCCCGGCAGGAAGGCGGTCTACGGATCATTCCGCAACAGCGGGAGCGATCCGGCCTCTCTGCTGCGGACGGCGACGGATCGGCTGAAGCTTTCCGGATGGACTCCGCTCGGGCGGGAGGCGGAAACGATTTCCGGTGGCAGCGGCGAGATTTTCATCCACAACAATCCGCGTCGGGTATTGTGGGTCAATTACGGTGAAAAAGGTGTGGGAGCCGTATACAGCCGTCCATATTGAAGTGACGGATAAATAACGGAACAGGGAGAAACAACAGAGAATGAAAAAGCTTTGGCTATGCAGCCTGTTTCTGCCGTTTCTGGCAGGGTGCGCGCTGATATCGACTTCTTATGTCGAACCGGCGGAACATGATATGACGGTTTCGGAGAATCCGCTTTCCGAGGTTCGTTTTGAAATCGGCACGTTCCGGAACCTCTCCGGCTCGGACCGCCGGTTCCTCTACCGGGAAAAGAACGGGCGGATGATTTCGGATGATTACAACCGCTGGCTGCTCTCTCCCGATCTGATGGTCGAGCGGCAGCTCCATAAGGCGCTTTCGCCGGAGGAGACGCGCTCAAGCGGCAGGAACGGCACATTCGCCCGGATCAGCGGTACGATCTACCGGTTTGATTTCGACCGTGAACGCCGCAAAGCCATCCTTTCGGTCGATTATACGGTACGGGTCTTTACGGACCGGAAACCGGTCAGGAGCGAAAGCATGAATGTGAAGACGGAAGAGACGATCCGGGGAAACACTCCCGATGCCGCGGCGGCGGCGATGTCTGAATGTATGGAGAAATCCATCGCAGAAGTGCGCAGCATGCTGATCGATACGAAAAATGCCAAATAACATCCGATTCAAAGGAGACGCAATGGAACATCTGAACGTGCCGCCTGCCAATCATGTAAAAGTTCTCGACGGACAGGGATGGGTCGGCCTGATCGATCACCTCGGTACCGAAGCCACCATCGTAAATGCTGCCCGTGTTTCATTCGGCAAGCTTAAAAGTGAAATGGATGAGAAGGACGTCGGATTGCTTTCGTACCTGATTGCAAACCGGCACACGAGCCCGCTTGAGCACATGGTCTTCACATTCAGCATCCACTGTCCGCTTTTTATCCGCGGGCAGTGGCATCGGCACCGGACCTGGAGCTATAATGAGATTTCCCGGCGTTATACCGAGATTGATATGGAGTTCTACACACCCTCCGTTCTGAGGCGGCAGTCGGAGAATAACCGGCAGGCCTCCTATTTCGATCCGGATTTCGACGGGAAACAGCTTCGCGAAGAGATCCGCAGGCACAATGAGGCGAGCCTGAAGCTCTACGGGCATCTGATCGATTCCGGCGTCTGCCGGGAACAGGCGCGCGGAGTGCTTCCGCAGAATATGATGGTCACCTTCTGGGGAACGGTCGATCTTTCAAACCTGCTTCATTTTCTCGAACTCCGTGACAGCGACCATGCGCAGGCGGAGATCCGGGAGTACGCCAAAGCGATCAAGACGCTGATCAAACCGCTGATTCCGAACGTGGCGGCCTACTATTCCAAACAGGGGCAGGAGTGGTAACATGGCCGGACGGATTCCGAAGATCGCGCTGACGGCCGGGGATCCGGCCGGGATCGGCCCGGAACTTGCGGTGAAAGCCGCCGTTTCTCCGGAGTGGCGCGGCCGTGCGGAGTTCGTCATTTACGGAGAAGTGACGGTTCTTGAGGAGGCGGCACGCCGCTGGAGTGACGGAAAAGTGCCGGAACTCCGTTCCGCAGGTTCCCTGCCGTTCGGGAGTTTCGAACCCGGCAAAGCAGATGCGCGTTGTGGAAAAATCGCCTATGACGGGCTGACGATGGCTGTGCAGGATGCGCTTGCCGGGGAGGTTGACGCGATCGTCACGGCGCCGATGAACAAATATGCAGTCAATCTCGCCGGGATTCCGTTTACGGGACACACGGAACGGATCGCGGAGCTGTGCGGCTGCTCCGATTATGTCATGATGCAGTCTTCCGGGAATCTCCGGATGGTGTTCGTCACCTGTCATGTCAGCCTTGCCGAAGTTCCGAAGCTCGCTGTGAAACCGGAGATCATGCGGGTCGCCCGGCTGCTTTACGACGCAGTCAGGGCGGAAGGCATCGACTCCCCGAAGCTCGCCGCTGCTGCGATCAATCCGCATGCGGGGGAGAACGGCTGCATGGGCATGGAGGATGAACGCGAGACGAAGCCGGCGCTTGCGGAGCTCCGGAAAGCCGGAATTGACATTGAGGGCCCGTTTCCGCCTGATACGTTGTTTGTCGAATCGATCCGCAGCCGTTACGACGGTCTGGTCACGATGTATCACGATCAGGGGCACATTCCGTTCAAAATGCTGGCGTTCAGCAGCGGGGTCAATTCCACGCTCGGGCTGCCTGTGATCCGGACGAGCCCGGACCATGGAACCGCATTCGACATCGCATGGCGCGGAGTGGCGGACCAGGGCAGCTTCCGGGCGGCTGTGGAGCTGGCTATTCGCCGTGCCGGGTGCAAATGAGGAGAACGGCACTTATGAGGAAATATTGTCTTGCACCATTTCTGGCTCTCTTTCTCGCTGTTGGTTTCATTTCGGCGGGAGGGGAGGCGCAGCCGCAGATCAATTCGATTCTCGCATCGGTCAACGGTGAACCGATCAGTCTCGTCGACATCCTCGCTTCCACGCGTAACAGCGAATACCAGGCGTTTGCGATCTATTCCGGCAAGCGGTTGGAGGAAGAGGTCCGGAAAATCCGGTTGAAAGCGGTCAATGACCGGATCGATAAAATTCTGGTGCTTGAAGCATATAAGGAAAAACCGTTCGATATCCCGAATCAGAGCATTGAAGAGGAGCTCGACAGCATCGCGGAGCGGATGGGCGTCCGTTCCCGCAATGAATTCGTTCGGAAGCTCCGCGAAGCCGGTACGTCGATTGAAGAAGTGCGCAAGGATATCGAAGAGTATATCATCGTCCAGATGATGATATACGACCGGGTCCGGATCGAAAATAACATCACGCCGCGCGAGGTATATGAGTATTATCAGGCACATCGGAATGAATTTATCTCCCCTGAAAAGGTGGAACTCGCGATGATCATGCTTGATTTGAAGGATCCGGAGCTGGAAGCGAAAATCCGGACGGTTTCCGATGCGCTTGCGGCTTCTCCGGATTCGTTTGCCGGTCTGGCGAAGAGGTACAGTGTGGGTCCTGACCCGCAGGAGGGCGGAAATCTCGGTGAGATTGAGCGCAGGCGGCTGCGGGCGGAGTTTGCGGCCGCGATGCCGGAATTGGAGGCCGGCAAAGTTTACGGTCCGGTCCGGACGGCGGATGGTGTCTCTTTTCTGCGGATTCTCTCATATACGCCGGAGATGAAGGGTGAATTCCGGAAGCTCAGCGCCGAAATCCGGCGCAGGATCGATGTGGAACGGCGCGAAAAGATCCGGGATGCATATCTGAGCCGCCTGCGGGAAAAAGCGATCATCCGTTATTTCTTCTGAGCCGCTTTCCTCACCGGAGACGGTACCGGAAAAAATCCGCGAGGCGTCATTGGAAAGATTTTCCGAAAACATTCCGCAATATCTCTGAAAAATTTGTATTTTATCCGCCGGGAGTATATATTCCCGCTGCATGATATTGAAAAAACAATCGGCAACTGACATGGTATGGGGATGAAGATATACTGCGAAAAATGCAAGAAGGTATTTGAGGCCGAGAAACCGGAAGAGGGAAACCAGGTAGAGTGTACGCACTGCAGCGAGAAGGTGAATTATCCCGGATCACAGACCTCTCCCGGAGCAGTCATCGGGGGGTTTGTAATTGAGCGTGAGCTCAGCAAAGGCGGAATGGGAGAAGTGTATCTCGCCCGCCAGATCTCTCTGGACCGTCCGGTTGCGTTGAAGGTGCTTCAGGCGAAGTTTCTGAACGACAAGGAGTATGTCGAATCATTTTTCCGGGAAGCGCGTGCGGCGGGCCGCATCAACCATCCGAATGTTGTTCAGGCCTATGCGGTCGGTGAGGAAAACGGAATCTTCTATTTTGCCATGGAGTACATCCGCGGCAAAACCATGAAGGAGATCCTGAAGGAAAAGAAGGTTCTCGGCTTTGAAGAGGCCGCCAAGATCGTCAAGGAGGTCGCCAGTGCGCTTGAATGTGCGTGGCGGGACGAGAAACTGGTTCACCAGGATATCAAGCCTGACAATATCATGCTTGATGCGAACGGCTTCGCAAAGCTGGCGGATCTCGGGCTCGCCCGTGTCGCCGGAATCAATGACAAAGAGGCTTGTGAAGGGGATGAAGTTCTCGGTACGCCTCAGTATATCAGCCCGGAGCAGTTGACCGGAGTGCCGACCGACGTCCGGAGTGATATCTACAGTCTCGGAGCGACCTTCTATCAGTTCGTGACCGGCCGGTTCCCGTATGTGGCCGATACGGCCGAAGAAATTGCCAAGATGCATGTGGCCGGGCAGCTTCAGCCGCCGAAGGAAGTGAATCCGGAGATTCCGGATGAACTCAACACCATCATCATGAAAATGATGGCGCGGAATATCGAGGACCGTTACCAGACGCCGGCGCCGCTGATCAAAGCGCTTGACATGTATTTGATGCATGCACACAGTGGAAAGACCGCGGTTCCACAGTTGAATTTCCGTCTTCCGAAAGCTCCCGCTGCCGGCGGCGCCAGAGTGGCGGCCCCATTCGGCGGCGGAGCGAAACCCCCTCTCGGCGGGGCGAAGGCTCCATTCGGAGCAAAGGGCCCGGGGAGCGGCGGTCTGCCGAAAGCGACGCTGCCGGCCGCCCCGAAGCCTGCGGTCCCGAAAGCTGCTCCGCCGGCCGCCCCGAAGCCTGCGGTTCCGAAAGCTGCTCCCGCAACGGATGTGAAGCCCGCGGCCGCCCTGCAAAACAGCGGACAAGTGGCGGAACAAAAAGCACCTGCAGCGGAAGAGGTTAAGAAAAGTGCCGGAAAACCGGCGGATGATGACCTCGTGTTGAAAGTGACTCCGAAGTCAGAGAAGAAGCCCGCTCCTCCGCCGGAAGAACCCGAAGCCGGAGCGAAAGGGAAAGACAAGGGGAAGAAAGGAAAAAAGGAGAAGGAAAAGAGCGATGAGGAAAAGCCGGGCGCGGCTAAAATCATCCTCGGCATTGTCGTCGGCATCGTCCTTCTCGGCATCACGCTGGGATGTCTCGGCGGGGCATTCTATTTTCTTGCTTCCGGAAACAAGCTGCCGGAATTCATGAAGCCGTTCGGCGACAAAGTGGTCGCTTTTGTGAAGGGGAAACCGGTTCCTCCGCCTCTGATCCTGCCGGGGGATCCGTTCAATGAGGGAAAAGGGCAGAGCGCCAAAACAGATGACAAGACCGCGAAAAAGGCAGATGAGCCGAAAGAGCAGCCCAAAGAAGTGGAGCCGCCGAAGCTGATTGTTGTCACACGCCCCGAATATATGGCGGCGATCGAGGATCTGCTGCAGATGAGGCGGAGCAGTCCGAACGATTATCTCGGTTTTTTGAAAGCGTCGGATGAATTTTTCCGGAAGTATCCGACGCCGCAGACCCCGGAGGAGAATATGACACTCCACTCCTATCTTGGCATCTACAACCAGATTGACGAACGGAGCCGCGTGGCTCCGGCCCGGGAAGCGGCCCGGCAGAAATTCCTGGCCGGGCTGAAAGAACGGCGGGATGCGGATGAGGCCGCAAAGAAAGCAATCGCGGCAAAGCTGGAAGAGGAGCGACAGAAGAAAGCTCGGCAGGAAGCGGAAGCGCGGAGGCTCCTTGAACAGAAAAGAGAGCAGGAGAGAGCGGCAAAAGAGGCCGCGAAGAGACGCCTGGAGGAAATTCACCCCAAGCTCGATCCTCTGTTCGGAACTACCGCGGAGACATTCTTTACTGCGATCCGCAACGGCAATATGGCGGCGTTTGACAAGGCGATCAGCGATCTGCAGCTGTTTGTGTTCCCGGCAGGAGACAGCCAGGAGGAGATGCAGCTGCTGAATCAGGTCACCGCATTCGGCTCGGAGCTTCCTTCCGAAGCAAAGAAAATGCGCGTTTTCACGGAACAGCTCGCGCAGATTACGCCATCAAAAAACAGCTTCACGGTGGAGACGCCGAGCCGCGACCTCATCACCATTGTGGGTCTCTCCCCCGATGGCGTGAAGGCGATCGACGGTTCCGGCAGGCCGGTGGCGTTCGACCTGACCGACAAACGGCTCCGTGCAATGGTCGTCAACCGGCTCGAGCGGCGCCTGAAGCTTGAGAAGCCGGCATTCTACCTCGATATGATGACCGGCAATTTCTCGGATGAGACGGCGAAAGAGGCTGCCGGGCGCAATTTCTGGAAAACCTACTATAAGCCGTTCATGACGGCATACTTCAGGAAGCGCCTGTCGAATGCGGATGCGGCGGAACGAGCGGAATTGGAGAAGCGTTACGGAAAGCTGCCGGAGTTCCGGGCGGCGAAGTAGCGGCTGCCCGTAACCGGGGCCGGCGGGATTCATCCTCCTGCCGGCCTTTGATTTCCAACCGGGCCGCCGATGATCCGTCCGGGGTCGGAATGTTCCGATTTATGAGAGGGCTTGAATGAAAAAGAGCGCAGAAAGGGTATTTTCCCTTCCCGCGCTCTTCTTCATTTTATACCGGGTCGAGATCATGCTCGATCTGTTCGAGGGAAAGTCCTTTGGTTTCAGGCATCATGGTTTTGGCCCAGATCAGCTGGAGGATCATCATGACGCAGAAGAACGCGAACATGTAGCCCGCATCGAACGCTTTGATTGCAATCGGAAACGCGAGCGTGAGCAGGGCAGCGAAGATCCAGTGTGTGAAGCTCCCGAGCGCCTGTCCTGTGGCGCGCTGGTCGTTCGGAAAGATCTCCGAGATGAAGACCCAGATGATTGTTCCGGAGCCGACGGCATGCGCCGCGATGAATACGATCATGCAGGCCAGCACGATCAGGCTGGAGGCTCCGAGCAGTTTCGACGCCTCAAGTTTCGCAATTTCCGCGGCGGCCCTGGTCTCCGCCGGAGAAAGCTGTTCGGGCAGGATTACCCGGCTTCCCTCATACTGCTCCGAAGAGGTCGCCTCGGCCAGCGCTTTGCGGGCCGCGCTGTAGTCGTTCCGGGCCCGGAGCTTGTCGGATTCGGCGTAATACCCCTCGCCCCGCTCCATGCGGATGACCTGTTCCGCGCCGGTGATCGTGTCGAGCGAGGCGGAGACGACTTTGAACTCCGGAAAGCTGAAAAACGCGATTGCGCAGACTCCGAGACTCAGGATATAGCCGGCTGAGCCGATGTACAGCAGCGTGCGCCGGCCGAGCCTGTCGATGAGCCAGAGCCCGACGAACGTGAAGATGAGATTCGTGATTCCGAGGCTGATTGATGCGGCCAGCGCATTGTCCATTCCGGCCAGCCCGAGCAGGCGCGGCGCGAAATAGAGGATCACGTTGATGCCGGAGACCTGGTTGAAAAACGCGATGAGAAAGGCGAAGAAGATCGGTTTGCGCAGCCGCATCGACCAGAATTTCGAGTGCTGCTTTTCGGGCACCCGGGTTGCTTCGACCGACGCGACCAACTCCCTGATCTCCGACTCATTCATGCCGGGATTGATTTTACGGAATACTTCGGCGCCCTCTTCCGGGCGGTTCGCGTCGACAATGAGCCAGCGCGGACTCTCCGGCAGGGAGAAACACATCAGCGTGTAAATGATGGCCGGAAGCGCTTCGACGCCGAGCATCCAACGCCACCCGACCCCGATATCACAGACGTTGCCGATAATGTAGTTCGACAGATAAGCGACGAGAATGCCGAAGACGATGTTGAACTGAAAGAGTCCGCCGAGCTTGCCGCGGTCCCGGGCTGGAGAGATCTCCGCGATAAAGAGCGGGGCCGCGATGGTCGAAATGCCGATTCCGACGCCGCCGATGAAGCGCGCGATGATGAAGGAGCTCACATCCCACGCGATTCCGGAGCCGACCGCCGACACGACATACAGAATGCCGTTGAAAATCAGGATCTTTTTCCTTCCCCATTTTTTGGTGGGGATTCCGCCGAAACAGGCGCCGAGCACGGTTCCCCACAATGCCGAGCTCAGCGCCCAGCCATGCATCGTGCCGCTCAGCGCCCAGATATCCTGGATCTCTTTTTCCGCGCCGGAGATCACGACCGTGTCGAAGCCGAACAGGAATCCGGCGAGGGCCGATGTGACGGCCCAGAGCAGAAGACGTCCTTTTGTCATAGCATATTCTTTCCGTATGAGGATGGATGGTTCATTCAGAATGCGCCCGGAATGGCCGCAATCTCAGCCGCGAGCCGGTTTCCCTCCGCCGCGGCGATTTCGACCCGGTGCCCGGAGAGACAGTGGAACAGGAAGCCCGCGCTGAACGCATCGCCCGCGCCGACCGTGCTGACGACCTCCGCCGGATAGGCGGGTGAGACGAAGGTTTTGCCGCCGTCCCAGATTTCACACCCGTCCGGTCCGAGCGTCAGGATCACGGTTTCGAGCCCGAACCTCTCTGCGACGGCGCTGCCCGCCGGTTCGAGCCCGAAGAGCGAGGCAATGACCGGCAGCTCATCGTCATTCAGCTTCACAAGGTCGGCGGCGGAGAGGGAGTGTTCGAGGATCTCCTTCGAATAGAAATCCTGACGCAGATTCACGTCGCAGAAAATCTTGCAGGTGACCTCTCCAAGCAGTTTCCGGAGCGTTCCGCGCGAAGCTTCGCCGCGCTGGGCGAGCGTCCCGAAGCAGAAGAGGTCGAGTTCTGAAAGATCCATTTTCGGCACCGGAATATAATCGTACGCACAGTTTCTGAGAAAGTTGTAGGTCGGCACCTTCGCTTCATCGAGCGTCACCGTCACGGTTCCGGTCGGCTGCGGCACCCGTGCAATGTGATCGGTCGGGAGCCCTTCCCGCACGATCTCCTGAATTGCGACATCGCCGAGGGTATCCTGCCCGACGGCGGAGACAAGGCTCGCCTCCACGCCGAGCCGGTGCAGATGCACCGCGAGGTTCAGTGGTGCGCCGCCGAGCCGCGCCCCGTCTTCAAATACGTCGAACAACACCTCGCCGAATGAAAGGATCCGTAATTGTTTTTCCATTTTCTACTTTTCCTGCCGGTTGAAATTGGCGGCGTAACGCAGGATGCAGCGTTCGCCGTGATCAATAAACGCTTCGACTGTGGCCGTGTCTTCGACGACCAGGATATGTCCGGCGGGCGGGAGCTCGACACCCCGCACTGTGACCGGGCGCTCCGGGCTCGATATCATGCGGCTGCCGGGAACCTCCACCGCCGGATTCACGAGAATGCGGTCCCCCTTCAGGGTCAGCTCGACCGGGATGGACATCTGCTGGCTGAATCCGAGCTCCCGGAAGAGCCTTTTGTTGTCGCGCATCCAGAAGACGGCGATGCGGCGGCCGCAGTTTGCGAAGGTCTGGCCCGCATAGGCGTCGCCTTCGAAGAGCGGCCGGGGCAACGCCTCCGGCGTGAACACCTCTCCGTCGAAGCTGCCGAGCGAATAGACGCCGTTCGCGCCGAACAGCACCCAGCGGCCGTTGAGCTCGAACAGCTCCGGGCATTCGTAAAAGCCGTGGATCCGGCTGCAGAAATGCCACCTTTTGAGGTCGGATGAGCGGTAGAATGCGATATGGTTCACTTCGTCATATACGGCGATGACGTAGTGCCCCGGCGCATATTGCAGCACGCGCGGGTCACGTCCGTTGTGACGGATGACCGGGTTATGCCCGTACTCCCTGAACGTCATACCGCCGTCGCGGCTGTACGCGAGGCATTCGCCGCGCCCTGTGGAGGTGTAGTAAACAAGCAGGGCAGGTTCGCCGGGAGAGCCGAGTCCGGATGCATTCTCCGTGTCGAGGATCGCGCTGCCGGAGAAGCAGAGATCGTCCGCGCTCTTCGGGGAGAGTGCGGACGGCAGCTCTTTCCAGTGCAGGAGATCGGAGCTCACCGCATGTCCCCAGTGGATATTCCCCCATTCCGGTGCGTCGGGGTTGTGCTGGAAGAACATATGGTAGACGCCGCCGAGCAGGATCAATCCGTTCGGATCGTTGATCCACCCTTTCCGGGGCGTGAAATGACACTTCGGGCGGGCGACCGGCCGCTGGTTCATGTGTGTTCCTCCGTTTTATTGACAGCTGATTAAATTATAGCAAAGAATTGATTTGAACGCAACTGCAAAAAACGGTCAGATACGTGTGATTTCGGGACATTCATCGGTTTTTGTTCCGAAACTCCTCCGTTCCGAGCGATATTCTCCGGGGGAAAGTCCGGTCAAACGCCGGAATGCATGGTAGAAATAATGGACATCGTGGTGCCCGAGCATCGCCGCGACGTCTTCGACGGTGCCGCCGGAACAGATCAGGAGTTCGCGGGCGCGGTCGAGGTAGATCGAGTTCAGGAACTCCTTCAGCGGGATCCCGACCCGGCGGCGGAAGCTTTTGGAGAGGGCGAAGGGCGTCATATTCATGCATTCGGCCAGTTCCGCCACACGCAGCTGTGCGGGAGGCGCCGCATCGATGGCGGCCAGCATCGGGCCGAATTTGCTGAAAAGCTCACTGCGTTCGCACAGGCGGTCAAGTTGCGGTTCGAGGAACCGGGACATTGCGGCAGTGACCGCGCTCTGAATCGCAAGCGGTTTCCCCGTTTCCCACGATTTTTCCAGATAAGCGGCCAGCACCGGGTCCTCGAGCCGGATCATGCCGGGTGAATCCGGGAATGCCGAACGCCGGGTGTGGTCCGTCAGCCGGAGATGGGCGTAGCAGAGGACGGAGCCCGGAAGATAGCGGACATCGAACGAATGCTCCGCATTCAGCAGGTAAATCCCCTCTGTGTCCAGATGGCGGAGCGACCCGTCAACCGTGATTTCCGCACCCGGGGAAACCGGGCCGGTGAAATGGAACAGCCGGCAGAAAGGCGGCGCAAGATGGCGGTAGTGATGCTCCCGGTCGCGCGGATCGCGGCCGAAATTGAAAATATCGAGATTCAATGTGAGCCGGACGCCCCCGTGCGTGAATTCAAGCCGGGTCCGGTTCGGCACCGAGTCGAGATCGTGCTGCTCGACGGCGCGTGACACAAGTACGGTTTCCATGATGACGGATTCTCCTCCGCAGATACATTATCACGGCCGGGAAGAAAAAGCAACCCGGAATCGCTCCCGCCGGAAAAATGAGGATTTGCATTGTATCATCGGCGGCGATATATTATGCAGTCACAGGAGAAGAATCTTCAGCAGCATGGATCATTACAGCAGTTCACCGTTCTCCGGGCAGGCGATTGTCCGGAGTCTCCTGTTTCCGGCGGCAGTTGCCCTGCTCGCGTTCTTCTGTATCGGGACTTCCCGCGCGGCTGTTCCGCCGGCGACCGCATCCGCCGGTACGATCAGCATCGGATCCTCCGGCGGCGATGATTGCGCGGAGATGGTTCCCGACGATTTCCGGTGTCCGCGCCGGGCGGTTTCCTTTGTCAAATTCAGAACCAGGCAGCCCGTGCCGGGAAAACTCCCGGGAGCGGCGGCCGGCGTTCCGGTTCTGTTTCTCCTCACTTTTTCCGTCCGGATTCCGGAGCATGCGGATTTTCCGCCGGCATTTGCCGTGATCCGGGACGGTCTGACTGATGCGACCCCTGTCCGGGCGGGACCGGCTCCCTTCCGGTCGATCTGATTTTACGAAGCGGTTCCGGCCCCGGCGCACTCTGCCGTCCCGGCGGTTCCGCCTGTTTTCACTACCCGATTCACCATTCCAACAATCAGGAATTTTCATGCAGGAAAAGCAACCCTTGTCGCCCAAACGCTCCTGGAAGGAGTATTTACGTATTTTCTCCTGCGGCTTCATTATGGGCGGAGCCGATGTCGTGCCGGGGGTATCCGGCGGAACCATGGCTTTTATTCTCGGTATTTATGATGAGCTTATCGAATCGATCCGGCGCTTCACCGGCAAAGAGCTTTTTTCGATCGCCTTCCGGCTTCGGTTCCGGGAAGCGTGGCGGACTCTGCCGTGGCCGTTCATGGTGAGCCTCGGAACCGGAATCCTCCTCGCCATTGCGATTTTTTCCACCCCGATCAAATGGATGCTGGCGAACCGACTGACGCTGATTCTCGCATTCTTCTTCGGCCTTGTGCTCGCTTCGGTGGCCACCGTGCTGCCGCGCGTCAAACGCTGGAACGGCAGCGGAGTCATCGCCCTGGCCTGCGGAACCGTCGCCGGCTGGATGGTGGTCGGGCTGCCGCTGCTGAAGCATCCGCCGGATTCGCCGTTTTACCTGATCCTGTGCGGCGCCGTCGCGATCTGCGCGATGATCCTGCCCGGAATCTCCGGCAGCTTCATCCTGCTGCTGATGGGCAGGTACGACTTCGTGCTGAACGCGGTTCATGAGCTTAAAAGCGGAGTGAATATCGGCGGCAATTTCTGTACGCTGACGCTTTTCATGTTCGGTATTTTCATCGGAATCGCGGGATTCATCCGGCTTCTGAGCTATCTGCTGCGGAAGTTTCACGATATCACCATCGCCGTCCTGATCGGCTTCATGCTCGGTTCGCTGCGCAAAGTGTGGCCGTGGAAGTTCGGGGATAACATCGAGAACCACAACATCCTTCCCGGCAGTATCGATGCCGGGTTCTGGCATGCGGTTCTGCTCGGCGTGTTCGGCTTCATACTCGTGCTGCTGATCGAGTATGCGGCAGGGAAGCGCGAAAAGAAAGCCTGATCCCGCCATGCGGCCGGAGGGGGGAAGTCTTCCCTTCTCCGGTTCGCCTGAGGGCCGCGGCTTTTTTGCGGGAAGTTGAAAGAGAGCCGCTTGCATTTCCACTCCCCCGATGGTATAATGTAGCAGAGAAGAGGAGGAGGAAGTCATGAATTGTCTGTCGAAGATTCTGGTTCCGTTGCTGTTTATGGGCTGTCTGACGGGTGTGGCGGCAGCGGATGATTCATCCGGCTATCCGGATGTGGAGTGGTCGCTGCTGCAGGTGTCGCTGGTTCCGGACCGGCTTGCCGTGGTTTCGGCGGATACGCCGGTGTACGGCGTGAATTTCGAACCGTTCTGGGGAGTGCAGCAGGCAGTGTATGGCGTCAATTTCCAGCCGCTCTGCGGTTTTTCCGGGACAGTTAACGGCATTTCCGTTCAGGGATTCGGGGAGACGGAGCAGTTTGCGGGGCTTCAGCTCGGGCTTGTCACGCTTGCAACCCGGTTTCAGGGGGTCAATTTTTCTTTGGTTTCCGGTGCGTGGGAGAACCGCGGGCTGCAGATCGGTGTTGCGAATTTCTCCGGAAACAACGCACTCGTCACTTATCAGAGCGACGGAGTTTCCCCGTCGGGCGGAATGCAGATCGGCCTGGTGAACAGCGCTTCCGGCGGCATTCAGTTCGGGTTGCTGAACTACAATGCCGGAAGCCCGTTCCCGTGGATGATCCTGTTCAACTTCTCCTCCCGCTGAGCGCGGAGAGAGGAGGGCGAAACACCCTCTTTGCTCCCGCGCCGCTGCCGGAATGAGGAAAGATTACCGGTTGACTTCGTCGAGGTATTCGGTGATCCGGGCAGCCATGGAGTTCTGGGTGATCCGGATGATTTTCATTTCGCGCTCGACGCTTTCGGGAGCGTCCGAGGCGTGGGCCGTGTTGACCATGACGTTGCTGCCGAAATCGCGGCGGACGGTGCCGCCCGGCGCCTTGGAGGGGTCGGTCGGGCCGAGGACCGACCGGATTTTTGCAATCGCATTCGGGCCTTCGTAGATCAGAACGAGGCATTTTGCCTGGGCATTCTGGAGTTTTCTTTCCTCCTCGGTGCATGCTTCCGGACGGCGCCCGGACATGAATTCGATCAGCTGCGAGAACTGGTCGTCGGCGAACGGAATGCCGACCGACTGGTTCAGGCTCTCAAGCGATCCCTCCGGCAGGATGACGCCGAACTTCTCTTCGAAGAGGTTCTTCGCCTGGGCGGCGATTTTCGGCGCGAGCTTGTTGCGCAGTGCATTCTGGACCGGTCCGTAGAACTCTAGCGCGTCGTTCACGCTCATGCGGTGGACCTTGCAGCCGACGATGCGCAGCCCGGTACGGCTCAGCATATCGATGATGTTGCCGGGGCGGCTCGAGGGGCAGCGCCAGTTGTCCGGCTTGATGATGACGAGCGTGCGTTCGTCTTCCGGACTGGAGCCGAGTGAATTGTCGACGAGATTCGGGGTGGAGGCGGCGAAATCGGCGAAGATCTTCAGCTTGTTGAGAGCTTCTTTCAAATTCGGCGGGGTCAGGACGGCCGGTTCGAAGTAACGGACGATTCCGGGATTCTCCTTATCCTCAACCACGTCGGCATAGGTGTCGCGCAGCGTTTCTCCGGCGCTGATGCATTTCGGTGAAAACGGGGAAAGGCGGCCGGTGATGTCGGTCAGCTTGCGGCATGCGTCTTCGCCGCGGAACAGCAGCATGAGCGTGCGTTCCTTGCGCCCGTCTTCGCGGGGCGGAAAATTTTCGCGGACATAATCGGCCAGCATCTTGCCTGTATCTTTCGCATCCATCGCCTCCAGGCTCCGAGCATACCGCTCCGTCACTTCGGGGGAGAATGCCAGCATCTGCGCCCCGATGAATTCGAGGTCGGTCCGGGACATCAGCCGGGCGATAATCCCCCCGGTCCGGGATTTCAGAAGGCTGTAGGGCGTGATGATGATATACGATACTTCGATTGCCATGGCGGTTCCCTTCCCCTTATTGCGGAAAAACAAAAACACCTCCGGAATTTCCCTTCCGGAAGTTGACTGCAAATAACGCTGATTCAATACTATACCACCATTTTTTGCGATCGGCAAATACCAAATAATGCTTTCCGGATAAAAATTCACACGAAAATTCGTTTAAACTGACATGGTTAGTTTTGAAAAACAGGAAATATCCTGAAATATGATTATTTCTTGTACTCATCTATTGACATTGCCAGTTTTGTTTGCTATAATTAATTACAGAATGATTTTCAATTGCAAAGGAGAGAGCTGTGGCGGACAAGCTGAATATCGCCCGCGAATACATCATCGGGCAGCTTGAGACGGGCAACCTCTCCGGCGGCGACAAGCTGCCGGGGGCGCGGGAGCTGTCGGAACAGATCGGCGTTTCGCATGCGATCACCCAGATGGCGTTTGTATCGCTGGTGCGCGACGGGGTTCTTGAGAGCTTCCCTCGCAGCGGGACGTTCGTCCGCGGCGACTGGCGGGAGCGGATACTGCCGGACAGCTTCGTCTCGTTCCGTTCAGTCTGGTCGGACGTGGTCCGCAGCCGTTTCCCGGGGCTTCAGGTGCATGACTGCTTCCGCAAGGGTGTGTTTGAGATCAGGACCACGCTTGAAGTGCTGCACCGCCGCGACGAGTATCTGAACCTCGCGGAGCTGTTCCGGGAGGCGTATCCGGATGACGCGCCGTTTTTCTCCGCGCCGTTCCGGAGCTTTCGGACGGCGGACGGCGGGCTGTTCGGGATCCCGCTGATTTTTTCGCCGCGGGTGCTCTGCTACAACGCGGGGATGCTCGCCGGGGCCGGATGCCCCGAACCGCGTTCCGGTTGGGGCTGGGATGAGTTCATCGAGGATATCCGCCGCCTCCGCCGGCTCCATCCGCCGGAGCGGATCTTCAACTGGAGCTTCCTGCCGTTCTGGATGAATTTCATCTTCCGCGCCGGCGGCGGCATCATCGGCACGGCCGGTGTCTCCGAGGTCATGCTCGACAGCCCGCGCACCCGCGACGGCATCATGAAAGTCAGGGAACTCTACCGGGCGCTCGGCGTCACGGAGAAGTGGCCGGCGCTGAATCCGTATGAAGCCCACTTCAGCAACGGGGAGTGTGCCTTTATGCTTGCCGCCCGGCAGGAGGTGAATTTCAACGCGCCGCATTGCTGGAAAAGCGTTCCGCTGCCGCTGATTCCGGGCGGAGCCGACCTGACCGCGCAGGCGACCGATCTGCTCTGCGTACGGCGGTACGGAGGGGATCTGCCGCTCGCCCGCGAGCTCATCCGGCTCATGCTTTCGGAGGAGGTGCAGGATCACATCGGTCAATTGCGTTACGGGATCCCGATCCGCAAATCCTCCGCGATGAGGAGCTTTGATCCGGAGGATTCGCGCGACGCGCTCTTCCTCTCTGAAATGACCAAGATTTCCGCGGATTACAACCTCGACTCCCCGGAACTGACCCGCATGATCAACCACGGGCTGAATGAGATCTGGCTCAACGGCGCCGACGTCGATGAAACCACGGCGGAACTCGCCGCCGCGTTGCGCACCGTTCTCCGTTATCGCAATTTCGAACTGAAAGGAACCCGTTCATGAGAAGATTTTATTTCACATTGATTGAGCTTCTGGTCGTGATTGCGATCATCGCGATTCTCGCTTCGATGCTGCTGCCGGCGCTGCAGCAGGCGCGCGACACGGCGAAAGGGTCGAAATGCATCGGCAACCTGAAGCAGTACGGCCACTGGATCGGGCTCTATTCCGCCGATTTCAACGACGTCACGCCGGGTTGCTCCTATCCGACTCCGGCCGATGCGGACAAGACCAAAAATGTGCATCATCCCCTGAAGAAGTTTTTCGACGCCGGCTACATCAACCGGAACATCTATTATGCGCGCAATACGAACAAGGTGACCTTCTGCCCCGGCTATGCGCAGGCGAAGGGGCCGGTTCCGGCCGGAGTGCTGGCCGAACCGGTCTTCTCGGACCCGGGGGATCTCTCGGGACCGAACACGATTGCGACCTACGGCTATGCGCAGCGCGTGCTCGGCGGCGGAACTTTCAAGGACAGTGGCTACACGCTGCCGAAAATGGCGCGCTTCGATCAGCCGTCACGCAAGGCGGCCGTCCTCGACTCCTTCATCCGCGAAAGCGAAACCACTTCATGGGGAAGCTATGTGAAATTCACCTTCTGGGGTCGCAGCAACTGGACGACCGAGGTCGCCCCATACATCTCGACCGCCCACGGGGCGACCAGGGCGAACGCCGTCTACCTCGACGGGCACGCGGCCTCCTTCAACATCTACGGCGACGACAGGATGCTGCTCCTGATGTTCCCGCAGAAAAACAACATGTTCCGCTGAGGGGGATGACGATGAAAAAAGGATTGCCTGGCATTGCACTTCTGCTGCCGCTTCTCGCCGGGGCGGAGACGGTTTTCTCCGACGGTTTCGAATCGGGTTTCAGCAAATGGGACATCCAGAAGAGCCCGGTTGAACTCACGCTCGACGGTGTGAGCAGCGAGGGCGCGCAGTCGGCCCGCATCCGCTACCGGACCGGAGCGAAGATCGAGCGGAAATGGGCGAACGTGATCTATTCGAAACCGGTTCCGGCGCAGAAGGGCCTCTACCGCCTGACCGCGAAATTGCAGTTTCCGGAGAATTACGGCTGCGCGGTCGGCGTGGTTTTCTGCGACAGGGATAAGAAGCGGCTCTCCGCGAACAGCATCCATTACGGGAGCAAGCCCGGTTCCGCGACGGAGTGGTACGACCACGTTGTGGAGGCCCCGGCCTATTATGATGAAACCGCCTGGGTGTATGTGAAAATTTCGATGCCGGTCTGGCTGAGCCAGACTTTCCGCATCGACGATGTGAAGATCGAGCGGCTGCCGGACGGCCCGCAGCCTCCGCCGTGGAAGCCGCAATACAAGCTGCGCCCGGAGGAGGCTGCGAGGCTGACCGCCGCCGATTTCCCGGGGCCGGACGGGATCGTGTACCCCGATTTCACCCGCGCCGGAGTTCGCCCCGGAATCCATGACCGTGCCGATGCCGTCGTCCTGAAGCTCTCCGACTTCGGCGTGAAGGCGGACGACGGGAAGGATTGCTCCGCCGCGTTCGAAGCGGCAGTTGCGGCGCTCCCGCCGGAGGGCGGAGTAATCCGGCTCGACGCCGGGCGCTACCGGCTCAGCCGGCTTCTGCTCATCACGCGCGACAACGTCATGATCCGCGGCGCGGGGCGCGACCGCACAAAACTCGATCTCGATTACGATACCGGCGACGGCAGGATCGATCTCTACGGGCTTAAGGATGGGAGCGTCGTTTCCCCGCAGGAGACGATCCACCTGATTGCGCGCCCGCAGCAGCTGGTCCGGCTCCGCCTCGAACTCGACGGCAGGCCGTTTCGCGACTATGCCCGGAGCCTCCACTCCGGCAACCAGTCGTTCACGGCCGGGCAATTGCCGGAGGCCGTTACACCGGGAAAGCACAAGCTTGCCGGAGTCGCGGTTTACAGCGATAAAAGCGAATTCCGCAAAGAGATCACCATTGAGGTCAGACCCGGCGTCGCCCCGGTGCTGCCGCCGTGGACGCTTTCCGGCGTCATCAATTTCCGCGGCAACGGGTATGCCGGGCCGGAATATCTGCTTGCAGAAGACGGTGTGCGCGGCAGTGATACGATCGTGTTGAAAGATGTGAACCATCCGTTCCGCCCCGGCGACGCGGTGAATTTGAAGGCGCCGGAGACGCCGCGCCGCCGTGCCGAAACCCGGAACGCATGCCGTTGGGGGAGCTTCCGCAGCACGATCCTCTTCATCGACCGGGTGGACGGCGCGAAGATCACCTTCAATCAGCCGATGCGGATCGATTATCCGGTCGTGGACGGCGCGTTCATCCGCCGGGCGGAACTCGTGAAAGGCGGCGGCGTCGAGGGGATGACGATCGAGATGAAGAACGACTACTGGCTCTCAAGCGTGCTCTTCCACTACGCGAGCGACTGCCGCGCACGGGATGTCAGGGTCGTCAGATGCGGACGCAATCCGGTCTACGCCTATCATGCGAAGTTCTGTTCGATTTTGGAATGCGAGTTCGACGACGGCTGGTTCAAGGGCGGCGGCGGCACCTCCTACGTCGGCTGGGAGGCCTCCTACGATTGCCTGATGGACGGCGTTGTGACGCGCCGCATGCGCCATGCGCCGATGCTGCAGTGGTCGGCTTCCGGCAATGTGATCCGCAACGGTGTTTTCCACAACAGCGACGCCCAGTGGCACTCCGGGTGGACGAATGAGAATCTGTTCGAAAACTGCTCCATCGTTTCGGACACGACCGAGAACGGCGGCTACGGCTACGGGCTGCTCGCCTCCGCCCCGGAGGACGGCGCGCACGGCCCGAACGGACCCCGGAACGTCGTTTACAACTGCGACGTTTTCGGCGGCAAGGGTGGCGTCTGGCTCGGCGGCATGAACGAAAACTGGATTTTCGCGCACAACCGTTTCCGGGCTGAAGCCATGGAAGGGATTTTCCTGAAAGCGACGAGCTTCGATCATATTCTCTACGGCAACACGTTCATTCTGAAGTCGGAGAAGGCTCCGCTCATTCTCTTCGGCTCCGCCGACTGCGGCGGCGTAGAGTTGCGTGAAAACCGCATCTACGGCGGCAGCGGCAAGCTCTCGCAGGGGCTCAGCGGGCCGTTCCGGGCGGAGGGCAACCGTTTCTTCCCGTACCGGAAAGACGCCCCGCGCCCGCAGCCGGCCGTCCCGTCGATCTACGAGTACCAGCTCAGGCAGCGGGGTGGTTCAGGTCAGAAATAGAATTTCACTTCGCCTTTCAGGGCAGGAAGCTTCAGCTTGAACACATCGTTTTCATACTGGAGCTGTGCGAGCGGGAGTTCCCGGCCGTCTGCTTCGATCCGGACGATTTTCCGGGGCGCGCTCCCCTCCACAGTGAAGGGAATGGCGGAGCTGAGCGCGGCCGTCAGGCAGCGGGAACTGCGGTCATAGGTCAGCTTTTCGAGCGCCGCCGGCTCCCAGTTAATCAGGAAAATCCGGTCGACGCTGCCTTGCCATACGGCGAAGAAGCCGGAATTATTGACGCTCTCCTGACTTTTGGTACGGTCGATCCAGATTCTGTAATCGCGATCGATCTCCGCGCGGTCCCAATCGGGCAGCCAGCAGCGCATGGCCAGATGCGCCGCGGTCCGGGTCGGATTGAACGGCATTTTGCGCCAACCGCTGAAATCCCCGCCGGTGAAATATCGGTCCATCAGGACCTTCTGGAAATCGGTCATCGTTTTCCGGCCGGGGAGCTGCATCAGGAATTGGAACATCTCCGGCTGCTGCCCCTGCCAGCAGAGCGTCATGGCCACGTGGTCCAGGCCGACGCCGGACTTGCTGTCGGCCCACTCCAGATTCGGCCCGCTCTCCGAAAAACCGTTTACCCACAAACGGGGATATTCCCCGGCCGGGTCGAGGTATTGCTGGAACGTCAGCCGCAGGGCCGTGGCGGGGGCGATCTTGCTGCGGAGATAGGCGAGCCGCTCCCAATCTTCCCGGCTGCCGGCCTGGCGGGCCATCTGCTCCGCCGCCGCCACGCCCAGGAAACCGATGGTGTCCATGTCGATGCCGCCGAAGAGAATACCCTCCCGTGCGGAGGTCATCGGAATCGCCCAGTCATTGACGACCTCGCAGAAGCGGATTACATCCATCACACGCGGCCAGAGGGTCCTGACATGCTCCCAGTCGCCGCTGTATTTTGCGTAAAGGTAGAGGCTGTAGCACGATGCCCCGACGCCGGAATTGATATCGCCGTACATGGCGGGGGAAACCTTATTGTCGATCCAGAGGCTGGCCAGATAGCGGCGGCTGCCGAAGAGTTCCCGGCGCGGCACCCAGGAGAAATCGCTGAAAGCGTTGACGGTGGTCGTCTTCAGCGTCTCCAGGATCCGCCCGCGGTAGGCGTCGCCGAGAAAGCTCATGCCGAAAAGGGCGTTGCCGACGCGCAGCGGCGTGTATGCCGTCCGCCAGGAGTCGGCGACATAATGCCGTTCCTCCGGGGCCGGTTCGGGCTGCGCCAGGAATTTTTCCGCCAGAACGTCATTGAACGGGCGGTGTTCCGCGAGGGCGGGGAATGCCGCGTGCCGGTTGAGCGGGACCGGCAGCGTGTAACCGGTTCGGCTGCCCGGGTTCCAGGCGTAGGGCCCGGCCGGGGTCCTGATGATGTGCGCCGGGTCCAGCGGCAGATTTCCCCAGCCGAAACGGGAGTATCCCCAGCTCAGGATAGGCGGCAGCGGCGCGTAATCCGGGGCACGGAAGCGTTTGCCGCCCCAGCGTTCGTATTCAAATGTGTTGTGAATGAATAGTGTTTCTTCCTCGATCCGGTAAAATTCCGTGCAGCGGTAGGGGTAGTTGCGGAGCATTCCGGAGAGGAGCGATGCCCGTTCCCGGATTTTTCCGGCTTCCCAGTTGTCGTTGAGGAGGCCGTGGAAGCTGCTGGAGATTCCGAAACGCCCGCTCGGCAGATGGATGCCGCTCCGATCGAAACGGACCGTTCCCCGGTCGAGCGTGAAGAGCACCGCCGCCGCCCGATCGCCCCAGAATGCCGGGCGGTTGATCCCGCCCCAGATCGCGACGATCCACGGTTCGGCAAGCTCGGACATCTCCACCTGACCGGAACCGGAGATCACCCCGGAGAGCGTGATGACCAGGGTCGGGCCGATCCTGCCGGTTTGTGCGTCGCGGCCGGCATCGCGGAAAAAGCGGTTCTCATCCTCGTCCGGCGCGCCGGAACGTCTGGGGATGTCGCCGCCGCCGCGCGAGCTGATGGCCAGCGGAACGGAACACTCTCCCAGAAAACCGGGAGCAAGCGTGGAGGTCAGCCAGGTGAGTTCGGCCCCGTTGCGCAGTTTCAGCTTGCGGCGCATGTGGGTCCACGAGCTTTCGATCTCCTCGTTCGCGCCGGAACCCATGCCGCGAATGTTCCACGGTTGGGCGGAGTCGAGCTCGCCGGGAGCGGTATCGTCGCCGTCGACGTAAAGGTCGAATTTCTGGCGCCGCAGGGGATCCCGCGCTCCGGCCGTGTAGGTGTGGAACCAGAGGTCGCCCACTACTTCGGAAAGCAGTCCGTTGTAGGTGGAGTTGCCGAAGCGTCCGCCGGAGGAGTAGCTCATCCCCTCCCGCCAGAGCTTTCCGTCGATCTTTCGTGTCGGAGGCGCGAATTCGCCGAGCTCATACCATGGAAAATCCGCGCTTCCGGCGGGAACCACGGGACGGATGCCGTGCAGCCGGAACCCGGGATCGGCTTCCGTCGAAGCGTTCCCGATAAAGATGTTCCGGAAATGGCAGGGTTTCCAGTCGACGCCGTATTTTCCCGTCTCCTGAAACGCGCTGACCGGCAGCGTATATTTGTGCGTGCCGGGCTTCAGCGCAAGCTCCGGCGCCCGGTAAAGCAGCCGCGGATGGACGATGTTGGCCGTCAGCGGAACGGTTATGGTGCGTTCCGCTTCGATCTCCAGTTCCAGCGCTTCGGTCGCCATCGGAAACGGCATGGCCGAGGTGGAATAGGTGACGGGAGCAAATTCTCCGTCTCCCATCAGGGCGATTCCTCCCCACTCCGCGCTGCTTTTCCCCGGATAGGCGGAGCGGATGTCGAAGCTCAGCTTGTCGACGCGACCGTTGATCGGAATCGCCTGAACATCATGGTCCTTCGAGAATTCAAAAAGCTGTTTCGGCCCGTTGTTGACGGAAACTGCAAGCTCGCGGATTCTGGCCGCTCCGGCATTTTTCGTCTGGCGAAATGCGACCAGCCCGATTGTACGGCCTTTGGGAAATGTGATGCTGATCCGGCTGCCGGAGAGGGGGCGGAAAACCGCTTCCTTCCGGGCCGTGAAAGCGGCGGAAAGAGTTTGCGGCGCCTTTCGGGCCCCGTTGATCCCGGATGCGCTGAAGTCCGGCGGATTCCATTCCGTGACCGTCAGCGGCCGCAGGCGCTCCCCGTGCAGCGCCTGCCTCGCCGGCATTTCACGGCCGTCGGCGGCATCGGCGGCGGCGGCGGGAGATTTTGACGGGAAATAACCGATTTCACCGATGTTTCCCCATTGGATTTTATTCACGGAATGTACGCCGGTCACCTTTATCTTCAAATATGTTACATCCGCATTGATCGGAATCGCCAGTACTTTTTCCGGTGCTTTGCCGCCGGGATTGGCCGCCTGTTTCTCCAGATTGGCGGTGAGGGTGTGATTGCGGTTGACATTAATCTCCAGGGAGGCGGGGTGTGCCCAGTTGCCCCATCCGGTTCGGGTGAGGGACAAAGCGGCCATCGGCAGCGGCTTGTTGAACTCCAATGTGAGCTCGGAACCGTTCAGCCTGTCGAATTTCGGGAACGTGTTCAACCGGCCGTCGAAGCAGAGTTCCGGTTTTTCCGGCACGCTTTTTTTGCCGCTGACGGCAGTTGCTCTGAAGCTGCCGGAGGAGAACTGCTGCGGCTGCTCTCCGGCTCCGGAGAATACGCCCGACAAAAGAATCCCCACGATGAGGACAGAAGAAATTTTCATGATGCGGAACTCCTTGTATCGATCAGATCATATCCTGGTAGAGGCGCAGGAAATTGTTCGATTTGATCTCCTGCCGGGTATGTGCCGCCGCATGGCCGTCGATGAAACCGAGATTACTTCGCATATTATGCAGGTAATCTGTTCCGTCGTCGTTGACTCCGCCTTGTGAACGCTTGTATTCGACCGTGTACGGCCATTGCCAGCAGTGCCCCCCGATCCCTTTTTTCTGGTGGGTTTCGGAGAAAAGGATGCATTGCGACGGTTTTTTGATTCTGCTGAATTTGTAGAAGGTGTCGGTGGTGGCGACAAAACTTCCCCATGGCGCGCCGTAGGAGAGTATATGCTGCCCCGTCGGCAGCGTCGGAGACGGCGTATCTTTGGGACACGAAAACGCATCGGAATTTTTATCCAGATATTTCAGTGTTATATAGCGCTGAAAATATTTCCTCACCTCGAAGTAGCCGTCACAGTCATTCTGATACATCGCACTGTATGCCGTCAACTGGCGGACATTGTTCAGGCAGGAGTTGGCCTTTCCCCGTTCCCGCGCCTGGTTCAGCGCCGGCAGCAGCATTGCCGCGAGAATTGCGATGATCGCAATAACGATCAGCAATTCAATCAGTGTGAACGAAGAAGATGAATTGCAGACAGGATCCCGGCAGATGATTTTTTTCATTCTTTCCCTTCTTTCCTGATAAATATCTGAAAAAGGAACTCTATTTTCTGTCATTCGCGCGTCGTGTCCAGGGGCGGAATCCGGATATCGACGGCGCGCTCGGCGGGCGTGTGCGTATTCCAGTCGCGCAATTGGCGCAGGGCTTCCTGAAAGACCTGCTCCACGCTGAAGGTCACGTACTCAATGCCGGGGACGCGCGAAACGGCGGAAGTCGTATTCCGGTGACTCACGATTTTCACATCGCGTCCCGGCACAATGCCGAGCCGGGTGAAGGCATTGAAGACCGGCGGCAGGAAGTTTTCGCTCGAGACGATCAGCCCATCCGGGGTGACGGCCTGATTTTTCGAGAATATCAGCTCCAGCAGGTTGTCGTAAAAGACCGGCCGCGTATACGTGAGGTTCATCCCCGTGATCCAGGTGCGCGGACAATTCGCCCGGCTTTGCGCCGCCAGGTCGAAAATGGCCAGGCATTTCGGCATGGAAATATTGTCATAGAGCAGCGCGGCGATATTCCGGCATCCGGCCTCTTCCAGCCGCCGGAGCTGGCAGCGGAAAAGCTCCACCAGGTCGAATTCGATCTGCGGATAGGGGTGCGGCGCATCCTCCCGCTTCCGGGAGATGATCACCAGCGGGAAGTCCCCCAGCTGCCGTTGAACCGGCGGCGGCGGCACGCTGAAGATGGAGATGATCCCCGCCAGCAGTCCCCGGCGGACATCCTCAACGATCCGCTCATACTCTTCCATATGAGGCTCGGCCGGGTCTCCGACGGCGCAGCAGGCGAACGTATGCTCCGGATGCCGCCGTTTGTATTCGTCCGCAATCCGGACGAAGCCGGTCAGAAAAGGATCCGCCCCCGGCATCGGGACGGTTGTGGAGAGCGGCAGCAGGATCGCAAACCGCGAAAGATGGGGCGGATTGGCGGGGACGCACATGCCGTGCATGCCGCGCGACTCCAGAAACCCCCAGTCAATCAGTTGATTGATGCATTTCTGGAACGCGCCGACACTGACCGAATACTCCCGCAGAAGCTCCGGCCGGTTCGGCAGTTTTGCCCCCGGCGGAAACTCCCCGCTGACGATCCGGCTTCGCAGGCATTCCAGTATTTTTTCTGTTTTCATTATAAATATTTCAGTTTCTCTATATTTATTTTATAATATTATGGGCTGAAAATAAAATATTGTCAAGAGGGATATTGTAAAAAAACGTAAAAAAGTCCATCGAAACCCGGATATTTCCGGTTCGGACGGTAAAAAAGAGAAAGCCGGACACCGCAGGAAAGCGGCGTCCGGCCTGATCGGTGCGCTTTTTCAGGGCAGGCGGAGGCGCCAGGTGCACTGGGAGACGTATGCGAGCGCGACGAACGCGAGCGCGATGAGCGCGAGACGCGGGGCGTACTCCCGGTATTCCGTGTACTTCGGTTGCTCGACGGTGGTTTTCTCGAGCTGGTTGATCTCTTCCATGACCCGTTTCATCCCCTCGGCGTCGGCGGCGCGGAAGTACTCCCCGCCGGTGATTTTCGCGAGGTTCTGCAGCAGCTTTTCGTCGAAGCTGTCCGACTGCTGCTGGATGCCGCCGGCGGACACGACGAACGCCCTGTCGCTGCCGATTCCGACGGTGTGGATGACCACGTTGAACTCCTTTGCGAGTTCGGCCGCCTGCTCCGGCGTGAGTTTGTTCTGCGCGGTGTTGCTGCCGTCGGTGAAGAGCACGAGGACGCGGCGCGGCGCATCGGACTCCTTGAGCCGGCTGACCCCGGTTCCGAGCGGCGATGCGATGCCGGTCAGGTCCCCGAGAATGCCGGGCTTCAGGTTCTTCAGGTGCGAAAGCAGCCAGGCATGGTCGAGTGTCGGCGGCGCGAGATTGTAGGCGACCTCCGCGAATCCGACGAGGCCGATGCGGTCGTTCGGACGCGCTTCGATGAATTTACGGATCTCCTCCCTGGCGGTGTCGAGGCGGTTCTTCAACCTGCCGTCCTCAATCGCGTTCACGAGCTGGCGGCCCGACCTGATATCCGGCGGGACGTCGTAAGCGGACATGCTGCCGGAGAGGTCGATCGCAAGCACGATATCGATTCCCTGCGACCGGATCAGGAACTTTTCGTTGCCGATACGGGGCCGGGCGAGCGCGACAATGATGATCGCCAATGCGATCAGCATGCATTCGAGCGGGAACCCGGGCCGCCGCGCCGCATGGACCGCCGTGAACGGTTCCACGGTCGAAACCGTGATCGACGGCTGCTTCTGGCGGAAGACGCAGTAAAGTGCGATGAGCGGCAGCAGCAGCAGCAGCAACAGCAGGTACGGATATGCGAATTCAATCATTTCGCACCTCCTTCCGGCTTGGCGGGCCGCGTTGAATCGACGAGCCGGACAGCGCTTTCGAGCGCCTGCGTGAGCAGCCTGTTATCCGGCGTCAGCGCCGCGAACTTGACCCGGTCGGCGGCTTCGAGGAATTCGCGCAGGAACGGCCGCTCCGTATCCGGCAGCGGCGACGGAGCGCGATCGAATTCCGCGAGAAACTCCGGCGTGGTGCGGGTCGAAACCGGGATTCCGAACCGCTCCTCGAGGTAGTTGCGGACAATGTCGGTCAGGCGGACGTACCCCTGTTCGGGCGGAGTCTGCCCGGAAGAGAGCTCCGCGCGCAGTTCCTTCAATGCGTCGAGCGTACGGTCCCACAGCGATTTCTCCGGCATCCGGCGGCGGAGCAGCAGAATCACGGCGACGACGATTGCGATGAGCGCGCCGATTCCGGCGTACCACGGCCAGTACGGCGTTTCCGACGTGTCGATTGCGCCGGCCGGCTCCAGCTCCGTTCCCTGTGCCGGCGGCATGAGAGTGGCGGAGAAGCCCGGAATCCCGACGGTTGCCTGTTCGGGCGGCTCCCCGGAGAATTCCAGTTCAAGCGTCCCCGGTCCGACCGCGCCTTCTTTCAAGGCGCAGAGTTCGAACGAAACGCGCCACACCTGCCGCGTGAAGCGCCAGCCGGCGCGTTCGATACGGACGTTCCCGATTGCGAGCGAACCGTCGCCCGGCTTCAGTTCCGCGGCGGCGACCGAGCGGCAGAGCGGCAGAGAGAACTCGATGCGCCCCGTGACCGGAGCGCCGACATCGACGTTTTCAAGTTGCGAAAGCGCCGCTTCCGCGGGCAACTCCGGCTTTTCCCCCAACCGGAGGCTCAGCAGCCAACCGGCGGAATATACGAGCAGCGAAAGCAGCACGGCCGCCGCCGCCGCGATGAGGATCCATTTTAATATCTGTTTCATGGTTTCACCCCCGGCTCGCTATGCGGCGGCGCCGCCGCGAGAAGAATTCGACCATCGGCAGCAGCACGTCGCGGTTGTTCCCGATTTCGACCATGTCGACGCGGGCGCGGCGGCAGATCTCCTGCCGGGCGCGGCGGGCGGCGTTGAACGCTTCGTCGAGCTTTTTCAACGCGCGTTTCCCGCCCCCGAACCGGACCTGTTTCCCGGTTTCGGCGTCTTCCACGATGACCGGCAGAAGCGACGGCCACCGTTTTTCAGTCGGATCCACGAGGCCGATCACGATCACATCGTGCTTGCGGTTCAGGATCTTCAGGCTCGACTCGAAGCTCTGTTTGTCGATGAGGTCGCTCAGCAGGAAGACGACGCTGCGCTTTTTCAGCAGCTGGGCACTTTCCCGCAATGCGAGGTCGATATTGGTTCCTTTTGAAACCGGTTCGAACGCAAGCATCTCGCGAATCAGCCGCAGCGTGTGGCTGCGCCCGGATTTCGGGGGGACGTAGAGTTCGATCCGGTCGCTGAACATCAGCAGCCCGACTTTGTCGCCGTTATGAGCGGCGCTGAATGCGAGGATCGCGGCCAGCTCCGCGGCGGTCTGCCGCTTGTTCCGCTCCGCCGAACCGAACACGCCGGAGGCGGAGACGTCGACCAGCAGCAGAACGGAGAGCTCGCGCTCTTCGACATATTTCTTCACATACGGAACGCCCATCCGCGCCGACACGTTCCAGTCGATGTCACGGATGTCGTCTTCGACGGTGTATTCCCGGACCTCCTCGAATTCGATGCCGCGCCCTTTGAAGGCGCTGCGGTACGCGCCGCCGGTGATCTCATCGACCATGCGGTTCGTACGGATTTCGAGCAGCCGGATCTGTTTTGCGATTTCAGGCGGCAGCATACGCACCTCCTCTCTTCGGACTAGGGCGTCCGCAGTTCGGAGAGCAGTCGGGCGATCACCGCGTCCGCATCGATGTTCTCGGCTTCGGCTTCATACGACAGGACGATGCGGTGGCGGAGCACCTCCGGCGCGATATCCTTCACGTCCTGCGGCAGCACATACGCCCTGCCTGCGAGCAGCGCCGCGGCGCGGGCCGCGATCGCCAGCGCGATCGAAGCGCGCGGCGAAGCTCCGAAGCTCAGGAGTCCGTCGAGCTCGTTCAGTTTCGCCCCGGCCTGCCGGTCGGAGAGTTCGCCGCGGCACCCCGGGCGGGTCGCGATGACGAGGTCGAGGATATATTGCACGATTTTGCCGTCGAGATAGACATTGTCGAGCATCGTCCGGGCGCGCAGCACATCATCGAGCGACGCAACCGCCGAAACGTCGGTCACCGGGGCCGGGCGCGCCATGCGTTCGACGATCGCGGCTTCCTCGTTCCGCGAGGGGTAGCCGACCTCGAGCTTGAACATGAAACGGTCGAGCTGCGCTTCGGGCAGCGGGTAGGTTCCCTCCTGCTCGATCGGATTCTGCGTGGCCATTACGAGGAACGGCTTCGGCAGTTTGAAGCACTCGCCTGCGATCGTGATCTGCTTTTCCTGCATCGCTTCAAGCAGTGCGCTCTGGACTTTCGCCGGAGCGCGGTTGATTTCGTCCGCGAGGACGATATTCGCGAAAACCGGTCCGATCCGGGTCGAAAATTCATGGGTTTCGGCGTTGTAGATGCGTGTGCCGATCACGTCGGCCGGGAGCAGGTCAGGTGTGAACTGCAACCGGGAAAAGGTTCCCGACAGGGTCTGTGCGAGTGTTTTGACCGCGAGTGTTTTCGCGAGTCCCGGCACGCCTTCGAGCAGGACATGGCCGTCGGCGACCAACGCGAGCAGCAGCCGGTCGATAAGCTTTTCCTGGCCGGCAATGACCCGGCCCATCTCAGCTTTGATGTGCTGGAGCGGCAGGGCACACGCCTGCGCTTCCGCCTGGAATTTCTCGATATCCTTCTGTTCCATATCTGAACTCCTCTCTCTGTTACGATGATCCTCATCGAACCTCTTAACAGTGTAACATAAAGGGTTGGAGGCGGTTTGTCAACCCTGAAATCATATTTTTTATATGGAACTTTCCATGAAAAGCCGGCAAACCGCCGCCGGCTTGCCGGATAACCAGTCCCCGCCCCCCGCTTTCATCTCATGCCGGACCGTATACGAAAATACATTGCCGTCTAGCGAATTGCGGAAATAACGGAGAAGTGGCGGAGAAACAACGGGACGGAAAAACAGAGCTGCATGCATCGGCAGGTGCGGAGTATGAACCGGGTAGGCATACGCTCAAGACCACCCGGGAAACAGAAAACCCCGCCGACAGCCGTGAATCTCTGTGCTTCCCGGGTCTCCGGGCTATTTCCGTTTCTTTTTGCCCTGGGCACGCAGCTGGCCGCAGGCCGCCGCGCTGTCGCCGCCGCGCTCCGTGCGGAGCGTGACGTGGGCGCCGGCGTCTGAGATGACCTTTTCGAACTCCTCGATCGCGTGGCGGGAGGGGCGCTGGAATTGTGAATCGGTCGCGTTATACGGGATCAGGTTCACCTTTGCATGATGGTCGCGGGCGAGGCGCGCAAGCCTGACCGCGGCATCGCGTGAGTCGTTGACGCCGCCGAGCAGCGTGTATTCGAGCGTGACCATCCGCCCTGCCTTTTCGAGGTAACGGTCGGCGGCATCCATGATTTCGGAGATCGGGTAACGCACCTTGTCCGGGATGATCCGGGCGCGGGTTTCGTCGTCCGGGGCGTGGAGCGAAATCGCGAGCGTGTACTCTTTCTCGAGCTCCGCGAATTTCAGCATGCCCGGCACGTAGCCGCTGGTGGAAACCGTGATCCGGCGCGGCGACATCCCGATATATTCGGGCGAGGTCAGCACGTGCAGCGCTTTCGAGAGCTCGTGAAAGTTCAGCAGCCCTTCGCCGATTCCCATGAAAACGATGTTGTCGGGTCTCCGGCCGGCCCGTTTGCTGCCGAGCAGGAACTCTTCGATGATTTCACCGGCCGCGAGATTGCGGACCAGGCCGTCCCTGCCGCTGGCGCAGAAGAGACAGCCGACCGGGCAGCCGACCTGCGTGGAGAGGCAGAAGGTCAGCCGCTCCTCGCGGCCCGGAATCAGCACCATTTCGATGGTTTCACCGTCGTGGAGCTCGATCAGCAGCTTTTCGGTCCCGTCCGGAGAGCCGGCCGTTTCCGCGATGGAGCTGCCGGGCGCAAGAAAATCCGCCGCGAGAGCGCCGCGCAGCGGCAGCGGCAGGTTTTTCATCTCCATCGGATCGGTTACGCCGTGACGGTAAATCCATTCGGCGATCTGATTCGCGCGGAACTTCGCGGTGCACTCCTTGACGCACCAGGCCGCGAAATCATCGCGCAGCGACCCGGCGAGGAACGGTTTCTGGGGAATGGAAGCCAAGGGACTACTCCAGATTCTTGATTTTCGCTTCGACGCGGGCCGGATCGAAGTCATCGTCCGCCGCGTAATCGAGAGCTTCGCGATAGGCCGCGAGCGCTTCGGATTTACGCCCCAGCTTCATCAGGATATCCCCCTTATGCTCATAGATCACACCCCGTGCGAGCTCCTGTTCGGAGGCGCGCAGTGCAAGGTCGATGTACTTTTCGGCTTCGGCATACTTGCCCTGGCGATAGAGGACCCATGCCATGCTGTCGAGGTATGCATAGTTGTCCGGCTCCCCTTTGAGCGCTTCGCGGATCAGCTTTTCCGCGTCATCCAGGCGGACGTTGAGCTCGGCGGCGACATAGCCGACCGAATTGGCCGCCTCGGAGGATTCGATCTGTTCGGTGTCGACCATGAGCTTCCAGATCCGGTTCAGGAGCTCGACGTCTTTGAGTTTTTCCGCGACGACAAGCTGACGGACCGCGTTTGCGAGGTCGATTTCAACGCCGGGGGAGAGGCGTTTCTCCATCGCGTTGAGTTCGTCGCGCATCGCCTTGTAATCTTTTTTGGCCTCGAAGAGCTTCAGCATGAATTCGTCGCGGGCGATGGGAACCTTCAGCTGCCGGATCTCCTTTTGCGCCTGGTCGTACTTTTTCTGCGCGAGCAGGCTGTTGATGCTGATGAGCTGGGAGACACCCTTCCAGCCGTCGATCTTGCTGAGCTTTGCAACGATCGGCGGAACCAGATCGAATTTCTGCGCCGCGATGGCGGTGTAGGCGAGGCGGGTTTCGTTGGCCGGGAGCGGCTTCTCCTTCGCGATTTTTTCTGCCACCCGCAGCGCGGCCTCCGGCTTGCCGACGGAGAGGTAGAAGTCGATGTTGCGGTCGGCCTCTTCCGCCGTCGCGCCCTGTTCGAGGGTCTCAAGTTCGGTGAAGAGCTGTTCGAACCGCTCCTTCGCGGCATCACGGTCGCTGCCGACGAGCCCGAACCAACGGCTCTCCCTGCTGCCGAAGCGCGAGAAGAAGTGTTCGAAATCCACGGCGAACCGCAGCAGCATCGCGCGGTAGGCCGAAGTCTCCCGGTCCAGCTCGGCGGCGAAATATTTCGTCCCTTCCCGGTAGTTGCGCGCCTGCTTGAGCGCGGAAGAGTAAGCGCCGATGACGTTGTAATATTCGCCCTTCACCTCATCCGGGAGCTTGGCGGGCTCGGATATTTCATCGAGCACGATGCTGATGTTGCCCAGGTAGTCGGCCGGGAGCATATTTGCGGCATAGCACATCTGGAACGTGAGAGCGGCAAGCCCGAGCTGCTTCGGGTTCGCCGCGGAGATTTCGAGCAGCTTGTCCGCAATCTTGCGGGCATCGGCGCGCGTGTCAACCATGCCGCGGATATAATTGCGCGGCGGAATCGCCGCCGGGTCGTCTTTCAGCACCTCGATGAGCAGCGTGAACCGCTCGTCGCGGTTCTGGCTTTTGGTGGCGCTCATGAAATTTTCTATGGCGCGGACCCGGGCCTCTTCCGCGGCGGAGAGTTTCGGAGCCGCGACCGGGGCGGCCGGAGTTTCGGCGACGGTATCGGAAGCAATTTCAGCTCCGGGGAGCGACATGCTCCCGACCAGAGCACAGATAAGTGTAAGCCTGGTTGAAATTTTCATGGCGTGTTCCTGTCATCGTTTGATTTCGGCGGTGAGCCTCCGGCCCCCTGCCCCTGAAAAAACACACGCCCGGCTCCAGTCGATCGCGAACGAAGACAACCGGAATCGGGCGAAGCTGGCAATATGAAGAGTTATTTCTTCTTGTGCCGCAGCAGTTTCAGCTGCTTTTTCCGCTTGTGCTTGGCGATCTTCTTGCGCCGTTTCTTTTTAAGGTTGCCCATTCTTCCACTCTCTTAGGTTTGAGTTTGTACGTTGCTTGTACATATTCACTGTAATTTAACCCGTTTTTGCGAAAATGCTCACCCGGAAATGAAAAAAAAGCGAATTTTTTTGATTTCCCTGCCGCTTTTCCGGGAAAAGCCCCTTTGTTCCGCCGTTCCTGCCGGAAGATGGCGGGTTATTCGGAGGAATTTTAACCGAAGCGGGTTGCAAAAGATCCGGAAATGCGGTATCTTCTGAAAAATGTTCATGAAGGCGTTTCCGAACGGTTGACGCCGGAAAGGGAGGCAACGTGTATTATAATCTGTTCCTGATATTGATTCTGCTGGGCTGGATTTTTACCGGCGTCTACACGCTCGACTTCATTGAGGAGCGTTCCGGGGAGAATGAGAAGGGGCGCAGGTGGCTGAACCTGGCGGCGCTCTTTTTCGGGCCGGTCGCACTGCTGTGCTTCTGGTTGTCGCAGCAGTTTGCGAGACGCGGCGACGGCGATGTTTCTCCGGCGCAGGCGTTTTCCGGCCGAGCGAAGAAATCGCGCAACGCTCCGGCGTTCGAGCTGGCCGGCCGCGGCGGCGAACCGGTTGTTCCGGTCGACGGCAAAGCCGCGTCGGTGGAGGCGATGACGCTCGCATACAGCCTGATCGAAGACGCGCTCGGGCGCAAGGCCGACCGTGTGATGGTTTACCCGGACGAAGAGGGAGAGTACAATGTCTTTTTCCGGATCGGCGGGGCGGATGAGAAGGTTACCCACCTCGGCTGCCTCCCCGGCGGCAGTCTCGTCACCGCGTTCAAGCATGCGTCCGGCATGGTGATCGGCGAGCGGCGCAGCAGTCAGAACGGCGGGTTTTTCGCGCGGGACGGCAAGTCGGCGGTCTCCTGCTTCGTCACGAGCGCGCGTGCCGCGGCGGGCGAGCAGCTCATGATCCGGCTCGGGCTGCTGACGCAGGTTCCGCCGCTCGAAGGACTCGGCATTCCGGCCGGCGGGCTTGCGGAATTACGCGCGCTCCTCGAAGGCGGGAACGGGCTCGTCCTGCTGCTCGGCCGCCCCGGCAGCGGCCGGACGACGACGATGTATGCGATCCTGCAGTCCGCGGAGCTGGTCGGCCGGCGGATCGTCACGTTCGAAAACCCGATAGAAATCAAGCTCGACAATGCGATGCAGCTTGAACTCGATCCGTATGGCGGGAAAACGCTGCTGAAGCTCATGGGGGATGCGATCAACGACGGTGCCGACACGCTGGCGATCGGCGCGCTTTCCGACCCTGAAAGCGCCCGGCTCGCGGTCAATTTCGCGCGGAACGGCCACCTGGTCATTGCACAGCTCGATTGCGCGACGCCGCTTGAGGCGTTCTCGAAGTTCGAGAAATGGGAGCTCACGCCGCGGATGTTCGGCGGAACGCCGCTGTGCATGCTGAGCCAGGCACTGGCACGCAAATCCGGCGGCGGGCTCGCGGTCGTCTTCGATCTGCCGGACAGGACGGCGCTCGACAGCGTGCTCGAAACCAAGGGGGTCACAATCGATATGGTCCGTCAGGCGATCGGCGGAGGCGGCGACGGCGGCGGGCTGCTTGACGGGCTCGAATCGCTGGTCAACGAAGGGACGATCTCCCGTGAAGAGGCCGCGCGGGTCATGAAGACGGTCACGAGAAAGGGGGAATAAGAGATGGAACTGCTGCTTTTCTGGGGAATCCCGGTTATTTTCGCGGTGCTCGGCTTCCAGCGGATGCTGTACCGGTCGTTTTCCAAATTCGTCTGCTTTGCGTTCGCGGTCTATCTCGGCATGTGGAGTGAGAAGCTGATCTCCCCGATCTTCGGGTTCCTGCCCGCGGGAGCGGAGTCGATGCAGCCGGTCATCGCGATCTATGTGGTCGCCATTATTGTTTTCGTCGTGCTCATGATGGTTTACTCGTCGCTGAACCCGAAGGGTAACCATTATGTGTTCCCGCAGTGGGCGGACCGGGCCGGCGGAGCGCTTTTCGGCCTGCTGACCGGGTCGATCCTGATCAGCTTTTTCGGCGTCGCCTCCTGTCTGACTCCGCTCAAGACGGAACTGCCGCTCGGGCTCTCCGCCGAGTCGGTGCAGAAGCGCTCGGTTTCGAATATCATGACGCTGACCGGGGGAATCAATCTTTTCACGCTTCAGTCCGGCCGGAACAAGGCGTGCCGGGAGCGGCTCGATGAGCTGCTTGCGAACGCCGACGCCGCGGCCGCCGACCTGAAAGCTAAACGTGCCGCTTACGAGGCGCTGCAGCGCGGCGAGACGCCGCCGGCTCCGCCCGCAGAAGAGAGTGACGGCGAGAAAAAGGGCATGATCTCAAACGTGCGCGAACAGAAAGAGCAGCGCGATCAGGAAATGAACAAGTGATCCGTAAAATCACCGGTTTCAAGGTCGATTCAACAAAGGCTCCGGCTGATATTGACGACAGGGTCGCTGAGCTTGCGGCCCGTTCCGAGGGCATCGCCTCCGGCCGGGTGCGCGACTGGCGCATCACCGGCAAAAGCATCGATGCGCGGCGCGGCCGCCCGGTGCTGCTTTACAGTCTTGAGCTCGATATTGATGAAAATGACCCTCCGGCCGATCTTCATGCCGCGTCGCGGCTGATGTTGCCGGAGGCTGTTTCCCTGCTGCATCCGGTCGTGGTCGGCACGGGGCCCGCCGGAATCTTCGCGGCGCTCGCATTTGCGATGGCCGGGGCGAAGCCGCTGATCCTCGACCGCGGCCGCGCGGTGGAGGAGCGCTACGCCGATTACAGGCGGTTCCTGGAGACGCGCGAGCTTGATGAATCGAGCAACCTGCTGCTCGGCGAGGGCGGGGCCGGGACTTTTTCGGACGGCAAGCTCTACACCGGGACCCGTGACGCGCGCTCCGGCTTCATTCTGAATGCGATGGTGGAGGCGGGGGCGCCGCCGGAGATCCGCTACCTCAAGCGCCCGCACATCGGTTCCGATAAACTGCGCATGGTGGCGGCGAATCTGCGCCGGCGGATCACAGGGCTCGGGGGGGTGTTCCGGTTCGGCGTCGAAGTGACCGGGCTCCTGGTGAAGGGCGGCCGGTGCGCCGGCATCGAAACCGCCTCCGGCGAGCGCATCGAAGCTCCGGCCGTCGTTATGGCGCCGGGACTCGGCGGCCGCGCGCTTGTGCTGCGCATGGCGGAGCAGGGGGCGGGGTGCGAGCTCAAACCGTTTCAGATCGGCTGCCGTATCGAGCATCCGCAGAGTTTTATCGACCGGGCGATGTACCGCCTGGAAAGCCGCCCGGCGGCGCTCGGCGCGGCGGAGTACCACCTTGTTTCGCGCTCCGGCGACGGCGTTTCCGGCGTGAGTTCGTTCTGCATGTGCCCCGGCGGGGAGATCCTGAATGCGACCGCGTGGCGCGGCCAGTCGGTTACGAACGGGATGAGCAACTATGCGCGTGACGGAGAATTCGCGAACGGCTGCCTCATTACAACGCTTTCACCCGGAAGTTCCGGCAAAGTGGCGGATGTTTACCGGTTCCTCGCGGAACTTGAGAAGAGGTTCTTCCTGGCCGGCGGCGGCGATTATGCGCTTCCGGCGCAGGATGCGGCCGCATTTCTTTCCGGCCGGGCCGGACTGTCGCAGGCCCGGACCGGCGCGGCGACCGGGATCGTCCCCGGCCGGATCGACCGGATGATTCCGGAAGAGCTCGCCGGAGCGCTCCGGGTCGCGATCCGTCACTTTGACCGGGGAAATCCCGGATTCATCCGTTACGGGAAGTTTGTCGGACTGGAAACCTGTGTTTCAAGCCCGCTGCGTTTCTGCCGCAACCCCGTCACTTTCTCGTCGGATCTTGCCGGACTCTACCCGGCTGGCGAGGGCGTCGGCTGTGCCGGAGGGATCATGTCGGCGGCGGTTGACGGGTTGAAGGTTGCGCTCTCCGTGTTGGAAATAACGGGAAAGTGACGGATCGTTCCGGCATGATCCGGCCGGAATCCGGTGGAAAATTTGCCGGTTTGCGCTATAGTAAACCGCGGAAGGATGGAAAGAACCATGGAATTCGTCAAGATCATGAGCGCCCAGAACGAGGCGGTCAAACATGTCATCAAGCTGCGCGACCGGCGGCCGCGCGAAAAGGAGCAGCTGACGGTCCTCGAAGGCTACCGTGAGCTGACCCGCGCCCGCGAATATGGGATGGAGCTCGTCGAATGTTATTTCTCCCCATCGCATTTTCTCGGCGAGAATGAATTCCCGCTGCTGGAGGCGCTCGCTTCGGAGGGGGTGCGTGTGGCGGAAGTCGCCCCGCACCTGCTCGACAGGATGGCCTACCGCGAGCGTCCGGAGGGGCTTATCGCGATTGCGAAAATGAAGCGGCATACGCTTTCGGTGCTTCCGGCAGTTGAAAACGGTCTCTACCTCGTGGCGGAGGCCGTCGAGAAGCCGGGCAACCTCGGCTCGATCCTGCGCAGCGCGGATGCGGCCGGCGTCGACGGGCTCATCATCTGCAACAAGTGCACGGACCTTTACAACCCGAACGTGATCCGGGCGAGTACGGGGGCGCTCTTCACGGTCCCGCTGGCGGAGGCGGAGAACGATGAGGCGTATGCGTGGCTGAAGGAGCACGGCATCAAAACGCTCGCCGCGACGCCGCACACCGAGAACATCTATACCGACGTCGACATGACGCAGGCGGTCGCCATTGTGGTCGGGACCGAGCAGACGGGGCTGACCGAGCTCTGGATGGAGCACTCCGATCTGCCGGTCCGCATTCCGATGCTCGGGAAGATCGACTCGCTGAACGTCGCCACTGCGACGACGATCCTGCTTTACGAAGCGGCCCGCCAGCGCGGCTGGAAATGACGGGGGGATTCCGGAATGACGGAGAAGAGAGTTGTCCTGACCTTCGACGACGCGGTTTCGAACCATGCGTCGTTCGCCGCTCCGCTGCTTGCGGAACTTGGATTTCATGCGACCTTTTTCCTCTGTGAGTTCCCGCCCGATTTTGCGGTGAACAAACGCCAGTACATGACCTGGGAGCAGATCCGTTCGCTCGATGCCGCCGGATTCGAAACGGCGAACCACACATTCACGCACGCCGGACTCGGCGGAATCGCGCCGGAGGAGTGCGCCCGCGAGATCGGGCGGCTCGAAGCGCGGTTCCGAGACGTCGGGCTGCCGCGCAGCCGTTCGTTCGCATATCCCGGCGGCCCGGCGGCCGGCTACGCGCCGGCGCTGCTTGCGGAGCTCGGGTTCCGGTTCGGGCGGACGGTCGCGGACCGGGGCTGGCGCCCGGAGGAAGATGACCCGTTCCTGATTCCGGCAGTCGCCGTGCACGGCGCGGACGGTTCGAATTTCCGCCGGGCGCTGTCGTACGGGGAGGACGGAGCCGTTCCCGTGCTGGTTTACCACGGCGTTCCGGACCGGCTTCATCCGTGGGTCGATACGCCGCCCGCGGTGTTTGAGGAAGAGATGCGGTTTCTCCGGCGGGAAAACTACCGCGTTCTTGCGTTCCGTGATTTTCTGTGAGGAAAAATTTGCGGAATTGCTTGTAAAGTGTTCATATTGGTGATATAGTAAAGTTTGTTGGTAGAACTAAACCGGCATTTTGAGAGACCTCGATCCGTTTCGCGGATCGAACGCGGCCGCGCTTTTTCGATCGGATACGGCCGCCGCACCGTGAGGTTTTCGAATGACGCAGATTGTTGATTCTGCGCTCTTTCCGCCTCCCGGACGGGTTTCCAGATTGCGAAAAACAATGGAAAGTCCAAATGGAAGAGGCAAAGCACATTTGTGTGTACTCCGGCAGCGCGCATCCGGAGTTGTCACAGCAGATCGCGAATTATCTCGGGGTCAGTCTGGGCAAGGTTCATCTCACTCACTTCCCCGACGGAGAGTATTTCGTGCAGTTCGAGGAGAACGTCCGCCGCGCCGACGCATTTCTGATTCAGCCCACCTGCAAGCCGCCCAATGACAATTTGATGGAGCTGCTCATCATGATCGACGCCGCGCGCCGTGCGAGCGCCGCCCGGATCACCGCCGTGCTGCCGTACTTCGGCTACGCCCGTCAGGACCGCAAGGACAAGCCGAGGGTTCCGATCACCGCGAAGCTCGTGGCGAACCTGATCACCGAGGCCGGAGCCGACCGCATCATCACGATGGACCTCCATTCTCAGCAGATCCAGGGCTTCTTTGATATTCCGATGGACCATCTTTATGCGCGCCCCGTGCTGGTTCCGTACCTGAAGAAGCTTGTCGGCACGAACGGCGTCGTGGTCGCTCCCGACTCGGGCTCCGCCAAGATGGCGATGAACTACGGCGATATGCTCGAAGCCGGGTTCGCGGTCGTCACCAAGCGGCGCATCAACGCGACGACCGTGGCGTCGAGTCACCTCGTCGGCGACGTGAAGGACAAAAACTGCGTCATCACCGATGACCTGACCAGCACCGCCGGAACGCTCTGTGCCGCGGCGAAAATCCTGAAGGCGAACGGCGCGGCAAAGATCTACGCCGCCGTTTCACACTGCATGCTCAGTGAATCCGGCAAGGAGAAGCTGCTGGCGACGCCGGAGATCGAACAGCTTGTGACCACCGATGCGGTTCCGGTCGTTGACGACCTCGGCGGACGGATCAAGGTCGTTTCGGTCGCGCCGCTGCTCGGAGAAGCGATCCGGCGCATCCATGACGGGAAGTCGGTCTCGTCGCTCTTCTATATCAATCACTGATTTATACGGCTCATAAAATTACCAAAGAAGTCAAGAAAGGGGTTCCATGAGCAAAGTCAACAATGAAATTGCGGTGCAGGATCGTAAGGATTTCGGGAAGTGCGCTTCCCGCCGCTCCCGCAAGGCCGGCATGATTCCGGCGGTCGTCTACAGCAAGGGAAAAGAGGCGAAGCCGGTCATGGTCGACGCTGATGCCTGGAAGGTCCTTGCCGGGCACCACGTCCAGATGGTCACGCTGGTCGACGGGGCAGACAAGAGCACCGCGCTGGTCAAGGAAGTTCAGTTCAACCACCTGAAGAATTACGTCCAGCACATCGATTTCCAGGAAGTCGACATGAATGCGGACCTGACGGCTATGGTTCCGGTCCACGCGCACGGCGATTGCCTCGGTGTGAACCGCGGCGGCATTCTCGAGCTCGAACTGCATGAGCTCGAAGTGATCTGCCACCCGGACCACCTGCCGGAAAGCATCGCGGCCGAGGTTTCCTCGCTCGATATCGGCGACCGGCTGCATGTGAAGGATCTGGTCATGCCGGAAGGCGTCCGGACCAATGTCGATCCGGAAGCGGTCGTTGCGCATGTCGTCCGCCCGAAGGAAGAGGCTGCCGCGGCGGAAGCCTCGGCCGAGCCGGAAGCCATCAAGGAGAAGAAGGCTGACGCCGAGGCGAAGTAAGCTTGCGGCGTAACGGAGTCCGGCGATGGGCAATGGTGAAAATGAACGGATCCTTCTGGCGGTCGGCCTCGGCAACCCCGGAGCCGAATACGAAGGAACCCGCCATAATGCCGGATTCATGGTGATCGATCGGCTGTTGGCCGGATTCCCGGCCGGACGGTTCGAAACCCGGCATGTCGCGCAGAGTTTCGTGTATGCCGGAACGTTCCGGGGGAAACCGCTGTTTCTGCAGAAGCCGCAGACGTTCATGAACCTGAGCGGTCTGGCGGTTGCGGGATTCGCCCGGAAAGTGGGGATCAGTCCCGAAGAGGTGCTGATTATCTCCGACGATCTGGATCTGCCGGTCGGGCGGCTGCGGCTGCGGACCGGCGGCTCGGACGGCGGTCACAACGGGCTCAAGTCCGTGATCGCCGAACTCGGGAGTGCTTCATTCAGGCGGCTCCGGATCGGCGTCGGCCGCCCCGAAAAGAGCGGAACGGTCGATTATGTGCTGTCGAAGTTCGATGGCGAAGAAGCGGAGCGTTTCGATCTGTCGCTTGATGCGGCTGCGGAGGCGGTCCGAGCGGCGTTGACCGGCGGGATCGCCCGCGCAATGAACAAGTTCAATGCGTGGACGCCTCCGGTGGAAGACGAAGAAAAAACAAACCAATCACAGTAAGAGGTTTATTTTGAAGAAATACGAAGCTGTATTCATTCTGGACATCCGTAAGACGGATGACGAGGGCGCGGCCTTCACCAAGGAATTCGCGGAACTGATCGCCTCTCTCGGCGGCAAGCTGGAATCCTCGACCCCGATGGGACGTCGCCAGTTCACCTACGAGATCAACAAGCGCAAGGCGGGCATCTACTTCGACTTCATTTTCGAGCTCGAGGCCGAGAAGGTCATCGACATCAAGGAGAAGTACAAGCTTGACGACCGCATCCTGCGCAACATGATCCTTCTCTGCGACCGCCCGGAAACGGCGGCGGAAGGCCCGATCAAGCTCAACCTCGAGTAAGAGCGGATCGGTACGGAAGTTTGATTTTTCATAAACCATGAAACCTGGAGGCCGAAAATGGCATCACTGAACAAGGTCTTTCTGTTGGGTAATCTGACCCGGGACCCCGATCTGCGCGCGCTGCCGAGCGGTTCGGCGGTCTGTGAGTTCGGCATTGCCGTGAACCGGCGCTATATGTCCGGCAACGGCCAGGAAGTCGAAGAGCCGTGCTTCGTCGACATCGTGGTCTGGGGCCGCAGCGCGGAAAGCTGCAAGCAATACCTCGAAAAAGGCTCCCAGGTCATGATCGAAGGGCGTCTCCAGCTCGACCAGTGGGAAGACCGCAACGGCGGCGGAAAGCGTTCGCGCCTTCGCGTGGTGGCCGAGCAGGTTCAGTTTCTGAGCCGCCGTCCCGGCGGCGACGGCCAGGGCGGTTACGGCGGCGGCCAGCAGGGCGGCGGTTACAATCAGGGCTATGACGGCAACGGCAGCGGCTACGGTCAGCAGCCGCAGGGTGGTTACAGCCAGCCGCGCCAGCAGGGCGGTTACCAGCAGCGTCAGCCGCAGGGCGGAATGCCGCGCGCTCCGCAGCAGAATCAGGGCGGCATGCCGCACGCACCCCAGCCCGAGATGCCGCCGATGCCGGACAACGCTTTCAACCCCGATGAGGGGATGGAAGACGACATCCCGTTCTGAGAAACGGGATTGGGCGGAGGAGCATGACGCTCCCGGAACGATAAGCAACAAAAAAAATTCGTACTAGCTTTATAACGAAAGGTATCACAATTATGCAGCCGAAAAGACAAGGTCGCCGCAGATCGCCGGCGAAGCCGAAGATTTGCCGTTTCTGCGAAGCGAAGGTCACGT
The DNA here is from genome assembly GCA_018265615.1 of Lentisphaeria bacterium. Taxonomy (GTDB): domain Bacteria; phylum Verrucomicrobiota; class Lentisphaeria; order Victivallales; family Victivallaceae; genus Victivallis. The sequence continues at coordinate 64,532 of JABLYX010000002.1, forward strand.
ACATCGACTTCAAGGACGCCGAAACTCTGAGCAAGTTCCAGACCGAGAAGGGCAAAATCATGCCGCGCCGGATCACCGGAACCTGCCTCGACCACCAGAAGATGCTTGCGACCGCCGTCAAGCGCGCCCGCATCATCGCGCTTGTTTACTAATTCCTGAAGGAGGAAATACAATATGGCTCACGTGAAACTGATCCTCCTCGATGACGTCGAGAACCTCGGCCTGGCCGGGGATGAAGTCCATGTCGCTCCGGGTTATGCCCGCAACTTTCTGCTGCCGCGCAAGCTGGCGGCGAAGGCGACGCCGGGCACGCTGCGTCTGATCGAATCGCGCAAGGTCCAGATTGCCGCCCGCCGGGCGCAGGAGCTGACCGAGGCGAAGGCGCTCGCGGAAAAGCTGGCCGGAATCGAGCTTTCGATCCCGATGCAGGCGACCGAAGACGAACAGCTCTTCGGTTCGGTCACCTCCCGCATGGTTGCGGACCAGCTCTCCGTCCAGGGCTACTCGATCGACCACAACCGGATCAAGATGGATCCGATCAAGACGCTCGGAACGTTCGAGGTGGAGGTCAAGCTCCACCACGACGTGAACGCCGCTTTGAAGGTCTGGGTTGTCCGGGGCTGAAAGGCGCATGGCGTTCGACGAGAAAGCCGCGGCCCGTCTGGTTCCGGGGATCCTCCCCGACCGGGCTCAGCCGCATGATCCGTCCGTGGAGCGCGCGGTTCTCGCAGCCATGCTGCGGGAACCCAGCCCATGTGTGGATATTGCGATTGAACACTTCCGGACTCCGGAGGTGTTCTATTCGCATGTACACCGGGAGATCTATCAGGTCATTCTCGAGCTGTATGCCGATCCTCAGCTGAAGGTGGACATCATTTCGGTGGCGCACCGGCTCAAGACGCTCGACAAGCTCGACGCCGTCGGCGGTGAAATCTTCCTCGCCGAGCTGGACGGCTCCATCTCGACCACGGTCAACATCGAATCGTGGTGCCTGATTCTCCAGAAATACGCGACTCTCCGGAAAATGATCGATGTATGCAGCGAGTCGCTCCTCAAATGCTACGATTCCGACGCCGACGCGGGGCAGCTGGTCGAAGAGATCGAGACCGACATCTACAAGGTCCGCAACGATCAGGAGAAAAGCTCGAACGTCGAGGTTCAGGATATCATCGCGGACGAGTTCCGCGAACTGATGAAAATCTACAACGGCGAAATCGAGGTCGGCATTCCGACCGGTTACGCCCAGCTCGACAGCTATACCGGCGGCTTGAAGGCCGGTGAAATGTTTGTTCTCGCGGCGCGCCCCTCCATCGGCAAGACCAGTCTCGCGCTGAATCTGATCCGGAACCTTGTGCTGCCGACCCGCTCCCCGCATCCGCGGAAGGTGGCGTTCTTCAGCCTTGAAATGACCTCGGCGCAGATCGCGCGCCGCCTTTTGTGCACCGAAGCGGGGCTCTCGGAATCGGTGTTCTGGAACAAGTCTTTCCTGGACAGCGACCTGACGAAGATGACGAACGCGGTCTCCGCGTTTCAGAAAGCGAAGCTCTTCATCGACGACACCGGCGGCCTCACGATCGCCGAGCTGCGCGCGAAAGCGCGGCGGCTGAAGATGAAAGAGGGGATCGAGTGCGTCGTCATCGACTATCTGCAGCTCATGCATGCCGACGGCCGCACCGACAGCCGCCAGCAGGAGGTTGCGGAGATTTCAAGCGGCATCAAGACGCTTGCAAAGGACCTGAAGATCCCGGTTCTGGTGCTCGCGCAGTTGAACCGCGAAGTTGATAAGACGGCCGGAGCGGGCTCGCGCCCGAAGCTTGCGCACCTGCGCGAGTCCGGCACGATCGAGCAGGATGCGGACATCGTGACCTTCCTGCACAGGAATCGCGACGACGCGAAAGAGATTTCCAGCGCCGACCAGAGCGTCGACGCGGAGTGGATCATTGAGAAGAACCGTAACGGGCGGACCGGTATCCTGAAGCTCCTCTTTTTTCCGACGAAGATGGAGTTCATTGCGGCCGCACCGTACAAGGACGAGGATTGCCCGCAGTAGGCGGGTTTTCCCTGTTCCCGAGCCGGAATACCCCAGGAGTGGAAAAGATCGTGAAATTCGCAAAGAAAGCAGGCTGTGTGCTGGCCTCCCTCGCGTTGGCCGCGGCCGGGGCGTGGGCGGCGGAAGTGGCCGAAGTCAGGTTCGAGCAGCAGGGGCCGCAGGCGCTCTCGCCCGAACAGATCGGCCTGAATGTCCAGCTGCGCAAGGGCGCGCAGTACAAGCGTGAGATTCTCGACGCCGACGTGAAGCGGCTCTACAACACCGGGAATTTCGCCGACGTGGTCTCGGAAGTAGAGGACCTGCCGGACGACAAAGTGAGAATCACGTTCAAGCTCCGGCTCAAACCGCGGGTCAGCCTGATTCAGTTCAAGGGGAACGTAAAATTCTCCGCCGTCGAACTCGGCAAGCAGGTCACTCAGACAGAAGGTGCATTGCTGAACGACAAGGCGCTGCGCGAAAGCGCGCAGAATCTGCGGAAGTTCTACAGCGAAAAAGGGTACACGGACAATACGGTTACTCCGGTGATCCTGCCGGATGAAGACGGTACGGTTACGCTGGTTTTCCAGGTTGAGGAGAACCTGAAGCTGAAGGTCAACAACGTTGCTTTCGAGGGTGCCGGGGTGTTTTCGCAGTGGGATCTGAAGCATTCGATCGCAAACCAGTACTCCTACTGGAACTGGCTCCCGTTTGTGAATGAATACCTGAACTACGGCCTGCTGGACCGGAGCGAGCTTGAGCTCGACCGGGCGCGCCTGCGGGAGAAGTATCACGAAAAGGGGTATCTCGACTTCAAAATCGACGACATCGCGATCGTGCCGGAGCCGGACGACCCCGAATATGTGAATCTTGATTTCAAAATCACCGAAGGCGAACCGTACAAGGTCGGCAAACAGAGCATCACCGGCAGCACCGTGTTCACCGAGGAGGAGCTTCTGCCGTACCTGCGGCTGAAGGAGGGCGAAACCTTCTCCAGTACGGCGGAGCAGGATACCGTGCGCGGCATTTCGGCCCGTTACGGTTCGCTCGGCTATGCGGATATGACCTGCCGGCCGGTCCGGCACGAGGATTACGAGAACAAGACTGTGGACATCGTCTACGAGATCACCGAAGGGCGCAAATATTTCGTCCGGCAGGTCGTCATCGTCGGCAACACCGACACGAAGGACAAAGTGATCCGCCGCGACCTGGTGGTCCACGACGGCGATCCGCTTGATCCGGCCCGTATCGACGTGAGCCGTCAGCGGCTGCTCGGCATGGGCTATTTCGAGAGTGTGGAGGCCTCCGCCGTCGGCGCGGACGCGCTCGACGAGAAGGATGTGGTCTTCCGGGTGAAGGAGAAGCCGACGCGGTACAATTTCCGCATCGGCGCGGGTGCGTCCGACATCAGCAACTTCTTCGGCATGGCGGAAATTTCGACCGACAACTTCGATCTCATGAATCCCGGCAACTGGTTCTACGGCGGTGGCCAGCGTATGCGCATCCAGGGGGTGCTCGGAATTGACAACGCGGGTTTCAACGTTGACTTTGTTGAACCGTGGCTTTTCGATCTGCCGCTCCGCTTTGAGATTTCCGGCTATATGAACCTGGTCGATTACGACGAATGGCGCGAGAACCGCGTCGGCTTCCGGACCTCGCTGACCCGCCGGGTCTTCGACGATTTCACATCGGTTTCGGTCGGCTACAAATTTGAATATGTGAAGATCAACGAGGTGTCGCACCGCTTCAAGGATTATATGCGCGAGAACAAGCAGACCGAGGGGCAGCTCGTGAGCCAGCCGTCGCTCTCGCTGACCCGCGACACCCGCGACAGCCTCATGGACCCGACCAGCGGCTACAATATCAATCTGTTCGGCTCGGTTACGCCGCAGTTCCTCGGCTCATCGAGCACCTATTACCGGCTTGAAGCGAAGGGGAGTTACTACTACAGCTTCTTCGACAAGGCGATCATCGCAATGGTCGGCGGCAAGATCGGAACCGTCGCCTCCGTGAACCGCGACAAGGATGTTCCGATTTTCGAGCGTTATTTCCTCGGCGGCAGCGATTCGCTGCGCGGCTTCGATTACCGTTCGGTTTCGCCGACTTTCGGTCACGGCAACAACTACGGCGGCCAGACCATGCTGCAGCTGACGGCGGAGATTACGCACCCGATCTGGGGGCCGATCCGCGGCGCGGCTTTCTGCGACGTCGGCAACGCATGGAAGAATTCGTTTGAAATGGATCTTTCGGAAATCAACGTCGGCATCGGCTACGGGCTTCGGATCCGGCTGCCGATCGTGAATGCGCCGATCAAGCTTGACCTCGCGTATCCGATTGTGAATAATCAGGATTACGAATCGAACAAACTGCGTTTCCACTTCAACCTGGGATTCTCGTACTGATGAGCGAGCTGATGAAATTCGAACCGACCGCCGAGTCGCTTCTTGCGATTCTCGAACGGCTTCGTGCGCCGGGCGGCTGCCCGTGGGACCGGGAACAGACCCGGCAGACCCTGAGCCGCAGCCTGGCGGAAGAGTGTGCCGAGCTTCTGGATGCGATTGACCGGAATGATCCGGCCGACATCTGCGATGAACTCGGCGATCTTTTCATGAATGTCCTGTTCCAGTGCGTCGTTGCGGCGGAGCAGGGGGAGTTCTCCTACCGGGAGATGGCCGGGCATATCGTGGAGAAGATGGTCCGCCGCCACGCCCATATCTTCGGCGGCGAAAAGGCGGAAACCGCCGAAGAGGTGACTGAGCTCTGGGTAAAGATCAAGGAGAAGGAAAAAGCCGCGGCCGGCAAGCCGCGTGAAACGTCGATCCTCGATGGGGTCGGCAGTTACCTGACGAGCCTGAACCGGGCGGAGAAACTTCAGAAGAAGGTCTCCAAAGTCGGTTTCGACTGGGACAGCAGTCAGGGTATTGTCGAAAAGATCGAAGAGGAGCTCGCCGAGTTGAAGGAGGCGATGGCGGAAGGCGACGAGGAGCATGTCGACGAAGAACTCGGCGATCTGCTGTTTGTGGTCAGCAATCTCGCGCGTTTCCGCAAGCGCGCGACTTCGGAGGAGCTGCTTCGGGCGGCCAACCGGAAGTTCGAGTCGCGGTTCCGTTATATCGAACGGCGGCTGGCGGAGGAAAACGTTCCGCTCGACATAGCCGGCGGCGAACGGTTCGAGGCGCTGTGGCGCGAAGCGAAGCTGAATGAAAAGAAAACGGACCGCTGAAAGGTCCAGGAGGAGTCATTATGCGCAGTGAATTTTTGCCTTTTACCCGGCCCGCGATCAATGAGGCCGATATCCGGGCCGTAACGGAAGTTCTGCGTTCCGGCTGGATCACGAACGGACCGCAGAACGCGGCGCTCGAAGCCGGCGTATGTGAAGTCACCGGCAACCGCTTCGGGGTGGCCCTCGCCTCCGCGACCGCCGCGATGCACCTTCTGATGAAAATGATGAAGATCGGTCCCGGAGATGAAGTCATCACGCCGTCGATGACCTGGGTTTCGATTGTGAATATGATTGTACTGGCCGGGGCGACTCCGGTTTTCTGCGAAATCGACCGTGAAACCATGCTGGCTACGCCGGAGAGCATCGCGGAGAAGATCACGCCGCGCACGAAGCTGATTATCCCGGTGCACTTCGCCGGTGCGGCCCTTGACCTCGACGGGATCTACCGGGTTGCCGGGGAGATTCCGGTGATCGAAGATGCGGCCCATGCGCTCGGGACCTATTACAAGGGCCGTCACGTCGGTTCGACCGGCGCGGCGATCTATTCGTTCCACGCGATCAAGAATGTGACGACCGGCGAGGGCGGCATGTTCGTGACCAACAGCGAGGAAGACGCGGCATTGATGCGGCGCTGGAAGTTCCACGGCATCGGCATGGATGCGTTTGACCGCCAGAACCGCGGCCGTTCGCCTCAGGCGGAGGTGATTGAGCCGGGGTTCAAGTACAATTTGACCGACATCTGCGCGGCGGTCGGCGTTTCGCAGCTCTCGCGCCTGGTCAACATCAATACCCGGCGGCGCGAGCTTGCGATGCTCTACCGGAAAGAGCTTGCGGGAATCCCGGAAATCCGGCCGCTGGCCGATCCGGATTATGAATTCAAGCATGCATGGCACCTTTTCGTGGTGCGGGTCGATACGCCGAAAATCGACCGCAACAGCTTCATGACCGAGCTCAAGGCGCGGAATATCGGGACCGGGCTGCACTTCCGTTGCGCCCATCTGCAGAAATATTACCGCGAAACGATGGGCTTCCGTCCCGGGATGCTGCCGGCGACCGAGTACAACAGCGACCGCATCTGTTCTCTGCCGCTTTTCCCGGATATGACTTTTGACGACGTGATCGACGTCGTCGATGCAATCAAGGCGGTTCTCGCCTGCAAGTAGTGTGGACGATCTATGGATAATACCCTGATTCAGGAGCCGGTGACGGCTTCCCGGCGCAGCGAACTGTTTTTCTGGAGTTTTTCCGTTCTGGCGCTCTTTCTGTTTCTCGGGCACAATGCGCTCTGGGCCTCGGAAGACCGCTGGGCGGAGATCGCCCGGGAGATGATGGTGACCGGCGACTGGCTGCATCCGTCGCTGAACTGGCAAGTCTATTTCGACAAGCCGCACCTGACCTACTGGCTGATCCTTCCGTTCGCCATGCTGCGCGGCGGCTTTGATGAGTTCATCGTGCGGGTCCCGAGCGCGCTGGCCGGCCTGGCCGGCCTCTGGGGGGTGCTGATTCTCGGCCGGAAGCTGTTTGACCGGAGTACGGCGCTGCTGGCGGGGTGGCTGCTGCTCTCCTGCTACGGTTTCCTGTTCTGGGCGCGGACCGCAGCGGCGGATACGGCGAATATGGCTGCGATCATCCTTGCCGTGGCTTACTTCTATCAGGTCGAGGAGCGGGCGAAGTTCCGGCATTACCTCGGGTTCTACCTGATCTGCTTCCTCGGCGCGCTGGCCAAGGGGCTTCCGGCGCTGGTTATGCCGCTTGTGGTGATTGCTCCGCATCTGCTGATGGAGAAGCGCTGGCTGAAGCATCTGAAAGTCTCGAATTTTCTCGCTTTCGTCATCGCCGCCGGAATCTATTTTCTGCCGTTTTATCTTGCGTCGATCCTGCCGCTCGAGCCGCCGCAGCAGCTGCCGGCCGGGGATGCGCTGACCGGGCTGGAGCTTGTCTGGCGGGAGAATGTCGTGCGCGTATTCAATGCGTTCGACCATAAGGATCCGTTCTACAGCTATCTGTACAATCTGCCGCGGGTGCTGCTGCCGTGGGTCCTGGTGATCGGAGTTTCGATCGCGGGGATGATCCGGAACTGGAAACGGCTGCCCGGCCCGGTCCGGGAGCTCATGATCGGAACGCTGCTGATGTTCATCCTGTTCTGCTGCTCGACCTCGCGGAGATGGTACTATATTCTTCCGGTGATGCCGTTCTGCACGCTTCTGGCGGCGGCGGGCATCGGCGGCGGCTGGAGCGTTGAGAAGTGGAACAGGCCGGTTTTTCTGCTGATGCGGATCCTGGTGATTGTCTGCGCGTCGCTCGGCGTGGCCACCCTGGTGGGAATTCCGCTGTGGAATCACTTTTTCGAGTTCGAGTTGCCGCTGCTGCTTCTGGTGGCGCTGCCGGTTGCAGGCGCGCTGGCGCTCGTGGTCATGCTGCTTGACAATCAGGCCGACAGCCCGGTCGAACGGCTGACCGGGCTGCCGCAGCGGCTGGGGGCGATGGTTCTCGGTTGTGCGATCCTGGTTGCGGCGGTCTTCGACTGCGTGCTGCCGTCCCTGACCAAATACCGGACGGAGAAACAGTTGTATGACGCATTTGCCGAGGCGAATCTCGGGGTCACGCCCGAGCAGATATTCATCTGGCGGGACGAGGCGCCGCCGAAGCTGCTGTTCTATCTGAATCTGCCGCGCCCGGTGAAGGACAGTCCCGATTTCCTTGGGCAAGGTGAACTCACGCCGGCAGAGAAAGCGGCGATGTCGCCGCAGCAGAGGAAAGAAGTGCTGTATCAGCGTAATCTGGCCGACCTCAGAGAGTTCGTTGAGAGGAACGCCGGACACCGGGTCGCGATCTTTTCGTATGACCGGAAAGCCGATCTTGAGCCGCTGGCCCGCGCCGTCAGGGAACTGCGGCTGCCGGTTGACCTTGAGAAACCGGATTTCAGTGAACGTTCGTTTGATGTGATGGAGAGCAAATCCCGCAGGCGGTCCATCTGGGTTCCGAACCTGCCGCAGAAGAGTGAGGAGTGATATCAGGTTATGAAAAAAAGCGATAAAATCGAATTCGTTTCAGTCGTTGTGCCGGTTTATAACGAGGAGGGTTGCCTGCAGGAGCTGATCGACCGCACGCTTGCGGCGCTCGACGGGACCGGGCGCCGGTTCGAGTTCATCCTCGTGGACGACGGCAGCCGCGACAGTTCCGCCGAAATCATGAAGGCTGCGAGCGTAAAGCGGCCGGATGAAGTTGTGAGCTGCATCCTGAACCGCAACTACGGGCAGCATTCCGCGATCATGGCCGGATTCTCGCTTGTGCGCGGCGACCTGGTCATCACGCTCGACGCGGACCTGCAGAATCCGCCGGAAGAGATTCCGAATCTGATTGCCGCCGCGGAAGAGGGCAACGATGTGGTCGGAACAGTGCGCCAGAAGCGGAAAGACACTTTCTTCCGGCGTTTCGCCTCGAAGATCGTGAACCGGGCCGCCCAGAAGGCGACCGGCGTCAAGATGAACGACTACGGCTGCATGCTGCGCGCCTACCGCCGCCACATTGTCGACGCAATGCTGCAGTGCAATGAACGCAGCACGTTCATTCCGGTGCTCGGCAACAGCTTTGCGCGCAACACCTGTGAGATTCCGGTGAAGCACAGCGAGCGCGCCGTGGGCGATTCGAAGTATTCGTTCTGGAAGCTCATCAATCTGCAATTCAATCTGCTGACCTGCATGACCACGATGCCGCTGCGGATCCTGACCTACTTCGGCATCCTTGCGGCGTTCTGCGGATATCTGCTCAGTGTCTACATCGTGGTCCGCCGCTTCTTCTGGGCGGACGGGGACCAGTGGGGGCAGGGAGGCGTCTTTACGCTGTTTGCGGTCATGTTCATCTTCACCGGCATCCAGATGGTCGGCATCGGAATGATCGGGGAGTACATCGGGCGCATCTACAACGATGTGCGCGCAAGGCCGCGTTATTTCATCGAAGACATCTTCGGGCGCAGCGGGAAAAAATAACGGGAACAGAGGCGGCCGTCCGGCAGCCTCCGTCTCATTTTTTCTCCGCGCGGGGTTGACAGAAGTTGTTTTCGGCGCTATATTACATCTCTGGTTTGTGTACGGAAATTTTAACATACAGCAGCGTCCGAAAACAGTGATAAAACCGGGTTTACAATTCTGAGCGGCCGGCTCTCACGCGAAAGAGGCGTTATTCAGCGTTTCTTTCGCTGATTTGTATACGGCTCCGGGATTCCGGCCGACAATGGACATTGCGCAAATCAGACAAGAAGGATTATATGGCAAAGCGGGAAGACATCAGGAAGGTGTTGATCATCGGTTCGGGGCCGATCATCATCGGGCAGGCGTGTGAATTCGATTATTCCGGCACTCAGGCGTGCAAGGCGCTTCGCGAGCTCGGATATGAAGTGGTTCTGGCAAACTCGAATCCCGCGACCATCATGACCGACCCCGGCATGGCGGATCACACCTACATCGAGCCGCTGACCGTCGACAGCATTGAGAAGATCATCGCCAAGGAGCGGCCGGATGCGCTGCTGCCGAACCTCGGGGGACAGACCGCGCTGAACCTCGCGATTTCTCTTCAGGACAACGGCATTCTCGACAAGTACAATGTCCAGGTCATCGGCGTAGACCTGAATGCGATCAAACGCGGCGAAGACCGCATCATCTTCAAAGAGACCATGGCCGCGCTCGACGTTCCGATGGCGAAGTCGGAGCCGTGCTACTCGGTCGAGGAAGCCGAAAAGATCGCGAATGAACTCGGCTACCCGGTCGTTCTCCGCCCCGCCTATACGATGGGCGGAACCGGCGGCGGCATCGTCTACAACGTCGAAGAGCTGCGTGAAATCGTCACCCGCGGTCTCGCGGCCAGCCTGATCGGCCAGGTGCTGGTCGAAGAGTGCGCGCTCGGCTGGGAAGAGCTTGAGCTCGAAGTCGTCCGCGATGCAACCGGCAAAAAGATCACCGTCTGTTTCATCGAGAACGTCGACCCGATGGGCGTTCATACCGGAGACAGCTTCTGCGTCGCTCCGATGCTGACCGTTTCGCAGGAGGTTCAGGACCGGCTGCAGGATTATGCGTACCGCATTATCGATGCGGTCGGCGTCATCGGCGGCTGCAACGTGCAGTTTGCGCACAATCGCGAGGATGGCCGCATCATCGTCATTGAGATCAATCCGCGCACCTCGCGTTCGAGCGCGCTTGCGTCGAAGGCGACCGGGTTTCCGATTGCGAGTGTTTCTACGAAGCTCGCCGCCGGGATCACGCTCGAAGAGCTGCCGTACTGGCGCGACGGATCGCTGGACAAATATACCCCGTCGGGGGATTATGTCGTCGTGAAGTTCGCCCGTTGGGCGTTCGAAAAATTCCCGCAGGCCAAGGATCGGCTCGGCACGCAGATGAAGGCGGTCGGCGAGGTCATGAGCATCGGCAGGAACTTCAAGGAGGCGTTCCAGAAGGCGATCCGCTCGCTCGAAATCGGCCGTGCCGGCCTCGGCATGGTGAAGAAGATCGAAAAACTCTCCCTCGAAGAGCTGCGTCCCCTTGTGGCCTCCCCGTCCAGCGAACGTTTCTTTCACCTTTACGAGGCGTTCAAGAAGGGGTTGACGGTCGACGAGGCGTGCGTGCTGACCCGGATCACGCGCTTTTTCCTTCAGGAGATCAGGGAGCTTGCCGATTTCGAGCTGAAGCTCGCGGCTTATACCTGGATGGCGTTGCCGGATGAGATGGTGCTGGAGGCCAAGAAGCTCGGTTTTTCGGACAAATATCTCGCGAAGCTGTTCAATGTTTCGGAGAAGGAAGTGCGCGTCTGCCGCATGGAGCTCGGCTGCAGGGTCAGTTACTGCCTGGTGCCGGTCAGCGGCGTGGAGAACGCGGATTATTACTACTCGACCTATGCAGGCGTGCCGGATGAGGTTCCGGTCAGTTCGAACCGGAAGATCATGATTCTCGGCGGCGGGCCGAACCGGATCGGGCAGGGCATTGAATTCGACTACACCTGCGTCCATGCCGCGTTCACGCTGCGCGACGAAGGGTATGAATCGGTTCTGATCAACTGCAACCCCGAGACGGTTTCCACCGACTACGACACGAGCGACAAGCTTTATTTCGAGCCGCTGACCACCGAGGATGTACTGGCGGTCTACGAGAAGGAGAAGCCGGAGGGCGTCATCGTCCAGTTCGGCGGGCAGACTCCGCTGAATATCGCGCAGGAGCTCAAGGATGCCGGCGTGAAGATCATCGGCACGCAGCCGGAGGGCATCCGGCTCGCTGAGGACCGCGAATATTTCCGTGAGCGCATGATTGCGCTCGGCATCAAGCAGCCGCAGAGCGGCACCGCCCGTTCGCTGGAAGAGGCGGTCATGCTCGGCCGCGAGATCGGCTACCCGGTCATGGTGCGCCCCTCCTTTGTGCTGGGCGGCCGCGGCATGGCGGTGATTTACGACGAAGAGACGCTGACCCGCTACGCGATCGAGGCGATCCAGGTCAGCCCCGAGTATCCGATGCTGATCGACCGTTTTCTCGACAATGCGATCGAGTGCGAGGTCGACGCGATTTCCGATGGGGAAAACACCTTCGTTGCGTCGGTCATGGAGCATATCGAGCTGGCCGGCATCCACTCCGGCGACTCGGCGTGTTCGATTCCGCCGGTCACTCTGCCGAAGAAGCATCTTGATATGATTGCGACGCATGCGGCGGCGATCGCGAAGGATTTCCGGGTGAAAGGCATCCTGAACGTTCAGTTCGCGGTCTGCGAGGATCAGATCTGGATCATCGAAGCGAATCCGCGCGCATCGCGTACGGTTCCGATTGTTTCGAAGGTCACCGGTGTTCCGCTCGCCCGTATTGCGACCTGCCTGATGCTCGGCCACAAGCTTCCGGAGTACTCCGAAGCGCTGAAGCCGCATCCGCAGACCTACTTCGGCGTCAAGGAGGCGGTTTTCCCGTTCAATATGTTCCCGGAAGTCGACCCGGTGCTCGGCCCCGAAATGCGCGCCACGGGCGAGGTCATGGGGTTGGCGACGAGCTTCGGCATGGCATATTACAAGTCCCAGCAGGCCGCCGGTTCGAAGCTGCCGCTGGACGGCACGGTTCTGGTCTCCGTCTCGGAACGCGAGCGCAAATACCTGCTGCCGATCATGGAGACGCTGCGCGACCTCGGGTTCAAGTTCGTTGCGACGGAGGGGACCGCGAAGTTCCTGAATTCCAACGGCATTGAGACCGCTGAAGTGCATAAGCTCAACGAGGGGCGCCCGAATGTGGCCGACCTCATCAAGAACCGCCAGATCACGCTGATCATCAACACGCCGATCGGCCGCCTGTCGAAAATCGACGACAGCTACATCCGCATGAAGGCGATTCAGTACAAGATTCCGTACATGACCACCATTGCGGCAGCGAAAGCGACCGCGGCGGGCATCAAGGAAGCGAAACACGGGGAGTCCCCGCTGAAATCGCTGCAGGAGTACCAGTCGGGGCGCTGAGCCGCCGGCTGTATAGAGAGGAACGTTTGGGTCGATGACAGCAGGAATTATCGTATTTCTGGTGATTCTGCTTCTGCCGGTTACGCTGACGGCGGTGCATTATTTCCGCCGTACCGTTGAACTCGGCCGGGCGTTGGACCGTGCGAACGAGCGGCGCCGCGAGATCACAAACTTCCTCTCACGCTTTTCCACGGGACTGCAGGAGGAGGACGGGGTCGAAGGGGCGATGCATGCCGCGGCCCGTCACGTCGCGGAGCAGACCGATGCGGAGTCGGTGGCGATCTACGAGGTCTCCGGTAATGAGCTCCGGGTGATCGGGGTCTGCGGTACCTATCCACTGATTCACAGCTCGAATCAGCTGCTGTTTTCGCGCCATCACCATCTGTTCGAGGCGCTGCGCCGCGAGGAGATCCCGATCGGAAAAGGGTTCCTCGGCGGTTTGGCGACCACGCGGCAGGCGGAGCTGGTTCCGGATGCCGCGGCGGATCCGCGCTTCGTGGAGTATCCGGATTTTGCGAATTTCGGCAGCATTATGGCGATTCCGCTGCTGCGCGAGGGGATTCTGGTCGGCGTCGTGTGCGCCGCGACGAACCGGCTGCGTCCCGGCAGCCCGTTCTCCGAAGCGCAGTTTGAGCGGTTGCGGCTGCTCTCCGGCCAGGTTCAGATGGTGCAGAACCTGGTCAAGGTCTACAGCGAGATCAGCAAGCGGGAGCGGATCGACCAGGAGCTCGACTTCGCACGTCATCTGCAGCAGTCGCTGCTGCCGCCCGCGTTTCCGGCCTGGGATCAGTTTTCGATCAATGCCTACACGCGTTCGGCCAAGGAGGTCAACGGCGATTTTTACGACTTCGTGGAGATCGACGAGGACCGGCTCCTGGTCATCATCGGCGATGCGAGCGGGAAGGGGATTCCGGCCTGCATGCTGACGGCGATGACGCGCAGCTATGCGCGCTGCCTTGCCGCGGCCGGGAGCTTCACGACTCTGAGCGAATTCCTGCGGAAGATCAATGAGAAGCTGTATCTGGACACCGATGCGGACCGTTTCATCACGCTCGGCTGCTGTCTGCTGGACCGGAAGAACTCCCTGTTGGAATTCGGCCGCGCCGGCCATACCGATCTTGTGAGCTATGTGCACGACCATATCCGGACCTTCTCTCCGGCGGGTTCCGGGCTCGGGATTCTTCCGGATGATTTTGCGAGCTTCGACACGATCTGTCTTGCGATCGAACCGGGGACATCGGTCATGATGTATTCCGACGGCCTCTCGGAGGCGCTGAACAAGGAGCAGGAGGAGTTCGGCCTGACCCGGCTTTCGGAGGTGTTCAAAGATTCCTGCGAGGTGGGCGGCACGCCTCAGGCGGTCATCGACCGCGTGATGGAATCGGTCATTACATATGAGGTCGAGCAGAACGACGACCAGACCATCGTGCTGATCCGCCATACCGGCAAGGCCTGAAACGGAAAAGGCGGCGGAAGCCGCCGCCTTTGAATGCGATCCGCCGGATCAGTTTTTGCGGATCTCTTCGATCCATTCTTCCATCAGGCCGCCCGAGTGAGTGACCGCATCGGGATAGAGCTTCCGGATTTCATCGAAGCACCTCTGCGCTTCGATGCGCCGTCCGGCTTTGAGGAGTGCGTTGCCGAGGATGAGTCTCGCCTGCGCTCCGGCCTGGACCCCGTCAAAATAGAAGCAGTCGGGATAATCCCGGATCACCTGGTTCAGCAGCTCGATTTGCGGCTCTCCTTCGGTGACCTGCGCCAGATAGAGCAGGGCGCAGCCGGTCCGGTTCGCTTTCGGATAATTCTTCAGCAGGGTCATCGCCACGGCTTTCTGCTCGTCTCCCCGCTTCTGTCCCCAGGTCTGGTAAATCGTCTCGATCTGATTGAGTTGCTCGGGGGAGTACAGCTCTCTGTCCCTCTGCGCCCTGACCCTGGCCTTTTTCTGCTGGGCGGTCCGGATCTGCAGCACCTCTTCCCGCTTGATGACCGGCTGAAGCTGCTTCTCAAGCGTGTCAACCTTTTTTTCGAGGCGGTTTACCTTTTCTTCCAGCGTTTCCGCAAATAACGCGGAGCATAATGAGACGGCGAAAAGAGAGAGGATCAGCTTCTTCATGGTTCCGTTTCCTTTGGGTGTGTGGGATTGTTCCCGCCGCCGGTGATAATGCCGGCAGTATTATTATACTCGTCCGGCTCCTGAAAGCAAATGGAATGTGGAGTGCGGCCGCTTTTTTTGAGGAAAATCCGGACCCGGCTTGACAAACGGCGCCCGGAGTGTCATAATACACGTATCCGATAACACAAGGGGGGAATGATGGAGAGTGAACCGATCATGCGCTGCGGTTGGTGTACCGGCGATCCGCTTTATTTGCGTTACCACGATGAAGAGTGGGGGCGCGAAGTGACGGACGACCGGACGATGTTCGAGTTCCTGACGCTGGAGTCGGCGCAGGCGGGACTGAGTTGGATCACGATCCTGCGCCGCCGGGAGAATTACCGGAAAGCATTCGCCGGATTCGATCCGGTCCGGGTGGCGGAGTTTACCGAAGCGGACGTCGAGCGGCTGCTGCAGGATGCCGGGATCATCCGGAACCGCGCGAAAATCCGGGCCGCGATTTCAAACGCGAAGCTGTTTCTCGGACTCCAGAAGGAGTTCGGCAGCTTCTGCGCCTATCTGAAAACATTCCTGCCGGACGGAAAGCCGGTCGTGAACCATTGGAAAAGCCTGAGTGAAGTCCCCGCCTCGACGCCGCTGTCGGATGCAATCAGCAAAGACATGAAGAAACGCGGATTCAAGTTCTTCGGCACGACGATCTGCTATGCGCACCTGCAGGCGGTCGGCTGTGTGGACGACCACCTCGTCGGCTGCTGCTGCCGTACCGGAATCGAATAAGAGGCGGTTACGGAGCCTGTCGTTCGAGTTCCCTGAGCTCCTCAGCGGCGCCCTCCACGCCGGCCCCCTGCGCCTTGCGGTAGCACTCTTTCGCTTTCCCGAGGTCCTCCGGTGTGCCGATGCCGAGTGCGTGGCAGCGCGCCAGCTCCAGGAACGCTTCCGGCACGTTTTGCTGCGCCGCCAGTCCGAACAGCCGGAACGCCTCGACCGGATCCGCCTTGAGCGGCTGATGTCCATCGACATACAGCCGGCCGAGCTGCAGCATCGCGTCAGGACTGCCTGCAGTGACCGCTTTCTGCATCAGGGCGATCCCCTCCTGTTCATGCCCCGGTTGGCCGAACAGGGTGATTCCCACGTTGAATATCGCAATCGGCAGCCCGAAAGTGGCGGCTTTCCGATAGAGTTCCAACGCTTTTTCCGGATTTTTCGCTACGCCGATGCCGTTGTCGTAACAGATCCCAAGCCGGTTGATTGCATTAGCCTCATTCCGGTCCGCGGCCCGGACTAGCCACTTTACGCCTTCCGCCCGACGGCCGGGGTCATTGAGCAGCTGTGCGCCGAGCAGGTATTCCGCCTCCATATTCCCGGTCTTCGCCGCTTCCGTATAGCACTCAATCGCTTTGGCGGTATCCTGGGGCACCCCGAGGCCATTTGCGTATGCGACTCCCAGCAGGACAAGGGCTGTCGGATTCTTCTCTTTGGCCTCTTCCCGGATCAGGCGGATTCCTTTTGCAATATCCTTCTCTACGCCCCATCCGTACAAATAACAACTACCCAGGCTGCTTTTGGCACCGGGTGCCTTCAAGTCGACAGCTTTCCGGTAATACCTTACCGCCTTCGAGCGGTCAACAGGGAGGCCAAGTCCGAGTAAATGTACATTCCCGAGATTCAGTGCCGCCATGGCATGCCCGCCGTCCGCCGCCCGTTGAAACAGCTCCGCCGCCTGCTGTGGATCGGGGGCGACGCCGATGCCCTGCTGAAGGCAGATTCCGTATTCATTCCACGCCAGGGGCAATTCTCCGGCCGCGGCCTTTTTCAGATATCGGGCGGTGAGAATTGGGTTCTGGGGCAGGCCGGCCGCTCCCTGGTAATAGGCCTGCCCCAGCCAGAGCGCGGCAAGCGGTTCGGCATCCGCGGCGGCTTTCAGGTATTTCTCCGCTTGATCGCCGTCGCGGAGCTCCTCCGGCCCCCACAGCAGGGAGTAGCCGACCAGAGCGGCGGCTCTCCGGTTTCCCTTTTCAGCCTCCGGTCTCAGGAGCTCGAGCACTTTGCGGTAATCCTTTTGCAGGAAGGCCTGCTCTCCTCTTATTCTGCCGTTTTTGTCGGCCACCTGCAGCCATCCTCCAGTGAGCAGGTATGCGCTGCCGGCCAGCAGAACCAGATAGACGGCCAGCCCGGTGTAAGTGAAGCCGAGGTCGATCTCCCGGGACTCCTCCGGCGAGTCGGCTGCCAGTTGCCGCAGCGCCCTGCCGTTTTTTACTCCGAAGCCTGTCAGGACGCGCCGGTAGCGCCAGTAAAGCACAAGGGCGGTCAGCAGGTTCCACATCGGAATGAAACCCGCGACGTACCAGAGCGCCGGGAATCTCAGGTGCATCCTGTGCGCGAGCCTGCCGGCGACGAAGCTCA
The DNA here is from genome assembly GCA_018265615.1 of Lentisphaeria bacterium. Classification (GTDB taxonomy): domain Bacteria; phylum Verrucomicrobiota; class Lentisphaeria; order Victivallales; family Victivallaceae; genus Victivallis. The sequence goes on from JABLYX010000002.1 coordinate 81,771, forward strand.
GCAACCCCCAGAGTGCCATTATAAACACAATGGTAAGCCAGCGAGAATCAAATATTCCCCGGAAACAGGTGCTCCAGATGACCATGACAAGAACGACGAGGCCCACGTCGCGGATTCCGCCGGCGATCCCCGGCAGCTCCGCGGCCTTCAATGTTGTTGATTTTCGAGCCATATTTTCCCTCATGCGGAAAAACGGGTGCCGCAGCCGCAGCCGCAGGCACCCGGTCGATTGTTTTCCGCCGTATTATTTGACGGTGTAGATCCACTGATTCGACTTGGCGCAGAAGGTGCGCGAGACCATCGGGCAGTTCACCGCCGCCTTGTCGAGCAGCCCGCCGACTTCGACCGCGTCGTCCGGACAGCCGGCTTTCTCCGCGATTTCAACCGCGCTGCCGGTCACTTCGCCGAGCTCGGAGAGTTTCGCCAGAAGTTTTTCGCGCAGCGAGAGCACTCCCTTGGCCGCGAGCTTGTAGTTCTGCACGCCGGGCTGGTGGAACGCGTTGATATTGATGAATTCGGCGTAGATCGCGACCGCGCGTTCATAGAGCGCGATCAGCATGCCGAGCTCATACTCGGAGACCTGCGGAACGCGGATCGTGATGACCTGCCGCCCCTTGCCGCGCAGCGCGGCCGAGAGCCCTTCGAGAAAGCCGTGCAGGTAGGTTCCCATGTCGGTCGACTCCGTGATCGGGAGCTTTTCGGCGTCCTTCAGCACTTCGATGAAGGTCGCGAAGAAGTCATCGCGGCCGTCGTTCAGCTGCTGGATGAATGCGTGCGCATCCGTGCCGCCCTTGTTGCCGAAGACGTTGAGCCCCTGGTGGACGGTCCGGCCGTCAAGGTCGAGCTCCTTGCCGAGGCTCTCCATCACGAGCTGCTGCATGTAGCGCGACAGCAGGATCAGGCGGTCGGAGTAGGGCACGATGACCATGTTGCGGTTCCCCCTGCCCTCTCCGGCGATGTACCACATCGCGGCGAGCATCATCGCCGGGTTTTTCAGCGGGTCGGCGGTGCGGGTCCATTCGTCCATGCGGCAGGCGCCTTCGAGGAAGCGTCCGAACTTCACGCCGGTCAGCGCCGCCGGAAGGTGTCCGACGATGCTCGTTTCGCTCGTGCGCCCGCCGATCGATTCGGCCATTTCGAAGACCGCGAGCCAGTTGCCGCCGCGGGCGTGCCTGTCGAGTTCGCTGCCCTTCATCGTGATCGCGGCGGCGTGTTTCGGGAAGGAGAGCTTCTTTGCGGCGTAGAGCGCCTCCATCGCGATCATGTTGTTTCTGGTCTCCTGCGTGCCGCCGGATTTGCTGATGACGAGGTGCAGCGTCTTCTCCGGCTCCATGACCTCGGCGAGGTCCGCGAATTCGGCGGAGTCGGTATTGTCGAGGAAATAGAGCTTCAGGTAGCCATTCCGCTTTGCATCGGATTTCTCGTTCCAGTACGGACCGTTGATCGCGAACTGCATCAACTGCGGGCCGAGGGCGGAGCCGCCGATGCCGTTGACCACGACCGCTTCGAACTTCTTGCCGGTCTCGCCTGTGATTTTGCCGGTGCGGACCTGCTCGGCGAACGCTTCGACCGAAGAGAACAGCTCGCCTGCCGGGTAGGCTTTGCGGTCGGAGAAGTGGGTCACTTTGCGTTTTTCGTCCGGATTCTTGATCTCTCCGGCTTCGATGCGGGCCATCTCCCGCGCGGCGCGCTCGAATTTCGGCTGCAGCGCTTCAAGATCGGACTTCTGGAACTTCATTCCGGCGAAGTCGATGGAGAATTGGCTGTCTGCGTCGACGAGCGTGTATGCGATGTTGCGTTCGATCCAGTTGTTCATTTTTTCGGGAACCTCATGTTTGTTGATAGGGATATCATCCGTGACTCAGATCGTCCAGCCGCTCCTTGAGCAGCTTTTTGATGTGCTCTTCTCCGTAGAGCGAACGCATCAGGTCGATGTTGAACTCATAAAAAAGCTGTGCGTCCGGCCGTGTGACCATCGGCCCGGAAGCGAGCTCGACGATGGTGCGGCGCTTGTTGCGGTCGTGCTCATACGCCGAAAGGTAGCGGATCAGGCTGCGCGGCGAGAGCTCGGTGAATTTTTTCTGCCCGAATTCCTCGGTGTAATCCGCGGCGATCTGCGAAATCAGATTGCGATGGTAATGGCGTACGCCGAAGGTCGCGAGGAAATCCTCGACCATTTCACAGCAGCGCAGCTCGTCGAAGACCGGAAACGTGATCCGCCGCCCGCGTGAGAGGATATTGGCCGGAAATTCGTAATTCGCTGAAAGCACCGGCATGACGTTTTCCGGCAGCGAGAACGCCCCTCCGACGTTGGTGCGGAAATTAAACCAGTTCGTCGCGGCGGGATCGATATCGTCGAAAAACAGCACGAAGCGGTGGTCCGGGCGTGCGGCGAGGGGAGAGATCAGCTCATTCCAACCGGTTTCGAGCGTCACCGGGTCCGGCAGGATGATGACCAGCTCCGGTTCCGCGTATGCATAGGAGAGGATCATGCTGGTCTTACCGTGTCCGGGCAGGCTGTTCACGAGCAGCGGCAGGTTGCTCGTTCCGTCCGCGAACTTGCGGAAGTGGTCCAGAAATTGTGACCGGACGCTCGGAAAACCGAAAAAGCGGTCCAGCGGCTTGATCGAATCAAACCTGACGTCGATGAATTTTCCGTTGAAATAGCGGAATGTGCGGGATTTCCGGAAACGGTCCGCAGCCAGAATCACAGCGGCCAGACTCTTCAGTTGAGATTCGGTTTGGCCCTTCGGTGCCGGCAGGGCCGAAAGATAGTCGAGCGCCGCCGGGAAAATCCGCTCCGTCTGTTTCGCAAGCCTGCGTGTCGCCGTGCCGATGCCGTTCCACAAATCGAACGCCGCTTCGAGCAGGAAACGGCAGCTGGCGCTCCATTCTCCCTTTTCGAGCTCCTCCGGCAGAATACGGTTCTCGATGAAAAAATCGAAGAGGAGCGACGCCAACCGGGACTCCAACGGAGTGTTCCCGAACCTGCGGTAAAGCAGATTGGCGTGTATGACACTCTCCTCCGGGCGGAAGAGAACATCCAGAAGCTCCGGCAGCGATCCGGCGGCATACTCCGGTTCGCCGTTCCTGCCGGGGGCGGCAAACAGGAATTCCAGCGCCCTGCGGGCCCGGATCAAACGGTTTTGGACAGTATCGGCCACGGCGGCTCCCGGTTGTTGCAACAGATGAAATTCGATCAGTATAATATAGTTGTGTTCGCGGTTTTGTCAATTGCCGTGAGCGAAGAAAAGCCGTTCACTTCAAAAGCCGGAGATTTGGTGCCATGCTATGCCGGAGGAGATGAGCTATCGGAAAAACGTAAATCGGAATAGCGCAGGTATGTCGGACGGAACACTCCCTCGAAAACCCGGAGTCCATCCCGGAAACGGAAACAGGATCCCGCTTGTCCGCGCGATCGGCAGAGGAAATTTCCGCAGAAACATCGGTGGACCGGAACTTTCATAGAAAGATATCGAGTGTTCCGGTCCAGGAGGCTGTCGATGGTTTAACGAAGGACTCCGCATCCCGTTTCCGCAAAATGGAAAGAAATACCGGATCCGGTTCTCCGATCTCGATATCGGAATTGTCCTTTGAGACGCCGAAACGGTTCCGGGGGCTTTCTCGACCAGCGCAAAAAAAAATTCGTCCGGTTCCGTCCTTTCAGCGGCGCATCGCCCGGAGAGAGGCATAAAAAAACCGGCCGCAACGGGCCGGTTCTTCCGAATGCTGTCACGCGCCGGTTAACGGGCGTAGTATTCGATGACGCTCATGATCTTCACGCTGACCGGAATCTCTTCCAACTGCGGCGCGCGGGTCAGGGTCGCCTTGAGGTTTTCGAGATCGACTTCCATATACGCGGGAATCGTCGCGTTGCCCTTCTTCGCGATCTCGGCGATGGCCGGAGATTTCGCGGCGTCGATGGAGATGGACTGGCCTTCCTTCAGCTGATAGCTGGAACGGTCAACGCGCTTGCCGTCGACGAAGATGTGGCCATGGTTCACGAACTGCTTCGCGGCGAAGATCGACGGGGCGAAACCGGCACGGTAAACCATCGCGTCGAGACGCTGCTCGAGGCTGCGGAACAGCTTTTCATGCGCCTGGCCGAAACCGGCCTTCGCCTTGGCATAAGCGATCTGGAGCTGCTTTTCGCTGATCGCGTAATAGTTCTTGAGCTTCTGCTTTTCCATGAGCAGCTCGCCGTAGGTGGAGAGCTTCACCCGGCGGCCTTTGCCGTGCGGACCGGCCGCATACGGACGCTTTACGCTCGGGCAGGTCGCATCTCCCCAGATGCACTGTCCCACGCGACGACAGAATTTGTGTTTCGCTCGACTTGCGGTTGGCATAACCAATCCCTTTCATTGTGTCCGGCGGATAATGCCGGAACGTTTAAAAATACGCGAAATCCGGGTGTCAAGCCTGCAATATGATATTGGGGCCCGGAATTCGACCGGTACAGGAAGCTTAATATATCATCGCTTTCGCCCGCCGTCAAGCCTGCTCCGTATGGATTTACATAAAAAACCGGCCTCCCGCGCCATATGCGGAAAGCCGGTCCGGATGCGGATTGATTTACCGGGCGGAGTAGTTGAACAGGATCATCAGCGGGATTACGCTTTCGGAATTGTAGTTCAGGAGGCCGAACTGAAAGCCGTTCGTCGTGCCGTTGAACAGGCCGATCTGCACGCCGCGGGCCGCCGGAACCGGCGTATCCTCGTCGGCGCCCATCGCCGGAGCCGCCGCGCCGGAGAGGTTCACGAGGCCGACCTGCAGGCCGTGATTTTCACGCGCGCCGGTGACGACGGCGGCATTCAGGCCGATGAAATAACGCTGGAAGGTCGCGACTCCGAGCTGAAGGCCGACCGTTTCGCCGTTGAAGCCGAGTCCCTGATAGATGACGCCCTTCGTCACATCGGTCGTCCCGACCAGCGGCTGGAAGTTGATGATGCCGACCCGCTGCTGCGCGCCGTAGAACGGCTCGATATTCACGCCGAGAACCGGAATGTCGGAGGGGGTAAACGCCACTGCGTCCGGAACGATCGAAAGCTGGAGCATGCTCCACGGCTTGTTGTCCTGGATGATCGGAGCACCCGAAACCATCAGGGATGCGACGAAGGTTGCGGCCAGCAGCAGAAACAGCTTAAACGTTTTCATTTTACCTCCTGTAATATGGTAGTCTTCGGGTAATATACATCGATTGAAGGAGAATGCAAATTCCGTTTATTTAGAGCTTATACGCTTTCCATCATGAAAAATCACAAATGCTGCATTTCCGCTTCATTCGCGCGGCCTTGTGCGCGTCTGGTTAACTCTGTCAGCCAGACACTTACAAAACCACGCGACTTTTGCGAAAATTTCGCATTTATGATTTCTCATTCAGGAAATCGTATTAGGGGAAGTGCCGTTCGGCGATCATTTTTCTTCAACGGTGTCGAACGTCTGCGACGACCGCTCCGACAACGTTTTTATCCACGGCGGCAACCATTTCCCGGGGCTGGACGAGCAGGTTGGTCGGAGGCCGGCTGAATATCCGGCGGAACTGCCGGATAAAATAATTCAGGTTGTGAAATTTTATCATCGTGCAATCCCCTTGAGCGATTTTGGGCGACTTGGGTGAATCCATACCTGGCGTCCGTGTGCAAATTTCCGGCACACGGCGTCACTTGTTGAGGAAGGAGTATAAAATGGATATCTTGAATTATCGTCTCTGTTTTTCTACTCCCCATTGTTCAGTAAGTACTACCGATTGACCGCTTTCTACTTGCTGGATTGGAGTGTGATATTCTAATTCTGTAAAGTTTTTATTGACAAATAGATGGAGCAACCCGCCAGGAAGCAGGAAACGCTTCCGGAATATAGTACCGTCATTCAATTCGGCAGTAAGAATTGCATCTTCTGTTTTCATGGTTTGATCAAGCCGCTGTTTCTCAGATTTGGAAAATGCGATCGGATAAGAGATTCGATTCTTTTCACCCTCTCCAAATGCAATACCGGAAATATAATCATTTGCAAGGCGTGTGATACTCCAGACGCCGAGTCGTTGTGAAAAAGGGGCAATATTTGTAATTCGTCCAAGAAGTATGAAGTCTGCCATTCCAACTTTCATATCTATCACATAGGAGTATTGCAGGAGAAGATCATATGATGGAGGAGAAGTCATTATGATTTTTCCCTCTGCAGGAAATTCAATTGAATATGGTGCATACTTTAAAACCGGATCTGACGGCAGAAAATAGTTGCGTGGTTCCGGGCGCATAAAATGTCCCCCTCCGAAATCTTTACTTCGTCCTCGTTCAAGTAACTCTTCTGGCTTGAAAGAAGTGCTTGGCAGTAAGAAACTTGTTCCGCTTGAAGAAGAAAAACCACTGATTCGTCCTCCAAGTTCGGGGTAGAGATGTAAACGGATTGCGCCGTTATCTATCACATATTCATTCTGATTGCGTCGAATGGATATTTTTTCCCATTTCGGCGCAGGAGGATAGATGATTTTACGTTTCTTGATAGCTTCATATTCCACTTTTTTCCGAAGAGCAAAAGAGTATAGCTTTTCCGGGGCTTCCGATTCAAACTGTAAGTCGGCAAAAACAATTCGCTGCTTGAAAAAATGTTTTCCATATTCCCCTCTTAATTCTAAGTGTTGGACTCCCCGTAAGTCCAACTGGAAAAAAACGGCCTTTTCATTCAAACGAACAGTATGACGATATACTTCACGCCGATCAGACAAAATCACGGCATCAACCGCGGTATCATCTTCTCCTGATGGATCAAGTGGATGGGCAGCATCATCAATTCCGATAAATCCGGAAAGAGAATCTGCCAGTCCTCCAAGATGGAAGAATACCGTGAATGGAGTATGGCCTGCAATTCCTCGCTGGAACGATTTTCCTGCTATAGTGATCTCCTTTCCATATAAATTTCTGTCAATGGCGGGAAGACGTGGACCTTCATATGTCCAACACCAGCCGGCGTTGCTCCAGGGTATTAGCTCTCCTCCAGGCAACACCGGCATTCCCCAGAACAAAAGAAATAGCCAAAGGGACGTTCTCATTTTTCCACTGTAAAATCTACAGATGCATTGTACCAGTGCCATGGAATTATTCGGGAGGCAGAGGCTTTCCAGTCCATAACTTCACACTTTCCATTTCCGGGATAATGGGTGGAAAAACCATTTTCCGGGATAACAGTCAACCGGTTCCCGTTATTTCCGCATAAAAGCAATCCGTCTTTCTCCTGCTTTAAACTTATTCCGTTTTCTGTTTTTAACGACAGGCCCACCGTGGAGTCAGATATCGAGGCCCTTTCCGTCAACCAGTACCATTGGGTATGAATGGTTGGAGAAGCGTCAAATGTATACTCCACCGCATAACGAACGGGGGGAAGCGCTGTTCGGCGTCCCAGGCGGAACATACCGGTAAAGAGAAGTTTGAGTTTACCATTGTCCTCCCGTAAAGAAACTCCTGTATCTGTATCGGAAGAGGCGGAATAATTGTTCTGTTCCGGCTTCTGAAAACCGCGGGCAAACAAATCAAGATCCTTGAAAAAGAGCTGGCCGTTTCTATTTTCCATTGAACGAATCATTCCTCCTTTCTTGGCAATACGCAGATGATAAAATGGATTATCGATCCGCCAATTCATACTTTCATTGGTAACAGTGAGTTGTCCGACTTTACAGACCGCCTGTTGTTCCGGGCGCGGCAAAGGCGAAAAAGCTGGAGTCAGTTTTACAACAAAATGACCGTTGTGCTGTGGGGTCGGAAACATATTTTCCGGATTTTTCCAAAAAAATGCGAGATGCCATTGGTATTGTTGATTCAATTTATCCAGAATCATCACATCGTCCAGGCCGGCAGTCAGAGGATTATGCAATGTCAATTTAATTCCTCCGTCCTGGCCGAAAGCGGTAATATGAGGCGCAGTCAAATGCAATGGCGTTATTTTCGATTGCCAAACGATCGGGGTCCCCCACAGCCGAGCGGTCCCCCGTTCATCTTTGCCTGGATGTCCGAAACGGTGCCGGACAGCAAAGATATCATCTAAAATTCCTTCGGCGGTATTGACCTGCCAGCGTTTAATATCCGCTCCGGCCAAGACCAGGCCGATAGAGCGTTCCGGGCATTTCTGCAATGCGGCTTCCAATACAACTTCTGAAGGAGTACAGCGATAAGTCAGTTTTATCCTGCCGCCTGTCGGGTATGTTATTTCGGCGCGAATCACGCAACCTTCAGAGGAAGATTCCACCGTTGGAACGGAATCGGCATAGAGACGTGGCGGGTCCTGCATCAGGGTTGAGGACGCAATAATCCGCGCTCCGGTGAGGACCGGTTTTTTTCCTGCTCCGGTCATTGCCGCAATCATTCCATTCCTGTCTATAGTCAGAGTATAATCATTACCATATACAGTAATCGCTTCGCCTGAACTGATATTCCATCTGATCGTATTTTTCACTTTAGGTTGGATCGGAATTGCGTTAGAGGACTGGAAAGGGGAAATTGGCCGATTAGCCAAGACAGTGTAGCCCCATGGGCCAAGCTTTAAATGGAGCTGATCTGATTGAAATTCAGTTCCTGTATCTATTTCCCGAAATGTTTCTTTCTGGTCCAATATTTTTGTCGGCAGTTTTACAGAGAATTCAACTGGAGCCGGTGACAGGTTCACAAATGCAAGAGATTTCTGATCTTGCAGTTGCCGAATACAGGAAAATACTTCAGGCGCGGAAGTCACGATGGAACGATATTCTGCGGTCCCGCGTCGTAATTCCGGTAATTTTTCTCTGAGATTAAGTAACTTCTGGAAAAAGAAACCGTTACCGATATCTGCGTCCTGATAAACCAATGGTACACTGTCTGAAAAAAACAGGACTGCGTGCATGGCCAAAAATGCGCCAAGTCCGATTGCCCCCTGCGTTCGTGGACTGTCATGGCATTCCACGTAGCGCATCCGCAACAGCCCTTCCGGTTCTGCCAATTTTTGTTCTTCAAGCCAAGTAGAGAGCCGGCGGACAAATTCTGCCGGCTCCAATTGTAAAAGCAATTTATTACAAAACTGGAAACAGAACGGCATATCATAGATGATATCAGTATGAGCGGAATAAGGCAGATGGTGCGGAACCTCTGCCAATACCACGCCTTGTGAATTAGCAGCACGTACCCCGGAACGAATAGCCTGCAACATCTCACTTCCGCCCTGACGGCGGGTATTGCTCGCCCGTTCGTAGGGAAGCGCTGGAAGCGTTCCTCCTGTCTTGCCAAGTTCTTCCTGCCACCACTTCAGGGGAACGTTCTTCGGTTTGGAGGAAATTGCAGGAAAATCTCTGCGGCGCCAATTCGGACGGCTGGAGCCATCGACAACATCAATTCTCAGACCGTCGAGTCCATACTCCCTTACGTAAAATCCGGCCAGTTCCTTCATATAGAGCTGCCAGGAAGGTACTCCGAAATCAAAGCTCTGATAAGGCAAAGCATTTCCCTGTTGATCAAAAAGCAACTCCCAGGGTTTATTTCCCCGTAATTGCCCATAAGCTGCTGTTCCTCCATGTGGAATGATATCCTGCAATACGTGCATCTGATTCCGATGTGCTTCATCAACCAGTTCCCGGTATTCCACTGCAGTTCCTGATTGCGGATTCAACTTTCGATATAAGCGCGGCCAGTAACTGCTGGGACCATCCTGAACCGGCAGAATCCAAATTGTATTGAAGCCCAGTTGATTTAAACGTGGTAACAGTTCTTTACGCGCACCGGAAAAACCGCCTAAGTCCCGCCGTTCACTAAGGAAACTTCCGCCGGCACTAAAGTTGTAGATCACTGCATCCCGAACCCAATCAGGACGATCAGCGGGAGGGTTTAATCCCAGTTCTGCCAGCATGTTCTGGCATTCCTTCCGGAGAAATACGGTTTCCAATGGCCGATCGAACATCTTTAAATAAACTGGTCCGAGATTCTGTTCCTCCTCTGGATATACCCATCCATAGGAAAGAAAATTCGCTTGAATTTGAGGGATGTCATGCCTGATTCCTACTTGCATATTTGCATAGTCCCGCTGAGGTGCTGGTATGAACAAAGCCGTTACATTCTCCCGCTGCATGAGAAACGGCTGAATATGAGTACCATGTGCTTCTTCCGTATAATTTGTCGGAAGATTTTTCAATTCTCGCGGTTTGTGTCCAATGTAGTCATTTCTTCCGGAAGCAGGGAAAAAATAACGTCCTTCTTTCAATATGGGAAATGTGAAAATGAAGTTTGCCAGCAGTGCCGGGGATTTTTTCTTTCCCAGGTAAAAGAGTTTTATGGAGCGGGCGAGCAGATCAGGCGAAGATGGACCTCCCAATTGTATTTGTTCCACTGCTTTCCAATCTCCAATACGGTATTGCAGGATACAAATGGATTTTTCCGGTTTCCATTGCCAGGATTCCAGCCTGTAAGGAGCTTCCTTCTGATAATTTTCCCAATCGTTATACCAAGCTCCCTCAGGAGAGGTCGGAGCAAACAAATCCGGTTGACAAAAACGTTTTCCTCCCGGCCATCCCGGTCCCCAATTAAAAGGGGGCGTGGAATCGGTATTATCGAAGACAGCATGATCTTTCCAGGTCACCTTTATCCAGTGACCATTATCGGTATCGAATGAGAAATTCCAGTGACCATTGTGAATGGTCTTTACGTCAGCCGCCAACAGCAGTGACAACGAAAATAGCAGTAAAGTCAAACTATTCTTTAACATGAACAAATCCTTTGCATCAAGTCAGGGACAATTTTGAAAATAGAAGCTTTTTTTGACTTCATCATGAGTCAGTGAGCCGATTCTGATAGATTGCACATGGCCATCAAGATAAAGAGAATTGAAGCTGGTGGAACCGGCATGACGGCGAATTTTAGGATTGGTGATAAAATCTGCCGGCTGGGCTGTCGCCACATCACAACAAATTTGCGTCTGATCCATATCGATCAACATACTTCTGCGTGACGCTTCCGTAAATCTGGCGATCCGCTGGAAACGGGCATAACGGGAGTATTGTAATTTACGGAATCCCCCATTTCTAACTTGATCCCAGCCCATGTGAGCATTGTAAGCATAGTTTGAAATCGGGAGCAGGGTCGTATTGTCGGCAGAATACCATTTCCCGAAGAAAAGCTGTTCATCAGTTCGTCCGGAAGGACAGGTCAGCGGTTGAAAACTGCCGTAACTTCTGATTTTTGTTTCAACTGCTGCTGCCTGACGATAGCCGAGAACTTGAGCATAATAGGTATCCCACCAGGCATTGGCTGTTTTATCTTCAAACTGTGTCATGACCATACCGTTGTGTGCCGGAATCGGGAATCCGTCATAACTGGAGGAATAAAATTCATTTAAAGTTCCAATTTGTTTCATATTATTACTGCACGCAATACTTTTTCCCCGTTCCCGTGCGGAATTCAGTGCGGGCAACAACAAACTGGCCAAGATGGCTATAATTGCAATTACAACAAGCAATTCAATCAGCGTGAACTTGGGGAAACCGCCCTGTGGAAATTTGCTCCGGCACATGTTCTTGAAGAAAAACACAGAACAGTCGCACCATTTCGAATTACAGTCACCAATAAAAGCAAACCGGTACATGAAATTGTGCTTTCTTTTTGACATGCCAACCTCTCCTGTTAAGACTAGTTTTTCGGAAAAAAGAAATGAATCTTACTGACGGTAAAAATGATTTCGCTTCTGTTCAAGATAATAAGCGCGCAATTCATCTGGTTCCAGAAAATCCGCTTGAATTCTGGCATGTTGTTTTACTGATTGAGGATTTTCAATGAGTTCAATCATGCGTTTGATGATCTTTGAGGCCCATTCTTGAAACGGCAAGCGAATCACTCCGATTACCTTTAGATTATGGATAAAATCAACGGGCAGTGAATAGCTGTAAATAAACTGGGGCTGATAATCCAAGTTATATTCCGCAATGTAGTTGAGGATATCCGTCACCCTGAGGCGGCTGTCAGCCAGAATGACTTCCGGGCGTTTTCGGCACAATGTTTCCAACCATTTTTCTCCTGTACCATACGTATATTTGAGATGCGTCAAATCGAGTCCCCATTTCTGACAGGCTTTAACACATCCGGCATCCCAGTCTGCAATCAGCCGGCATTCCGGATTAACTTGATTGGAAATGAGGCAGACTGAACTGTAACCGTGGCTCTTGACTTTTTGTATCGCCTGGGTTAAAGCTGTTGAAACTTCGAAGCCGAAACTCTCAAAATGTTCATCAGCAGAGAGTGTCTGAAGTACAGGACACTGGATTTGCTGGATGCTTTCTGGATAAATCCATAAATGATAGATGATTCCATCCACCTGCCTTTCCTGAAGAGCACGTAAATATTGTGTTTCCTCCTCACGACTGAACCGCGTGGGGGCAATTAATAAATGATACCCGTTCAGGCTTGCTTCGTTCAACAGGGTTTGGGCGAAAAATGCAGAGAAATTATTGGCTATGTTACCGATCATGAAACCAATTAAGCGGCTTTTGCCGGTTCGTAATCCACGAGCTACCGCCGATGGACGATAATCCAACTCTCGAACGGCGTCATCTATTTTCTTACGACTTTCTGCAGAAAACTGTTCTGGTGGCCGATATCTATTAAGATACATGGAAACGAGAGTTTTTGACACTCCCGCTTTCCGGGCAATATCCTGGATTGTGACTTTCATGGCTTTCATTTTCCTATGTAAACCGATTTACATTAATATTATATCAGATTTCCGCTGAATATCAAGCCGTTTTTTACTCCAGAAATAATTTTTTTTAAAATTTCTGGTATTTTGAAAGTACGCAGCGGGTAAGGAGGGACAGGGGAAATGCGAGGTATCGAGCGTGTGCGACGACCGCTCCGACAACGTCTTTATTCACGGCGGCAACCGTTTCCCGGAGCTGGACGAGGCTGAACCGCGCCGGTATTACCTCTGCCTGGAGTATCCGGCGGTACAGTTGTAACTGCCGTTCCCGGCAGGTCCGGCCGGGGGGGACCGCAGAAAACTCACCTGTGAAGATTTGGGCCTTGCATCGCTACTGAAATTCGTATACTGATTTCACATTCATCGATATTCGCCGGAGCAACCGTGCAATCAACGATAATCCCGCTCAAATCGATCAGCAAATGCCCCTTCAAACCGTAATAAGCCGGCGCCTTTGCAGCACAGTACCCATAAGTTGCGTCCTCCCTGAACGGCTTGGCCAAAAGGGCTCTTCTGAAACCGCAAACCGGCATCGGAAATCCATCTGCGATATTGACTTGACTGCCATTCGGCAAAAGGTGTGCGAGTAGAGATTCTCGAATTTTCTGCCTGCTCTTCCAAAGATTGGCCGCTTGTCGCAAAAAGGAGGTTATTCGGAAACAGATGCCGCCAATGGTCTCTAAGATATCGATGAATGGTTTTATCACAATCCATACCAAACGACTCTCCCGCAATTTCCATCGTTATCACTTCCGCATCCGATAATTTCGGTGATATAGCTCACTGTGAGCATGCTTGAATTCCTTTTCGACGTCGGTTGCAGTTAACCTGGCTTAAGGGATATTTCAGCTATTAATAGCCCAGGCATGCTCTTTTTTTGTTTTTTCCAACTCTTGCTCAGAAAAACTTGCACACGGCGTTTTATTTCATATTCGCACTCCATTCTTTTGATTTTCCGGAAAAAGGATGTATAATGAAAAGACGATCATGAATCATCGGAAAGAATATGCATAAGAGTGAATTTCACCCGTCGGAAATACCGAATAAACCCGGTGTATACGTCTATCGCGACTGGTCGGGAAAGGTCATCTATGTCGGCAAGGCCGCGAACCTGCGCCGTCGGATGAGTTCCTATTTCCAGCCCTCCCGGGTCATGCGGGCCGACGCGAAGCTGCGCTCGCTGATCAATTCGATCGAGGATTGGAGCTATGAGGTCGTCCGGACGGAGAGTGAAGCGCTGATCCTTGAATCGCGTCTCATCAAGGATTACGCACCCTATTACAATATCCTGATGCGCGACGACAAGCGTTATCTGCTGCTGAAAATCGATTGGAGCGAAAAATTCCCGACGCTCAAGCTCGCCCGGCTGAAGAAGAGTGACGGTGCACAGTATTTCGGCCCGTTCCCGAACGGAGGCGCCCTCCGGATGACACTGGAATTCCTGCTTTCCCATTTCGGGCTCCGTGCCTGCCGCGACTCCGAGCCGGATGAGGAGACCCGCAAACGCTGCCTGAAGCGGATCGTGAAAGATTGCTGCGCTCCCTGCATCGGCGCGGTTTCTCCGGAGGAATACCGGCAGCGGGTTGAACGCGCCGTCGCTGTCCTCGAAGGCGATATCGGTGGATTGACCGCTGTTCTGAAGGAACGGATGGACACGGCCGCGATGGAGGAGAAATTCGAAAAAGCCGCTCATCTCCGTGATGTCATGACGAACCTCGAAGCCGTTTTCGGCAAAAAGAGCCGGATTTTTGCCCGCCCGGAGCTTCCGGGGAGCTCTCCGGGGCTGGAGGCGGTGCGTTCCCTCGGGAATGCGCTCGGCCTTGCGAAGCCGCCGTCGCGCATCATCGGCTTCGATATTTCGAACATCCTCGGGAAGCTGGCCGTCGCGAGCCTTGTGGCTTTCAAAGACGGCAGGCCGGACAGGGACAACTACCGCCGCTTCCGCATCCGTACCGTTCACCAGAGCGACGACTTCGCAATGATGCATGAAGTGCTGGTCCGCCATTTCGGGCGCCTGATTGAAGAAGGGCGCCCCCTGCCGGACCTTGTGATGGTCGACGGCGGCAAGGGGCAGCTTTCCGCTGCGATCGACGCTCTTGTGGAGATCAACTGTCCGCCGCTGCCGGTGATCGGCCTCGCAAAACGAAATGAGGAGATCTTTCTGCCGGGCCGCAGCGAACCGGTCGTTCTCGATCGCCACGACCCGGCGCTGCGTATGCTTCAGGCGCTGCGCGACGAGGCGCACCGCTTTGCGATCACCTATCACCGCGAGTTGCGCAACAAACTGATCGAGCAGTCGAAGCTGGACGAAATCTCCGGGATCGGTGCCAGCCGGAAGCGGGAGCTTCTGCGCGCATTCGGTTCCCTTCGCAGCCTGAAGAAAGCGACGGAGCAGGAGATTGCCGAACGGGTTCCGGGAATCGGCGATGAACTTGCCGGTAAAATCTATGACGCGCTGCATAAAGCGCATGTAACTGATCAGGAAGAAATATGACGGATTCAACGAAAGAGCGGCAGAAACGGACTCACCTCCTTCTGGGTGATAAGCTGGACAGGCTGCGCAATGTCCATGTGCTTGTGCTCGGCATCGGCGGCGTCGGTGCGTATGCTGCCGAGCAGTTGGCCCGGGCGGGCATAGGGAAGCTGACGCTTGTCGATGGAGACACGGTCGAGCCGTCCAACTGCAACCGGCAGCTTCCGGCGTTGAGCTCCACGATCGGGCTGCCGAAAGCGGAAGTCATGGCCAGACGGCTCGCCGAGATCAATCCGGAACTTGAAATCCGGGTGTTGACCGAGTTTATCGAAGGGGAAAAAATTCCGCAGCTCCTGGAGACGGAATTCGATTATGTGGTCGACGCCATCGATTCCCTGACTCCGAAAGTCGACTTCCTGCTTGAATGCCGGAGGCGGAAGACGCCTCTTGTCAGTTCAATGGGCGCCGGAGGAAAAATGGACCCTTCTCTGATTGCGGTCGCCGATATCTCGAAAACGCACGGGTGCGCCCTTGCCCGGGCGGTCCGGACAAGATTGCGGAACCATGGCGTCACGCGGGGGATCAAAGTGGTTTTCTCTCCGGAGGCGGTTCCGAAATCCGCTGTTGAACCGTCGGCCGGTCCGGATGGGAAAGCGCGTTCCACTGTCGGAACCGTCTCCTATATACCGGCTGTATTCGGCTGTGTCTGTGCAAGCGCTGTCATCCGCGGGCTTCTGGCGGATTGATTCATTTTTCCGTCGCAGTCGGGGTACAAAAAAAAACGGAACCGGTGATTTCCCGGTTCCGTTTTCTGTGTCTGCAGAACTCAGAAGTAGTTCTGACCGAACTTCGGAACTCCACGGTTCCGCTCTTCCTGCGGATAGAACGGCGTGCCGTCCGGCTTGACCAGTTTGCAGGTCAGGAAGACCAGCAGATTCCGTTTTTCCGCATTGGTGTAGCGGGACTGGAACAGACGGCCGACAAGCGGCAGGTCGCCCAGTACCGGGATCTTGTCGTACACGACTTCAGTCTTGTCGGACGCAACGCCGCCCAGCACTACCGTGTCGCCATCGTAGACGGTAATCATGGTGTTGATCTCGCGCCGGTCGAAAATCGGCATCTTGAAGTACTCATCGTCGTCGCCGCTGTCGTCGTCGCCGCTGTCTTTGGCGCGGGCGTCGAAGATCATCCAGCCGGAGAAGGTCTGGATCGGGAACACGATCGGCGCGGTGATGGTGCGGCGTTCACGGTCGACTTCCGGAGTGATGTCGAACACGATACCGAGCTTGCGCGGTTCCGATTCGAACTGCGGCTGGGGATCAGCGCGGATCGTGCGCCAGCTTGAGGAAGTCTGGTTCGAGTCGCCGCTGCTGTTGTTGTCGCTTGTCTTCAGGTCGACCGTGTTCCACTCTTCCGGGAAGTAGCGTTCCGTGACCATTTCAATGTGCGCGGTCTGTCCGGGCAGCGTGGTCACCCGCGGAGAAGCCAGGACATCGCCGCTGTCGGCCCAGTTCAGGGCGAACATGGAACCGGTCACCCGCGTACCGTCGGAGTTTTCCCATACGTAGGAGAAGGTGCTCTCTGCGAGCGGATTACGGACCAGTGTCGCGGAAGCGTCGCCATTGTCCTGACGATAATAGCGCAGAAGCTCGTTCGAGCTCTGGCCCATTTTCACAGTGTGACCGTCCGGGCTCAGGGAGTCGCGGTTGTTGATCGCCAGCTGATAGTTGAAAGCCAGCTCCTTCAAGTCGTTCTGGGAGATCTCGATGAACTTGACCATCACCTGAACCATCGGCTCCTGCTGGTCGAGCACTTCGCTGATCACGGTTCCGATTGCGCGCAGGTTTTCCACCGTATTCGTCACGATCAGGCGGCTGATGCGGGTGTCATAAACGATCTTTGAACCGATCGGGAACTGAATACCGTTTTCGATAAAGAAGTTCCTGAGGGCGGCGCTGTCTTCACCGCCGCCGCTGATGGAGGCGAGAGCAGACTGTTCCACCGGGAAAATCCGGGTTTCCATATCGTCGAGCGCAACATTCTGCGGCGCGAGAACGACGGCATACTTTTCCACCCGGTAGCGCATATTCGCGGTCTTGCAGAGGTTGGCGATCACCTCCATCAGGGAACGGTTGTTGATATAGAGCGTGATGCGCTGTTCTTCAACCGGTTCCGCATTCGGGTCGAGATTGTTGTTCGGCTGCCCCTGCGGCGCCATGCCGGCTCCGGGATACGCCGGGTTGAGCGGCGTGCCGTCCGGGCCGAGATTGGCACCGTCCGGAGATACCTGACGGGCCGCGGAGTTGTCGGCAGTGCGCAGGAGAATATTCACTCCCAGACGCTCGGGATCCTGCAGGCGACTCTGATCGCGCAGGTTTTTGACGGCCGTTGCGATTGTCACATCCTCGAAGTCGATGCGTGGAATGATGATGGAATCGAGCTTCTTCTGAAGCGCGTTCTCCTCTTTCTCCACGTGCTCCACCGGACCGTCCATTAACAGGTCGACACCGACTTCACCATCGGAATCCGGAGTGATCGGAATCGCAAACTTCCAGTTGACCTCCGAAACCATCTTGCGCAGCGTGTTCGCAAACCGATCCTTTCCGATCCGGCCGATCAGCGTGTTGGTCGCAAGAACATTCTGCAGTGCATCGGCGTTGTACGGGTCGATCAGCAGCACTTCCTGGAACTTGCGCAGGGCCCTGGAATATTCTCCGACATTCGCAAGCTCGCGGCCCTGCTGCAGCAGAACCTGAATATCATACTGCTCCCGGGAATAATTCGGGATCAGCTTGGTCGTTGCCATGTCTTCACGCTCCGTCGCGGCCGCCTGACGCTTCCGGTAGAACTCGATTTTCGACAGGAGGGCATCACGCTCCTCCGGGCAGTACTTGATCGCCTCTTCACAAAGCTTGATCGCGTCCTCGAAATCGCGCGCCAGGGCACGCTCGTCCGCGGTCCGCATCGCATCCTTCGCTTTTTCGATGTAGCTCTGCTTGATCATCTGCTGACAGTAAGCGACCCGTTCACGGAATGCGCTCGTACTGAACTGTTCGAACTTTTTCTGCGCTTTGATGTAGTAATCGCGCGCCTGCTCGAATTTCTTTTCGGTCAGCAGCTTGTTGGCGCGCACCACGAGGGCGTTTCCCTCTGTTTCCACCAACTGTTTGCTGACGTCGTACTGATTGCTCAGGACCTGCATTTCAGGCGTGACGACCGGGTCCGGCGAATCCGCCGCCTGTACGCCCGGCAAACATCCGATGCCGAACGCAATTGCCAGTCCAAGTAATTTCGACTCTCTATTCAACATATCTTTATGCCTCCGGCGTTAATTTTTACCGATGGAAGTCCGGTGCGCCATTCCGCTGGCCCCGACGGATCGGAATGCCGTCATTGTTCACCAGGCGGGTGGTGACGAACAACAGCAGGTTGTTACGGACGGTGTCTTCCGCCTGCGAAGTGAAGAGTCGGCCGATAAAGGGCAGGTCTCCGAGAATCGGCCATTTATCCGTACGCTTGTTGACCGCACTGTCGATCATGCCGCCGAGAACGATGGTTTCCCCATCGTACACCGTGACATTGACCCGAAGCCTGCGGGAGGAGATAATCGGCATCCAGACGTTGAACGTCATCGATTCCTCCGTTCTCTGAATCACCTGTGTGCCGGGGATGGCGACGCCGTTTTCGTCCGTGGCATTGACGTACCGGGTGATTTCACCGGTCACCACGATCGGATATTCGTCCTTGCCGATGAAGTTGCGGACGACCGGGTTCACATCCAGCGTAATGGTGTAATTGTCCGGGTTCACGACCGGAGTAACGTCGAAGCTGATGCCGATGTCGTCGAACTCTTCGAATTCGGGAGTCGGAATCGTAATGGTCACACCGTTGTCGTCGTCGTCAATCTCATACTCTTCCCAGTCGGTCGGGAACCAGTAGCTCTTGACCATCTGCACGGACGCCTTGTTGCCGCTGGTCGTCATGACTTTCGGGGCGGACAGCGTTTCAGTTCTGGAGTTCTGGCTCAGGGCGTTGATCGTCAGATAGAGATTGAACGGAACATCCGATCCGAAGATACTCTGCTTGCCGAAAATCGCCGGGAAAATATTGAGCTTGTTGATGACCGTGGTGTCGATGCCCCACAACGCGTCGTTGGCGGTCGATCCGCGGGTATTGGAAAGACGGCTGCCGCCCTGGCCGAATGCCCAGCCGCTCTTGGCTCCGTCCTTCAGCGAAATATTGCCGAGCTCATCCATTGTCATATTCCGGGAAATCAGGTCCATCGACCAGTCGAATCCGAGTTCCTGCATATCAGTTTCGCTGATCTCAATGCCCTTGATTTCGACCATGACGAGCGGCGTCTGAATGCCGTCGAGCTGACGGATCAACTCATCGAGCCGGCGCAGGTTCTCGATCGTGTTGCGCACGATCAGCTTGCTGGCGCGCTTGTCATAGGAAATTGAGCTGCCTTCGCCGAACGGCACGCCGCGTTCTTCAAAATAACGCATCAGCGCCATTGCCGTCACAGAGGGTTTCCGGACCGCAGAGCGGTCGAGGAAAGTCTTGGAGGCTTCCCCGCCCTGACCGGTGACTCCGGTCGGAGCTGCCTGCTGCTCCGGCGGCGGTTCCCCGCCCATGGCCGCTCCGCCCTGGGCGGCTTCCGCGCTGTCATCACCGGTGATGCTGGAAATCAGGTCGCCGCGGACCTGGAAATACTGGATCTGCATCTCGTCAACATTCGGCCCGACGATCACGCCGCTCGGGTCGACACGATATTTGAGCCCGGTATTCTGGCAGACGTAGCGGATCACTTCGCTCATCGGAATGCGGGCCAGGCTCATCGTGACCTTGCCGAGACGGTCCGCGGTCTGGTTGTCGAAGCCCGCCGTGATACTGACGCCCTCTTTGTCGGGGTCATAGATTTTGCTGCGGTCGTTCAGATAGCTGAGCACCGATTTTACGTTCATGTCTTCAAATTCAATGCGGGGGAATACGATGCGTTCCATCTTGGCAAGCGTTCCCTGACCGGCCGGCTCTTTGCGTTCGCCCTGTTTCAGGCCGGGCTGAATGCTCATCGGGAACACCGGCTCGACCCACTGCCACATATCGGAGGCCAGCATGCCGGCGATATCCGCTTCACGGCGGTGCATGCCGGCGGTGTATATCTTCTTGTAGATATCATTCATCAGCTGAATCGCATCGCGCTGGAACGGATCGAGCAAATAGACCTCCTCCACACGCGAAATCGCATCCTCGTAACGCTGCGTTTTGTAGAAGACACGCGCTTCAGCGAGCAGACGTTTGATTTTGGCTGCATTCGCTTCATATTGCGGATAGGAATTCTTCACGCCGACAGCCTGGCGGGTTTCCAGCGCGTGCTGGCGGGTTCTGCAGAAATCAATGAATGTATCGACCTCAATGGCGAGCGGGGAGTCCGCCTGAGAACCATCCGCCTGCTTTTCCGGCTTGGAAACCTCGTTCGCTTCGGAAGCGAGCTGGATCGCATTCGGATAAAGCTCATCCGCCGCCGCTTTGCGGGCCTGGCCGAGCAACTCATTCCCGCGGGCAAGCTTGATGCCTTCAAGTTCTTTCAGAAAAAGCCTGTGGCGTTCTTTACCGAGCGTCCCATAGTTGTGGGCGGGATCGGCCAATTCCGCAATCACTGCCTGAAACTCTTTCTTGCCGTTCTCGAAGTCCATTTTGCGGGCCGCTGCGATCCTGGCGTCCTGCTCCGCAAATTTCTTGCGGCGCAGCGCCTTTTCCTGCGCACTCAACTCCTTGTCTTCCGTTTTGGCCGTCGCAACCGCCGCCGCTGTTTCCGGCTGATCCGCGGCGAGCACCTCGCCGGGAATTCCGGAAAACGCAACCGCGAAACCAATCGCGACCATACCCCGCGAAAACAGCTTTCGGTTTGAGATTTCCATGCTCGTTGTCTACCTTAGTTTGTTAATCGATCTATCTGAAATTCGTACTTTTAGGACTTCTCGCTCAGCGTCCTCTCGGGCGCGGACGCATCGGCGGATTGTCATAGGGGCCGTATTCTCCCGGCATTCCCATTCCTTCCCGGGGCTTCGGCGTTTTTACCATCAGCGACGGCGGGATCTTGCCGGAACCGGTGACGATCATCTTCGCTCCGGAAGCATCGACGGTTGCATCGCCTTCGTAAATCGAAGGATTCTCCAACTGAACAGAGCCTTCCTTGAGGTCGAAACTCTTGACGCGATAGCTTTCCGTCCCGGTACGGCGATCACCCAGGCTGAGCGAGTCACCGACGGAAACCGTGTATTTCCGGTTTGTGGCAACATCCTGCAGCTCCGCCTTGTCGGAGAAGGACCTGACGACTCCGCCCGTGGTCAGCTTCGCCTCCTGATCGCCGCCCACCTCTTTCAGGTTGAGCGTAAACAGGTCTTTCTTGTCGGGACCCGCGCCGGCCTTGCGATCGACACTCTCGATCTTGAAATATTTCCTGTCGATTTCAAGTTCGGTGCCGACTGAGTAGAAGCTGTTCATCCCGTTGGCTTCAATCTGCAGTTCCCACTGTTTCGGGTCATCGCTGTCCATCATGTTGACGTTTTTCAGCGTTACCGGCAGAACAATTTTGCCGACTTCAATCACGCGCAACCGATGCCAGAGCGGCGGATGGTTGCGGGCATTCCCCATGTCCGTCTGCATCATGTATTCGTAGATGTTCGAGAAGCCGTCGCCGTCGAGATCGTAATAATCGCTGTCCAGATCATTCGGGTCGAGACCGTATTGCTGCCTTACCTCTTCGGGAATCACCACCTTGATGGTGTCATCCGGCGGTTTCACAAATCCTTCGCCCTTGTTGTCTTTATTTTTACAGAACGGGCACACGGACTGGTCTTCCATATACTTGCGGGGAATCAGTTTGCCGCAGAACGGGCAATATACGATCTTGAACACATATGCCAGATCGGTATAGACTTCACTTTTGCCCCGGGGGCCCGGATTGACCCAACTGAGGCTCGTGCTCTTGAAAATTCTAGGAACGTCAAATGCCGGATTGTTCGGATCCTGCGTTTTATAATCCGGTTCCCGCGTGGGGATCTGGAGGTGATGCTCCTGAATCTCACCGGTCTGTTTCACGATGTTCAGCACATGGAACATCAAGCCGATGAAAATCAGAAGAAGTAAAAGCAGAATCAGCTTTTCGTAGTGCTTTTTCAGTATATCCAAAATAAACCTCCGCTTTCACTAAATTCCGCTGTCGGATTCCATGATATATTCCACGTCGATGATGGCCCGGCACAGATCGTTTTTGCCGATCACCGGTTCTCCGTAACCAGACCGGTGATAATACGGAAGACTCTTCTCCCGTTCAGCCGCCTCCGCCGCCTGACGCTGGGCAAGTTCCTGCGCTCTGCGCTGCTCTTCGCTCAGCCGTCTTTCTTCCGGAACAAAAGTTCTTCTGCCGCGATTGCGGATCGGCCGTTCCGGCATATTGACCTCCACTCCGGCGGTTTCCGCTATCGCAGTCTCCGGTTTCAGCAACCGGATTGCGGTGTCTTCCGCCTGATACAGGAATACGCTTCGGACGACATACACCCGGTTTTCATGAAAAGCCTGGTCGAGAATTCCGATCAGTTTCCGGATACTGTCCATCGTGCCGGTCACCTCAATGGAGTAATGGAACACATCGAAGCTGCCGACTTTCTCCGGTTGAATGGCCCGCTTGCGGAATGAAACGAAACTGTGAATGCCGGATTCGCCCGAACGTTTCACGATATCGCTCAAAATTTCCCAATGCTGGGCTATCATCGGATAATCTTCCGGCAGATAAGCGGTCCGCAGATCCGTGTTTGCTGCTCCGGCCGTCGGAATTGCGAAAGAAAAATTGGCGGCCTCTTCCGAATCGAATACGATCTTGCCCTTCGTCATGTCAAGCAGCCCGTTGCGGTAATTGGTCATCAGCCGCAGAAGATTTTCCGGCTTGGCGCCGAGTTTGCGCTGAACACCGAGGGCGCTTTGGAAAATTTCATCAATGTTACTGTCATTGATCGGTTCAGCCGTCGCCTTTTCCGCAAGTGAGCGGAATACCCGCATCGCATCCGCCCAATTGCGGAAATTGCGTTGGAAAATCTTGTAATTCATCTCTTTCTGTGCGAAAGAATCACTTTTGTTCCATTCCGTCGTAAAATCTTCCTTGAACTTCTTAAGGGTGACTTTATCGCCGTTTGACGACCGCAGGACGGAAATGAACTGTTCCAACGCCGGCTGCAGCGGGTGCCCGAATGCCTGCCGGAGCTGTCTGGCGGAACGACTGTAGAGCTTCCGGTCCGTTTCGATCAGGGGGACGTTGCCCTCCACCGGGGCCGGCTTTTTTTCGATCAGCTTCGCAATCTCTTCACGCAACTGCTCCGTCTGCGTGATGTACTGCCACATCTGCAGATACTGCATCGTCGTCCAGACCAGAAGCCCGATCGTTGCGACCAGGGAAATTCCGAGGACGATAATCAGCACCAAATTGTTTTTTACAAATCTATTCACTGTCGTTCTCCGTGCTATTTCTTGATCGGTTCCTTGAGCTTCACCAGAATCTCAAATGAGCTCAGGTTGAGAGTATCGGTTTCCGGAGTGAACTTCACGAGAGAAGAACCGCCCTCCACATCTTCGAAAAATGTAGAACCCTTCAGCTGTTTCAGGAACTGCTCTTCCAGAAGGTTTGCGCCCATGATCAGCGTGTAGCCGGTCAGGCGAAGCTGTTTGACTTCGGTGATGTCGGCCGGAGAAGCCGGCAGATTCGATTCTGGTCCTCCTCCCATTCCGGGTTCACCCATCGGCCCGCCGAACGGGTTTCCTCCGAACGGATTTCCACCGAACGGATTTCCGCCATCGCCGCCACCGCCGGAGCCCTCTGCGGGCGCGACTTCATCGCCGATGCCCTCAAGGCTTGCAACCCACATCGTATCGGGCATTTTCTGTTCGAGTTCAGCCAGCATATTAGTCCATTTGCCGCGATCCTGGAGGAACTGCATCGGTTCTTCGAAGGAATTCTTGGCGGAGTTCAACTGCCCGTGCAGGCCGTCAACCTGTTTGACTTTCCGGTTGGTCTTATCCACTTCGACCTGAACCCGCTCGACGCGCTGTTTATCGAAGTTCAGGCGCTTGTTGACGCCGAAAGAGAAGATGACAAGACAGGCCATCAGGGAAAAGGCGGAAACGTAAAAATAGGGTTTCTTGCGATTCAGCTCAACCTGGTTCCGGATGGAGGCCGGAATCAGCGAAATATCGATCGGGCATTGCGTTACGCTGCGCAGGCTCATGCCGATCATCTCCTGAAACATCGGCGCAATGGCCTGAAGCGCTTCCTTGTCCACGCTCTCCTCGATCGTGATCGCCGAGAAAGTGTTCAGATATTCCACCGGAAGGCGGAGTTTTTCGTGGAAAAAGTCTGTGATGTACAGCATTGTCGAGCCACCGCCGGAAAGCAGAACCCGGCTCGGTTGGTGACCGCCGTGCTGGGCACGCCACACGTTGATGGAGCGGCTGACTTCACCGTGCAGCCTCGTCATGACGTTACGCGCGATCTTCGAAATCGTGGCCGCAACTTCGGATTCCGGCTCTTCGTAGGCACCGCCGAGCGCAACAAAACCGTGGCGGTGCTTCAGGTCTTCCGCTTCGGAAAAGCCGATGCCGAACTCCTTCGCCACCTGTTGGGTAATTGTATCGCCGCCGATCGGGATCGGCCGGATGAACACGCGGTTCTGGTCGGCAATCATCAGGTTTGAGCCGCGGCCGCCGATATTCAGGATCAGCGCGCACTCGTCGTCGCGCAGCTGCGTTCCCTTGGCGGCGTTGAAGAGCGCCACCGGAGCAATCTCTACCGAGAGGATTTTCTTGCCGGAATCTTCGATCACATCGGTGTAACGGACGATCTGGTCGGTTTTCACCGCGACGAAAAGCGCTTCATACTCTTCGTGATCTTCGGAGATCTCAATCGTGCTGCCATCCTCCTGCATTTCACTGCGGAGGTCAGACCAGGCGTGCCGGATCAGCTGATAATCCCAGACCACCTCGCTCATCGCATACGGAACCGTCTGGCGCGCTTCATATTCCACCACGCGGGTGATCGCACTCTTGTTGCCGAGAAGCGACGGAAGCTTGCTCAGGCGGGAAAAAGAGGACTGCCCGGATAACGAAAGTCGGACCTGCTTTGCAGTAAAATTGTTCTCCGCAAGCATCTCAAGATAAGTCTGGGCAAAGGCGGAGTTGTCCCCCTCCTGCTCTTCCAGCTTCCGAAATGCGAACTTGCGGAGCATCACTGCTCCGCCGGGCGGAAAGACGAATTCGGCCATCTTCAAGCTGTCGCCGCCGACGTCAATCGTTAAAACCGTGTTCTCTTTTGGCATTTTAATGATTGTTCCACATGTTCCGCGCCGGATGGCTTTCCCGGCACCATTGTTTTATAGAATATATTAACTGATTATTACCTGCCGCCCTGGCCCGGCTGGGATGCCCCGCCCGACTTGAGCAGATCATAGTCGTCAATGTCCATAAACGCCCAGGGCGTTTCATTGCGGGGGAGGATCGAGCCGGGAATTTCAACAGCGGCCCCGGCATTCAACTTGGTGAAGTAGTCCGCATATTTCAGATCGGACCAGCCGCGCTGGCCGTAGTAGCCGCGGCCGATTACAGTGCCGGCGCGATCCTGAAACAGCACCTCGATGGTGAACGTGCTGCCGAGATTGACCGTGCTGGCGCTCCCGCTGCTTGGCAGGTAACGGTCCAGCAGCTGCGGGGGAATCATCATCGTGACGATATGTTTCCGGTTGTCGAGCGGAACGGCCCGGAACATGCTTTTGCCGGAAAAGAGAAATGCCTGGGTTTTACCGTCGGATTGGCCATTGAATACGGCACGCACACTCATCGATGCGTCGTCAATCCAGGCGCTGCGCATCTTCTGGGGTGCAACCGGCGTGTAATCCACTGAGATAATCAGCCATTTATTGCGCCAGGAGGTGCTGGCGGACGGGGTGGTGTTGCTGGTGTTCCGGATGTTCGGAGGATTGCTTGAACTCAGGTTGATCTTGACCTTTGTAAACAGCTCTTCGGCCACCGCAGCACGCGCGTCATGCGCACCGTGCAGAAACAGCGCGGCCAAGCCGACCAGAAACAGCCATTTTTTCATATGAAAATTTCCCCGCAGGCTTTCCACTAGTTCTTATTGTTTATTCTCAACCGGAGTGCCGGCCGCGGACTTCGCCTCCACGACAGCTTCCGGGGCTTTCTCGCCTTTGGGCAGCTCCACCGCGGCAGCCTCTTCCAGCTGGCGGGTGACTGCGGAGGCGGAATTATCGTCGCGGTAGCCGTGGCCGATCAGGGAAGCGAGCACGAGAGCGAGCAGGAAGAAGATTCCCGTCATGATCACAGTCGCCTTGGTGAGATGGCTGCCTACCTGTGCGCCGAATACCGATTCGCCGATGCCGCCGAAAGCGGCTCCCATGCCGCCCGACTTCGACGGCTGGATCAGAATGATCCCGATCACGAGCAGCGAGATAATCGCCACAAGCACGTACAAAAATACGATCATATCAAATCGCGCCTTATTTTTCTTCGTTAATTCCGGGACACGGAAACACAGGCTCCCTGTGCTCCGGATCCCGAGTCCGGTCTAACATTAGCGCTCATCGAATAAAAAGTCAACCCCTTTTTTTCGAATCCACGCTAATATTATCGATAATTTTCCAAAATGCCGGAGAAATTACTCGGCAATTGCATTGTGAATCAGCTTGGAGAAACTGTCCGCCACGAGTGCGGCTCCGCCGATCAACCCGCCGTCGATATTGCGCTGGGCGACGAGCTCTTTCGCATTGTCGGCCTTCATGCTGCCGCCGTATTGGATGCGGACGCCTTCGCCGATCTCCCGGCCGAACATATCGTTCAGCGTCATGCGGATGTAATTGTGGGTCTCCTCGGCCATTTCCGGGGTCGCGGTCCTGCCGGTTCCGATGGCCCAGACCGGCTCATAGGCGATCACGACCTTCGCCATCTCGTCCTTGCCGAGTCCGGCGAGGCCGCCTTCGAGTTGCGTGAAGAGAACCTTCTCGGTTTTGCCGGATTCGCGGTCCTCGAGCATCTCGCCGACGCAGACGATCGGGGTAAAGCCCGCCGCAAGCGCGGCCTTGACGCGTTTGTTGACCGTTTCGTCGGTTTCACCGAAATACTGGCGGCGCTCGCTGTGGCCGATGATCACATATTCAACGCCGAGCTCCTTGAGCATGTCGGCGGCGATTTCGCCGGTGAAGGCGCCGTTCGCGGCCCAGTGAATGTTCTGCGCGCCGAGCTTGATGTTGCTGCCCTTGATCGCCTCCGCGACGGCGGCGATCGTGGTGAACGGCGGGCAGACGACGATGTCGGCCTTTTCGGCGGGGACGTCGGCGACCAGTCCTTTCAGGGCTTCGACCAGCGCCTTGCCTTCGGCGGCGGTCTTGTTCATCTTCCAGTTTCCGGCGATAATGACTTTGCGGTTCATACGTTCTTCCTCTCGACTTTTAATTAGTGTGTCATGACATAAAATGCCAATGAGAAAAATATCACGCCGCAGGGCATTTTGCAACCCTTAAGGCGTTGATCGTCCGGGATTCATCCGCTTTTTTACTTTGGAGCTCCGAAGCGTCACTTCTTCCTGACCGCGACCGCTGTCGCGCTCTGGCTGCGCCGCCAGAGGATCCAGAGCGAAAAAAAGCCTGTCGATGAATCCGTGATCTGCACGTCTTCCGCGTCGGCTTTCATCTGTTTCGCCCAGGTCCGCAGCATCCCGTCCGTATATTTGTTCTCGATCCGGTTCCGG
This sequence comes from Lentisphaeria bacterium, assembly GCA_018265615.1. Taxonomy (GTDB): domain Bacteria; phylum Verrucomicrobiota; class Lentisphaeria; order Victivallales; family Victivallaceae; genus Victivallis. Next base: position 109,754 of record JABLYX010000002.1, read on the forward strand.
CATGTGATGTAATCCCGCCGGTTCGGCCGGTTCGGATTGCCGCTCCACAGCGGAATATAGTAGAACAGGAAAAGCCCCCAGTTGCTGCCTTCGAGGTTGGCCACGACGCGGGAGCCGGACGAACTGGTCTGCCCCTCCACCGGAGGCTGTGAACTTACGACCGAAGTATTGCACCCGGATCCGGCCAGAATCGCCGCGGCCAGCATGGCCGTCACGAATGACTTTTTCATGAAACCCTCCTTTTGCATGATAACCGTAATGTTTTAATTTAAACGGTCAACTGTGAATTTACAAGTATTGCGGCCGGATTCAGGAGTGCAATCCTGTGATTTCTTCCGACTGTAACCGAAAAGGAACCTCCGTCTCATGCGGAGCTAACAGACTTCGGCTATAGTATGCCGTGAAAAGTTCCCAACCATATAGAAAGGGTTACAACATGAATCGAGCTTTCGCGGCAATCGCCGCTGCGGCGGGCATGCTCCCCGCCGTCCTGTCCGCCGCTCCGCCGGAATCGGAAACCTCAAGAACGATCCGGCTTGTCCAGGACGACGCGCAGGAGTACATGGTTTCCAAGGTCTATCAGCTCAAACACCTGAAGGCCAATGATGTCACGCCGTTTCTTCTCGGCGTGGTCAAGCGCTACAACACGCAGTCGACTGTGAATCGCATCAATTACAAAGCCGGGGACGAACAGCTGCTGACCGTGAGCTGCCCGGTCAAGATGATGCCTTATGTCGACGACCTGCTCGCCAAGCTCGACCGCCCCTCCCGGATCGCGGGCAGCGGGGATGGAGACCCGATCCGCGGAACCGGCATCGTCCGCAATATCTACCCGGCGAAATTCCGCTCCGCGCAGGTCATGGTTGATATCATGACCGGGACCGGCGTCAACGGCGGAGCGGACTCATTTGTCGGATATGATGCAACCACGAATATCATCTACTGGAAGGACGACTTCAACAAAAGCAACGATCTTCTGAAATATCTCGCGTGGCTCGACCGGCCGGCCCCGATGGCCAATATCGCGTTTACGGTCTATGAAGTGCGCGACAGCACGCTGCGTGATCTCGGCATCGATTATCTCAGCTGGCGCAATGGCCCGGGCCTCGATCTGCTGCAGGCCGGATTCAATGCAATGAGCCTGGATTCGGCGGGTTCGGCCGCGCTTTCGGCCGCCTCCGGCGGATTCGGAGCGTTCTTCATCGCGCCGCAGTTCGATGCGAGTTTCATCCGCGTTCTTGAGCAGAACGGTCGGGCCGATATCGCGAACAGTGCGACGCTGACGGTTTCGAACAGCGAGAAAGCGAGTTATTCCGTCGGTTTCTCCCCGCAGTCGCAGGCGATTTTCAAGCGGGATAACGACCAGCTCCAGGTCGGCATTTCCGGCGTCGGAATGAAGGGCGGAATCAACCAGCCGGAGTCGGGGCCGGGAGCCTCCAATCCGCTTCTGAATTCCGATACGCCCCCTCCGCCGCTCTCTCTCACGGTCACGGCTCCCCGGATCAATCTGCGCGGGCCGGCCGACGCGAAAACCGGGCTGCTGCCGGATGCGGCGGCGGACTGGAACCGCAACCTGCAGGCGCTTGTGACCTTTCAGTACCTCATCCGTACCGCCGATGTGGTTGAGCGCAACAACTATGGCGCGGAGCTCGCCGAGGTCAGCTCCGTGACCGGGGAGTGCAATTTGCTCTCCGGGGAAGAGAAACTGCTTACGGTCTGGAGTAAGGAAAGCGAGGTCGAGCAGACTATCGGCGTCCCGTTCCTCTCCGATATTCCGGTTCTCAAATACCTTTTCAGCACAACGACCGTCAACAGGGAGAAGACCTACTTCTTCGTCACCGCAAAAACCATACTTGCGCATCCGGAGAGCCTGCCGTCCGAATATGGCGGGCAGCTCAAATCCCTCAGTGAACTGATTCCGCAGAACGCCACACGATAATCTGGAGACCGAGATGTTTCAAAAATATGCTTTCATCGCCGCATTCGGCATTGCTGTCCTGCCGCTGGCCGCCGCGCCGGGGGATTCTGCTTCAGCCCCGTTCTATACCGACAGCACCGTCACGGGCACAGTTGACGCCACCACGCGCAGGCTGCCTTCGCCCGGCATCCCGCGCAACGAGAATAATTTCGACACGGCCAGCTACATGGATACCCAGGTCCAGGCCCAGCTTCGCGTCGATCTGAATGAAAAGGTCGGGGAAGTCCATTTTATCCGGGATAACAATGATCCGAAGGTCGTCACCCGGACCTATCTCCTGAAGCATGCCGAGCCGTATGCCCTGCGCACCTATCTGCGCGAGATGGTTCAGACTAAGCGTGTATACGGCAGCGATACGGCCGTGGAATGCCTGAAGTTCGAAGACGGCACGGGGGTGCTGTTTGTTTCGGCAGAGGAGTATCGCTTCAGGAGCAATGAGAACGGCATGGGAATCGACGCCATCGTGGAACGGCTCGACCGGCCCGGGCTGCTGAACAGCTCCGGCCAGCCGAAATACGTCTATTTTCCGGCCAATGTTCCGGCGAGTGTTCTCGAGGGAATGGTCAAGAAGGTCGGCATGAATGTCTCCGGCGACACGGCGGAGCTGATCGGCGGCAAGGATAAAGTGAAGCTCGATCCCGATTTGAACTGCCTTTTCTTCAATACAGCCGGATATTCGCGCAAGAACATCGAAGAGATGCTCCGCCGCTATGACGTGCCGCTCCCGGAAATCAGGATCAGGTTCAACGTGTATGAACTGTATGCGGAAAACGACGAAAAGCTCGGGCTCGATTTTCAGTCGTGGAAGAACAACGACGGCATGGATTTCTTCAGCGCGGGCGGCAGATACCGCGACAACTGGGCCGCGGCTTACGGCGGCACGATGTCCAGGCCGCAGGGCTCCGAACGGACCGGCTTCTACCACTTCAACCCGAAGTGGAATACGCGTTATCTCGATTTCCTGACCAGCAAAGGGAAGGGAAGGATCGCACACTCCGGTGAGGTGACGGTCCGTCAGAACTCGGCAAGCACACTTCAGCGCAAGACCCAGCTTTTCTATATGGATACGACCGTTCCGGCTCCGGAAACGGAAGAACAATCCGGGGAATGGTACGCGAAGATGTTCGATGCCGTCCTCAAGGCGTTCGGCAAGGAGGAGCAGAAGACCGAAATCGCCGTCGGCAAGGATAATCAGCAGAGCGTCACGCGCGATCCGAATTCCTTCGGTTTCACGATGACGGTCAAAGCCGCCTCCATCGCTCCCGAGGCGGCCATGCTGAAGCTCACGCTGAACAACTCTTCGCTCATCGGTTACCAGTCGACCGGTGCGCCGCGCATCCAGGAGGGCAATGCGGTCACGACCGATGTGATGATCTCGACGCAGCGCAACAGCTTCGTCATCGGGGGGCTGGAGAAGCGGGAGGTCGTGCGTGGTTCGACCGGGGTCCCGTTCCTCAAGGACATTCCGGTGCTCGGCTACCTGTTTCAGGTCGAATCGGAGTCGACCCGTAAATCACAGATGGTCCTGGTTGCGGAGTGTGAATACATCTATCCGGAAAGCACGATGCCGGAGGAGACGGAAAAGCGGCTCGGCGAGATCCGGGGCTCGGTCGCCGGCGCCGGAGAAACGAACCGGTATTTCTACAACCAGTACGGCCTGGACCGGTAACCGGGCGGAACAGAAAAACGGCGGAGCCGGAGAAATCCGGTTCCGCCGTTCCGCCTGTAAACCGATTACTTCTTGTCGTTTTTGGGGTCTTCCTTTGCGGCGCCGCGGCGTTCGGCGCGCTGCTTGAGCTGCTTCAGGTATTTTTCCGGCTGCTTCATGTTCTCCACGCTGCGTGTCAGGAATTCGACGGAACGCTCCAGTGCTTCGATCTGCTTCCTGTCTTTCTTATCTTTCTTCGCCGTCTCCAACGCTTCCTTCTGACGGGTCAGCGCTTTCTGATGGATCGCCCGGAGCGCTTCAACCTGCTTGGTGACTTCCGGCGTGACGGAGTCGGCTTTCATCAACTTGAGGTTGATCTCCTGGGCCTGCTTATTTTCTTCCGGAGTCAGGGCACGGACCTGCGGCCCCTTGTTGTCTCCAGGGCGCTTTCCCGTCCTGTCCGTTTTTTTGTCGGCGCCGAAGCGGGGCTCCTCCATACGGACCGGCGCGCCGAACATCTCATGATCCATCGGCCGCATGTGCTCGCTGCGCGGAGGGCCCTGCGGTTTGTCCCGGCGCGGACGGACGATGCGTTCGACGAGCTTGTCGACCTCTTCATCCTTGTTTGCGAGCCGTTCCTTCTCGCGGGCCAGCATCTTTTCCGCACGTTCGACCGCAAGCTTCTGCCGGGTCTCGAACATGGCGGAGACCTGGGTTTTCAGGGCGGCCTTCGTCGTGTCGTTCGGCTCCGCACGGTATGCGGTCAGCGCCTCTTCCACTTTCTTGTTGAGCTCCGCCATCTTTGCGCGCTCTTCCTCGTTCATGCCGAAAGCCCGTCCGCCCTGGCCGGGACGGCGCGGGGCCATGCCCGGCATCGGGCGCTCCTGCGGCGGCGGAGGAGGCGCGGCTTCGTCCCCGGCCGGTGCCGGAAGCGGGGCAAGACTGAGTGAGAGAGCAAAAGCGGCCAGCGGGAATGTCAACTTCCTATTCATGGTTCCGACCTTTCCTGGGTTGGGTTGCGGGACTTCGGAAGAGTCCTTTGCACAGTTAACGCATCCGTTATTCGGTTATTGTGCGCAATTATAAATTTTTGTCATTCCGCCGGATAGGATATCCGTTTCTTTCCCGGTACTTTCCCGTCATTTTGAAAACGGGACACTTTCTCTCCCGGGAATGCCACTTCCGGTTGAAATGCTCTGCGGAAACGGTTATCTTGCAGTTTGGCCTCCGCCTTGTGCCGTTCCCGCTGCATGCGTCGTCAGCGTTGGCAGAAAATCGCATTTTTCCCATTTCACGGTTTGAAAACTCGTTTTGTGAGGCTAAAGGTTGACAATTTTTTTGATGTATACTTGTTGAGGTCAGAATCCTGAAAAATGCGAAGTTGGTTCCCCTGCGGATTTTTTCGTTATTTTTCGCAGGCCGATGCAGCATCGGGTGAAAAAGCCGCCGGAAACGATGGGCGGGTTTCAAGTTTTCAACCGAAACGAGTATAAAATCGACAGCCCGATTACGGCTGGAAACAACGGGAGAATGTCAATCATGGAAAATGAATCGAATCCTCGCACAGAAACTTTGTCCGCACTCTGCGGCCGCGCGGAGCAGGCCGTCAATATCCTGACTGTGGAACGGGCGCTGATTTGCCGGTTCAGCGATATGCGGATCCTGCCGGACTATGAACGCATCCGCTATGGCGTTCTCGAGCCGGATGAAGTCGGAGTCGCATTGTCGCTTTCAAACTGTTCCCGGCAGCAGGAGACCGGCCGGCTGCGGTTTGAGTTCACACTCTGGGGGCGGAGCTGCCGTTTCGAGGAGTTCCGCTCCTGGTTCCGGAAGCTGCCCGGGAAGCTGCCGAAGGGGGGATGCCGGGTTGAATTGCCGGAAGGGTCGCGGATCATTTTCATCGGACTGGAGGCTCCGTACGGCGCTTTGTTTGAGTCGGAGCGGCTGTTGGGAATTCCGGTTCTGAACGGAGTTCTGTTTCTTGCGGCGGAGGTGGATGTCATGGAGTCCTGTTTTCATGCGGACGATGCTCCGTCCATGAATGAGCTTTTGATTGAAGAACGCCGCCTGCCGCTGCTGGAGCTGGAGCGCGCCGCCGGCGAATATCTTCGCCGGAGACTGCGGAAACCCGTCGAGGTGGAGTTGGATTCCCTGTCGCCGCTGCGGAGGCAGGGAGGAGCGGAGATCCGGCTCCGGGTCACTCTGCCCGGCTTCAGCCCGGAGACGCTGGCCGCCCGTTTTCCGATCATCCGGCCGGAGTTCCTGAATCCGGCCGACGCTCCGCTGGCTATGCTGCCGGATACCGTGACCGATGATTATCTCACGCTGCTTTGCATCTACTGAAACTGCCGGGATACGAGCAGGTGTTCCTCCGGCGTCAGGCCGAATATCCTGCCGAGCCGTTCTTCGAACAGGGGCCCATCTTCGCACAGCAGTTCAGACGCGTCCGAGTCAGAAAGCGCCGGAAACGGCAGCGCCTCAAGATCCTTGCGCAGAATTTTACACGTCCCGAACCGCTTGATGTAGAGGAAGCCGATGAGTTCAGAATTCAGATAACGCGCAATCAGTTCGATCGGCCAATCCGGCAGACGCGGAATCAGCAGGTTCGCGCTGTTCAGTGTGAGCCTTCCCTCCCGGTCCACGGCGCAGACCGGGCGCTTCGCAATGAAGCGGTAGACCAGTTTCGGAACGGCGCGATAGAGTTGGAACGGCGCGCTCTGCTGCAATTTCCCGCGGCGCAGCCAGCGCTGCGGGGCGGCAAGGCGGTTCGGGAAGATGTCGCAGCCGCGCAGGATCGGCTCCGTATCCGGCTCCGGGGAGGCGGCCAGCAGCCGGGCATTGTCTCCGGTTACGATGCCGAGCGCCCAATCGGCGTTGCCGGCCAGCGTGACATGCTTCTGTTGAAAAAACTTGTTCAGGAGCGCCCGCTCCTCCGGCGATACGCCTGTTTCGATCGCACAGTCGCTGCGCTCGGCGATCCGGTGCTGCGGCTGCTCGGTCCGGCCGGACGGGTGCAGGATCGCGATGGCATGTCCGTCCGGAGCAGGGAGCCGCGCGGCGTCGATCCGGACCACCGGCGTGAATACGCCGGGGAACCGGCGGCCGAGCAGTTTGATCGCATCGATCCGGCACGACTCCAGCAGCTGTCGCCGCAGCGGGGCATGGGCGGCGATGTTCAGCACTGCTTCCGGCAGCAGGAACGACATCCGGCCGCCCTCTCCGAGAAAACGCAATGTCTGCCGGATGAACTGTGAGAAGCTCTCTTCCCCCTCTTCAGATCCGGCCCCCCACGGCGGATTCGTCGCTACGAAGTCGAATGTGCCGTATTCCGCCCTCAGGACCCAGCCGGCCAGCGCATTTCCCCGGAAGATGCGCGGCGTGAACTCGCGGTCCGGAAATGCGAGCAGGAGGTTGACCCGGGCCAGCTCCGCCGCGATCGGATCGCAGTCGATTCCGTAGATCTGTTCCGCCTCCAGTCCGAGCACCGCAGCGGCCCGGACCAGGTAATGCCCGCTGCCGCAGCAGGGGTCGAGATAGCGCCCGGCGCCCCGGCCGAAACGCAGCGAATCGTCCACGAGCCTGGTCGGCGTGTAATAGGTTCCGCTGACTGCGCGACGCCCGACGGAGGCGAGAGTCTGATAGAGTTCTCCGAGCGACTCCCCGTTTTTCATCTCCGGGAGTGATTGCATGAAACGGGCCATCCGCTCATCGGGCGGAGTCTTCAGGCGTCCCCGCCAGCGGTTCATCGTGTCTTCGACGGAATTCCGCAGAAAGCAGACCGGATCCGCGCCGTCGAGCTCCACCTCCCCTGCTGTTTCCAGGCGTTTCAGCGCCGCCGCGTACATGGCGCCCGGCAGCCGCAGGTGCAGCGAGAGGAAGGCCCGGGCGGCCTCCCGGTATCGGCCCCGGACCAGGCGGGTTCCGGACCGGCTTTTGTTCGCGCGCCGGGTCAGCTTGGTATTCTCGCCGTCCCTGCGCGCCCGCAGAAACGCCGCAACCGCCTCCGGGGCGAAACGGTAAGGGGCGGAACTCTCCGGAATCAGGATTCCGAGGCGGATCCAGTTATGTATCGTGGCGCGGCAGACGCCGAGTCTGGCCGCTGCTTCACGCAATGAGATCAACACTGTTTTCTTCGTCATGCCGCCTATAATACCATTCCGCGGCGGAATTATCAATCGCCCGGTGGAAAAAAAGCGGTTTTTGCATCAGGCAAAAACCGCTTTCGATGGATCCGGAGGATTCTCCCCGTTCCGGCAATTACTTATCGGTGAGCGCAACCACGCCGGGCAGCTCCTTGCCCTCGAGATATTCGAGGGAGGCGCCGCCGCCGGTGGAGATGTGACTCATCTTGTCCGCCAGTCCGGACTTGTTCACCGCGGAGACGCTGTCGCCGCCGCCGATGATCGAGATGCCGCCGTTGGCCTTGACCTCGGCAACCGCCTTGCAGACGCCGAAGGTGCCGTTCGCGAATTTCGGCATCTCGAAGCAGCCCATCGGGCCGTTCCAGACCACGGTCTTCGCGCTTTTGATCGCATCGGCGTAGAGTTCGGTGGTTTTCGGGCCGATATCGAGCGCCATCCAACCGTCCGGAATATCGTCGCCGACGATCTGCGTGTTCGCTTCGGCGTCGAACTTGTCGGCCGCGACGTTGTCAACCGGAAGCAGGAAGTTGACCTTCAGCTCCTTCGCCTTCGCGATCATCTCTTTCGCGTAGTCGAGCTGATCCAGCTCACAGAGCGAATTGCCGACGTTATGGCCCTGCGCCTTCAGGAAGGTGTAAGCCATGCCGCCGCCGATGATAAGCGTGTCGACCTTGGTGAGCAGGTTGTTGACTACGGCGAGCTTGTCGGAGACTTTCGCCCCGCCGAGAATCGCGACGAACGGACGGACCGGCTTCTCGACCGCGCTGCCGAGATAGGCGATCTCTTTCTCCATCAGGAAGCCCGCGACCGCCGGCTTCAGGAACTTCGTGATGACCGCCGTCGAGGCGTGGGCGCGGTGGGCCGTGCCGAACGCATCGTTGCAGTAGATGTCGCCGTAGGAGGCGAGCTTTTCGGCGAGCTTGAGCTGCTTTTCCTTCATTTCGGCCTTTTTGGCCTTGTACTCGTCGTCACTCATGCCCTCTTTTTTCTTGACCTTGCCCTGCTCTTCCGCGTAGAAACGGGTGTTCTCGAGCATGACGATGTCACCCGGCTTCATCGCGGCGACTTCCTTGTCGGCATTCGCGCAGTCGGCGGCGAACGCCACCGGCCTGCCGAGCATCTTCGACAGGTATTCCGCGACCGGTTTCAGGCTGAAGTCGGCCTCATAACCCTTTTCGGCCGGACGGCCGAGGTGGCTCATCAGCACGAGACTGCCGCCGTTGTCGAGCACATACTTGATCGACGCAAGCGCACCCTTGATACGGGTGTCGTCCTTGATTACTCCTTCCTTGATCGGAACGTTGAAATCGACGCGCATGACCACGCGCTTGCCTTTGAGATCGACGTCGCGGAGCGTTTTCTTATCCATGGTTTTCTCTCTCTTCGCTTCTTGGACCGTTAATACAAAAAGGGCGGGCGGCCTATTACCACCCGCCCTTTCAGGGAATTACATTCAGATGTAATTACTTGGAGATGACGCGGACCATCTCCAGAACCTTGTTGGAGTAGCCCCACTCGTTGTCATACCAGGAGACGACCTTGACGAAAGTCGGGTCGAGCTGGATGCCGGCGCCCTTGTCGAAGACGGAGGTGCGGGCTTCGCCGCGGAAGTCGGTCGAAACGACCTTCTCTTCGGTGTAGCCGAGAACGCCCTTGAGTTCGCCTTCGCTGGCTTCCTTCATCGCGGCGCAGATTTCTTCGTAGGTCGCAGCTTTCTTCAGCTCGACGGTCAGGTCGACGACCGAGACGTCGGAGGTCGGAACGCGCATCGACATACCGGTCAGCTTGCCGTTCAGCTGCGGCAGGACCTTGCCCACGGCCTTGGCGGCGCCGGTCGAGGACGGGATGATGTTCTCGAGGATGCCGCGGCCGCCGCGCCAGTCCTTCTTGGACGGGCCGTCGACGGTCTTCTGGGTCGCGGTGGCGGCGTGGACCGTGGTCATCAGGCCGCGGACGATGCCGAACTTGTCATCGAGAACCTTGGAGATCGGAGCCAGGCAGTTCGTCGTGCAGCTCGCGTTGGAGATGATGGCCTGACCGGCATAGGTCTTGTCGTTGACGCCGTAGACGAACATCGGGGTGTCGTCCTTGGACGGGGCGGACATGATGACCTTCTTCGCGCCGGCCTTGATATGGCTTTCGGCGGTTTCCTTGGTCAGGAAGAGGCCGGTGGATTCGATGACGACGTCGGCGCCGACTTCGTTCCACTTCAGGCTGGCCGGATCCTTCTCGGCGGTCAGGCGGATCTTCTTGCCGTTGACGACGAGCGTGTTGCCCTCGACGGCGATTTCGCCTTCGAACTTGCCGTGAACCGAGTCGTACTTCAGCATGTAGGCGAGGTAGTCCGGATCAAGCAGGTCGTTGATGCCGACAATTTCGATATCTTTGCTGAAATTCTTGACCGCGGCGCGGAAGACCATCCGGCCGATGCGACCGAAACCGTTGATACCAACTTTGATCATTTTGACTTTCCTTTAGTTTATGTTAAGGGTCAGGTATAAAATTATCGATGTTCTGAAATATAGCCCGGTTTTCGTAAAAGTCAAACTGCACAACAACTTAATTCCCCTCTTTTGGCGCTGTTTCCGGGCGAAGCCGCGCTCAATTGTGGCGCGGAGGATTTTTCATGCTATAGTAAAAAATAATGAAATTCAAATCTTACGGAGAAGATACCGATGTGTGACCGTCCCTCCCCGTTCCGGCGTTTTCTGTATGAGAACCGCATTCTGCTGATTCTTCTCGCCGCCGGGTTCCTGCTGCGGCTGGCGGTCGCACTGCCGGGCCTCTGCGGAGATGCGGAGGCGTGCTTTTCGCGGCCGGACACCCCGGGCTATCTCGGCCCGGCCCGCGCGCTCGCCGTCGAGGGCAGCTTTCTCGATTCACCGGGCGGGGCGCCGAATTGCGGCCGCGCTCCGGGCTTCCCGTTTTTCGCGTCGCTCGTCTTCCGGCTCTTCGGAACCGATGCAGCCGCGCCGCTCGCCCTTGCGCTGGTCGTCGCCGGTTCGCTGATCCCGCTGGCGGTCTACTGGGCGGGCGCGGTCTGGTTCGACCGGCGCACCGGGTTGTGGGCGTGCGGCTTTGCGGTCCTGAACCTGACCATGATCGCCCAGGCTCCGATGCTGCTTTCGGACACGCTCTTCGGGCTGGTTGCGGCCCTGATGTTCGGCTGTTACGGGAAGTTCCGGCGCAAAGGCGATATCCGCTGGTTCGTCCTTGCGTTGTTCCTTGCGGGAACCGGGGCGCTGATCCGGCCGATCAATTCCGTCTGGGTGTTTCCGGCGCTCTTCCTCGTCGCTGTGACGCCGAAGCTGAGTTGGCAAAGGAAGCTTGCGGCCGCCGCGGCCGGGTCGGCTGTTTTCCTGCTCCCGCTGCTGCCGTGGATGGGGCGCAACGCGGCGCTTGGCGCGGGCTGGTCGATCGACACGAACACAGGGGCGATGTATCATCAGAACGGCGCGATGCTGCTCGCCGGGGTCAACGGCTCAAGCTTCGAGGAGGAAAAAACGAAGATTCTCGCGGAACTCGAGCTCGAATTCGCGGATACGGAAAAGTATCCCGATATCAAAAGCCGGAGCGATTACCGGCTGAAGAGATTCCGGGAGTTGATTTTCACGCATCCGTTCACCTGGCTGCCGCAGCATTTCCGCCCGCATATCCTCTTTCCGGATGCGCCGACCTTTTTTGAGATTCTCGGCGTCACCAACGCCGGACGCGGTACGATGGACGTGATGCAGAAGGAGGGAATCGCAGCGGCGGTCAATCACTATTTCGGGGGAAAGCTCTGGGTGCTGCTTCCCGTCGTTCCGCTGCTCGCGGTCATGCTGGTCATGTACCTGCTCGCGGCGTGGAAGCTGGCCGGCTGGATCGTGTACATCCGGCGCGACTGGTACTGGGTCCTGGTTTTCCTCGCGTTCGTCGAGTATTATTTCTTTCTGCCGGGGCCGATCGTTGCGCCGCGCTACCAGCTTCCGGCGCTGCCGCTCATCGCCGTCATGGCGGCGGCGCAGATGCCGCGGCTGCATGAGCTGCTGAAAGCGGCCGGAAGAAAAATACGCCGCCGCGCCGTCCGGTGAGGAACGGCGCGGCGGCGGCCTGCTGTTTCAGACACAAAGCATGAAGTAACGTACCAGGATGTAGCCCGAGGCCAGCACCATGCTGCCGGCTGTGACCGGGATTCCGTATCTCAGGAAGTCCGAGAACGTCACCTGATGGCCGTTTTTCTCGGCGATGCCGACCGTCACCAGGTTCGCCGCAGCGCCGACCAGTGACGCGTTGCCGCCGAGGCAGACCGCCAGGGCCAGCCCCCACCAGAGCAGTTCGCGGCACGCCATGCTGTTGTTGAACGCCGGGGTGCTGCTGATGAAGGTCGCCACGACCGTCACCATGGCCGCCGTGAACGAAACGTTGTTCATGACCGCCGCCGCGATCGCACTGACCCACATGATGACCAGGACCACGAGCGGAACCGGCCAGCCGTCCATCAGCGACATGAGCCCGCCGATCTTCTCCATGAGTCCGCAGAACTCCGCGCCGCAGACGAGAATGAACAGAGCCATGAAGAAGAAGAGCGTGCTCCACTCGATCTTTTCCAGGGCGTGATCCACGTCGACCTTGCAGATGCAGAGCGCGAGCGTCGCGCCCGCCATCGCCACCACGCAGGGCTGGAGCCCCACTGCGCCGTGGACGAGGAAGCCGATGATGGTGAGCACCATCACGATTCCGCCGCGCCGCAGGTTGCCCCAGTCGGTGATGGCCGCACGTTCGTCGAGCTCCATGATGAGTGCGCGCTTTTCGACCGTCACATGCATCCGCTTGGAGTAATGGATCCAGAGGCAGATGCAGTAGATGATCATCACCACGACGATGAACGGCGCAAGGTTGATGAGGAAGTCAGCGAAGTTCAGCCCCGCGATCGAACCGATGATCAGGTTCGGCGGGTCGCCGATCAGGGTCGCGGTTCCGCCGATGTTCGAGGCCATCGTTTCGGCCATGAGGAACGGGATCGGCGGCACTCCGAGCTCGTTGCACACCAGCAGCGTGACCGGCGCGACCAGCAGGATCGTCGTCACGTTGTCGAGGAATGCCGAGAGGAACGCCGTTGCGAAGACCAGCAGGATCATCGTCCGGATCGGCAGCCCCTTTGCGACTTTCGCGCACCGGATCGCGACATACTGGAAGAGTCCCGTGCCGGAGAGCAGGTTCACGAGCAGCATCATGCCCGCCAGCGTGAACACCACGTCGAAGTTCGAATACCGCGAAAAGGTGTCGAGTTTGTCATACAGTTCGGCGTTGCGGATCATGTTCTTCCGCCCGGTTGCGGCCGACATGGCCTGCTCGGTCTGGGCGAGCGCGCCGGCCCGCTCCTGCTTGAACTGCTCCCGCGCCGAAATCGGATTTTCCGCCGTGACGGCTTCTCCGGCCGGCGTACTGTGGCCGGGGCCGGGGAGAATGACAATCAGCATGAGCATCGCCCCCATGAGGGCGGCGACGGTTTTATGCACCTTCTCGGAGGCGATCAGAATATAGGTCCCGACGAAAACAATCGTACCTATCCAGAAAATCAGGGTCGAGTATTCCATAAGTCGCCGCTCTTACCCGCGCAGGACTTTTTTGACGATATGCTTGACCATGATTTCGCCGACGTACCTGCGGTCCGCATCGACGACGAAACAGGTGCGCACACCCTTTTTCACCATTTTCACGGTGAACTGGATCAGCGGCGTCTCCGGGTGGACCGTGAGCAGGGGGGCGTGCATGTAGTCGCGGACCACATGCTGGTTCTCCTCCTGGAAAATCCGGTTGAACGGCTCGAAGCTCGTGAGAAAGTCGAGGTTGTCCATGCGGAAGATGTACTCCGGAATGAAGCTTTTCAGGATGTCCATCGCCGTCAGTTCGCCGACCAGGCGGCCGTTTCCGTCAAGCACCGGGATCGTGGTGTTTTCATCGCGGCTGAAGCTGTCAAGCGCGGTCGACAGGGTGTCGGTTTCGCGCAGGACGCTTTCTCCGGAGACCATCACGTCTTCCGCGACGAGGTTGCTGCGCACGGTTACATTCGCTTCGCGCAGGATTTCGAGGAACTCCGCTGCGTTTTTCACGTCCGCGAGCTTTTCCCGGTTGCCCGGCTGCGCAAGGTGGCGCACCATTGCCGAGAGCGATTTCAGGTAGAGGTCGCTGGTATCCGGGGAGATCAGCGACATCACGACGAGGCTGCAGGGCGCAACGTCGCTCTCCTTGAAGTGGATCGGCTTCGGCAGGACTCCGATGATGATATAGAGATCATCGAATTCAGTGCCGCGCAGGTGCGGCATCGCACACCCTTCGTATGGGATCTGCAGTGTGTCCTCGCGCTCGATCATGCCGGAGACGATCCGGTCGATGTCCAGCTGGATCCCGAGGACCGCCTGCGCCTTCTTGAGCATATCCGCATAAATTCCGGAACGGCTGACGCCGTTGACGTTCGTAAAGATCAGCTCTTCATTCAGAATGGATACCAGCTTCATCTTTATACTCACCTTCCGCTGTTAAAGGTTGAAAGGGGGGAGAATGCTCTCCCCCGGATTACATTACATCCGGTCAACGACCGCTTCGGCGAAACCGGAGCAGCCGACTTCGGTCGCTCCCTCCATGAGCCGGGCGAAGTCGTAGGTCACGACCCGGTCGGTGATTGCGCGTTCGATGCCGCGGTTGACCAGGTCGGCGGCTTCGGTCCAGCCGAGGTGGCGCAGCAGCATTTCGCCGGAGAGCGCGAGCGAGCTCGGGTTGACCTTATCGAGTCCGGCGTATTTCGGCGCGGTCCCGTGGGTCGCTTCGAAGAGCGAGTGCCCGGTCATGTAATTGATGTTCGCGCCCGGCGCGATGCCGATGCCGCCGACGCAGGCCGCGAGCGCATCGGAGACATAGTCGCCGTTCAAGTTCATGGTCGCGATCACGTCATATTCGTCCGGACGGGTCAGGATCTGCTGCAGGAACGCGTCGCAGATGCAGTCCTTGACAAGGATTTTGCCCTCCGGCGCCTTCCAGTCGCAATCGGCCGCGACGACGGCTTTATCCGCGTATTCACGGCGCACGAGCTCATAGCCCCAGTTTTTGAAGCCGCCCTCGGTGAACTTCATGATGTTTCCCTTGTGAACCAGCGTGACGCTCCGGCGGTTGTTGGCGATCGCGTAATCGAGCGCGGCGCGGATCAGCCGCTCGCTGCCTTCGACCGAAACCGGCTTCACGCCGATGCTCGAGCTCTCCGGGAAACGGATCTTTTTGACGCCCATTTCGTTCTGCAGGAAATCGATGACCTTCTTCGCCCCGGGGGTTCCGGCGTTCCATTCGATTCCGGCGTAGATATCCTCGGTGTTCTCGCGGAAGACGACCATGTCGGTTTTCTCCGGATGCTTCACGGGGGAGGGTACGCCGTTGAAATAACGCACCGGGCGCAGGCAGACGTAGAGGTCGAGCTCCTGACGCAGCGCGACGTTCAGCGAACGGATCCCGCCGCCGACCGGAGTCGTCAGCGGCCCTTTGATCGCGATGAGGTACTCGCGGATCGCATCGACGGTTTCACCCGGGAGCCACAGCTCCCCGCCGTAGACCCGGTTGGCCTTTTCGCCTGCGAACAGCTCCATCCATGCGATTTTCCGTTTGCCGCCATAGGCTTTTTCGACGGCCCGGTCCCAGATCCGCATCGACGCGGCCGTGATGTCCGGCCCGATGCCGTCGCCCTCGATGAAGCCGATAATGGGGTTGTCCGGCACCTGAAGTTTGCCCGCCGCATCAGCGGTGACCTTTTCTCCGGCCGGAACCTTGATTTTTTGGTAGGACATATCCGTCTCTCCTGCTGAATTTTTTTCGATAAGAATCCGCTATACTATACAGCCGGAGGCTTTCGTCTGCAAGCCGGAATATTCACGATATCCGAACTTTTCCGGCATATTCGGTATCCGAACCTTGCATTTCCGGGTGTGCCGCGATATGATATGGAAGTGGTTCGTGCAATCTTTTCCGGGAGGAGTAAAATGAAATATCTGAAGTTGTTCCTGTTCGCGGCCGCGATGGCCGGATTCGCGGCTTTTGCCGCCGATGCTCCGCCGCAATCCGGAGCCGGGGAGAAGCCGCCGGTTCCGGTGCTTGAGTGGCCGCCGCGCATCGGAGTTTACATGGTCAGCTGCGATCCCGGCGCGGAGTGCCCCGGGACGGTCGGAATCAGCCTCACCGGAGTTCCGGAGGGGCAGTATTTCGGCGGGCTCCAGCTCGGTTTTTTCGGAGAAAACTTCGAATACAGCAGTATTTACGGCATCTGGGCGGGCTGGTACGGCGAGGTGCAGGAGCAGAAGGGGATGCAGTTCGGGTTCGTGAACATCGCGTGGAAGCTTGCGACCGCGCAGGCCGCCGCCGGGGCGAATTCGGCGGAGGATTGCAGGGGCGTCCAGCTTGCCGGGCTCATCAACCGCTCGACCGATCTCGACGGTTTTCAGGCGGCGGGATTCGGGAACCTCGCGGGAAGGGCGGACGGTTTTCAGCTTGCCGGGCTGCTGAACCAGGCGGAATACGGCAGCGGCGTACAGCTCGCGCTGTTCAATGTGACGGGCGCCCCGCTGGAGGATCCGGCCCGGGAACCGGCGGGCGAACGTCCCGGCTTCGTCGTGCAGGCGGGGCTTGAGAACTACAGCGTGGACCGCCGGGTGTTCCAGCTCGGCCTTTACAACTGCAAAAGCGCGCCGGGATTTCAGATCGGCCTCGTGAACCGTTCGGAAACCGGTCTCCTGCGCTGGATGCCGTTCTTCAACTGGTAACAACCGCCGTTTTTCAAGCTCAGCATC
This sequence comes from Lentisphaeria bacterium, assembly GCA_018265615.1. GTDB lineage: Bacteria > Verrucomicrobiota > Lentisphaeria > Victivallales > Victivallaceae > Victivallis. The sequence goes on from JABLYX010000002.1 coordinate 126,332, forward strand.
GGAAAATGACGGTGAAATAACGGAGGTGTGCCGGAGAGGTGACGGCATGCCTGATGCGTAATGACTGCGAAGAGGAGAGATCATGCACGCGCTTTTAAGGAACAAATGGTTTTATCTTGCCCTGGCGGCGGCCGTTGTCGTCGGAACCGCCTGGGGAGTCGCGGCCTGGCGCGAACGCCGGCCGGATGACCGGCTCGTGCTGTACGGCAACGTCGACGTCCGGCAGGTGAATCTCGGCTTCCGGATCGGCGGCCGCATTCAGGCGCTCGAAGTTGACGAGGGCGACCGGGTCAAGCCCGGGGAGACGGTTGCGGTGCTCGACAATGCGACTTATCTCGCCGCGTTGAAAGCGGCGGAGGCGCAGCTCGGCCGGGCGAAGGCGCAGCTGGAGAAGATGGAGAACGGTTCCCGCCCCGAAGAGATTGAGCAGGCCGCCGCCGCCGTCGAAATGTTCAAGGCGGCCGAACGCAACGCTGTTGTGAACCATGAACGCAATGCACAGCTGCTCAAGACTGACGCGGTTGCAGAGAAGGATTTCGATGCGACGCTTGCGCGGCGGGATGAAACCCGCGCCCAGGTCGAATATGCGGCCGCGAAGCTGCGGCTCCTGAAAGCCGGTTTCCGCAAAGAGGAGATCGAATCGGCCCGCGCGGAGGTGAAGGCGGCGGAGGCGGAGCTGCTCGGCCGGAGGAAGGATTTTGACGACGCCGTGCTGCATGCTCCAAGCGGCGGGATCATCCAGACCCGGGTTCAGGAGCCCGGAGCCGTGGTGAATCCGGGGGCGGTGGTGTTTACGCTGACGCTCGACAGGCCGGTCTGGGTCCGGGCGTATGTTTCGGAGCCGGATCTCGGCAGGATCCGCCCCGGAATGAAAGTGTCGGTCCGCACCGACTCCGGGGAGCGGGAGTATGAAGGGCGCATCGGTTTTATTTCGCCGGTCGCGGAATTCACGCCGAAGAGCGTCGAAACCGCCACGCTGCGGACCGACCTTGTCTACCGGCTGCGGATCATCGTCGACGAGCCCGGCGAAAACCTGCGCCAAGGCATGCCCGTGACCGCAACCGTCAGGCTCGACCGGTGACGGCGGTCATTCCGCTTTCAGCAGCATGATCTGCATCGGCTTCAGGGAAAATTCCGAGGGAGAAGCCTGCCCGGCGATCAGGTCGGTCAGAGCCTGTGCGCCTTCGAGCCGCAATTTTACCGCGGAAGCGTTGTAATTTGCCAGGGCGATCAGCCACTTTCCGGATTCCTGCGCCGGAACCGCCCGGAAAAACACGCCGGAAGTTTCCGGGACAACACGAAATGGAACGTGCTCGACCGTCTCGAAGAAGCGTGTTCGGAGTTCCGGCGCTTTGATGAGATCCGGAAGCGCCTCCGGCGTAAAGGAGAGTCGGCGTTCCCGGTTGCTTCCGTCGCGCTTCAGACTGAACCGGTCCGCGGCGACGCGTCCGCCCTGCCGGACGAAACGTTCGAGTCCGGCGGCCGCTCCGTCACTGATATTCGGTGTCCCCACAGCGAGCAGAAGCCGGACTTTCCCGTATTCGCCGGCAGCGAGCTGGCGTTCGCTCAGGAACCGGACCCGGTGTCCGGTGAATGCGGTTTCCGCATAAAAACGGTAGAGGGCGTGCTTGCAGCCGGATTGATCGAATTGAAGCGTTGTCGGGCTGTACAGCAGCGCGACGGCAGGTTCGCTTTGCGTGAAGCGCAGCAGCTCCGGGGCGAGCCGGGCGGCGTCAAGATGCGCTTTCCCCTGGGCGATGATATTGCCGGGACGCAATGCGATATTGCCGCGCAGGTCTTTCACGATACTTTTTTCGTCCTCCGGCGAATGCCTGTCCCATACCCAGGTGATCAGCGTCGAGGCTCCGGTCAGGTGCTGCATGAAGTTGGCTGCGTAAATATGCTCGTTCGGGATGGGCCTTGTCTCCGCATCGCGGATGATATGATTTTCCGTGTTGGCGACGGAGACCGGTTTCATGGAAATCTGGAGCTCATTTCCGGCAGTGATGTTGACCCAGTCGGAAATATAACCGCCCTCTTTCCAGTTCGCATAGTTGTCGTTGCCGTTATAATCGCTCGACAACGCGAACGCTTCAGGGTCGATGCCGTGATCCGCAAAGGTCGAATTCATCATCATGATCTTTGAGTGGACAGGCATTCCCGGCCACGCTTTTTTCACCTCTTCCGCCAGGAATTTCGTCCATTCATTCATAACCTGCCTGCGGAAAGCGATCCATTCGGCATTGACCGTGTCGTTGAATGTTCCGGCCGGGATATCGGATTTGCGGACTGGGCGTTTCTCGAACATGCTCCGGGTGAAGGCATCGTCCCACGCGGGGGAGTAGACCGGCTCATTCTGCAGGCAGATGCTGTGGATTACCTCCGGATGCGGAAGTTCGCGGAGCTTCGCGATCAGTGCACGGATATGCGCCGCCATCATTTTCCGCGCTTCCGGATGCAGGAGGTTGTATTTGTAAAATCCGGAATCGGATCTGACTTCCGGATGCTTCTCCAACCACCACGCCGGCGCATAATGCGGAGAGATCAGGAGGCAGAGTGAGAGATTGTTTGTATGGCAGCTCTCGATCAGCGGCCGGAAATTCTTCTCGAAATCGGAGAAATCCGCCTCGAATTCCTGAGTCCTTCCCTCACGCGGGAAAATACTTCTCGGCCCGTATTCAAGCTGGACGATATTGGCCGCATACCGTGGAAATGCCGCGAACGAGGAGCGCATATTGCTGAAATGCCCGTAACCGTCGAATATGGCCGGACGGCGTTCCCGGCGGCCGTCGGAAGCCGTCAGCTCCGCATACGGCCAGCCGTTTTCCAGTTCGACCGGTCCGGAGGTGTAACGCCATGTTGCCGGGAGCTGCTGCCCGGTCCGGAGCTCCGCAAGCGTCCCGGCAAGCTCGTCCAGCGCCGATTCGGCCGACGGCAGGACCATTGCAAGCCGCCGGGCATGCAGCAGCTGCGCTTCACGGTTCGCCGCTTTCCGGAGCCCCGCCCGGCACTCGGCAAGCGAATCGTCCAGCACGGCCAGCGGCATGGCGACATACTCAGAGTAAGGGCGTTCTCCATAGAATTCGGCAAACTCTTTTTTCAGGGTTTCGAATTTGGCGACGGAAGCGTCGAGCCGTTTCCGCTGCAATTTTACCGGATCGGATTTGACCGCCCGGAAGTTCGCCAGAGGAGTACCTCCGGCCAGAAAAGAGCATGATACCGCTCCCTCCGCAACGTTGTTGAGAGGCAGCCGGTAATTGAGCAGCAGCACGGAGTCGCCGGAAGCGGTTCCTGTATCGCCGAGCGGAAGGCGTACCGATTTTCCGTCGGAGCCGGTCAGAATTGCTTCCAGCGGAGCGGAGGCGGGCAGCTCTGTGGCAGCGAGTGTGCCGGTGAAACATTCGGGGTCGGTCGTTTCCCCTTGCTTCACTCCGCCGGTCGGCTGCTGCGGTGCGACCAGCAGCGCCCGGAGATATTGAGTCGCGGATTTCGTGTCATGCAATCCGGGCGTGAGAAAATAGACGTCGCGCCGCCCCGGTGCATCGGAAGAATTGAAAACGATGTTGAAGGTGAAATAACGCCGGTCCGGAAACTCCATGGCCTGGAGCAGGGTCCAGTTCAGTCTGATTGCGGCGAACCAGCCCGAGGCGGTACGGCGGCCGACCGTTTCAATCTCGGCGGCGGGGAGCTCCGCCGAGCTGACCCAGTTCCAGGTGTGAACCCGGGAATCGCGGTCGACGGCGAGTCCGAACTCAAGATCACTTTCTTCCGGCCCCGGACTCGATTTTCCGGCCTGGTCGATACGGATCTGGACGCTGTCGCCACGCCACATCTGTTCTCCGATCATTATATTCGGAGTGGAGTCGTCTGCTTCCACAAAAAAGATGAGTCCCTGCGCATCATAGGCCACGGCGGCACGACCGGAGAAACCGCCTTTCTCCGGCATCTTCCCGGAAGCGGAATCACTTTCCGAAGCCGGGAGCGTCAGCACCGGCAGGTCGGCGGGAATGGCGGAGAACTCCACCAGTGGTCGGGCGAAACCGGGAACGCGCCAGACGCCGTTTTTCCGGAACGCGGCGGGCGGAAGCACGCGGCGTCCGGCTTCAAAGAGCGACAAATCATCCAGCCGGATCTCTCCGGACGGTTCTTCGGAGACGATGACGAACGGAACCGATCCGTCCGCTTCGAGCTGTTCCGGCGTCAGTGTGAACGTCATCCGGAACCGCTCCCATTCCGAGGTCGGTGCGGGGGTGCGGAGCCGCGTGTGCCAACCTTTGCCGATACAGAAGAGAAGCGGAGCGGCATTGAGTCCTTTGAGCGTGCCGGAGAGTTCGTAAGCGACACCGGGCTTCAGCTTGATCCGCTGCTGCAGCGCTCCGAAGACATTGGGTCGGCGCGGCGAGGAATTCGAGAGGAACAGCGCCTGTTTTTCCTCCGTTTTTCCTGAGGCGCCGCTGCGGATGACGACCTCGGCCCCGCCGGAGCGGGAAAATGTCCAGCCATCCGGAATTCCGTTGTCCGGGCCGGCTTTGAAGGAGCCGTTTTTCAACAGGTTTCCGATATCGGTACTCCCGTCATCCGGTGAGGACAGGGAGAGGGAGGCGAGCCGGAGCTCTGCCGTGGGTTCCTCGCTGATGACTGCCAGAGGCGCCGCCCCTGCGGGCCCGATTTGCTCGGGGCCGAACTTGAACCGGTATGAAAAGTCCTGCCATGCATTTTGACTCGAACGGACGTTGAAGCGGGTGCGCCACCCTTCTCCGGCGGCGATAATCAGTTTGCCGGTTCCGCTGATCCGGCCGGAAAGCCGGTATTCGATTCCGGGTTTCGCTTTGAAAGCCTGGACGAGGGCACCGTAAACATTCGGGGCCTTGCCGGAGCGGTTGGTGATCCGGATGGCGGAAAGTCCGTCTTCCGCCGTGATGCGTTGCATTGAAGCTTCTGCTTTGCCGGCAGTGTAAAAGCGCCAGCCGTCCGGAGTCCCGGCTCCCGTTCCGGAGGAAAAATCGCCGTTGACCAGCAGCTCGGCGGTGTTCCCTGTGAAACTGCCGGACAGAACCGCAAGGGACAGGAAGAAGATGGATCTTTTCATTTCAGCATATTCCTGATCGTTTCATCAGAGGTTGATTGCTCCGCCGGAGGAGGAGTACAGCTTGTTGAACCGCCATTCGGAATAACGCAATTCCCCGCGGTTGTGGGTTCCTGCATGTCCGTCCGCATACGCGAGGTTCGTGAATTCTCCGTGCCAGAGAGCCACGCGCGTATCCTCTCCCAGATCGCTGTCGGGAATGAACTGCCAGGTCCCGCAGGACATGGGGGCACGCATTGTATCGGCGAAGAGCGGGAACAAACTGGCTCGCTTCATGCGATTGATTTTAAATGCTTTGTCATCCTTTGTCCCTGACCAGAATACATTTCCCCAGAAGTCGGTCCGGTCATAATATCGTCCGGTTGAACCGGCTCGCATCATGCCGTAGGTGAATTTGAACATGTCGGATCTTTCCACCTTTACGGCGGTTTCCGGGCAGACGAGCAGATTGCGCGGGACAAGGCCGGGCGACGAATAATCCATCGCTCCGCTGTTGGAGCCGATGTGCGTGAAAATGGAAACCCAGTTTTCGAAATGGCTTCCCCAGTTGAGGGTGAAGGGGATACAGTCCTGTCCATCTGTCGCATAGGTGAGTGCGCCGGTCGTCAATTGCTTCATGTTATTGACGCAGCTGATCTTTTTGGCTCGCCCGCGAGCCTGGTTCAGGGCGGGCAGCAGCATTGACGCGAGAATTGCGATGATCGCGATCACGACGAGAAGTTCGATCAATGTGAAAAGCCTTTTCCCCATAATATCCCTCCGTTTGTATGGTGGCTAAATGTGTGCGGTTGAGTTTCGGACAACCAGTTCCGGGACGATCGTAAGCGCTTCCGGCATCGGTTCTGCCGGATTGACCGTATGCATCAGCACCTGGACCGTGTGGGCCGCGATCGGGCCGATCGGCAGCCGGAGCGAGGTCAGTGGCGGCGATGTCATGACCGCGAGCGGCGAATCGTCGTGGCCGATGATGGACATGCGTTCCGGCAGACGGATTTCCCGCTCAATCGCGCGGCGGATCAGGCCGGCGGCCACTGCGTCGTTTCCGGCGAGAACCGCGGTGGCGTCACTTGCGAAAAGCACATCGGCAGCTTCGTATCCGGCCTGCAGGGTTCCCTCCGGAGCCAGGAAGATCCTCGGGGCGATGCCGGAAAGCGCAAGCTGCTCGCTGTAGGCAGTAAGGCACGGATCCGGCTGCCCATGCTGCGCCCGGCTTTCCGACGGAATAATCGCAATATTGCGGTGGCCGAGTTCGGAGAGATAGGAGAGCGCCGTTCGAGTTCCGGCGGCAAAATCGATGGTGAGCGGCGCCTCGCTGTGGCGGCAGTAGGTGACGACAGGTACATTGCCGGCGAGGTGTTGCGCTTCATCTTCATCGAGTCCCGGCAGGGTATTCAGGATGCCGTCGACCATGCCGCTGCAGAATTTCGTCAGCAGGGCGCGCCCGTCGTCAATCCGGTCGATGGTTCCGAGCACCATCTGGATCGAGTGGCGCGAGAACTCCTGCCCGAGCTCCTCGAGCAAAGCGGTGGTGTGCGGATTATTCAGGCTGTCGACCAGAACGCCGACCAGCCCGGTCTGGCGTGTATTCATGACCCGGGCCGCGAAGTTCGGACGGTAGCCGAGCTCCTTGACAGCCTGCATCACCTGATTCTGCACCTCGGCGCTGATCCGGCGCTTGCCGCTCAGGGCGTGGGAAACCGTACTTTTCGAAACGCCGAGATGGCTCGCCACGTCGGCTATTGTCACATGACCGCTCATTGTCGTTCCTGCTTTCATTGTCGTTTGTCAAACCGGTTTGACTATATTATGGCAAACCGGTTTGATTTTGTCAAGAGGCAATTGAAAAAAATCGGTAAAAAAGTGGAATAAGATACGAATCTTTCGCTGTTTCCACCTTCTCTCCGGTTTGTATTTCCGTTCCGGCGGGATTATATTCCCGAAAATGAACATGGGAGGAAACGCGTCATGAAATTCAGAATGATCCACAACAACTTCAACGTTCTCGACCTTGAAAAGAGTCTGCGCTTTTACGCTGAGGCGCTCGACATGAAAGAGACGAGGAGGATCACCGCGCCGGACGGTTCATTCATCATCGTCTACCTGAAATGCGACGAAGGCAGCCATCTGCTGGAACTGACCTGGATGCGGGATATGGACCGCCCCTACAACCTCGGAGACAACGAATTCCACCTCGCTTTCGAGACGGACGACTACGAAGCCGCCCGTGCGAAGCATAAGGCGATGGGCTGCATCTGCTACGAAAACCCGGAAATGGGCATCTATTTCATCTCCGATCCCGACGGCTACTGGTTGGAAATTCTGCCTGTTAAATAGGTTTATGACGATTCCGCCGAAAACGAACCCCCAATTGCGGCGAGGCAGGAAAATGGCCGAAAACCTGTGCGGAAAAACGATTTTGAATGAGACCATTCTGGCGATTGATCCCGGCACGATTCTGCAGCGGATTCATTCACTGGGCATTCCCGAACTGGCGGCGGTTCAGTCCTTGAATCTGCTCAGTGGTGATTACATCAATCTGGAGTGCCGGTTGCCCAATGGCGCCCGGGGAAAGCTTCTGGAGGACGACAGAACCTATTACGCCAACCAGGTGGAAAAAAGCGGAAGCGACCGCTGTTATGGAGTCGCTGCCGACGAACGGCAGATCGCGGTTTATGAATATGGATGCAACGGTGCGGATGCCGTGCTCATCGTCTGGCTCAGTTACCGGCCCGGATATTGCACGGAACCCTCCGCCTCCTGAAAACTTTTAAAATTCAGGTCATCGGCATTGCCGGTACACTGACAGCCGTTGCAGGCGTCGGCAGCCTGGCAACTGTTTTTTTCGCTTTTTTCCGTTTTTTTATTGACAAAACGTTTTGATTGTGTCATAATAAAAGACAATCAAAACGTTTTTACATTTGTATGAAAGTCGGAATCATGAAGAAGCGGGCGGCAACGATTGTCGATGTTGCGAAAGTGGTCGGAGTTTCTCCGAGCACGGTTTCCCATGCGCTGAGCGGGAAACGGGTTATCAGCACGCCGGTCAAGAAAAAGATCTTCAACGCGATTCGGGAGCTCGATTACCGTCCGTCGTTTTATGCGCAGGCGTTGAAGAATACTTCGACCCGCCTGATCGGCGTCGTGGTCAATGAATGCCGCAATCCCAGCGCGGCGCTGTTCCTCGACGGGCTCGCGGCGGAGTTGGAGAAATTCTCCTACAAGCCCGTTGTTGGGCTCGCCGGGCTCAATCACGAGATGGGCGAAGAGATGCTCCGCCGCTTCTCCACCGGACTGGTGGACGGCGTCATCAATCTGCTGCCGAACATCACCCCCGAAGAGGCGCAGGAGCTTTGCGGCGCTACTCCCGTGGTGACCAATATCCGGGAGAGCTCGATCCCGGTGGTGTTGGATTACATGAAGCTGACGCGTGACATTCTGAATTATCTCTGGAGCATGGGTCATCGCGACATCGGCTATATTACTTCCCCCACACGTTTCGAGCGGGAAGACCCCACTGTGGAAGTGATGAAGGAGTTTTGCGCGGAGCACGGGATTCTCTTTAATCCCAGACGGGTTTTCACAGGCGACGACTCCATAGAGAGCGGCGTCAGAGGCGCGGAACAGTTCGCCGGGCATTGCAGGGTGACTGCGATCTTCTGCGGCAACGACCAGATGGCATTCGGAGTTTACCGCTGGGCTTTCGAGAACAAAGTGTCGATTCCGCAGCAGCTTTCGGTGATCGGGTTCGACAATGTGCCGCAGGCGGCAACCATCATTCCGCCGCTGACCACTGCGCGCTTTCCCTATGCCGAGATCATCGAGCATACGGTAAAGCTGCTGATGGCGGAACTGGAAAAGCGCCCGGTTCCCCCCGGCAGGATGATCCTCGAAATGCCGTTGATCATGCGTCACTCCGTTGCGGATATTTCCTGAAACCTCCAACCCAAGGATTTTTTATCATGAAAAAAGAATTCACATTGATCGAATTGCTGGTAGTAATTGCCATTATCGCGATTCTCGCCGCCATGCTGCTTCCCGCGCTCAACAAAGCGCGTGACAAGGCGCAGGAAGTCAGTTGCTCCAACAACGTCAGGCAGCTTCTCACGAAGGCGCGGATGTATATGGACGACAATGACGATACTCTGTTCTTTTACGGCTATAACAACAGCGTTACCTGGTCCATGTATCTTCTGAACAAATATTCCACCGCGTACGGCGGCTCCGGAGATGTCATGACGTCCAGCGACAAAGTCGTCTATTGTCCGAAGCTCGGGCACTCCAATCCGCTGAACATCGGTTCATACACCTATGGGATGGTCAATCCGGCGGCCAATGGAGCCGTTCCCGAGAAATATAAGACCGTCAAAGGCGGCGAGACCGGGCTGCGCCCCAAAAACGTCCGGAGCGCCTCCGCGTTCCCCCTGATCGGCGACGCCGGCCGCAATCTCGACAGCAATGCCAGCTGGAGCATCAAAAACGCATCGGGAAACACCGGATTCGCGCTCGCTCACGGCAGCCGCGGAAACCTGGGCTTTCTCGACGGCCATGCCGCAGCCTCCACGCAGCATGATTTCCGCGACGCGCTGTGGAAGGTCTGGGAGAAGCAGATCGACGTCTACTATATCATCCCCGGCGCCGCGGCCAGAATTGTGCAGTAATGAACCGGAAATTTCTCTTTTTTGCCATATTGGCCGGGGCAAATGCTCTTTCGCTCGCCGCCGGCGATCTGGTGCGGAACGGTTCCTTTGAGGAAAGCGGCGGCGACGGTGTCCCCTCCGGCTGGAGTTTTTTCCGGCGCAGCGAGGCTCCGGTGACGGTTTTCTCCGCCGCGCCGGGCGTGGAGGGGGAAAGGTGTCTGCGGATCGTCAGCCGGATGACGGACAAAGCACCGCACCGGTTCGGCGTCCTCACGCAGATGGCGGAGCTGAAGCCCGACCGGAATTACATCTTCTCCTTTGCGGTGCGCGGCCGCGATGTCCGGAGCGCGTCCTGGGCGTTCGGTAAGAACTGGAAGATCCGCATCCCCGTGAGCGGCGTGACCGGCGAATGGAAAACCTGCCGTTTTCCGCTCCGGGTTCCGGCCGGGCAGTTGGAAGGGCCGGACTCCTGCGGTATCCGCCTGATCGTTGAAGGCATCTGCGCGGAGCTGGACATCGACGACGTGAAGCTCGTTCCGGCCCCGGAGCAGACCGTCCTGAACGGCGATTTCATGGGGGAGCCGGGAAAACTCCCGCCGGGATGGTCCTTCCGGATATCCGGCAGGGCCGAGGCGAAATTCACTGTTGACGGCAGAGAAAATTCTCTGCATATCGTCAATGCGTCCCCGCGAAAGGCGAATGTCTACGGCGCGCTCTCCCAGACGGTGAAGCTGGCGCCTGAAATCGATTATGTGCTCCGGGTGCGCGCCAAAGGTTCGGGGCAGGGCATTGCCGTCGCCGCCGGTACGAAATGGAACCACCGGCTGCAGGTTCAGCCGCTCGGGCCGGAGTATCGGGAGTACGAGCTCGTCTTCCGCCCGAAAGCGGACGAGGTCGGCAAAGACCGGAGCGCCCCTCTGGTCATCATCTCCGAAAGCCTGACGCCGGGAGTCTGGATCGACCGGATTTCCCTCGAGCCGAAGGTGCGGCCGAACCGGCCGTGGAGTATGTGGCGGGAGCGCGGGATTTATCAGGTCGGCGGCTTTGCCGGGGATTTCAATTTGCTGAAATCGATTCCGGCCGGACTGCCCGTGATGACGCTGCCGTCCTCCGGGAACCGCTCCCCGGAAATTGCGTTCGCTTCAGACCGTGAAGGACTGATTTTCCTGGCGGACATGGGGCGGGAGGAGGCTTTTCAGCTTCGCATCGGCGATGCGTATCGCCCTGCCGCTCCGGGGAAGGCGGATCTTGCAATCAGCTTTATTCCCGGCGGGAAAGAGTGGACGTACAGCCTCCGCCGCGAGGCTTCCACCGCGGAGTCGCCGGAGCATCCGGTCAGGATGCGCAGCTTCCGCACCTCCTCCGGCAGCTTTCTCGCCGTCCGCCTGAGTTGGAAATTGCTGAGCGGGGCCCGTGAAAACCGGAGATTCGGCTTCTCCGTCGCCGGCACCGGGCAGCCCGCCGCCGGATGCGCACAGGCGCTGCTCGATGGCGGCGAACCCTCACTCTGGATGGAGCTTCCGTCCGGACCCGTCGCGGAACAGCTGGAGGGAACGCTGATGCTCGCCAACCTTGCGGGCGATATGAAGATCGACGCGGAGTTGACCGATTCCGCCGGGAAAAGCATCTCCCGTGAAGTCGCGGCCGTCTCCGGCGTCGCCGGGGGCGAACTGGTGCGGCTCCCGCTGGTGCTTTCGCTTGACGGGCTGGCGTGCGGGAAATTCACCGTCGACTTCAAGGTGAACGGCAAAACCATGGGACGTCATGCCGCTGCCCGGATCGACCTTTACGAGCAGCAGAAAGAGGTGGTCGCCGCATTCTGTTCGGAGCTGGAGCGTCTGAAAAAGGAGTTCGCCGCTCATTACGGCGAACGCCCTTACTCGGAATATGTCTCCGCCCCCCTGAAGATCCTCGACCGCCGCCTGCCCCGGCTGCTGAATGATCTGGAACAGGCCCGGGATGACGACGAGCGCAAATATTATGCCGCGCAATCGGCCATGACCCGGCAGGAGACGGCGGAAACCCTTTCCGGGCTGGCGGAGCAGCTCGCATTCCTCCGCGGCGGCGGCAGACTGCCGGTCGCATGGAAGCTTGCAGACGGCCGGGTTTCGCTGGAAAACGGCTGGCCGGTTGCCTCCGCCGTCAGTGAAAACGGCGAGGAGGCCAGGCGGCCGATGATTTTCTCCGGCTACGGCCATTTTTCCGACGTCGATCGCGATATCGCGCAATTTCCCGGAATCGGCGCGAACGTGATCCAGGTGGAGATCGGCCCGCGCCACCTCTTCAGCCGCGAGGGGACGGAGAACGAGTTTGAGGCTGCCTCCTCCATTTTGGAGTCCCGCATCCTGCCGCTGCTGAAGCAGGCGCACGGGAACGATGTGAAAATCTCGCTGCTCATTTCGCCGCATTACTGCCCGGCGTGGCTGTTGAAGAAGTACCCGGATATGGCCGCCTCCTCCGGCTTCCTCAAGTATGAGGTGACTCACCCGAAGGCGCAGGAGATGATGCAGCGTTACATCGAGACGCTCTGCCGGAAGCTCAAGGCCAACCCTTACCTTGATGCGCTGCACAGCATCTGCCTCTCCAACGAGCCTGTGTATGCCAACTGCCACCCGGACAACCCCTGGTCCGCGGCGAAGTTCAGGGAGCACATGGATCGCAAATACGGCTCGCTTGCCGCGTTCAACCGGATTGCCGGGAGCAGTTTCGCCGGTTACGATGAGATGCTCGGCTCGATCGGCCGGGGCAACCCCGCGGCGCGGTATGAGTTTTACATGTACTCCCGCGAAACCTTCGCTGAGTGGCACCGGATGCTGGCCGAAGCGGTTAAAAAGGAGCTCCCCTCCATGCCGGTTCACGCCAAGATCATGGTATTCAGCTCATCGTTCGAGTATGTCGCCGGGGTTGACCCCGAGCTGATGAGTGATTTCTCCGACTACAACGGCAACGACAACTACTTTTTCCAACGCGGCCGGTTTGCCGCCGACTGGAACCTGAGCGCGATGACGCACGAGATGCAGATTTCCGCCGGGCACGCTTCGGTCGCCAACACGGAAAACCACATCATCCCCGACCGGGAGACGCGGCCGGTTCCGAACGATCACATCTATACCGCCAATTTCCAGCAGTTCATCACCGGCGCGAGCACGCTCGTCACCTGGGTGTGGGCGGATGTCGATTACGTGTTCGCCCGGAAACATCCGAGGCACGACCTGCTCGGCAGTATCTTCCTGCGCCCCGGGAACATCGCGGCCCATGCGAAAGCGGGGCTGGACGGGGTCCGTCTCGCGCCGGAGATCCGTAAATTTTTCGATTACGAGCCGGAAGTGGCCATTCTGTACGCTCCGACTTCGATGATTCTCGCCCCCGGCTCCTATCGCGGCGAAGTCGACGCGCTTTACACGGCGCTCTGCTTCACGGGCTACCGGGCGCGGTTTCTCTCGGAGCGGCAGCTGGCGCGCGGCGAGTTCGGCAGGACCCGGCTCCTGTATGTGGCCGGGGCGCCGAACGTCTCCCGCGCCGCCCGGGACGGAATGAGAAAATTCGTCGCCGCCGGCGGCAGGATCGCGCTCGCCGAAGGCAGCCTGGTCCGGGATGAGTACGGCAATGAGCTGAAAGCCGATTTCCGCACGGAAGTCGCCGCGCCGGCGACTCCTCCGGCCCTGACCGGACAGATCGTCCGGAGCATCGAAGCGCTGCCGGTGGAGCTGAAGGTCGATCATGCCGGCGGCAATGACGGCGTTTTCTTCCGCATGGTTCCGGCGGGGGACGGTTCCTGGCTGGTGAATATCGTGAATTACAACCGTGAGCCGCGCAGGATCACCCTGACCGGCGACGGAACATTCCGCGACCTGCTGGCGGAGCGGGAGTTCGTCCCCGCCCTGGAGCTGCCGCCGCTGAAGCCGCTGCTGCTGCGTTTCAGCGGGAGCGCCGCCGGGTAATTGCGGCTGCGTTCCGGTTCGGATTCGCGGAAAAGCTTCAATACCGGCCGATTGCTGTTGCGCCGTGCTTTAAAAATTCTCTTTTCGGGTTATATTATAGAAGAATGGAATATTGCCGGAAGGGGGGAGGGATCATGATGGAATGGCTGGAACAGCTGCAAAGTTCACTGGCTCCGTATCCGTGGGCCTACAGCGCGGTTGTCGCCGGCGCCCTGATTCTGGCCGCCTTTCTGGTGAATTGGATCACCAAGCGGATTCTGCTGCGCGGCCTTGCGCGCATCCTGCGTTCGCTGCCGGCAGGCGAGAGCGAGGAGAACAAGGTCCGGCTCTCGATCATTTCGCGCCTCGCGAACATCGTTCCGGCGCTGGTGCTCGCTTACGGTTCCGCCGCGGTTCCGGACGTGCATGAGACGCTTGAAACGATCATCCGGAACGTCTGCATCGCGTTCATTGTGCTGACCTCGGCGCTGGCGCTCTCGAAGCTGCTGGACCTGATCGACATTCTTTACAACCGCCGCCCGGATGCGCCGAACAAGCCGATCAAGGGCTATCTTCAGCTCGGCAAGATCGTGATTTTCGCCGTTGCGGTGATCCTGATCGTCGCAACGCTTATCAACCGGAATCCGCTGATTCTGCTCTCGGGCCTCGGGGCGATGGCGGCCGTGCTGATGCTGATTTTTCAGGATACGATCCTCTCGCTCGTCGCGAGTCTGCAGCTCGGCTCGAATGACATGGTCCGGATCGGCGACTGGATCGAAATGCCGAGCCAGAACGCCGACGGCGACGTGATCGAAATCGCACTGCACACCGTGAAGGTGCGCAACTGGGACAAGACGATCACGACGCTCCCGGTCCGCAAGCTCATAACGGACTCGTTCAAAAACTGGCGCGGCATGCACGACATCGGCGGGCGGCGCATCAAGCGTTCACTCTACATCGACCAGCGCAGCGTGCGCTTCCTCGACGAGGCGGAGATTCACCGCCTCGAGGATTTCGTGGTGCTGAACGATTATCTCGAGCGCAAGCGTCGGGAATTGGCCGACTGGAACCGTGAGCTGGAAGAAAAAGGCGCCAAGCCGATCAACGAGCGGCGGGTCACGAACCTCGGCACCTTCCGCGCCTACGTCGAGGAGTATCTGCGCAGCAATCCCCGTATCCGCCAGGATATGACGCTGCTGGTCCGCCAGCTTCAGCCGGGGGCGACGGGGATTCCGCTTGAGGTCTACTGTTTCACGAACGACACGCGCTGGGCTGTGTATGAGGGGATCCAGTCCGACATCTTCGACCATCTGCTGGCGATTCTGCCGGTCTTCGACCTGCGGGTGTTCCAGCAGTGCAGCGACACCTCCGGCATGGTGATTCCGTCGCCGGCGCTGATGACGCAGTCCGCTTTGAAGGCGATGGAGCAGAGTGAATATTCCAGATAAGAAGGAGGATGAAATGTGTGACGGCAGATTTTCCGGTTATCTGAAGTTCGCGGCTGTCTTTCTGCTGCTCCTGGCCGCGGCTTCTGTTCAGGCGTGTCCCGGATGCAGTATGCCGACGCTTCTCCCGATGTTCGTGGAGCCGTGCTACCGCATGTGGGCATGGGTAATTGTGATCGGCGCATCCCTGCTGGTTCTGGCCCCTTTCGCGTTCGGCTGGCGGCTGGAGCGGTCGGGAAAGCGGCTGTCGCGCAAAAGGCGGGGGCTGCTTGCCGCCATAATGACGCTGGTATGGCTGGTCTGTTTTATGATGAGTACTGTGACGTTCGGCGCCGTGTTGTGCAACTGGATCTTCTTTCCGCTGTACATCATTACGTTTTTCGGTATGACGCTGTTTTTTTTCTGTCAATGGCTGGCCTGGGTGGTATTGCCGGTTTTTCTTTTGATTATTCCGTTTTTCTATTGTTACGGACTGTGTGTGCTGCTGGGGCGGTATCACCTGGTGCGCCGCAGGAAAATCACGAAGGAGCCGTGATCCGTCGTTTATCCGTCATATTTCCGTTATTTTAAATATCAGACAGTGTAAAATCATGAGTTTGTTTCAGTTGCATGCGCCGTACAAACCGGCGGGCGATCAGCCGCAGGCGATTGCGCAGATGGTGGAGAATCTGCACAGCCGGCAACGTTACCAGACGCTGCTTGGCGTGACCGGCTCCGGCAAAACCTTCACGCTGGCGAACGCGATCGCGCAGGTTGACCGGCCTGTCCTGGTGCTCTCCCACAACAAGACGCTGGCGGCGCAGCTCTACAGCGAGTTCAAGGCGTTTTTTCCGGAAAACGCGGTGGAGTACTTCATCAGCTACTATGACTATTACCTGCCGGAATCGTATATCCCGCAGACCGACACCTATATCGCAAAGGACGCTTCGATCAACGAGAACATCGAAAAGCTGCGCCTCTCCGCGACCGCGAGCCTCGTGGAACGGCGGGATGTGATCGTGGTTGCGAGCGTTTCGTGCATCTACGGTTTGGGTTCGCCGGACGATTATGCGGACCTTTGTGTGCGGATCGAAGTCGGCGACACGATCGGGCGCGACGAGATCCTGCGCCGGCTGGTCGACATCCAGTACTCGCGCAACGACACCGCGCCGGAGAAGGGGGAGTTCCGGGTGCGCGGCGATGTGATCGACGTGTATGAGCCGCAGCGCGACGACTATATCCGGGTCTCGTTTTTCGGAGATGAGATCGAGTCGATCGAACGGCGGGACGTCCGCTCGAACAAGGTCAAGACCCGCCCGAAGTTCGTCACGATGTTCCCGTGCAAGCACTTTGTCCTGCCGCCGGAGCGGATTCAGAGCGCTTCCGACGCGATTCTGGCCGAAATGGCCGACCGGGTCTCCTGGTTCGAGCGGAACAATCTGCTGGTCGAGGCGCAGCGGCTCTACCAGCGTGTGACCTACGATCTCGAAATGATGAAGGAGATCGGTTACTGCAGCGGCATCGAAAACTATTCGATGTACCTTGCGAACCGCCGTCCCGGGGCGCGCCCGTACTGCCTCTTCGACTTTTTTCCGAACGATTTCCTGACGGTCATCGACGAGTCGCATGTGACGCTCCCGCAGCTTCAGGCGATGTACCGCGCGGACCGGAACCGCAAACAGGTGCTGGTTGACCACGGGTTCCGCCTGCCGTCGGCGCTGGAAAACCGGCCGCTGCAGTTCGAGGAGTTCGAACAGGTCACGGGCGATACGATTTTCGTCTCCGCCACGCCGGGCGAATTCGAGCTTGCCCGCTCCGGCAAGCCGGTGGAGCTGATCGTGCGTCCGACCGGGCTGCTCGATCCGGTCATCGAGATCCGCCCGCTCGAAGGGCAGGTGGACGACGTGATTGCGGAGGTCCGCCGCGCGACGGCGGCGAAGGAGCGCGTGCTGATTACGACGCTGACCAAAAAAGCCTCCGAACGGCTGGCCGACTACCTCTCCGAACTCGACATCAAGGCGGCTTATCTGCACAGCGAACTCGACGCGCTCGAACGGGTCCGGGTGTTGAACAAACTGCGCGACGGCGATTTCGACTGCGTGATCGGCATCAACCTGCTGCGCGAGGGGATCGACCTGCCGGAAGTCGCCGTTGTGGCGATCCTCGACGCCGACAAGGAGGGGTTCCTGCGTTCGGAGCGTTCGCTGGTCCAGACCGCCGGACGCGCGGCGCGCAACAAGGCGGGGCGCGCGATCCTCTACGCGGACAACATCACGCCGAGCATGCAGAAGCTGATCGAGCAGACGAATGTGCGGCGCGAACGGCAGATGGCCTACAATGAAGAGCACGGGATCGTCCCGGAGACGATCCGGAAAGGGCGGAATTTCACGATCGGCGAGATCGTCGCGCCCGACGCTGCGGAGAAAAAGAAGCTCAAGATGCCGAAGCTGGCCGGAAACATGTTCACCGATGCGACCGACATCTCGGAGCTCGGGCTCTCGGACACCGACCTCGACGCGCTCATCAACGAGCTGACCGGCGAGATGCGCACGGCGGCCGAAGCGCTCGAATTCGAACGCGCGGCGGACCTGCGCGACCAGATCCGCAAGCTGCGCCCGGCCGGGCCGGATGGAAAATAATCCGGTTCAGTCCTTTCTGCCGGAATATCAGTGCGGCTCCGGCTTGAAAAAAGCCGTAACCGGGTGTATATTATCCAGTTCATGTAAAAATTCCGATGATAGAAACCATCTGATTCAAGGAGTGAAACCAAGATGTTCAGTGCTTCCGACCTGAAGAAGGGCCTCAAGATCGAGATCGACGGCATGCCGTGGGTCATCACCGAATTCGATTTCTGCAAACCCGGCAAGGGAACCGCGCTCTACCGCTGCCGCATGCGCAACCTCGTGAACGGCGCCGGCATGGAGAAAACCTACCGCCCGACCGACAAAATCGACAAGCCGAATCTCGAAGAACGCGAGATGTATTACTCCTACTACGACGGCCACCACTACATTTTCAGCGATCCGAACACGTTCGAGGAGATGGCCGTCTCCGCCGAGGCTCTCGGCAACCAGGTCAATTTCCTGATCGAGGAGAGCCTCTGCAACTTCCTGCTCTTCAACGGCGAGCCGATCGAAATCACGCTCCCGACCTTCATCGAAAAAGAGATCGTCGATACCGAACCGGGCGTCCGCGGCGACACTGCTACGAACGTGACCAAACCGGCCAAGATCGACAACGGCTACGAGATTCAGGTTCCGCTCTTCATCAACCAGGGCGATATCGTGAAGATCGATACGCGCACCGGTGCTTACGCGGAACGCATCAGCAAGGCCTGACCGTTTCTCTCCGTATTTTTCAAAAAACGTCCTCCTTTGCCGGGAGGGCGTTTTTTTTGCCTGAAAAAAAATCTGCGGACAGAAATTGACAAATCTGCGGACGCTTCTCATAATATTAGTGGAAGGAGTTCATAAAAACGATGATTCTGAAGAGAAAGACCAAAGAGCTGTCAGAGCAACTGATAACAGAACTGAACCGTTTCAGCGCGGGAGGCCGCTTTTATTCGGCGCGCCAGATGGTGGACCGGTACGGCGTGAGCCGGCGCGTGGTCAACTCCGCCATCATGGAGCTCTCTGAGCGCGGATTGCTCGAGGTGCGGCCGAAGAGCGGCGTGTTCGTGAAACGGACCTCCATGCTGCGCACCGTCGTCTACCTTTATCCGGACTGGCCCGGAGACTCCGCGAAGTATCTCGGAGAATCGTTGAAAACAGCTTTCGAACGGTTCCGGGGGACCTATCTCTTTTCCCCGTGCCCCTACTCGAGCTTTTCCGATGTCTGCGGGCTGCTCGCCGGCTGCACCGCCGATGCCGTCATCTTCGGCGTGCCGGGGAAGCCGCTCTCTCATACGGAGGTGGAGTTCATCAACCGTCTGCCGATGCCGGTCATCTGCCTCGAACGCCAGATGGCGGATGTTTCGATGCACTCCACCTGCGGGAATTCCGAATACGGCGCATTGCTCGTCGTGAATTACCTGATGAAACGCGGCCATCGCCGGCTCGGGCTGCTGCCGTGCGAACCGTTTTCCGGCGAGGTCAGCATCCGCTGCAACAGTTTTCTGTCTTATGCGCGGCTGCTCGGCTGTACGGTCGAAATCGTGCCGTGCCGGAACCGGCCGTGGGACTATGCAGTGGAAAAGGCGTACGAGGCGATGATGCGCTATCTTGACCGGAACCTGCTCGATTTCACGGCGCTTTTCGTGATCAGCGACGATTCGTGCAAGGGGGTGCTGCGCGCGCTGAGCGAGCATGGGATCCGGGTCCCCGGCGATCTGAGCGTCATCGGCTACGGTTATTCCCGCGAGCCGCTTTATATGAGTCCGCCTGTGACGACTGTGGCGTGCAGCCCGGAAGAGAGCGCGAATTCGCTCGTAGAGGCGATTCATGACTATTTCATGAATCCCGGACCGGAGAAGGTCATCACCGTGCGGAATCTGCCGGTCGTGTTCGAGCGGAAATCCGTCGGCATGGTTCCGGCGAAAGAACGGCACTGAATCAATTGCATATCGCCCGAAACCGGAAACAACAGAGATGGTATGTTAATGCCATCGAAACATTAACAATGCCTTTCTCGAAGGTGTGAGTACGGCGTAGCCGCACGGAACACCGGAGAGCGGGGCCCCCGGAAAGTACCCGAAGCTTTCGGGCGATCAGCCCGAAAGACCCGAGGCCCGTGGCCGAAGGGGGGGCCACTTTTCGGGGAACACAGGAGAAACGGAAATGGAACAGGGAAAACGGTTCACTCTCATCGAGCTCCTCGTCGTGATTGCGATCATCGCGATTCTGGCGTCGATGCTGCTGCCGGCGCTGAACCAGGCGAGGGAACGCGGGCGCGGGGCCTCCTGCCTCAGCAATCTGAAGCAGTGCATGAGTTTCCAGCTCATGTACGCCGGAGATTTCAGGGATAATTTCGTGTTTTACGTACAGGGCAGAGGCACCTGGGGGAACATCTTCTACAACCTGGGCTACACACACGATACGAAGGTCATGCACTGTCCCTCCACCCGCTACACCGGCAACTTCAACAGCGGCTGGTATACATACGGTTTCTTCCGGCCGGCGGCGGATGGAACCGCATACTGGTACGGCAAGACGAGGTATGGAGATTTCGCGCGCTATAAGACCGCTTCTCCGGAGTACCATGTATTCCTGATTTCGAAGATGACGAAACCAGGCACGACGGAGCTCATGGTCGACACGGTCCGGATGTCCGGAGTCGATGAAAACCGCGGCGCGGCCCATTTCATGCCGACCAAAATACAGGACGGCAACACCTCCGGCCCGTGGCTCGCCCACAACAACCGGCTGAATGCGGCCTATGCCGACGGCCACGCCGCGGCTCGAAGCCGGGAGGAGCTGAAAGCCTCCCCGCACATCTTCACGAAGGTCATTTTGAAAGAGCTCGTCGAACAGAATCTGTAATTCGCCAACCCCACAGGACAGGAAACCGATGAAACTGAATTTGCTCAATTGTCTGGCCGGACTCCTCGCGGTCTCATGCTGCGCCGTATTCGGGGCGGAGCCGATCGTGAACGGCTCCTTCGAGGAGGGAGCCCCCGGCGGGCTCCCGGACGGCTGGACCCACCAGCCCGGAAATGCCCGCAGCGCGATTTACCTCATCGACAACATCGCGACGGAGGGACGGCAGGCGCTGTTCATCAAAAATGCCTCGCAGTGGAAACCCGGCGTCTATTCGTCCGTTTTCCAGTCCATCCCGCTGAAGCCCAATCTCCGCTACCGGCTGAGCTGCAGCATCAAGGGTGAGAATGTGAAGAAGCTCGGCTTTGTGATCGGCGACCGCTGGAAGATCCGCTTCTACCCGAAAGTCACCGAAAACTGGAAAAAACACGAATTCGAATTCACCCTTGCGCCGGAGGACGTCAAAGGCGGCAAAGCGCAATTCCGCATCCTCACCGAAGGGTTGACGGACGGCGCGTGGATCGACGAGGTCAGGATTCAGCCGGTGGGCGGCAGTGTGCTTACCCCGGCGGATTTTCAAACGGAGCGCGTCCTGACGGCGAAACGCCTGACCGTTCCGCTGGAGTCGCTGACGGGAATCCCGGAAGGTTTCGCGACAGTCACCCTGCCTGCCGGAGAGAAGTTCTATACGGGCAAGCCGATGGTTTCCCCGGATAAATTCCGGGGGAAAATCGCGCTCGCCTACGATGACGAAGGGATCATCGTCCTGGCCGACGTGGCGAAACGGAATGTCACGGGCGGCGGAGGGAACTCGATGTGGTGTTTCGATTCGGTCCAGATCCGGATCAATCCGGAGAGCAGCTTTGAAGGGAAGCATGAACCGAACGATCTCGAAATCGGGTTCTCCCCGGCTCCGGCAGGAGTCGCGGCCTACAGTTGGACGCTGAAACGGCAGCCGACCCGGGACGAAGTCGATCTCAGCGGCGGCGTCACCCCGGAGGGATACCGGATCGCCGCCCGGCTGAAGTGGAGCCTCTTCGACAATCCGGAGTTCCGGAACGCCGACAGCTTTTCCTTCAACGCTATTTTCAACATCAATTTCAACGGAATCCGCGAGGTCGCTTTCCTGCAGCGCGGCATCCACGATTCGAAGAACAAGACGCAGAGCGTGCTCGTGCTGTTTGAGCGGGAGCGTCCGACCGGATTCTTCAAGGCGGTTTCGCGGCGCAACCCGGCGGAACTCGCCGGAACCCTCTTCCTCACCGGTCCGGAGCAGCGGGAAAGCTGGACGGCCTCCGCCGAGCTCACGGACAAACGGGGCGGAAAAACCGTGCATCCGCTTGCGGATATGCCGCCGGTACGGCGCGGGGAAATCGTCAGCCGGGAGTTGCGGCTGCCGCTTCTGCGCGTTGCCGAAGGGGAGTATGGCGTCGCTTTCGCGGTGCCGGGCGGCCGGATTTCCGGCGGGGAGGCGGAAAAGATCGACCTGCTGAACAAACAGCTCCCCGAACTCGCGTCGTTGCGGAAACGGTTCGACGCCGGCCGCGAAACCGTCTCCCGCAAGGGAGTTTCGCATCCGATGCTGACTGTGTGGAGTTCCGTCATCGAACGGCAGCTTGCGCTGCAGCAGCGCTATCTCACGCAGGAGCAGGCGCCGGAGAAGCTCGAATATTATCTTGCACTCGGTGAACGGGTCAACCCGGAGCTGGCCCGGACGGTTGCGGATTTTGAGGCGGCGGCCGACAGCTTTGTTCCGCTCCCCGCTCCGGAGTACCGGACCGGGCCCATCCGCGGCTACCGGGACGGAATGCCGCTGGTTCCGGCCGTCACGGACGGAAAGGAGGAGCTTCGTCCGATGTTCTTCGCCGGATACGGGCACTTCACCGACGCGATCCGCGACATTCCGTATTTCCGGAAGGTCGGGGCGAACCTGGTCCAGTTCGAAACCGGCCCCCGCCATTTCCTGCGGAAACCGGGGAAAAACGGGGCCTTCATCGCGGATCCCGGCGAATTCCGCAACCGCATCGAACCCGCGTTGAAGGCGGCCTGCGAAAACAACGTCAAGATCTCGCTGCTGCTGTCGCCGCACTACCATCCGGGCTGGTGGCTCGACGGGCACCCGGAGCTGAAACGCGGCAACGGCCTCACGCACTACGAAGTCAACGCGCCGGAATCCCGCCGGATGCTCAACGCCTACCTCGACTGCCTGTTGCCGCTCCTGCGCGATACGCCTTACCGCGACGGGCTGCACAGCATCGTGCTCACGAACGAACCGAATTACGCCGGAGCGATCTGGTCGAATCCGATGACGCGGGAATTTTTCCAGGCATGGTGCGAGAAGAAGTACGGTGACATCTCCGGCTTCAACCGCGCTTCCGGCGGGAAGTTCGGGAGCTTCACCGAACTCGCCGGAACCGATCCGGCCGGGAATCCGGCGGTCAACTATGAATTCGAACAGTTCCGGCGGCACACGTTCGCGGACTTCCACCGGTTCCTCGCGGAAAAGGTGAAACACTGTCTGCCGGACATGCCGGTCCATGTGAAGATCATGATCGGTACGACCTACCTGCCGATGGGCGTCGATTTCGCCGTGGACCCTGAGCTCTTCGCGGAGTTCAGCGACTATAACGGCAACGACGCCGGAATGACCTGGAAGTTCGACCGCTGGGTCAGCGCGTGGAGCGCCATCAACCTTTCGCACGACCTGCAGTACTCCCTGCGCCCGATGCGCATCATGAACACCGAGAACCACATCATCCGGGACGGCGAGGAGAGGGTGATTCCGCCGGAGCACGTCTACACCGCGGTCTTCGAGCAGTTCCTGCAGGGAGTCGGCGGCATCGTCACCTGGGTGTGGGTCGAAAATACGTTCGAGCGCAACCGGGACGCCGCGCTGCGCGGCTCCATCCACCACCGTCCGTCGAACATCGTCGCCCATGCGCAGGCGCTGTACGACGCAAACCGCCTGGCCGGGCCGATCACCGTCTTCGTGCAGGCGAAGCCGCAGATCGGAATCCTCTATTCGCCATCCTCGCTGATCCAGAACAGCGCGAACTGGAGCGCGTCCCTGACCGCGACGCACGCCGCGCTCTGTTTCACCGGACACAAGATCGGCTTCATCAGCGAGAAACAGCTCGAAAACGGGGAGTTCGGGGAGTACCGCGCGATCATCGCAACCGACGCGACGCACGTCACGCAGAAGGCGGCGGAGGGGTTGAAGCAGTTCGCCGCGCGCGGCGGGAAGCTCTTCGCTGCCGGCCGTTCTCCGGCGTTCGACTCCTACGGGCGCCCACTCCCGCAGATGCCCGCCTTCGCCTCCGTGAAAGAGCTGAAAGCGTGGAAGAAACAGCTCGATGCGATTTCACCGCTGCCGGTTACGCTCCGGGCGGAGGGCGGCGACACCGACGGCATCTTCTTCCGCATGGTTCCCGACCATGACGGCTCCTGGCTCGTCAACATCGTGAACTACAACCGCGAGCCGCGCCGGATCACGCTCTCCGGAGGCGGAACGTTCCGCGATCTGCTGGCGGAGAAGCCGTTCGAGCCCTCTCCGGAGCTCGCGCCGCTCAAGCCGCTGTTCCTGCGCTATTATATGCCGTAGAGGCAGGAAAGTATCCCCGTGGAGGCCGCCGGAGCGGTTTTCACGGGGATGCTTCTGTTTACCGTTTGTTTTTAAGCTGCCATTCGTAGATGGAGGGGACCTTCGGGCGCGGACGCTCCAGCTTTGTATCGAGAGGGACGACTTTATTGCCATTCTCCTGCAACGGCCGGTGCAGCCCCGCGCTGAGTTTGCCGTTCCCGCCGGAGAGGGTGTTGCCGATCAGCTCCACGCCGCCGCAGTCGGGGGTCGCCAGCAGGAGAAACGGTGAACTTCCGTCTTCGAGAATCACCACATTCTGTTTCAGGATATGGTCGAAGCTTGCGGTTTTGAAGAAAAATCCGTACCCCTTTTTCACGCGGAAACGGTTGTAGGCGAAAATCCAGTTTTCATTCATTCCGCCGAGGTAGACCGCGTCGGAGACGGAATAGGCGTCGCAGTTGTAAACGACGTTGCGGGGGCCGTTCGGACCGTGAGCTCCATCTTCCGGGGATGAGGCGAAAAATGCGTTCCCGTACCCGCCGAACTCTTTGGTGTCGCTGATGACCGTGCAGTTTTCGAACAGGTTCTCCGTGCTCCACCCGGCGTGCCACTGGGAGTCGCAGTTGTAGAACTTCCCGTTGCGGATCACATTGCCGGAGGCCCCCCACTGAACCACCGGGGCGTGCCTCATGCGCCGGGTGACGATGCCGTCGGTCAGGCAGTCGGAGCAGTTGTCCCACCCGACGTAGGCGGTTCCGCCGCCGCCGTTGTACCAGCTGCCGTCGAATTCACAGTCGAGGATCGAACAGAACTTGGCCTGGCCCGCGTAGACGGGGTTGCGGCCGCATCTGATCACCTTCAGGTCGCGCGCGACGCAGTCGGAGGCATATTCGAACTGGACGCTGTTCAGCCAGTAGTCGTTCTTCGTCTCGAGCGTCATCCCTTCGACCCGGCCGCCGCGGATGATGCCGAGTTTCCGCACGAACGATTCGTCCGCGGCCGGATAGTCGAGCCGCAGCGGCTGGTTGAAGGTCAGTTTCGTCCCCTGCACTTTTGTGATGAACAGATGGGTGCTGCGGAAGCTGCCCCAGTTGCAGGCGTTTCCGGTCACGGCGCGGCGGGCGGGCGTCTCCAGTGCCCGCAGGATGACGAAGTCGCCCGCCTTGAACGGATGCTTTTCATCCCGGAGGATCACAGAGGAATCCCCGCGGCCTCCGTCCTGTGCGATTTTGTAATCTGCGGACGAAAAGCCTTTGCCCCGGAAGTGGATGAAGCTGCTCGGTCCCCGTTCCGGCAAAGTCGGTTTGACGGCTGGGTCGATCATGATTTCGGCCTCCGTCGTGAATTGCCGGCCATCCAGATATTCCGCTGTGCCGCGCAGTCGGTGCTTCCCTTTTTCCAGATTGCCCGGGAGGCGCTGCACGAAAAACGAATGGTTGCCGGAGTGGAGGCTCCGGGTGTATTTCCCGAACTCCTTCCCATCGGCTTCCAGCTTCAGGGAGCGCAGTTCCGCCGGGCGGGCGTACAGATGAACCGGCTGGCCCGGAGCGATTTTGTCCCCCTGCCGGATTCCGTAGAGATCGACCCGGTTCTCACCGGCGTCATAGGTGAAATCGAGCCGCGTCCTGCCGCTGCCCGCCCCCTTGATCGTGACGAAATCCTTTGTGACCGTCACCATTTCGCCCATCCGGAAACTGCCGGCTGGAATTTCAACCGTCCCGCCGTCGGCGGGCAGGGCGTCGATCGCCTGCCGGAGCGGCCGGGCGATATCCTCGCCGTCCTTCACATTCAGCCGGATTTTCGTGCGGCCCGCCCGCTTCAGGATTTCATTGCGCGCCCCGGCATAGGTGAAATCAGGATAGACAATTCCGTCCGGGCCCGGAAAATCCGCGGCGGTCAGCTTCGCCTTTTCCTCCGGGCGGATCTTGTATTGCGGTTTCCACGGTGGCGGAACCGGGTCGGACGGCAGCCGTTCCAACCTGATGTCATCGAGCCGGATCGTCTGCCTGACGCCGTAGGGGATGTAAAGCTTCACCATCGCATAACCGGTTTCATCCGGGAACGCAGCACCCTTGAAGTCGACATTGAGCCAACTTTCCTTCGACGGCGGCGCGCTCCCGTAATGATACCCGTTGTTGCCGAGCTTGCGGTTCTGCCTGTCGTAGAACTCAATGCCGACGGTTGCGCCGTACCCCTCGGCCAGCTGGATTTTTCCGGTCACGCGGTAGATCCCCCGGGTCGCGGGGATCTTCTTTGACCAGAGTACGCCGCAGTGGCGCCTCTCCGGCTTGCCCGCGGGGTCGAAACGGATCTCCGCGGCCTGCTTCCCTGAAGCTGCCGTGCCGGTCAGGCTGACCTGCGCCCGGCTCTCCGGGATATCCCATTTGACGAGACCGTCCTCGAATCCGCTTTCGAATTTGATTTCGGCCGCAGACGCAAAGCCCCCCAGCACCGCCAGAAACAGCGGCAGAATCATGCTTTTTTTCATGATGTCCGCTTACAGAAACATATTGTCGAGTTTGGTCGGGAACATCTGGAGCAGCTTCTGGTCGGAGTCATAGATGTTGAAGCTTGCGGCATGGCCGTCCAGGAACACGGCGTTGGCGCGGCCCTGGCCGTGGCAGGGGTTGATGTACGGCGAGGCTTTGCTGACCCAGTTGCTCCGGTCCCAGAAGGAGAGGGTGCTGTGGTTGCCGAACACCTGGTTGCTGTTGACGTAGGTGTCGAGGAAGCCCGGCTTGGTCGCGGGATTCCGGTAGCGCCCGATTTTCGGGAGCTGCTTGTTGTTGGTCGCACCGGCGCTGTATCCGAGCACCCGGGCGGAGAACCCGTAGGTCCCTTCCGTGAAGGGGGCGGACGAGTTGGAGTCTTCCGGCATGGTGATTTCCCCGATGTCGGAGGGCGGCGTTCCCTTGAAGCTGTCGTAGGCGGGGCAGTAGGTCACTTTGTTTCTTGTCCTCGCATAGAAATTCTGCCGGTTCAGATATCCGGCTTTCAGGAATTTCTGCAGCGGGTGGCTGTGTGGGAAGCCGCTCCACGAGGTCGACTGCGGGAACTCGCAGGCGGGAATGAACCCCGCGAAATCATTGACGTACAGCGTGATCCAGGTCCCGTGCTGCTTGAGGTTGCTGATGCACTGGGTGCTTTTGGCCTTGTCACGCGCCTGGTTGAGGGCCGGGAGCAGCATTGCTGCGAGGATGGTGATGATGGCGATTACCACCAGTAACTCGATCAATGTAAAAAATCTCTTTGCCATCGTCCGGAGTCCTTCCTGTTTGATTTATGGGAAAATGCCTGAGGCGTAAAACCGTGCGCAAAACGGTGCCGAGCTCCGCGACGACCGCGGCCGGGTCGGCGCCGCAGTACAGGATTTCCCCGATTCCGTTGCTGATGAGATTGCAGATTTCCGGGGAGTCGACATTGTAGCCGGCTGATATCTTCGTCATCTCCGAGAGGTACAGCAGATCGCGGGGATCACTGGAATCAAAGCTGTTGATCGCGGAGGTTTTGCGGATCGGGATGCCGTAACGGAGCTCTCCGAGCCGGTTCTGGAACGCTTCGGAAAGCAGGACCCGGACCATTTTCCGCGCAAGTTCGATGTCGCCGTTATGGCGGCGGACACAGAACAGGTCGGTCGCCTGGGCCGTCAGGTCCGCACCGCCGGGAATCAGCGGCAGGGGAGCGTTTTTCCAACGGCACGGAGCATTGAAATCAACCTCCTCGCGGGCGGCGAGCATAAAGGCGCACCTGCCTTCGTTGAAACGCTTCGCGTAGTCCCAGCCGGCTTTCAGCTCGCGGACGCCGAGCGCCTCGAACAGGGCCCTGACGCGGAGGATCCCCTCCAGTGTGCGCGGGTCGTCTATCATGACCCGGCCATTGTCGATGATGCTCCCCCCCGCCCGGAAGATGAAGTTCATCCAGAAGAAGGAAAAATTGCTCCAGTTGAAGATCCGGTTCGGCTCAAGCGATTTCCTGAGATGTCGGATGCAGCCGAGAAACTCGTCGAAGCTCCACCCGGGGTACGGCTCCGGACAGCCGAGGCGGGCCAGCAGCTCCGGGTTATAGCAGAGGACGCGCGGTGAAAAAATAATCGGAATTCCGAATAATTTTCCTTCGTCCGTCCGGAAATTCTTGAAAGGAGCTTCGAAGAAGCATGCTTTTTCCGGGTATTCGGCGTCGAACAGTTCCGCGAGGTCGAGATATTCATCCCGGTTCTGCTGCACATCGAGTGTGGTGCGGACCTCGAACATCCCTTTCTGGAAGCTGTGCAGCGGCTGTATGCCGGGTATCGTCTCGCGGAATTCTCCGATCAGCTTCGGCCAGAATTCGCGGAACGAAACGAAACTGCCCGGCAGGATCCGTTCCTGCCAGTCGTTTCTGACGAAAGTGCCGCTGCGGGGGATGCTTTCCAGGATGCCGTCCCTGACCAGAGAGGAAAAGGAGCTCTGGACGACGGCGAGCGATACCCCGATGCGCTCGGAGAACTCTTTCGCACCCGGCAGTTTGCCGCCGCCGGCCAGTTCGCCCGTCTCCAACTGCCCGAGAATATGTTCTCTGACTTCTGTGATTTTATCCGACATAAAGCAGCTCCCTCCGGACTTTATTAATATTATAGCAAAAACAATTGACCTTGTCAATAGTGTTATACATAAAAAAGCATAAAAATTGAAAAAAATCCTGTTTTATTCAATCTGACCTAGTTAGTTTTCGGTCTCTTCGGGCCGCAAAGCCCGTTCGCAGGTGTGAAAATCGCTGCGCCATTGCCGGGAGAACGGATTGCATATCAATACAATCGTGATATATTACAGGGGAGAATCAGAAGGACGGTCGGGCAGCCATGCGGTTTTCCCTCTCCGCCCGAACATGCGGGAGCTTCATGGCAGAGCAGAAAAAAGAGCCGGACACCGGGGAAGAGGCGGTCTCCATCGAGGAGATCCAGAAGACGATTGAGATCGACGCCCGCGACGGCAGGATCAGCCGGGAGGCCGCTCAGCGTATCCGGAGACTCCGCGCATCGTCCGGGTTTTTCCGGAATACGACCTCTACGCTGAAATGGAGCCTGATCCGTTTCCGCCATCTCTTCGGCTTTCAGCTGAACGGCGGAGTCCCGGCCGGCGACAGCAATGAAGCGGACGGGAACGATTCGATCGTTCCCCCGGCCGATATCGGCGTCGCCGGCATCGAAGAGATGAACCTCGGAATCATCGACGACGATTTCCGGCGGGAAGGATTGATCGCCTCCGGCGGGCAGGCCGACATCATCAGTGCCGTGGATAAGCAGGTCGGCCGGGTCGTCGCGGTGAAATGCCTGCGCGACAGCTACCGGAAGAACCACGGCGCAAGTGCGGACCTGATGCAGGAGGCGGTTCTGACCGCACGGCTGGAGCATCCGTCGATCATCCCCGTCTACCGCCTTTGCCGGGATCGCGGTGAAAATCTCCATATCGTCATGAAGAAAATCCGCGGCAAGACGCTGTGCGGGTATCTGGATGAAATCCGGGCTTACTACGAAAAAAGCCGGGTCCGTATTTTCGATGAACGGGCCTCGCTCTCCCGGCGGCTCGATATTTTTCTCGACATCTGCAACGGGCTCGGCTATGCCCACACGCTGAAGGTGGTTCACTGCGACCTCAAGCCGGAGAATATCATGATCGGTTTCCACCACGAAACCTACATCATCGACTGGGGGATCGCCAAAGTGATGGGGGAGGACGGCAAGGTGCAGGGCGCGACGCAGATTACCGGCACGCCGCACTATATCGCTCCCGAAGTGGTGTTCGGCATGGATTTCGACCGGCGGGCCGATATCTTTGCGATGGGCGCCATGCTTTTCGAAATCGTCACGCTGCGGAAGGCGTTTCCCGGAAAAGAGCTCAAGGAGGTGCTGGAGAACATCTGCACCGGCAATATGAATCCGCTCAGGCATCTTTATGGAATCGGGATCGACAAGGCCCTGGTTCACATCATCCGGAAAGCGACGGCGATCTACCCGGATGCCCGCTACCAGAGGATCGAGGACCTGGCCGAGGATATCCGGCGCTACCGCAGCGGGCTGGAGATCATGGCGAAACCGGACAACGTTTTTCAGCACGCCTGCCGCTGGATGCTGATTCACAAGCGCCTGACGCGGTGGGTGGTCCAGCTTTTCCTGATCGCCGTGTTCGGTATCATCGGCTTCAACACCTATGAGAAAATGCAGTTTGAACTGCTGCAGAAGCGCCGGGAGACTTCGCTGAACAATGCGACCACCAACTCCCTGATCGTGGCGATGCAGATCAACAACCAGATCAACAAGACGGAGCAGATTGTCAGCGTCCTGGCCTCCGAGGCCGCCTTTATCCTCGACCATCATCCATATGAAGGCGGTACGGAGAGCGCCGGAGAGGTGAGCGTGCCGTTTGTATCGCATGCGGAGATGACGGCGGAGAAGCCGCCGGAGAGCTCCATCCTTTCCATGCACTACAACTCCAGGATCGACTTCACGAACCTGAGTTATGCCGACAGCGGCAAAATACCGAAGGCGGAGCTCGAACACTATCTGCTCAGCCTCCTGCCGTTCAAGCGGCAGATTGTCGGGTTGTTCATCCTCGGCTGTACCGACAGGGAGCCGTATGTCGGCAAAGAGGCCGTCCGTCCGGAGAATATGGAGAAATCCAACTATTCACTGCTGTGGCTGCACCTGAATTTCTCCAACGGGCTGAACCTGCGCTACCCGGCTTCGGAATCGTTCGGCGATGATTTCGACAGCCGCCGCTGCCCGTGGTATCTCCGGGCGGAGCGGAATCCCGACGTGGTTGCCTGGGAGCAGCCCCGGCTGGAGCCGTTCGCCGGCAATAAAATCATCATGACCGCCGCCAAGGCGATCGTCTCTCCGCGGCAGAAGTTTCTCGGAGTCGCCGGCGTCGATATTCCGCTGGACGAGATCCGGCGCATCATCGAGCAGGACCAGTCGGACAAGTATTTCAAGAAAATGCTGCTGCTCAGCGACGGGCGCATCCTGATCAACACGGCGAATCCGGCTTTTCAGGCGAAGAACGACAAAAACGGCCGGCTGATCCTGCCGCAATTCCACCACCAGGCGCTGTTCGAAGAGATGACCCGGAAGAAGTTCGGCTTTGTGAGCCTGCAGGAGAACGGGCGCGAAACATTTTATATCTACACCTATCTCGAACAGATGAACTGGTACTATGTCGTCCGGGTCGATCAGGACACCATCCTGCTCCAGGGAGAGAGGACAAACCCGGGTTCCTGATCACTTCTCCGGCGGCGCTTCGAGGTATCTTTCACAGAGCTTCAGCAGGTCGTGGGCGGCCCGCTCGGCCCCGTTCACATCCTTTGCCTTCAGCACGAGGCTGAGATTCTTCGCATACATCGACAGGTCGATCGCCCGGAGGTTCTGAACCAGGTCGAGGAACGGCCCCAGCGCGGCGGGGAGCTCCGAGTAGCTTCCGCTCTTTTTCGCCTGCCTCAGGGTCGCGGCAAGATCGGCGACGGAGGCGAGGAAAGCATCCCAGCACTCTCTGACCTCGGCATCGCCGCAGCCGCAGTCGCGGAGGTTCCGGATGATGATGTCTTTCATGCGCGACTGGAATATGATGGTTTCTCCGTAAGGCATCTTTACTGTTCCTCTGTTTGCCGGCTGTGCAGCTCGATGAAAAGATTGCGCAGCTTCTCTTTTGAAATCGGTTTCAGGATCTCCGCGTCGAATTTTTCAAGCATGCCCTTGTCGTGAGCCTCGACATCGGCGGTGACGATGACGACGGGCAAATGGCGGAACGTTTCATCCCGCCGGATTTCCGCGAGCAACTCGACGCCGCTCATTTCCGGCATCCACATATCGGTCATCACGAGGTCCGGAACTGCTTCGCGCATCATCCTCAGCGCCTCCGCGCCGGAGGCCGCGCACCGGTTCTTCACTCCGAATGAAGTGCACATGGCGGAAAGGATCCTGAGGTTGATCGGCACGTCGTCCACCAACAGGACCTCAAGCTTCGCGAGAAATTCCTCCGGCAGCTGTTCCGCGCTCCCGGCTTCGGCCGCTGCGGGCGTTGCGTTGACGGCGGGGACATCCTCAAGGATGAGCGTAAAGATGCTCCCGGAACCCGGTTCGCTCTGGAGCTCGATGCGCCCCCGCATGCACAGGGCCATCTCCCGCGAAATCGCCAGCCCCAGCCCGGTGCCTTTGAAGATGTGCGGATGGGTCATGGCGTCTTCCTGGGTGAACGGCTTGAAAATCGCCTCCTGCTTCTCTTTGGCGATGCCGCAGCCGCTGTCCGCGACGGCGATGGAAAGCGTTCCCTTGCCTTTGCCGTCCGGCGTGTAGCGGACGATGATCCGGATGAAACCGTCACGGGTGAATTTGCAGGCGTTGCCGATCAGGTTCAGCAGGATCTGGCGCAGCCGCAGCTCATCCACCAGCAGCGCCGGCAGCCCCGGCGAAATATCCGACTGCTGCTCGATGTTGTTTTTCCGGCACGAGTGGACAAAAAGCGTTTCAAGCTCCTGGATCATCGATACGATATCGGTGGGCTTCGGCACGAAGACCATCTGCCGTGCTTCGATCTTGGAGAGGTCAAGGATATTGTTGATCAGCCGCAGCAGGGCGTTGCCCGCAAAATTGATGCCGGAAAGGCTCTCGTGGACCTGCTGCGGAGCCAGCCCGCCCTCCTGAAGCAGTTCGCAGTATCCGATCACTGCATTGAGGGGGGTCCGCAGCTCATGGCTCATATTGGCCAGGAAGAAGCTCTTCGCTTTGTTGGCGTCCTCGGCGCTCCGCATCGCCTGGACCAGCCGGGACTGGATCTCGTCCAGGCTCGACAGGTTGAAGTAGGCGGCCAGGATTCCGGCGAGCCGCCCCTCCTTGATGACCGGGTGGGTGGTTATCAGGTAGATCCTGCCGCCGATAAGCTCTTCGCTCTGGTAATTGCCCGAGTCCCGGAGGGTGCGGAGCACCGGGCAACCGGGGGAGAGGCCCGGGGCTTCCCGGAACGATTTCAGGCCGGATATCCCGTCTCCGAAGAGCTCCCGCGGAGTTTTGCTGCCCGAGATCTGAAGCGTTCGTTCCTCCTCCAGCAGCATGAGCCCGAAATCATCGAACGCGTGCTGCAGCGTCTGTTCTCTCTCTGGGGCGGCCGCAAAGCGCATGACTCCCCAGCCGCGGCACTCTTCGAGCACGAGTCGCGACAGCACCGGGATTTTTTCGCCGCTCCTGCCGGCCGCGTCATCGAATTCGAAGCATTTTCCGGACGGCAGGAAACGCAATGCGCGCCCTCCTGAGACCGTGCTCTCCCGCGCTTCGAACAGATCCGCGAAACGTTGCCCGATGATGCGCTCCTGCGGGAGCTCCAGCTCGGAGGCCGCAAATGCATTCAGATACCGGATGCGGTCCTCCGTGTCAATGCAGAGAACGGCAGTGCGCAGAAAGCCGTAGAGATTGTCCAGCAGCAGTTGTTCCATAAAATGATACTTCCCCCGAAACCGCTAACGGGCGGGCCCGTCGTTGCGCCCGCCGATTTTTATATACAGCAAATAGAGCGAGATCAGCACGATCAGGCCCCACAGGATTCCCCCGGTAACCGTCTCCCAGTGAATGATGCCGGTAACCCGGACGGAGTAGTTTTCCGCAGCGGCGAGGGTGACTTTCGACTGGTTGTAATATTCAACGCTCAGCATGAACAGGTGGATCTTAGTCTCCGGCGATCTGCGGCAGACGTCGATCAGGCTGTCGAGTTTCTTCCACTGCATGTACAGGCGGCTGAGCTCCTCGTTGTAATCGCGGTCGTTCAAAAGCTTGAGGCGCATGGCCGGATTGCCGGCGGAGAGGTGATCGAGAAGCGTGGAAATGCTTTTGCGCAGTTTTTCGGCCTCCGCCCGGTCATCCGGGGCCTGGTTCAGTTCCAGCTTCACCAGCGCCTGGGTGTCGATGATGACTTCCCCGGCATACCGGAGTACGGTGTTCGCTGCGGCTAATTCAGACAGATGGAAGTCCCGGAGGAGCGCCAGCCCGCCCAATATGGCGAGCAGCAGCAGCTGAGAGCAGAGGAGGCCCCTGTTGAACTTCGGAGAGGGCTTCTTCATTTTCCTCCGCCTCCCGGAAGCCGGGACCTGACCAGGATGGCCGTGGCGATCCGGTCCGCGTCCATCAGGGCGATGCAGCGCTCCAGCGAAATGGCGCCCGCCATGTATTTCTTGATGGCTTGTCCGCCCTCCCGCTGGGAGAAACCGTTGATCTGCAGTTGGGCGGAGGCGTTGAAGAGCCTGTTGATCCGCTCCCGGGATTCAATGTACTGCATCGACAGGATGTTTGAGGTCTGCGTCCTGAAGACCGGCATGGTGCCGATGCCTTCGAACGCCCGGTTGTAGTTCTCCGGAACCGAGGCGAAGCGGATGAATTCGAGCGCCTGCTGCAGGTTCGGGCTGTTTTTGTTCACCAGCAGCAGTGAGATGTTCGGGCCTTCGAAGGTCCCCTTCGGAGCGGTTCCCATGAAGACCGGCATGACGCCGAAGTCGTTGACCGTATATTCTGCTCCATCCGTCTGAAAATCGGTGTAGAACCAGCTGTCCCAGCAGAAGATCATGGCGGCCTTGCCGGAATTGAGCATCCGGCTGGTCTGCTTCGGGGAGAAAAGGTCGGTCTGCCAGGTTTTGCCGAACCAGCCGCGCTCCGCGGCGGTTTTGAACCATATCAGCATCTGCTTGAATTCCGGGATGTCCACGTACGAAAGCTCATTGGCGTTCAATTTCTTCACAAGCTCCGCGCCCCGTTTTCCGGCGAAGACGGGGTCCAGTGCGAATTGGTACAGAAGCGGCCAGGTGTCCCCGGCGCCCATGTAGATCGGCTGGACTCCTTTCTCCGTCAGGAGATCGCAGAGGGCATTGAACTCCTCCTGCGTTTCCGGCAGCTTGCCGATGCCGAGCTTCCGCAGCAGGGCCTTGTTGTAGAAGCATCCGGACAGGGAGGCTTCCCAGAAAGGGAAACCGTACACCTTGCCGTCCCTGGTACACTGGGGCAGCACAAGGTCCTCGACGTCGGAAACCCACTCCTCCCCGCTGAAATCGAAAAAATTCTCTTCGAGGTTGTAGGTATCGAGCTGATAACCGCTGAAATGCATGAAGAGATCCGGCTTCTCCCCGGAGCTGAACATGGTCTGCGCCAGGGTTTCGAAGTTGCCGTTCGGCAGGGGCTTCAGGCGGACGGTGTTGCCGGACGATTTTTCGTACATGCCGATGATTTTGAGCATATACGGTTTCCGGATGTCGTCCGCGCTGCCGACGATGGTCAGGGTCGTCCCCTGCTTTTCCCGGCATCCGGCGCAAAACAGGCACAGAACAGCCGACAGCAGATATGCGGTCCGTAAAATCAATGCTGTGAATTTCTCAAGCCGTACAGCTCTGTTCTGCAATTTCGTCGGTATCCTGTTTCGCCCCTGGAAGCGGTTCCGGGAAATAAAAAACGGGAAAGTCATCCCCTCCCTGAATGGGAAGGAATATATCACGCTTTTCGGTGAAAGCAAACAGGATTCACTCCGCTTCAGGAAAATTCAGGTCTGAACCGGTCTTGCCGGCGGCTTCCGAAGCTCCCGGCCGCTGGGATCCGGGCATTAAAAAACCGTTCAGAAAACTGAACGGCTGTGATACCAGAAATGGCATCCCCACGGGGATTCGAACCCCGGTTGCCGGGATGAAAACCCGGTGT
>JABLYX010000078.1 GCA_018265615.1 Lentisphaeria bacterium
ATCTGTGACCTCCACGATGTCAACGTGGCGCTCTAACCAACTGAGCTATACGCCCATTTTCAGGACCAACATTTTTTAATATATTTCCGGATTCGGTTTTTTACAAGCGGCGTTCTGCAAAAAAAACATTTTTTTACGCTCAAAACCGTTGCAGGAATCATCGCCGCGCACCGCGGACCCGGTAGAAGTGGTTGACCAGCATGTCGTCCGGGATGTCGTCGCCGTGTCCGCCGGTCTCGGCGTCGATCTGGTGGTTGCCGTGATCGGGCGCCCAGATGACCGCGCGGTTGAACGCTCCCCAGTGCTCATCGGCATCGGCGGCGAGCTGCTCGAAGCGGCCGATCGCCGTCATGAGCTCGCGGACGGATTCCTCAGCCCACGGCCCCGCATGATGCGAAATGTGGTCATAACCGGCCATGTAGCAGAGGATGAAGTCGTAATCGGAATCGGCGATGAGCTTCCGCGTCATCTCGAACGCCGCCCGGTCCGTGCGGAACGAATAGTAGTCGATATTGCGCCCGCGGAAGATCATATCGATGCTGCAGCTGTTGCAGCAGACGATCGCGACGTTCTTCCCCGCCTCGGCCAGCACGTCGAAGAGCGTTTCGATCTTCAGCACGGGCTTCGCGTATTTGCGGATGCCGTGCACCGCCGGCGAGGCACCGCTGAAGATCGTAGCGAAGCAGACCGGCGTGACGCTCGGCATGACCGCCGCCGAAAGGATCCGGAACCCGGCGAGCCTTTCGACCCGTTCAAACGCCTCCGGGAAGCGCCCGGCGTGGACCTCCCCGACCGCGTCCGGGCTGAACACGAGCACCTTTTCGGCCCTGCCGTCGCCGCCCATCAGCCGGTACGCCTGATCGACGACCCCGGCGATCTCCTCCGCGCCGCAGCAGGACGGCTTTCGCGCGCCGAACAACCGGCAGACCGTCGGCGTCAGGTCGCCGGTCGAATGGGGGACCTGGTATTTGTCCCGGTAAAACTGCAGTTCCTTCGCACTCTCTTCCGCTGGAGTCATGAATCGTTCCTTTCCGAATCAGCCAAAGTTTGTCAGATACAATAACGGCATTTTCGCGTTTTTTCCATCGCCCGGCGGAAAAAGCGGGCGAAAATCTCCGGCGTTTTTCCGCAGGGGCCGAAGAGACCCCGCAATACTCCGGAACAAATCGCATTTCCTGCCGATTTTACGGCTTCTTCACTTGCAAAACAACGGTTTACGGGGCAAATTATATCTGATTGATTCAACAACCCACTCAGCAGACAGAGGTGCATGTGATCGAGCTTGATTTCGAGAAATCCGGCGGCCTGATCCCGGCGATCGCGCAGGACGCCGGAGACGGAGTCGTCCTGATGATGGCCTATATCAACCGTGAAGCGTGGGAGGAGACGCTCGCCACCGGGCGGGCGGTCTATTTCTCCCGCAGCCGCAACCGGTTGTGGCGCAAGGGAGAAGAATCCGGCAACTACCAGGTCGTCCGGGAGATCCTCGTCGACTGCGACGGCGACACCGTGATCTTCAAGGTCGAGCAGAAGGGCGGCGCAGCGTGCCACACCGGCCACCGCAGCTGCTTCTTCCGCAAAGTGGAGTCCGGTTCGCTGACTGAGATCGCTCCCGCCCTTTTCGACCCCTCCAACGTATATAAGAAGCTGTCATGAAAGAGATGATCGAACTGCTCCGCAAAGAGTTTCCGGAGCTGAAAATACGCACTTGCGTGCCGTATGCGGAACTCACGACGCTCGGCGTCGGCTCCACCCTCCCGTTCCTCGCGGAAATCGCGGATGAAAAGGAGCTCGCCGCCTTCCTCACGTTTACATTCAGGAACCGGATCCCCCTCTTCATCATCGGCGGGGGGACCAATCTCGCCGGGATGGACGCCCCCTGTCCGAAGCTCGGGGTGCGCCTCTCCCGCGAAGGCTTTTCCGGCACGGAGAAGAAAGAGGGTAAACTGCGCGCCGGGGCTCGCCTCCGCCTGCCCGACCTCGCCCGCCGCGCGGCGGAAGCGGGCTTCGGCGGTCTCGCCCCGCTCTCAGGCATTCCGGGAACGCTCGGCGGCGCGCTGCGCATGAATGCGGGCGCCTCCGGCGCAAGCATCGGACAGTTCGTCGCGGAAGTCGCGGGGTTCCGCCTCGACGGCACGCCGTACCGGGAAGACGGCGGCGGAATCAAATGGAGCTACCGTGAAAGCTCGATTCCGGAGGAGGTGCTCATCACGCGTGTGCTGCTCGCGCTTCCGGACGCGGAACCAGCCGCCGAGCTCGCCGCCATAGAGGCCGAGGTGCTCGAACGCCGCCGCCGTGAGCCCGCCGGGCGCAGCGCCGGATGTGCGTTCCGCAACGTCTCGGAGATGGATCCGGCCGGCCGCCTCATCGACGAATGCGGCCTCAGGAATTTCCGCATCGGCAGGCTGAAGGTTGCGGAGGAGCACGCGAACTATGTCATCAACGAAGGCGGCGCGAGCGAAGCGGAGTATGTTGAACTCCTCTCCGCCGTGCGCCGCGCGGTCGCCGAGCGGCACGGCTTCTTCCTGCGGCCCGAGGTGAAGTTCATCGATCCGCAATCGGCGGAAAAGGTGCTCGCCGCAGCGCGCCCCCCCAGGGTCAATGTGCTCTACGGCGGAACGTCCAGCGAACGCGAAATTTCACTTCTGAGCGGCAGTGCCGTCGCCGGAGCACTGCGCAACGCCGGGCTTACGGTCGAGCTGACCGATGTGAAGGAGTGCCGCCTCTACCCGGAGATGAAGGCCGCGGATGTGGTCTACCCTGTGCTGCACGGCGGTTTCGGGGAAGACGGTCGAATTCAGAAGGTACTGGAGGACAACTCTTTGCGCTTCATCGGTTCCGGCAGCGCGGCCTGCCTGCTTACGATGGACAAGATCGCCAGCAAGCGGCTGATGGACCGTTTCGGGCTGCCGACCGCAAAGTGGGGCGTCGTCACGGCGCAGAAGCGGCAGCTGCCGGAAAATCTGGATTACCCGGTCATCATGAAGGCCCCGATGGAAGGCTCGACCATCGGAATCAAAAAGGTGAACTCCGCCGCGGAGTGGGACGACGCGCTCGGGGAAGAGCTGAAGTTCGCCCCCGAAATCCTCGTGGAGGAGTATATCGAAGGTGTGGAGATCACCGTGCCGATCGTAAACGGGCGGATCCTCCCGGCGATCGAGATCAAAAGTCCGCACGGCTTCTACGACTACGATGCGAAGTACGTATACAAGGACGGCCACACCGAGTATTTCTGCCCGGTCCGGACGCTCCCCCCCGAAGTCGTGAAGCGCGCCTCGGACGACGCGCTCGCGCTCTACCTCGGCGCGGGCTGCCGCGATATCCTGCGGGTCGACTTCATCGTCGGGCAGGACGGCGTACCGTACATGCTCGAAGGCAACTCCCTGCCGGGCTGTACGGCGACGAGCCTCGTGCCGAAGGCGTCGAAGGTCTCCGGCGTGAGCTTCGAGCGCATGACCTCAACGCTGGTCTATGCCGCGCTGAAGCGGCCGGTTCCGCCGCGCGGGGCGGAAAACACGCCCGCCCCGCGCCCGGCCCGGCCGGATTCGGCGCCGAATCCCGTCCTGGTCAGAATCTGCCGCTGGATGTTCCGGATCGCGCTCGTGCTCTGTGCGGTCCCGATCCTCACCGCGGGGATCCGCAGTTTGCTCGAGGGATTCCCGGGCGCGTGGATCCTCATCGTGAACGGCCTCTTTCTGCTCTGTGCGGAATTTATTTTCAAATGGTTCAACTTGTTGGAGAAAAAGAAGAAATGATGACATTCAAGCGAACCGCCGCGGCACTCGCCGCGTTCGCCATGGTCTGCGGCGTTTACGCCCTTTCCCCGAAGCCTCAGCCGACGGCCGCGGCCACCGGCTCTTTCGCGCCGGAGCTCGATGCGGCCGCCTGGCCGCAGGGCAAGGCGGTCAAGCTCGCCGACCTCAGGGGAAAGAAGCACGCCGTGCTCTTCTTCTGGACGATCAGCGAGCAGGGAACCAGGAATTTCGCGGAAATCGCGAAGCTCGCGAAGGAGTTCGAAAAAAAGGACGTCGTCTTTCTCGGCGTCGGCATCGACTCGGCGGAAGCCATCCGGAACTTCGTGCGGCTCAAGGAGCTGCCGTTCCCCGTCGCGGCGGACGACCAGCTCAACAGCGTGAACCTCTATATGCGCGAACGCGACCGGGTTCCGATGGCGGCCGTCATCGACCGGGAGGGCCGCCTGGTCTGGCGCGGCTCTCCGGCGCTGCTGGAGCCGGTGCTCGCCGAGGTTGTCGGGGGCAAGTATGACCTCAAGGGGAACATCGAACGCGAAAACTTCTCGCAGTCGGTCATGGATGCGATGAAGATCCGCGACTATCCGACCGTCCTCAAGCTGCTGAACGCGGAGCTGGTCACCTATCCGGACAACATGGAGCTGGTCTCTCTGAAGGTCCGGCTGCTCGCCTCCCTCATGCAGAAACCGGATGAGGCGCTCAGCTTCCTGGACGAAGTCATAGGCCGCCAGCCGAAGAACCTGAAGCTCTACGAAATGGGCCTCACCATCCTGCGCGACGAAAAGCGCTGGACCGAACTCGGCAGCTGGTTCGACCGCATCATCAGGGAGTTCGGCGACCAGCCGATCGTGCTCGTGAAGTTCGCGCAGCAGGAGATGAACCAGCCTGTCGAACAGCTCCGGCTCGACAACGCCTACAAGCTCTGCCGCGCCGCCTACAACGCCCCGAAATTCAGGGACAACCGCGAAAAGGGCTTCGTCATCGGCGAATATGCGCGCAGCCTTTACTATTGCGGCCGCCCCGACAAGGCGCTCGAAGCTTCCAAGGAGGCGATGGTGCTGCTCAAGGACACACCGGAATACGAGAAAGCGAAATCCTTTGTGACCTACTACAACAAGGTGCTCGGAATCTCCCGCCAGATCCAGTAAGGCACAGCCGGGCCGCCGCAGGCCGGCCCGGCGTGCTTTCTCTCATTTATCCCATCTGAAATAGTATTCGGCGGTATATTCGCCGTAGAAAACGTCCCGGCCGATGCTCGCGGCGCTGCCGTCGCACATTGCGAAGTTGGCGCGGTCGCCGTGAGCGTCGAAACGCGGCTGCCCGGTGGTGTTCCAGCTTGCCGGCGTGACGCGCCCCTCCTGGTCGTACCTCTCCGCATAAAGCAGCGTCCGGGAGGGGGATGTCACCTTTCCGAGCAATGTGCTGCTCCAGCCGCCGCCGGAGAGAAACGCGTTCTCGCCGTAGCTCGAGCGCGTGGCCCCGAGGTTTGAAAGCTTGCTCGGGCAGAAGAAGATCCCGTCACGGCTCATCGCACGGTCATATGCGGAGGCTCCGCCCTTGCCGAGATAGACCGCAACCGCGTCTTTCCAGTAATAGTACTCCTGTCCGGGATTGCCGTCCGGCCAGCAGATGAAAGTCACCGTAACCATGCCGCGATTATCGTCGGCATACATGAGTCCCCCGAGGCCGAGCTGCTTCAGGTGGCCGATGCATTTGCTCTGCTGCGCGGATTCGCGGGCCCGGTTCAACGCCGGCAGCAGCATCGCCGCCAGGACGGCGATGACCGCAATCACAATCAGAAGCTCGAGCAATGTAAATCGAATCAGATGCGGCGCCCTCATGGACAAATCCGCCTCCGCCGGAAATCCCTGCGGAAGCGCCCCTCTCTCCGTTGTCAGTAAAAAATCAGCCGTTCACTCCTGTGATAATTTACTTCGCCAACCGGAAAAGTCAATTCTCTCCGGAGGCGAAAAGGGCATAATAGGTCTGCACGGAATTCCGATAGCTGTCGAGCACCTCGGCCGCGACCGTGGAATCCGGGTCGCAGGCCTCCAGCGCTCTGGCGGTATACAGCTCCTTCAGCTGCGCATTGCGGACCGACGTATCGACGAGCGAGCCGCGCACTCCGTTCTGGACATCCTCCATGCTCCGGAAAGCGTGGCCGCGGAATCCCTTCGACTCCAGCAGCCGCCACAGCTCCTTCGCCGCCGCGACGCACGGATGTGCGATGAAATAGAGCGCAACCGCCCGGAAGTGCGAAAACTCCGATGCGGGCGATAGTGTTTCGAGCTTCTCCAGCACCGCCGCTTCACCGCCGCCGATGCAGCTCAGGGCCATGATCTGCACATCGAGCGGCGAGGCGCTCTTTCCGAACTGCCCCATGCCGCGATAGCTCCAGCCCGCGTCCCACGGGGATGCGGCGATTGCGCGCTCGAGCACCCCGCGCCCCGCATCGTTCCCGAGAAACGCCAGGAGCGCCGCGGTTTCAGGCGCGGAATCGGCGGAGAAGCGCTGCAGCGCCTCCCCGGCCGCCCGCTCCGGCTCCATGAACGCCGATGCGATTTCCAGATGGGAGTCGTTCTCCCCGAACCCTTCGAGTGAATCCCCGGCTTCGAGAACGCCCGGCGGCAGGATTCCGCATTCGACGAGCTTTTTCTGCAGCTCCCGGATCGGAATGTCGCGCAGCGCCCTGCCCTCCTTCACCGCCATCGCGGC
This sequence comes from Lentisphaeria bacterium, assembly GCA_018265615.1. Taxonomy (GTDB): domain Bacteria; phylum Verrucomicrobiota; class Lentisphaeria; order Victivallales; family Victivallaceae; genus Victivallis. Next base: position 6,468 of record JABLYX010000078.1, read on the forward strand.
CGCGAGCCCCGCCGCATAGCCCTGATTCTGCACATCGGGCTGCATGCGCACGAGCGGCATGCAGTCGCGGTGCGCGCTGATCCCGAGCCCGGTGACGAGGACTCCCTCCCACCCCTTCGGCAGCAGCGCCCGGTAGGGGACGTTCGCGAAATAGGGTTGGTGCCCGGCCGGCTTCAACAGGAACATCGGATGGCAGACAAAGCCGTGCGTATCGAAGTTGCTCCGGGCGACGACGACGGTGTCGTGGTACTGGCGGTGCGCGAAAAAGTCCGTCGGCTGAAGTTCGATCTCGCCCGCGATGCGGCGGCGTTCGCGCGTATCGAGGATCTGCGCGACATCGAACTGGTTCGCGAACTTTTCATGCGCCATCGTAAACGCCGCGGTAGCGTCCACCACATCGCTGTCGCAGACGAAAAGATAGTCGGTATTGAAACAGGGCTTGTCCAGCTCGTACGGCGGAAGCCCCGCCCCCTGCACCGCCGGTTCCCCCTCGACCAGCGGCCGGGTGGGAGCGCCGGCCGCGGCCGCGAGATCCGCGTTGCCGCTGGCGTCCACGCCGGCCTGTGCGCCGACGAGGCAGACGCCCCACGGCCCGGCGAGGATTGCGCCGCACACCCTGTGCCCCTCCCTCAATGCGCCGACGGTGAAGGTGTTGAACCGGACCTCGCAGCCGGAATCCGCCAGTTCGCGGTTCAGCCATGCGATCTTGCGCTCCATCGGGGAATGCCCCTTGAGCGGCGTATACCCTTCGGCCGGAGCCATTTCCCCGATGCCGAGATCCATCTCCTCCGTGAAGCCGCAGCAGTTCCCGTACCAGTAGCTCGCGATGCGTCCGGCGGTGCAGATGCCGCCGGGCATGGAGAGCTTCTCCGCACAGAGTGTCCGCACTCCGCTGCGCGCTGCGGCGATCGCGGCCGGTGCGCCGCCGGTCCCGGCGCCGCAGACAAAAACATCGTACTGCCCGTCGAACGGCAGGGAATTCAGTTCGAACGGGATGGTCGGGCACTCCCGCCAGCGGAACAGCGTATCGAAGGAGACCGCCTCGAAAGCGCTCCCGTTCCTCTTCTCCCGGAACGACCACCCTTTCTCCGGTGCGGACGACCGCACCTTCGCGGCGACCGCATCCACGCCGGGCAGCACCGCCGCGGCGCCGCCGCGTTCGAATTCCCAGATGCATTCGTCAGCGATGCGCAGCGTCTCGGGCGTCCACGCCGAGGTACGCATTTCCAGGTCGATCCGGCTCAGCTCCGCGACGGAGCCGCTCTCCAGACGGAAGCTCTTCTCCACCCGGCGGAACTTCATGCCCGCATCGATCACGTTCAGCGCGACGGTGCATGCGCCGCGGCGGTCGGCCGGAACAGGCCTGCGCGCATCAACGACGGCTTTGGCGGCGACCGCGAAAAAGCCGCTGCGCCCCGCAAAGAGCCGCCCGCAGACGTTCCCGGCGCCGTCGTACATCGGGGCAACCGGCTGATTCTCGTAAAGATACTCCACGCCGCCCGAGATCATCACGGATTCGAGCATCTGCTTGATACCGGCCGGGTTGGGATTCCGGACATCGAGCCCGAACTCGGAAAACCGCTGAATTTTCTCCGGCTTGAGTTCCAGCGCCGCACAGAGATCCTCCCCGAAATAAGAGTAAGGCGTCACACAATAAACGCTCAAATTGCGGCGGCGCAGCCGGACGGCCAGTTTGCAGGCGTCGAACGAACCGCCGACGATCAATACGTCGGCTTCAGCTATCACGGGGACATTGATTTTCATGGCATCACTCTTTCCGGGGTCAAAATAAATACTGTTTCTACTTAAGATAGCCCGTATTTGCTCTGATTCAAGCTGTTGTTCCGCCGCCGGCGGAATGCGCCCGGAGAAGCCACCCCGCCCGGCACGATGCCCGCGGCCTTCACAACTGCCGGACCGTCGCTCCGGGTTTGATGTCCATCGAAATCAGAAGCCGATAGGTCCGTTTCGCAACGTCGGGGATCATCAGCCGCCGCACCAGCGACACGGTTTCACGCGCCAGGACGGAGATCGGGACGGAAGCGACGGCGGTGTCGGTATGGCTCGGCGCGATCATCCGCTCCTGAAATGAGATAAAGCTGAAAACCTTCGAGAGGTCGCCGATGCCGAACTCCTCGCAGGCGAACCGGCGCATCTCCTCCGACATGGCCAGGCTGCCGATGCCGAGCGCGGTCGGAGTTCCGTGCGGCGCGGCGAGAAGCGCGGCGATTTCAGAGCGGCCGTTTTCGACCCGGACATCCCACCGGTAGAGGGCCGGGGGCGGCAATCCGCGATAGACGCAGTAGTCCGCAAACCCGGCCACACGCTCCTGAAAATGCTGGTCCAGCAAAACCGACGCCCGCGGAAAGCCGGTCACGAAGCCGAGCCGCGAGTGCCCGTACCGGTGCAGGAACGCCGCGCACTCCCAGCCGCCCCGGTAGTTATCCGGGCTGATGACGTTCGATCCCGGCTGGATCTCATCCATGCTCAGCAGAAGCGAGGGCAGCGGCAGCTCCAGAGGAAATGAGCGGTGATCCTCCGGCTGCTCGAATACGAGCGCCGCCCCGTCCACAGCCGCGCTGCGGAGGGCCTGCTCAAGCATTCCGGCGCTGGTCAGCGAAATGCTCTTCGCCTTCAATCCGCAAAGCGACGCCTCGAACTGAAGCACACAGAAAAGCTCGATGTAATAGCGGAGGCGGGACTGCGTCTCGTCTTTCGGGTTGAAGAAGAAATAGATCGTGTCGCGGGCGCCTGGCGGCGGTTCCGGACGCGCCGCCGCAACCGCCCCGGCAAACTCCCCCGCCCCCGGAAAACCGCGGGCGACGAAGCTGCCGCTCCCGCGGATGGACTCCACGTAACCGTTCTCCGCCAGCAGCTTAACGGCCTGTGCGGCAGTCGAAAGCGAAACCTGGTACAGCGACGCGATCTCCCGGATTGTCGGCAGCTGCTCGCCGGGCATCAGCTCGGCGGAGTGGATCTTCCGGCAGAAGATGCCGTACAGCTTCTGCGGAAGCCTGTAGTCGATTTTCCGGGTCATGGCGCGACTCCCTGTTTTTCGTTCATATTCCATTTATTATAGCCGATCTGTTATGAAAAACAATACAATCAGAGTTATTTTTATTGATTTTCCTGTTACACGGTATTGTCTTCCCCCCGGGAGCTTGCTATAATTAACATTGAAAACAGAAGATACATTGCCGAATCAAGGAGGCTTCTTATGAAAATGCAGCAGCAAACCGTCGCGCACTCTCTTTTCCACTTTACCTTAATCGAGCTTCTGGTCGTGATTGCAATCATTGCGATCCTCGCATCGATGCTGCTCCCGGCACTGAATCAGGCGCGGGAGCGGGCGCGGACCGCAAGCTGCCTGTCGAACCTGAAACAGTATTTCCTGGGGACCGTCGCCTACCAGTCCGAAAACGATGACTTTCTCCCCTGCCAATGGCTGTGGGAGACCGATTTCAGCCGGGGGAGATGGGTGCCGCGGGACTTCATCAACACCACGGCCTACAAGCGGGAGCACGGCGTTCACGGCGCAAAGTGCCCGACGGCGGGATCGACGTTCAGCGGCGCGTGGAACAATGCGAACAACGAGGACATGTACGCCTGCTACGTCCCGAACATCAAGAATCTCGTGGAGCGCTCGATCAGCCTCAAAAACGGCGCGGCGGCGATGGAGCGTGCCGGAGACGCGAAATTCGCGTACGCCATCCGGGTCATGCGGCTGAAGCAGCCGGGACGCAATATCCTGCTGCACGAGTCGTGGATCAAAAAGGTCACCTGGAACGAAGCGAACGTCTCCTTCGCGGATGCGCTGGGAACCCACGCACGGGGGCGCAACATGGTTTTCGTCGACGGCCACGGGAAGCTCGGAACCTTCACGGAGTATCCCTTTGACCAGCGCACCGCCTGGCTGCGCACGAATGTGGAGTAAAATATCATGCCGATGCTGAAAAGAGTCCCTGCCGCCCTCGCCGCGGCATTCTGCCTCGCCGCGACGGGAGCCGCCGAACTGCCGCTTCCGCAGCGGAGGATCCCGGAAAATCCGCCGCTTCGCCCGGCGGTCGTGACCTGCGGCGGGCGGCGACTGCTGCTCGGACATGTGGAAGACGATGTGAAAGTGGAGTTCCGCGACGGCAGGCTCGTCTGCCATCCGGCGGGGTGGCGGCTGATCAACTATCCGCTCGACCGGATCGCGGGGTTCCGTGACGCGGAAACGGCGGCGGAGACCCTGTTCGGCCCGCACGCCGCACAGGTGAAGAACTACTTCTTTTACACGCCGGGCGGCTCCCCGGAGCCGCAGGTTCCCGAACGTCCCGTCCCCCTGAAGCCGCATCCGGCCCCGGCGCTGAGGGTCGGCCCCGGAGAGGAGTTCCGGACGATCAGCGCCGCGCTGAAGCGGGCGAAAAGCGGCGACACCGTCGCCGTCGCACCGGGAATCTACCGCGAAAGTGTCTCCATCCCGGAAAACGTCACGCTCGAAGGCGTTCCGGAACGCGGCGGACAACTGCCGGTGATCTCCGGCGACGAGCCTTTCGCGCCGGATGCGTTCCGTCCGGTCGGTGAAAACGTCTGGCGCGCCGACATGCCGGGAACCCGGAACGGCCGTGTCTCCTGCAACGGCGAAGTGCTGCGCGAGGCCGGCAGCATCGACGAACTCACCGAAAACACCTTCTTCCTGAACCGTTCCGGCCGCCGGTTCGCCAAACAGGCGGATGCGGAAATAAAGTACCGCAAAATCACGGCGGACGAAAACGGCATGCTCGAACTCGGTCCGCAGGGAAACGCCGTCTATTACGGAAAGTGCCTGATCTATGTCCCGCCCCGAAAACGCTCCGGCAAAGTCGTCTGGGACCCGCGCCACCCGGAACCGGTGACGGGGCGGCTTGAGACCGGCGGAAAATTCAGGATCGCCCGCCAGACCGGTTCCGGCGACGCCTCGCAGGTGAACCGTTACCGGCTGCGCGTGAACGGGGAGTACGTGCCGGTGTCGTTCACGCCGGGGCGTCCGGTCCCGAGCCTGAACTACGGCAAAAGCGAGCGGATCGAAGAGTTCATGCTGCGCGAAGGGTGGAACGAGCTCTTTTTTGAATTCGACTGCTGCACGCTGCCGGAGGAGCGCAAATTCAAATTCGGGCTGCCGAAAGGGCTCGACGGCTATTACGCCACAGTCGAGCCGCCGGCGGATCCGTCGCTCCCGCCGGACGGAAAATGCGATATGAAATTCGTCCCGGAGCTGCTGGTCTCCGAACCGGTGCCGACGGAGCCGGACCGCGGCGTTTACGTGAAGCTCGCCGGCAGCGCCGACCCGAACCGGCAGCAGATGGAAATCGGCGTACGCGGGGTGCTTGCAACGCTCGCCGCTCCCGGCGGCAAGCTGCGCGGCTTCGAGCTGCGCGGCGGCTCGCTCTACCAGCAGCGCGCCCAGCTTGCGGCCTCCGGCGCGGGCTGCCTGGTTGAGGGGTGTCTCTTCGCTTCCCCCGAGGTGCGCGGCATCACGGTGAACCTGAGCGGCTTAAGCCAGGAGTCCGCGCCGATCGTGATCAGCGGCAACCTGATCCGCGACCCCGGCGGCGTAGGCGTCGGCGCCTCCGGGTCCAGCGACAAACTGACGGCGGAGAATCAGGACGCCGCCGCGCCGGGACGCGGGCGCATGATCATCGAATACAACACGGTCACCGGCAACAACCGCAACGGCTACAACCGCTACTGGGAGTCCGGCTCGTTCAAGTTCTTCCGCCTGACCGGCTGCGTGATCCGCTACAACCGGTTCATCGGCGGCTTCGGCCCCGGATTGTGGATGGACTGGGAACACTACGGCAACCGCATCGAAGGCAACCTCGCGGAGCATGTGAACTCCTTCGGCGTCGGCATAGAAGCCAGCCCCGGCGCGAATCTCGTCTGCAACAACGTCATCACCGACACGGTTCCCGGCGAGGTCTGGTTCCGCTTCGGCATCCTCGCGTGGAGCTCGGACCGGGTATGGGCGGTGAACAACACCGTGGACGGGCGCGACAACCCCGCCCCGGCATGGAAAAAATTGACCGGAACCGGCGGGATCTACCTCTCGGAGGGGCCGCTCAACCGACGCACCCGCTGGGGGAAAACGCCGAAGAACGCGGCGGCGTTCAACAACCTGCTCACCGGGAACCGCCCGGATCTGGCGGGTGAATTCACCGCGCAGGGCGGCAATGCGGGGACGCCGGTCGCGCCCCCGCCCGGCATGGCGGTCACGCAGGACTTCCACGGCCTGCCGCGGACGGAACCGGGGTGCGGCGCGTTCCGCTCCCCGCAAAGCTTCAATCTTGAAATCGAACTCAACAACGGCGAAATCATCCGGAAATGAAACAAATCCTCACGGCGGCGGCGGCCTTCGCCGCACTTTATGTTCAGGCGGCGGCGGTTAACTGGGAACTGCCGGAAGCGTACACCACGGACAACGGCTTCCGCGGCGAAACGATTCTGAACGGCTTCTGGCTGGCGGGTGAAGAGACGGTGCGGGTCCCGGCCCTGCCGGACAAAAAAAAGGGGATCCGGACCTTCCGGCGCAAATTCACCGTCCCCGAAGCGTGGCGCGGCAGGCAGATGTATCTTGAGCTGAACGGAGTCCGGGGCGAAGTGCGGATCGACGGCAAAACGGCCGGACGGCCCGCCGGGCAGGACTTCCAGGAATACCCCGTCTCTCCCCGGACGGACGAAGCGGCGGAGATTGAGATCGAAGCGCCGTCGATCGAGGGGGACGTCGTACTGCGTTCCATCCCGAAAGGGCTCCGGATCGCCGACAGCTATCTGCGTACCTCCTACCGGAAAATGTCCGTGACGCTCGATGTCGAGCTCTCTTCGCCGGAGGAAGCCGCCGTCGAAGTCGTCATCAGCCCGGAGCCGGACGGCAAAAACCCGGCGCTCTCCTTCACGCTGCCCGTTCCGGCTTCAGGCAGCGGCAGCATCACCGTCCCGTGGAAAAACCCGGAACTCTGGAGCCGCCACAATCCCCGGTTGTACTATTACACGCTGACGCTGCGGAACCGCGAGGGGAAAATCATCGACCGCGGCCTGCCGCGCAGCTTCGGCTTCCGCGAAGTGTGGATCGAAAACGGCTCGTTCCTGGTCAACGGAGTCCCCACCGCGATCTGCGACGATGCGTGGGAGGGGTCAATGGGCTACCGGAACATCTGCATCCCGCAGGCGGAGATTTTTTTCCCGAAACTGAAGGAGGCCGGGATCACCGGGGGCATCCGCTGCAACTCCGAAAACGCCGTCCGGATGGCGGACCGGCACGGGCTGCATCTGCTGATGAACTGCGGCAGCTTCGTCCGGGTCAATATCTGGGATCCGAAGAGCGGCCTGACGCCGATGAACGGCGACGAGAGCCGGGACGACGTGATCCGCCGCGTGAAGCGCCTGCGCGAACACCCCTCGATCCTCGCGTGGAGCTCCAACACGGCCTACGCGCTGGCCTCGATGCACCCGGAGTATGCGGGGCAGCGCTTCAACTCGTGGGAGTACTTCCCGCTCTGCCGCGCCTCCGCCGAGGCGAAAACCGCACAGGAGCTCTTCCGGGAGCTGACGGAGCTGGTCCGTACCGTCGATCCCGAACGCGCGGTCGCCTCGCCCAACGGCCCCTGGAGTCCCGTGGAGACGGCGACGCGCTATCTGTGCGACAATCTCGACGTGCAGGAGCGCGAGGAGTTCTTCGATTTCTGGTCGCGCTCCGGTCCGGACCGCAAAGCCGTCTGGCTGACCGAGTTCGGTGTGCCGTTCGCGGGGCATCAGTACATCCGCTACATCGACCACCAGATGCCGCACGGCGGAATCTGGCCGAAGATCCATCTCGAGAACGCCGCGCGCTATTACGGCCCCCGGGTCTACCGCAGCGAGGGAGCGGCGGAGTTCGAAAACTATCCGCGCGACAACTATTACCGCCATATGCTCTATCCCGTCGTGCAGCGCATGACCGCCGACAACGTCCGGCGGATCTGGCGCGCCTGGCGCACCTTCGGCGTCAGCGCAAGCGCCCACCACATCCTCAACGAGGGGTGCTTCGGCAAGCCGGAAAATCCCTCGCCGGAACACCGGTTCGGCTTCCGCGAGCTCGACGACCCGCGCCGTCCCGGCTTCAGCGTCGCCTCGCGCGGAACTTTCCCGATGCCCGGCATCGACCGCGAGACTCCGGCGGCGCGCGCCTATCTGGATGCGACGGCGTTCGTCGCCGGCTTCATCGGCGGGCCGGACGGGCGCTTCACCGCAAAGGACCATCTGTATTTCTCCGGCTCTCCGGTCCGCAAAAACTTCATCGTCATCAACGACCTCGACCGCCCGGCGGAGGTGAACGGGCGCTGGGAGCTGCGCCGGAACGGCACGGCGGCCGCCCGGGGCGACTGGCGCGGCACGGTCGGGGCCGGGATGCGCGAGAAGCTCCGCTTCGCGATCGAATTCACCGCGCCCGAGGTGACGGAACGCACGGATTTCGAGTTGGTTGCGGAGGCGGAGATGGAGGGGCGGAAGCTCTCCGACACATTCGCGCTGACGATTTTCCCGAAGCACCGCGCCCCGGAGCGGAAGCTCTCCGACCGGACGATCTGGTACGCCAATATCAGCGACGACCTGACCCACGAGACGCCGCACCTCACCATCAACCGCGACAACGCCGAACTCCTGAAACAGGCCGGAATCGGTGCGCGGCTGCTCGGAGGGCTGCGGAGCTATGCGTGGCACGGCCTCAGCCCGGCCGCCGCGATGGAGTTCCACCGCTCCCGTGAAACGGCGTCCGGCGTGCCGCGCCCCGGAGACCTGCTGATCCTCCCGGCCCGGACCCTGACGACCGCCCCCGACAGCTATCAGCATCTGCTGCGGCTCCTCGAAAAAACCGGACTCGACGAACTGGTCGCCGGCGGCCTGAATCTGCTGGTCATGGAGCAGGATCTCGACAACCTCTTCGGGATGACGACCGAGGAGACCCGGCCCCGGCAGGCGTTCATCGCGGCGGAGGGGCATCCGGTTTTCGACGGCCTGCGCGACTCCGACCTGAGCAACTGGAGCGGCGAATCGCGCCTGCGCCCGGCGATCACGCCGACGGGCCCCGGCGAACAGCGTTTTCCGGAGCGGATCTGGCACGTTTCGAATACGAACGCGGTCGCCACACGAACACTGGTGCGTCCCCAGCGCGGCGCGGTGCGGGCACTCGCGGTGTGCGGATTCGACCTGCAGGAGAGCCCGCTGCTCGAGGTCGCGCACGGGCGCGGCCGGATGCTCTTCTGCCAGTTCGACATCTCCGGCCGCTACGGAACCGATCCGGCCGCCACGCAGCTCTTCGACAATCTGGTCGGGTATCTCCTCTCCGCCCCCGCCCCCGATCCGAAACGCGGGGAGCTCGCGCAGCCTCCGGCCGGAAGCGTGGAGAAGCGCCCCCGCCTTTTCCAGGCGGACCGCCCGGCGGGCAGCAGCGGTTGGGGGATCACGTACGGCGAACTCTTCAACCGCGAAGCGATCTACCCGGACAACCGGCCGGTCAAGTCGCTCCCGGAGACAAGCTTCCCGGCCTTCGCCGGAAGCGGAACGGAGATTATCCGCAGGGAGCCCGGTGGTCCGCTCTTCATGAGCGCCTGGACTCCCGGAGATTTCTCGACCGGCTGGATGAAGCGCAAAGCCGCCTGGATCCGCGCCGCGCTGATCGTCAATCAGAACGGCAGCCGCACCGACGGCCCCGCCCTCTCCCGGCAGGGGAATCCGACCGCCCTCTATCCGCACGTCTGGGTCGAAGGCTTCGTCCACCCCTACACCGCCGACATCTGGTGAGCCCCGCCCCTCCCGTTTTCCGCCGGGAGGGCATTTTCACTTCCGGTTCAGCCGGAACTCCTTCGGGGTCCTGACCGCGCCTTCGAGCGAGAATCCGGCCAACATCCCCCGGAAGCCGCTGTCGAGGCCGAGCGTGTTGCCGATGCGGGGCAGCGAATTGACCGGCATCGTGAACGCCGGAGCGTTCCCCTCTGCGATATTCTCCCCGTCGAGGTAGAGCAGAAGCTTCCCGCCTGTGTAGAGCGCCGCGAGGTGTGACCAGCGGCCGGCAGGGAGCGCTATCTTTCCGGTCACGGCCGGAACGCTTCCGCGCCGGAACTTCGGGACGAGCTTCTCATCCAGCGAAAGTTCTACTCCGCAGCGGTCCGAGAAGAGCGTCATCGCTCCGGCTTTTTCCCCGGGCTTCAGCACCATCTCCAGCGTGAACGGCCCGTAAGGCATTGTCCGCGAAGCGACGGCGATGTTGTCGTCCGCCCCGTCGAACCGGAGAAGCGTGCGCTCTCCACCCTCCGGCCCGGCGGCGCGCATCCATTCCGGGGCCGCCCCCTTCTGCACGCTCCACGAAAAACCGCCACCGCAGCCCAGCAGCGCCGGAATGCTCCAGCCGGAGGTGGAGAGCAGCAGATCCCCCTCCCCTTCGAGGAAATCGTAGCGGACGCGGAAGATATCGCGTTCAGGCAGCGTCATATTCCGGAGCTCCGGCTTCTTCAGCCGGGAGATGCGGCGGCTCCAGAGCGGCCAGTTCTCATCGAAATCCGAACCGGTCACGACGACCGGCTGCACGCTCGTACCGTCGAAACCCGCCGCCCGGTGCAGCGCCGGATTGCTGAAGCCGACCCGTTCCGAAACATCGGTCAGGCGCGCCACATAGACATCCTCGGGGGAGCGCATCGGCTCCGGCAGCGGCACGACGATTTCGCAGACCGGTTTCTTCTGATGGCTGATCTCCCCCTCTGCGACGGGCCAGCCGTTGCGCAGCAGCTCGTACTTTCCGGCGAACGTCCAGCTGCGGAGCCGGATGCGGGCGGCGGGTTTTCCGGCGGATTCCACGATATCAAGCGCGGCCGCCGGGCCGGTCATGTCGTCCTGACGCAGGCGGACGGTCCGGACGCTCTCGACCCGTCCCGGACGGCGGATGACCGGGTGCAGCTCCTTGAACTCCGGCTTCACCGTCCCGGCAGTCAGGGCCGCCTGGACCCGGATCACTTTCCAATCCTTCAACTGTTCATGCTTCAGCCGGAGGGTGCGGACGCCCATATCTTTCGGATTCAACGCGACTTCCGGGAATTCATGCAGCAGCTTTCCCGTTTCGTCCAGAAGCCGCAGCCGTACCTTCGCCGGCCGGGTCGAATAGGAGAAATTCAGTACTTCGATCGTAAGATCGTCACCCGTGACCACCTCGTCATGATAGCTGTAGACGACCCGGGGCGGGCGTTCGACCGGTGCCGTTCCGCGCCATTTGTCGAGATACTCCCGGTTGATCAGCAGCAGCGCATCACGGTTCAGGACCGAAGGCTCGAACTGCGTCTGCTCGATATAGTCGTTCCAGGTCGTGATGCAGACCCAGTCAACATTGTTCGCGAGCGCAGCCTCCCAGTTGTGCCGTAGCGTCCCGGAATTCAGGAACGGGCGGTAAAATCCGCTGCCCTGCCCGATGTAGCCGACCGCGATGCCGCCGACCAGCATTCCATCCGGGCGCGCGGCCTTGAGCGCGGCGCGTCCGCTTGCAAGCCGCTCCTTCATCTGTTCCGGGAAGAATCCGTTACAGCCGAAGTCATAGAGGGAATCAAAGCCTCGGAGCGCCTCCTGCAGTTTCTCCCGGTTATCCCACATCGAGGTTTCATGCATCGGCTGGACGATATACCATGCGTCGAGGCCGCGCGTCGCCAGCTCCCTCCGCAGAGCCATCCATTCAGCGGAGGACTTGCCCCCGGCGTTGTAGACGAAAATCACCATCTTCCCATCGATCCGGCAGGCGTTCGGATGATCCTTCCAGGTGCGGATGAAGTTCCCGAGATGCTCAAGCAGATAGTCGTCCGGATAGCTGAGCCGGTCGATGCAGAGTGCGATTTTGAAGCCGGTTCCCTCCGCGTCGCGGAAAAAACGCGACAGGGCCGAAGTGTACGCTTTCGGGTCGACCACATCGACGCAGAAACCGTCGAAGCCGTAAGCGCGGGCCGTGTCGATCTGTTTGCGCGCGCCGAAGAAGATGCCGGTGTCCCACTGCAGGTTCCGTCCGAGCAGCGTACGGTCGTTGAACGGATGCAGCATCCATGCCGGCGAGAGCGCCGCCCGGTCATAGCCGTCGGCGTGGTTGAACCCCCAGCCGACGTAGTGGGCCCAGCACATTTTCATCTTCCGCGGATCCTCCGCAAAGGCGGCCGTGCAAAATACGGACAACAGCAGCAGCAATACGGCTTTCATCTTCATCATTACGTTTCCTTTCCCGTCAATTCTGGCTCATCAGGGTCCATACCTTGTTGAGCTTCACATAATTGCCGTTATCCCAGTAGGTCCGCCCCCTCACCGGAAGATTTCCCTCATGCCGGAAGAAGGTCGAAACGCGGCCATCCTGCCGTACATTGTTCAGGAAAACGACGACGCCCCTGACATGGTTGTCCAGGCCGGGATCGTCCGCAATCAGCGCGGTCGGCGGCAGTTTCGCAAGCTTCGCATAGAAGAAAATCCCCGGCTGTACCGGTCCCCACCCCGGGCGGTTGTTGTAAAACAGCCCCTCGTGCGCCCAGGTGCGGTAATGCGGCAGCCGGGTCGTGCTTGAAGCGGCGGCGCAGGAGGAAAGCTTTGCCAGCGCACTCCCCCTGACCGGGACGTCCCCCTCCGGCGTGGATTCCCACGACGAGGATACATATCCCTTGATCATCTTGCCGTAAGCGCCGTCGCTCCATCCCCACGAAAGCGGCTGGGTGACGACATAATCGGTGTTGTCGTTCGCGTAGAACTGCACATAGTTCCCGAGCTGTTTGAGATTGTTCTGGCAGGAGGTTGTTTTGGCCCGCTCCCGGGCTCCGTTCAGCGCCGGCAGCAGCATCGCCGCGAGGATCGCGATAATCGCAATCACAACCAGAAGCTCAATCAGTGTGAATTCATGGCACATAATGTACAGTATGTGACG
>JABLYX010000079.1 GCA_018265615.1 Lentisphaeria bacterium
CGATCATCGCGATTCTCGCATCGATGCTTCTGCCCGCGCTGAATCAGGCGCGGGAGAGGGCGAAAGCGACGCAATGCGTGAACAGCCTCAAGCAGATCGGGAATGTCCTGACCTTCTACCAGGAGGATTTCGCGGGTTTCGTCCTCGCGGCCCGGAAGCCGACCGGCACGCACATTCTGTGGAACGATTTTCTCGTGAACACGGGCCGGCTCGACATGAAGGTACTTTCCTGCCCGGTTTCGCTGCCGTACTCCGGCGGCTCCGGCTACTTCCTGAAGAACAAGAAGCTGCCGGCGGGGAACTCGTCGTGGTTCAAGGGCGGATACGGGATGAACAACTGCCGCGCCTACGACGGAGCAACGGCCGTGCAGTGGATCAGGAACTCGCAGGTCAGGCGCCCGTCGATTTATATCTCGTGCGCCGACGCCGCCACCGACGAGGAGGGGGGCGCGCCGGTGACCGGCGCGGTCATGTACGAGGGAGCCGGGCAGCACTACTTCGCGTATCCGTGGCATTACGGCAGCTGCAACATCCTGCGGTTCGACGGGCATGTGAGCGCCGTGCGCGGCGTCAATGAGAAGGAGCTTTACGCCGGTCCGCTCAGGGGCGGTTGGAACGGGGCCGGAACGCCGTGGTCGGCGTGGCAGTATTGAGAGAGGAGGGACGCATGAATATGAAAAGGACAGTACCGTTTTTCGCCGCCTTTTTCGCCGGGTTTCTGCTTTCGGGCGCCGCGATCGACAACTCCGCGCTGATGCCGCCGTACAAGCCGGATGCCGAGGTCATCATGGAGAAGGACGCGGAGGGCGGCGAGACGCCGGATTGGATCAAAAGCCTCATCATCGTCGAACTGCGCATCCACTCCGCTTCGACCGACGGAACCGTAAAGGGGCTGCTCCCGGCCCTCGACCATCTGGCGGAGATGGGGGTCAACGGCGTCTGGCTCACGCCGCCGATCAACGGCGGAAACGGTTACGGAAACTTCGGGATCCACACCGTGAGTCCGCTGCTGACCGGCGAGAAGGATCCCGTGAAGCAGTGGCAGGTGCTCCGCAACTTCGTGGATGAGGCGCATAAGCGGAATATCCGGGTCTTCTTCGACGTTGTGAACTGGGGCGCCACGAAGCACGAGGGCGGCAGCAGGCTGCTGAAGGAGAAGCCGGAGTGGTTCGGGGAGTACTTCGCTCCGTATGCCGGGTGGTTCTTCAACTGGGAGAACCGGGAGCTCAACGAGTGGTTCTCCTCCCGGCTGGTCGAATGGTTCCTCATGACCGGGGTGGACGGCTTCCGCTGCGACTGTGCGCCGAACTATTCGGGCTTCGGCCCGTTTGAAACGGCGAAGAAGCGCATGCGCAGTTTCGGCCGCAAGGTCGTCTTCATGGCGGAATGGACCTCGAGCGGAAAAAATGTGTTCGATCTCGACCAGCTCACCTTCTGCTTCACGGACGCGAAGGGGAAGAGGCGCACGCACTGGGTCGGGGACGTCTATCTGAAAAAGAACATCGTCGACATGGTCAAAAGCGGGGAGGAGCTCCACGCGTGGGACGACATGGAACGCGAACCGGGGACGAAACGCTTTTACACCTGCATGCTCTCCTGCCACGACTCCGATCACTATATTGTGAAGGGAAGCCCGATCGCGATCGGCTATCAGGCGATCTTTGCGCCGTTCATCCCGCTCTGGTATGTCGGCGAGGAGTGGGACAATGCTCCGCGCTTCTTCGTGGACTACTTCTACAGGCGGGACAAGCATCCGGTCCCGCAGAAGTGGCGGCTCTACGGCAACGTGATCGACTGGGCGCAGAAGGGGGAGAACCGCGATTTCTTCGAGCTCGTGAAGAAGATGATCCGCATCCGGCGGCAGCACCCGGAGATCTTCGAGTATTTCCCTGGCAGCCACCGCGACTCCAACATCTGCAAGGTTGCGACGGACCGTCCGGGGCTCCTGCAGGCATATGCGCGCTTCCGCAACGGCCGTGCGGTTCTCATCGTGCCGAACAACACGGAGAGGGCGGAGCGTATTCGCATCACGATCCCGTTCCGGGAGGCGGGGCTTGCGGCCGGAAAGACGTACAGAGTCTCCGACCTGCTGGCTGACCGCCCCATCCCGGAGGAGCGGAGCGGCTCCTTCAGCGCTGAAATCGCGGCCGGGCAGCTCGGCGTCTTTCTCGTCGCGCCCGAGGAACGATGAAGCGGCTGTGGCTTGCAGCGCTTCTGCTGCCCGTTTTGGCGGGCTGCCGCGCCCCGGGGGAGCCGGAGCTGCTGACGCACGACACGGGGCCGTTCCGGGTCGAGCTGATCGACCCGGCGGCTCCGGCTGACGTGAGGACGACGGGTTGCCGCTTCCTGCGCGGAGGCTGGCTCCGGGGAGTGTATCCGCGCGGTTCGGAGCGGAGCATCCTGCGGACCCGGTCGGTGCACCCGAGGCTCCCCGCTTTCGGATTTCCATTCGAATTCTACCCGACCCCTGAACTGGCGTCCGGGGAAGCTCCGGGGCATTCGACCCGGCTTCAGCTCGGCGTCGGCATTGTCCGCGAGAAGGGCGAGGGCAGGTTCGAAACCGTTCCGGTCGAACTGTTCCCGTGGCAGAGCTCGAAGG
Organism: Lentisphaeria bacterium; assembly: GCA_018265615.1. Classification (GTDB taxonomy): domain Bacteria; phylum Verrucomicrobiota; class Lentisphaeria; order Victivallales; family Victivallaceae; genus Victivallis. Next base: position 2,600 of record JABLYX010000079.1, read on the forward strand.
AGAACGCGGGGACGGAAACGCGCTTCACGTTCCGGCAGGAGTCCGGCATACATGCCGGATATGCGTATGAGTTGACTGTGTGCGTTACGCTGGAGCAGGGGGGGGATTTCGTCGGCTTCGAGCTGGAGCTTGCCAATACCGGCGCGAAACCGATCGAATCCGAATTGTACGCGCACCCGTTCTTTGAGGCGGTCCCCGGCTTCGGGGAGGGGTGGTTCCGCCTGCCGGGAGCGCCCCGGGAGACGATCGCGGCGGCTCCCGGCTCCCGGGAATTCGTGAAGCGCGCGGAGACTGTTTCCGCCGGGAACTTCTCGCCGCTATGCAAGGCGGTTGCGATCCGTACCGTTCCCCCCATGCACAGGGCCGTTTTCTGGAAAAATTCCGTGGACTGCTTCTCCCTGGAGCCCTTCTGGCCCGTTTCCCTCCGCCCCGGCGAGCGGCGGAAATGGGAGTGCGTGCTGACGGTCATCCGGTAGCGCGCCATTCCGAGGTCATGGCCGGGCTTGCATTTTCCTGCGGCGGCGGTATAGTATGGCCGGCATTTTGAGAATGGGAACGGGAACTCCGGAGGAATCCCGATGCGGACGATTCACCTGAAGGATTACGTCGCGGGCGATCTGCCCGTCGGCATCTGGATCTGCCGGCGCGCGGGCGATTACGCCGTCCACCGGCACGACTGCCTTGAGCTGATGCTCGTGACCCGCGGCTCCGGCGTCTGCCGGGTCAACGGCACACCGTATCCCGTTCTGGCCGGAGACGTCTACTTTCTCGGGAGCGGCGATGTCCACAGCTACGAAATGTCCCCGTGCTGCACCTTCTACAATCTGCTCTTCGCGCCGGAGTTCCCCGCCAATGAGCCGGAGGTCGCCGAGTTTCTGGCGCGGCGGCAGCGGGAGCCGGGGGGACGGGCCGTCCGTTTCTCCCTGCGCGACACCGGCAGAATGCAGCAGTTCGCCGACGCGCTGAAGCTGGAGCTGGACTCGCGCCGTCCGGGCCGTCAGGCGATGGTCCGGTCTCTGCTGAACGGGTTCCTGATCCGGCTCCTGCGCAACGGTTCATCCGGTGACGGCATGTGGGAGGGGGGGGCGGAGCCGCAGCGTTTTTCCGCACTGATGGAGTTCATCAACTCCAATCCGGAGCGGACGCTGAGCGGCGAACTTCTGGCGAAGCGGGCCGGGATGAGCGTTTCACGCTTCCGCGCCGCGTTCAGGAAATGGACCGGGCAGTCGCTTCGCGCCTATCAGGAGGCGCTGCGGATCGACCGGGCGCGGATGCTTCTGGAGGATCCGGAGCTCCCCATCGGCGAGATCGCCCTGCGGCTCGGTTTTTACGACAACAGCCACTTCACGCGCAGCTTTCTGGCGGGAACGGGTGTCTCTCCGCGCGACTACCGGCGCTCATGCGGCGCGCGGGAGCCCTGAGTAAAAAAAGTCGTTTCTCACAAAAAATTCGGCGGATCGTACAACTTTTTCCGGCATTTCCGTGGTATACTATGCACAGTTTCAATTTATTGGAGGAACATCATGGATTACCGGGAATATTTCGACAGGGTATACGGCTGCTGGCTCGGCAAATGCATCTGCGGCTCGATCGGCGCGCCGCTGGAAGGGTGCAAACAGCTTTTCAACTACCGGTTCGATCCGGCGTTCTGGCGCATCGCGCTGCCGAATGACGATCTTGAACTCCAGATCCTGTGGCTCAACGTGATCGAGAGGATCGGGCTCGGCTTCGACGCGGACGACCTCGCCGATGCGTTTCTCGCCCATGTGCCGTACAATCCGGGCGAATACGCCTATTTCAAGCGCAACTACCGGCGCGGCATCCATCCGCCCGCCTCCGGAACCTACAACAACCACTACTACCACGAGGGGATGGGCTGCTGTATCCGCGCCGAGATCTGGGCCTGCCTCGCGGCCGGGGATCCGGCACTGGCCGCCCGGATCTGCCGGGAGGACGGGCAGATCGACCATTCGGCGGAGTCGGTCTATTCGGAGTCGTTCGTCGCCGCGGCCGAAGCGGCCGCTTTCGTTGAATCGGACCTTGACCGGCTGATCGCCGCCGGGCTCGCGCAGATTCCGCCCGGTTCGAAGCTTGCGAAGCTCGTGCGCGACGTCCTGCGCTGGTGCGGGGAGGAAAGCGACTGGCGGAGGGTCCGCGAACAGGTGCTCCGCCACTACGGCCACCCGGACTGCACGAATATGTTCCAGAACATCGGCATCACGCTGCTGGCGCTGAAGATGGGCGGGGGCGACCTCGAAAAGACGACGCTGATCGCGCTCAACAGCGGTTACGACACCGACTGCACCTGCGGCATTGCGGGAGCGGTTCTCGGCATTGTTTCCGGAGCGGAGGCGCTGCAGCGGAAGTACGGCGTTTCCGACACCGGCTTCGTGACCAATTTCAAACTCCACCGTCCGTCGGACCGGATCGAGCGGCTGGCGCGCGACGTCGCCCGGCTGACCGGGGAGGCCGAACGCTTCTGGAACCGTTCGCTCAGGGTCACGGGACTTCCCCCGGAGGTCGCCGGGTTCCGGCTGCCGGAGCGGAAGCGTGCATTCCGGTTCCGGACCGAATATGATGGGCTGCCGGTGATCGAGGCGGGCTGCTCGGCCCGCTGCCGTCTCCTGATCGACAACCTGAGCGGCCGCGATTTCCACGGAAGACTGCATCTCTCCTCCGACACGCTGATTCCGGAGTATTCCGATGCGGTTGCAATTCCGGCGGGCGGCAGCGTCGCGGTCGCGGTGACGGTGCGCCACACGGACAGCGCTGAGATTTCCGACGCCAATCTGGTTCATGCGGAGCTGGCCGGAACGGCGTATGATTTCGGATTCGCGGCGGCGGTTCCGTTCCGGGTTTACGGGCCCCTCGCGGACAATTTCGACAATGTGCCGCAGGTGGATCTGTTCGGGCCGCACTACGACAAATTTCTGCCGCAGGGGGATTTCCCGAACCGCAGTACGGCGGTCCGCAACTACCATTTGAATTCCCGCGCCGGGCTCGACCTGTCGCTGCCGGACGAGGCGGAGCTTGTCGCCGGGACGTCCGGGCGCGAACCGGACGGGCGGATTGCCGCCGCCGACGACCTGATTCCGGTTGACTCCGCGTTCGGCTGTGCGGGGCCCGCGACCTTCTACCTCGTTTCGGAGTTCACGACGCCGGTCGACATGGATATGCCGATCAGCATCGGCCACTCCGGCCCGCTGGTTTTCTGGCTCGACGGCCGCGAGCTCGTGCGCAGCCGGCTCGAAACCTGGCGGACGCCGGAGAACCTGAACCTTGATATGGTGAAGCTCCCGGCGGGCAAACACCGCGCGGTCTTCAAGGTCGTGCGGCAGGGCGAGCGTGTGACGCTCAGCATCAACTACAAGGGCAGCTTCCGGCCGGGCGAGCGCGCCGACGCACATTGCACGAATTTCATCTGGCTGGCCTGACAGGCGGGGATTCAAGGCGGTCAGCTTGAACCGGCGCTGTTTCATGCTATATTACCCGATTCGTGATTTTTATTGGGAGATAACACATTCCCGCCGATTTCTCAACCGCGGCCGCCGGTACTATGAAAAAAAGCATGTCATTGAAAGAGTGGCTCCCCCTTGCGGGGATGACCTTTTCCGCATTCATCTTCAACACGTCCGAGTTCATGCCGATCGGGCTGCTGACCGATATCGCGGCCGGCTTCGGGATAACGGAGGCCCGCGCCGGGCTGCTGATTTCGGTTTACGCATGGGTCGTCACGCTGCTGTCTCTGCCGCTGATGCTGCTGGTCTGCCGGATGGAGATGCGCAGGCTGCTGCTCTGCACGCTCGCTCTGTTCGGCGTGTGCCAGGTGCTTTCGGCGGTTTCCGCGAGCTTCGGCGTGCTGATGCTCTCCCGGATCGGGGTCGCCTGCTCCCACGCCGTTTTCTGGTCCATCGCCTCCCCGATTGCGGTCCGGGTGGTTTCGGAGGAGCACCGTCCGCTGGCGCTCAGCATGATCGTCACCGGAACCTCCGTGGCCATGATCGCCGGCCTGCCGCTGGGGCGCATCGTCGGGCTGCATATCGGCTGGCGAATGACCTTTTTCTGCGTGGCGATCACGGCGTTTGCCATATTGCTGTACCTGATGAAAGTTGCGCCGAAGCTGCCGAGCCGCCAGACCTTTTCGCTGAACGAGCTGCCCCGGCTGCTGAAGAATCCGCTGCTGACCGGCATCTACTGGCTCACGCTTCTTGTCGCCACCGCCTACTACACGGGATACAGCTACATCGAACCCTTCCTGAAACAGGTGGCGGGGTTGGGGGAGGGGTGGATCACACTGACGCTGTCGCTGTTCGGCGTATCGGGGATTCTGGGCAGCTTTCTGTTTTCATGCTGCTACGGCAGGTTTTCCCATCCGTTCATCAAAGCAGCGACGGCGGGAATTGCGGCATCGCTTCTGCTGCTCTACCCCGCTTCGTTTCATCCGGGAGCGGTCATACTGCTGTGCTGCTTCTGGGGAGTGGCGGTGACGGCGTTCAGTGTCGTGTTTCAGGCGGAAATCATCAGGCATACGCGGCAGGAGGCCACGGCGGTGGCGATGTCCATTTTCTCCGGGATTTTCAACCTCGGAATCGGCTGCGGGACATTGCTCGGAGGGGCTGTCTGTGCATACGCCTCCATCTCGTGGATCGGTTTTGCGGGAGGTGTGCCAGCGCTCCTTGCAACCCTTTACTGCACACGCAGGCTTCTGAAGCTGCTGAAGGTATAATCTCCCGAAAGAGCCATGTCCGGAACCTCTCAAGCCCTCCGGTTGACCTTCCGCGGTTCGGGAGTTCCTGTGGCGAATTGGGGCGCGGGACCGCTGCCGGTGCGCAAAGCGGTTGCGGATTTCACCCTCGCGCTGCCGCCGGACGGCAGGAAGCTCTGCGCGCTCGATTACGCGGGGCGGCGACGGAAAGAGCTGCCTCTGAATTGGTCCGGCACGGCGGAGAATCACAGCCGTGAAAGGTTTCTATTTTGCCTCATTTGACCGCTGCCGGAATCGGGCGGGGGAGATTCCCTCGAACTGCTTGAAAATTCGGGAAAAGTAGTAGATGGAATGAAACCCGGTCCGCGCCGCGATCTCTCCCAACGGGAGGTTCACGCTTGCCAGGAGCTGCTTCGCACGCATGATCCGCTCCTGGTTGAGCAGAAAATGAAAGGGGGCCCCGCACTCCTCGACCACGACATGCCCGGTTCGTGAATTCGACAGATAAAGCAGGCCGGCCAGTTCATGCATGGAAACGCCGGACCGATGGGCGTTGTGATTGATGAAGCGTTCGATCATGCGTTTCCGGTTTTCCGGTCCCGCTCCGTCGTCGCCGCCGCGTTTCTCCCAGGCCAGCTGCAGCAGGGCCACTCCCAGGGTCCTCAGCATCCGCTCCAGACGCCGGGCCTGTGCGTCGTCCAGCAGCGGCAGCCGTTCGAAATAGGAGTCGGCTTCGGGGCCATCCAGCGGGCAGCAGTCATCGGCACGCCGGAAGGCTCCGGCAAAAAGCGTCAGCGCTTTCATGCCGTTGCGCCAGACCGGGACCACGATTTCCCGCACTCCTTTATAGCAGCGGCTTTCAACCATTTCGCCATTGCTTTCGCTGAGCATCCGGTTCACCTCGGTCACGCATTGCTTCAGGCAACGCCGGTCGAACTCCCGGTCTTTCCGGCTGTGCCAGCAGTACGGATGCGCATGGATATGACGGCCCGGCAGCAGATTTTCTCCGTTCCGTCCGCGCAGGAGGCCAAGTTCATCGTGCACGGTAAGCGATATTCCGAAGGCGGCTTCGCAATCCTTCAGTACGCTTTCGCAATCGACGTTGTTGGCCGTTCCGATGCCGGCGGTTGAACGGTGTTGCATATTTCCCCTTTCCCCTGTATTCCGTTGTTCGTTTCCACCACCGCAAAATACCGCCGTTATCCGGAAAATCAAGCTGTATTCCGCACATAAAAGCTGCAATTTCGGCATCTTCAGCGAGTTTGTATAAAATAACAGCGAGTCGCACTATTGTTTTCCGGATGGTTATACGGTATAATATTCCATAGAAATGAAAATCATTCAACAATCGGGAAAACTGCGGGTTATGAACATCACCAATGACCGGAAATCTTTTGATCTTATCGTGGTCGGAGCCGGGCCGGGAGGCTGCGCCGCCGCCATTGCCGCCCGGCACGGGGGAATGAAACGTGTACTGGTCATCGACCGTGCCGGTTTTCCCGGTGGCGTATTGGGGGCAGGACTCTGTTACCTGATGGGGTTCGCGGACCGGGGCCGGCAGGTGGTCGGCGGCACCGGCGAACAGTTCGTCCGCCGGCTTGACGCAAATGATCAGACCCGGCTTCTGGACGGGGCAACCGGGCGGCCGGAGAACCGCCGGCTCGGCGATCGCCCCATCTCCGGCAATCTGGTGGTCGGCGAGGAAGCGAACCGGATCGTATTGCGTCGGATGCTGACCGAAAGCGGTTGCCGGTTTCTCGGCTATACCCCGGTGATCGATGCCGAGCGCTGCGGCCGTCGCCTGCAATCCATCGTAATCGAAACCGGTTTGGGACTGCGTCGGCTGCATGCGGCTTATTTCATCGACGCGACCGGAGACGCCGGTCTGCTGCGGCGGGCCGGATACCGCTGCCGCCGGGCGACGCCGGAAGAGGCGATGACCCGGACGGTCCTGATCCGGGTTGCCGGAGTGGAGAATTTCAACCTCGCCGCGGTTTCCGACCGTTTCCGCCAACTGGCGGCCGCGGGTGATTGCCCGCTGCCGGGACAGGATTGTTTCATGGGGTACGAATTGCTGACTCCCGGTGAAATGCAGCTCAACCTGACGCTGGCCGGCGGCGGCGGCCTCGACAACGGCTCCCTCTCGCGGCTCGACGGCGAACTGCGCGAACAGATCATGCCCGGTCTGGAGTGGCTGCGGCGGAAAATACCTCCGTTCCGTTCCGTCCGGCTGCTTGACGCCGCCTGGCATATCGGGGTTCGGGCCGGCTGCGGCGGTGTCGGCGTTGAAACGATCCGGTGCGACGACCTGATCCGGAACACGTCCGTCGCCCGCCCGGTCGCCGTCGGCCATCGCGGTTTCGGCGACCACGGACACTCCTCCTTTGCCCAGTCCTGGGTTCAGGAGCTTACCGGAACCCGGCCGATCCCCCTCGGGGCGCTGCTGCCCGCCGCAGCGGATAACGTCGTGCTTGCCGGGCGTGACATTTCGATCGAACCGCGCGCCGTCACCGCAATCCGGCTCACCGGACAATGCTTCGCCACCGGAGACGCGGCCGGAATGATCGCGGCGGCGGCCTTCCGGAAACAGCTTGCCGTACAGGAAGCCGACTATACCGGAATCGCCTCGGCCTTATCGCAGTACGGCGCCATTTTGTCATGAGGCTCCCATTTATAGTATGGAAAGGATCAGGAAAATGAAAGAATGCAGCGGTTCGTTTTTAAGGAATCGAGAAAATTCCGCACCGGTTCAATCGCCGATGATCGCCATCCGTCAGGAAAGAGAGGGGTTCGGGGGAGAGAAAGCGGCGACCTGCACCGCGTCTCTCCCCGTACCGAATATCCCCAACTTCTCACATATTTCCGGCAAGCTCTCACGCTTTCGCCAACGTTCTGCGCGCGGCAAGTCGGAACCAAAACGTGAAGCTGTTTTTCCGCAGGAAAGCGGGAAGACAACTTCACGTTTGGGCGGATCTTCCTTCCCCGCCGAGCAACTGCCGCTCCGTCCGTCGACTACCCCGTACACGGCACCGGCACCTTGCCGGACGCAGGGGGCGCGGGGAGCGGCGGATACGCCCCCCGCATCCGGCAAGGCGAGGCCGTTCACACTTATTGAACTGCTCGTGGTGATAGCGATCATCGCGATTCTGGCGAGTATGCTGCTGCCGGCGCTGGGACGGGCGCAAAAGAGAGCATACGGAACCCGCTGTCTCTCCAATCTGAAACAGATCGGGCTGGCGGCGGGTATGTACACTTCCGACAACAAGGATGTTTTTCCCGCGATCACCAAAGTCAACGGCTATATTCCCAACGTGTGGCAGCTGCTGGTTGAAAACCGCTATCTTACGGCGAATCTGCTCCACTGCAAAGCGGTCGGGGAGGCCGGCAGCGGCAACTTCGGAGTCAGCCCGGCCACGACCGCATGGTGGCCGTCGGCGTCGCTGCCGCGCACTTACTTATGGGAATCCACCGCAGGCTTGTGGCATGCGTCGGATTTCGCACTGGTCCGAAGTTCCGGCGTTACCGTCAAGCTGCTGGGACGGACTTTGCTGGTTGTCTGCGGCTATACCGGCCTGAATTCCGGCGGAGAGGAAAAAGCATACAAAGGCGGGATGCAGCCGCTCTCCGACATGCTCGAATACAATGCGCACCAGTGGATGGATCAGCACGACGGCAGGCTTCAGGGGATGCTTGCGGACGGCAGCGCCAGGGCTTCGACCGGCGATCTGCGCAGCCTGGGGATCAATTATTCCACCCGTTATTCCGTGCTGAAAGCACAGGGAATCAACAGTAACCAGGGTTTGTTGACCGAACAGGAAAAGAGCTATCTCAAATGAAACTTCTGATGCTTGCACTGTCCGCTTTGCTTTGGCCTGTCGCAGCTCCGGCGTTGGAGGACCTGCGTCCGGCGTTCGACAAATCTCCCTACCGCAATACCCTGTGGACTCAGGTGAACGCCTGGTGGAAACCGAATAAGCAACGCCAGTTCGACCGCTGCGGACCGAACTACGCGCGGAAAGTCTATCCGGATGATCCCGTCGCATACTGGAAGGAAGCAATCCGGGAAACACAGCGTTACGGTATGACCGGCTGGCAATTCGAGCTGACGGTGGCGACACCGAACTTCGGTCATACATTTCTCGAAGTGCTGCAGGCGGCCAAAGAGCTTGATACGGACTTCAAGCTGGCGCTGTTTCTCGGCATGTACCGCACCGGCACGCTGGAGGAGGAGATCGGTAAACTGTTCCGCCAATTCGATATGTTCGCCGCCGAATGGAAGAACCATCCGAATGTCTATCGGCTCGGCGGCCGTCCGGTGATCAGCATCTACACTCCGTATGACTACACGCCGGAGGAGTGGCGTACCGTCCAGAGCCGCTTCGAGGAAAAGTACGGCCCGGCTGTCTGGCTGATGAATTTCTGGTGGAAGCCCTACCGGCCGGAAGCGGTTCCCGGGTTGGTGCGGCAATATCTGCCCGTATTCGACGGGCTTACCGCATACGCCAACTGGACCGGGGAAAAGCAGCGGGCGATGATGCGCGAAATCGCGCCGATCATGCACCGGGAATTCCCGCAGAAAATTTTTGAGGGCACTGTGCACAATGCATTCGCCGTGCATTTCTACCACGGCGGCATCCCCACCTTCCTGTCGCAGAAATACCGCGATTCCTGGGAGATGATGGAGGAATTCAAGGTGGATTCAGTGGTGATGACCAACCTCTTCGACCACTGGGAGAACTCGCTGATCCTCCCCTGCTACGAACGCGAGGATTTCATACTGCGTTATGCTCAGGACCGGATGTGCCTCCGGCGTGGAGAAAAGTTTCCGGCGGCGGAGGCCCCCGAACTGGTGCTGAACAGTTACATCGACCTGTTGATCGGCAACCGTCCGCTGCTGTTTGAAGTCGTCTCGTTCCCGACGGCGAAGAAGCTGCGGCTGTCGGCGGGGGTTGAGCTCTGCGACTCCGCCGGTAAGCTCCTGCACCGTTTCGCGCCGGTCGAGGTGGAGACGGACCGGCTTCGGACGTTCGTTTTTTCGGTCCCCTCCGAACGCTTCGCCGCGGAACGGGCCATCCTTCCCCGGCTGGTCTGGCGGTTGGACGGCAAAGAGTTCCGGAGCAACTTCAATCCGCCGACCCTGCTCGATACCTCCAGCCGGACCAGCTGGATGTTCTGGGCCCGTTCGACACGCAACCGGCTGGCCGTCGCGGGAGACGGCGAATGGCGCATCAACGACACTCCGGCGGGGGGGACCGTCGATCTGCGCACCTGCGGCGGACAGACGGTGCTTCTGGCTGAAATCGGACCGCAGCAGCCGGGAAGCGTCAACCGGATGCGGATTCTGCGCAACGGCATGGAACTGCATACCCTCGCACGTGACCGGATCAGGATCGGGCGCGAGCTGCCTCTGCCTTCTCCGGGCGGAGCGTTGGACTGCTATGCACTGGAAATGGAAACGCCGGATGGGAAACGCTTCCAGACGCTGCCGATCTGGGTCGGCAACGGCGAACGCCCAGGTACCGTGTCCATTCCGTTTCTGCTGGAAAACGGCAGGATCGCCGCATTCGAAGTGGAAAAGGCGCGTGTGCCGTTCTATTATTTCCCCTGCCGGACCGATACCGGAGATTTTCTGCTCGATACGTCCGGCTATCAGCATCACGGACGGCTCCGCCGCGACCTCGCTCCTCCGGAGGACCGCTGGCGCCATCCGTTCGGTTCGCTCGGCTACACAGGGTACCGTCATTACCACAATGGAGATGTCGCGCCGGCCCGCAACGGACACTTCCGGCGCGATCCGGACGGACGCGGCTTCTGGAGCTTTGACGCGGCGGCAAAGGATTGCATCATCGTCTCCGGCGGCACCGTGTTCCCCTGCGCTTCGACCTGGGAGTTCTCGTTCCGCCCCCGGAAGACCGGCGTGGAGATGGGTTTGCTCGGAACCGCCAACAACCAACTCAATATTTCGATCCTGCCTGATGGGAAGCTTCGGGTTCGTCGCGCGACGGAGCAGGAGGGTGTCGGCGGAGCCGCGCCCGGCAAACGCATCCTCCGGGAAATCGTGTCCGCCCAGCCGGTCACCTTCGACCGCTGGCAGCGGCTGGCGGTCGTCTACGATCTCCGGCGTCTGCGTCTCTATCTGGACGGAGTCCTGCTGGGTGAAGCCCCCTGTGCCCCGTCCGCCGGCCACGAGGCCATCGACCATGTGACGCTCGGATCGCTCTGTTCCTTCTTGGTTACGCCGAACACGTTTTACAGCGGCGATCTGCGTGAAATCCGGTTTTACGGCCGGAATCTCGCCCCGGAAGAATTTCTGAAATGAGTGGCGGAGCTTACGCCGATTCCACTTCCCCGCCGTCCGAAACAACAGTGGAAAACGGTCCGCTGGCCGTCGGCACACTCAGATATACCCGGGCCGGATTGGTGATGACCTTCGTGTGGCTGTCGGTGGGATCGCTCGGGTTCGGCCTGATGGTCAGCTCAATCCCGACCATGCTGCCGTTGACCCTGAAGACGCTCGACGCCAGCAACCTGCTGATCGGAATTTTCGTCGGCAGCATGCCTGCGGCGATGAACATGATCGTCAACCCGGTCGTCAGCTTCAGAAGCGACCGGACCCGGACCGTCTGGGGGCGCCGCCGCCCCTACATCATGGCCGCCACTCCCGCGATCACCGTCCTGCTGCTGCTGATCGGCTGGGGGCCGAAGCTGATCGCCGGCATGGGCTGGCCGCCGGCGGCCGTCTCCGCCGTCTCGATCGCCTTTCTGGGGGTTCTGGTGGTATTTTACCAGCTCTTTTACCTCTTTGTCGGTTCCACGATTTATTATCTCTTCGTGGACGTGGTGCCGCGGCATTACATCGGCCGGTATATGGCGTTGTTCAATATGATCGGAGCGGTCAAGGGATTTGTGTTCGGGCAGTATCTGTTCAAATTCGCCCGGAATTACTCCGCCGAGCTTTACACCGGAATCGCGCTGTTCTATCTGGCCACGATGGCGCTGATGCTGTGGAAGGTCAAAGAGGGGAAATATCCGCCGGTCGACGAAGCGGAGAAACGTTGTTCCTTCCTGGACGGAGTGCGTACCTACTTTCGGGAGTGCTTTTCGATTCCGTTTTATATCTGGCTGTTTCTGGCGATGGGGATCAACTATGCCTCCAATGTCTGCCGCAATTTATTCATCGTGTTTTTCGCGGAACAGAACATCGGGCTGAATTACGAACAGATCGGAACCGTCAACGGGTATGCCGCACTGCTCGCGGTCCTGTGCGCAATGCCGCTCGGTTTCCTGAACGACCGCATTCATCCCCTGAAGGTTTTCACGCTCGGCGGAGTAATGGTGATGGTGTTCAATGCGTTGGCTTTCTTCCTGATTCGCAGCTATGACGGCTATTTCATCTGGACGCTGTTGCTGTCGCTGGCTTATACGGTTCAGTACTCCGCCGCGCTGCCGATGTCGGCGGCGCTCTTTCCCGGAAGCCGTTACGGCCAGTTCGGTTCTGCTCAGGCGATGTTCGTGTCGGTGATCCTGATCGTCGCGAACAGCCTCGGCGGCTGGTTTATGGACAAAGTGAAGGATTACCGGTATCTGTACGCCTGGGATTTCTTTTTCACCGTCATCGCGCTCGCGGCGCTGCTGATGGTGTTCCGGCTCTGGAAGCGGTACGGCGGCGAAAAAAATTATATCGCTCCACTGGGAGGAGTTGCCGGAATCACTCCCCGAACACTTCGGCCTGAAAGGTGAACCGCCGGGCGTTGGAGCTTTGCCACGCATCGGCGGGCAGCTTTTTTATCGATTCGCGGAAGCGGATGGCTGGACGAGAAAAATGTGGCGGAAATGTGGCATTCCCTGCGCGGCACGAAGCACAGGGAGAGGAACCGAACGAATGGCAAAAAAATCCGGAGAAGTGAGTTTAACCTCAAATCTCCGGATTTCCACTTCAATAATGGTGGAGCATAGCGGATTTGAACCGCTGACCCTCACACTGCCAGTGTGATGCTCTAGCCAACTGAGCTAATGCCCCATCGTGTTATTAAAAATACTCCTGCTCGGGGGAAAATGCAAATCGTCTTTCGAAAAAAATCGTGAAAAATCCGGGCGCGGCGGATCCGGCAGGCGGCCCGCCATGCATGGCTCACGAAAACGGACTCGTGAGCTGTCACCAATATTGCAAAGCGCTGCATTCTCCCTCCCGAAGCGATTCAGCGGCTGTTGAGCTCCCTGCGGAGCTTTTTGACGGTGTCGCCGAAGTAGTCGAGGGCGGCTTCGACGGGGGCGGGGGTGGAGAGATCCACTCCCGCGTCGCGCATGATGTCGAGGACGTCCTTCGAATCTCCGGCTTTCAGGAAGCCGAAATACGCTTCACGCTTTTTCGGGTCGCCCGAAAGCAGGTTGCCGGCGAGCTTCACGGCCGCCGACATTCCCGTCGCATACTTATAGACGTAGAAATTGTAGTAGAAGTGCGGAATCCGCGACCATTCGACCGCGATCAGGCGGTCGGCGTCGACCTCCGGGCCGTAGTAGAGCTTATTGAGCTCATAGTACTTCTCGTTCATGATATCCGCGGTCAGCGGGATTCCCTGTTCCGCGAGCTCGTGGATCATCAGCTCAAATTCAGCGAACATGGTCTGGCGGTAGATTGTGCCGCGGATCTCGTCCGCGAGATGGCCGAGCAGATAGCAGCGGAATTCGCGGTCGTCCGTGTGCTTCAGCAGATAGTCGAAAAGCAGCATTTCGTTCGTTGTGCTGGCGACTTCGGCCACGAAGATGCTGTAGTCCGCGTAGTGGTAGTGCTGCGTCCGGTTCGAGTAAAAGCTGTGCATGGAGTGGCCGAGCTCGTGCGCGAGCGTGAAGACGTCGTTCAGCGTGCCGTTGTAATTCAGCAGCAGATACGGGAAGGTGTCGTAGCAGCCGCTCGAATACGCGCCGGAGCGCTTGCCTTTGCGCTCCGGAACATCGACCCAGCGCTGGCTGAACGCGAGCTCGAGGTTTTCCGTATACTCCCTGCCGAGCGGGGCGAACGCGTTCTTCACGAGTTCGACGGCTTCGGGGAAGGTGTACTCCTTGCGGCAGGAGGGGACGAGCGGGTTGTACATGTCGTACATATTGAGCTTTTCAAGTCCCATGACTTCGCGCCGCAGCTTCATGTAATCGTAGAATGCGCCGAGCTTGCCGTGCACCGCCGCGATCAGCTTGCGGTAGACCTCCGCGGGGACGTTGTCGGAGAAGAGCGCCTGTTCGAGCGCGGAGGGATAGTGGCGGATTTTCGCCCCGACCACATGCTTCTTCACGACGCCGTCGAGTGTCGATGCGAAGGTATTGCGGAACTTCGAGTAGGTCGAAAACATTTTTGTGAACGCGCGCTTGCGCACTTCGCGGTCCGCACTTTCGAGGAAGCGGCGGTAGCTGCCGTGGGTCAGCGATTCGGATTTGCCGCTTTCTCCCTTGATTTTGCCGAAATCGAGGTCTGCGTCGTTCAGGATCCCGAAGGTCTTGGAGGGAGTCGAAAGCACGTCGCCGAGCGTGCCGAGCAGCCGTTCCTCCGGTTCGCTCAGCGTATGCGGCTTCTCGCGCAGCAGTTCGACGAGGCTGCGGCGGTAGAGTTCGAGCTCCGGATCGTCGAGATAGCGCTTCATGACGTCGTCCGGAATCGCCATGATTTCCGGATCGAACCACGCGCTGGTTTCTGCAAGGGACGCGAAGAGCCCCTCGACCCGGTCGACCCGGGCGCGGTTCCCATTGTCCGCAGTGTTTTCATCCGAACGGAGATGCGCATAGACATACACCTTTTCCCCGAGCCGCTCGAAAGCGTCGAGCGTTTCGATCGCCTGCCTCAGCACCGATGCGCCTTCGGCCAGCCTGCCGCGGAATGCGAGGAACGCCTCCGCCAGCGGTTTGATCCGGTTGAAATCGGCTTCCCATGCCTTCGCATCGGGATAAATCGCTTCAAGGTTCCAGGTCTGTTCTGCGGAAATCTTCATTTCATATCTCCCTTCTGTGTTTCACATAAAGTAACACCGCGCGCCTGTCGCGTCAAGGCAAAAAGAATGCGCCGCAATGAATCTTCACTGCGGCGCATTCTGTGAAAGCGGAGGCTCAGCGATGACGCTGCTTCGCTTCGCGGCGCTTGACTTCGCTCGGCTTTTCGTAATGACGCCGGTTGCGGAGTTCCTTGAGGGTGCCTTCTTTGTCGAGTTTCTTCTTCAACCGGCGCAGGGCGCGGTCGATGATCTCGCCTTTTTTGACGCGGACTTCGGTATCCATACTGATTCACCCCCTTTATCGGACTTTAAAATTGATTGCACATTTGATTACTATAACACGCATCGGCGCGGTTTGCAACCGGGGAACAGGGGGAATCAGGCATTTTTCGGGAGCCGTTCTTTCAGGGAGCCCAGCAGATCGGCCGGGACCCGCAGCTTGCCGGCTCCGACGCCGAGGCCGATATTCGGTGAATTCCGGCCGTGATAGTCGCTGCCGCCGGAGAGAGCGAGATTGTAGATTCCGGCCAGCTCGGTCACCATCTGCGTTTCGCCGGGGCCGAAGAGGCTGTAGTATCCCTCGACCGCATCGAGCCCGAGCGGGGCGAACCGCTTCATCACGCGCCGGGCCCAGGCCCGTTCGTTGCGTTCCCGGTAGACCGGGTGTGCCCAGACCGTGATTCCGCCGGCCGCATGGATCGCATCGAATGCCCGGACCGGATCCGGGAGAACCCGCTGCACATAGGCCGGGCAGCCGCGCTTCAGCAGCTTGTCGAAGACGGATTGCAGGGTCGGAAAACCGTAATTCTCCATCAGGGCCCGGGCAAAATGGGGACGCCCGATCGATGCAGTGTCGCCTGCCGCGGCCAGGGCCGGATGATCCCAGGTCAGCGGGTATCCGAGCGAATTGAGCTTGATGCGGATCGCCTCGTTGCGAACCTCGCGGTTGCGGCGCATCTCCCCGAGGAACGCGCAAAGCTCCGGGTTCACATGGTCGAGATACAGTCCGACGATGTGCAGCTCGCGATTGCCGAACATGGTTGAAATTTCAACGCCGGAGATCGCTTCCAGCTCCGGGAACCGTTTGGCTGCTTCAAGAAATTCGGGAATCCCGCCGACCGTGTCGTGGTCGGTCAGGGCGACGGCGGCCAGTCCCGCGGCGGCGGCGAGTTCCGCAATGCCGCCCGGCGCATCGCTTCCGTCCGAGGAGCTGCTGTGTACATGAAGGTCAATATAGTCCATTCCGGCCAGACAAAGTAAAAGTATATTGGTTTTTGTTCATTATATGATATAGCATCCGAAAGCCGGATTCCCGGCGTTGATCCGCATGTCAGAATTGTTCGCGCGGTTTGAAACGGCAAAGCCGGGTGAACCAGCGGGTATCCGGTTTCTCCACGAGACGGTTATAGTGCTCCAGCTCCGCGCGGCATCCCGGCAGGGCGTTTGTCAGGGCTTCTCCGAGCTTCCGGTATTCGTCCCGGAGGGCGGTGTCGACGACGTCGGGGTCGAGCATGGCTATCTGCGGGGCGACCGCCTCGTCGCATGTGACCTGAGCGGACATGGAGCTGCTTTTCAGGGAGATGTCCGCATCGAGGAGCTTTTCCGCGATCTGCCGCCGGCGGGCCAGGATGGCGGCGATATAGTGGATTTGACGGTCGAGCTGCTTGCGCCTCATTGCCATCGCGTTGAAAAGGAAGATGAAAATGCCGATCAGCACGACAAGGAACAGAGAGAGGATCGTTGCCGGGCTCGAGAAATCGTTGTTTTTAAGGAACGCGTCGAATGCCGTACTGGAGGCTGTAACCATGGGTACCACCGGATTTGTTGGTCAATATGATAAAACCCTATTAATGTACCGTCCGGCGGAGCGTTCGTCAAGTGCCGGACGGATTTCCTTTCGCTGTTTGTTTGATGTGAAGCGGATACGTGCGATATCCGGCTGTCCGGAATGGAGCAGGGGCGATAAAAATTGCATAATTCTCACGATTTGAGCTTGCATGTTGAATTGTTGGTGCTATTTTATA
>JABLYX010000080.1 GCA_018265615.1 Lentisphaeria bacterium
AGTCGTCGTTTACCGATAATCAACCAAACTACATGTTTTACATAGAACTAATTGTTGTAATCGCGATCATCGCGATTCTGGCCGCCATGCTGCTGCCCGCGCTGAATGCGGCGCGGGAGCGCGGCAGGAGTGCGAACTGCACGAATAACCTGAAACAGCTCGGGCTCGGTTTCCTGCAGTACGCGAACGATTTCAGCGACCTGCTCCCGCCGGTGGACAACGGTACGGCCGATCCGGTTATCCGCTGGCAGCGCGTGCTGGCGAATGCGCCTTCCGGGACCGCGACCGACAAGGTCACTTCCAGCCCCTACATGATTCCGAAGCTGGTCTGGTGCCCCTCGATGCCGCAGGGCCGGACTGCGGCGGCATGGGCGGGCAGTTATATCGATTACGGGATCAACGTCTGGCTTTACCCCTCGAATAACGGCCGGAACTGCTTGGGCAAAGTCACGCGGATGAAGAACGTCTCGCGCAAGTTCCTGCTGGCCGACACCTGGGCCTCGAAGGTGGACGATCCCAACGGGAGCTACCGCTGGAAGTACGGCATCGACGGCTGGCCGCTTATTGCGGGACGTCACAGCGGGCAGGTCAACATGCTTCACCTCGACGGGCATGTGGAGATGTACCGTATCCTGAACCCTGCGCAGCCTTGGAGCCAGGACCCGTTCAATCCGGACAATTCGGACAACCAGCAGTTTCACAAACACAACTTCTGACGGAGCCGGAACAGTGAAACGGATTCTCCTTGCCCTTCTTCTGCTTTCCGGAACGCTGCTTCCGGCCGTCCCGGAGCCCAGACAGCAGGCGCTTGACAAACTGCGCGAAAAATTCGCCCGCGAACGCGCATTCCGCCGCTGGAGCTGCAGGGCGGAGGAGTTCGAAGCATGCGACAGGCTGCTCCTGGCCGACGGAACCTTCTCCGACCTTGCCGGACCGGAGCGCGAAATCCGGGACGGAAAGCTGCACCTGCGCGACGAACGCGAGGCGCAAGTCCGCGTCGCCGAGGTGACGGTGAAGGCGCTGAACCGGCTCTGGCGGCTTGCGGAGCCGTTCCGTAACGGCGGAACGGGGAGCAATGAGCGCAGGGAGCGGATTTTGCGCGGCATCGTCCGCTACGGCACGCTCGAGACGGAGCGGGTCAACTCGCCGCACCGTTTTCTCGCCTCCTGCTTTGATATTCCGACCGCCGTGATCAACACCTATTTCTGTTTTTTTGCCGATATGAAGCGGGTCGAAGCCGGGGCGGGCGGAGAGCTGGAAACGGAGGCGCACGCTCTTCTGCGGAAGCTTGCGCTGCAGGCGTGGGAGGTCCCGGCCCGCGGCGACCGGACGGACGGGAACGTCGTCACTCCCGAGCGGTTTCGCGGCCACGTCTGGTGGGTCGGCGCGAACGCCGTCACCTACCGGCCCGCGCTGCAGGCGGCGATCATGCTGAATTCAATCCCGATGGTGGACGTCATGGCGCAGGTCGCGGACGGCGCGGTTTCGGCGGTTTCGCAGAATACTGTCCGGGATGCATTCTGGAATGAAGGAATCACGGCCGACGGCGCAGGCTGGGGCCACGGCCGCCAGTGCCTCGTCTGGGGTTACCCGACTGACGGGCTCAACGCCGCGCTGTGGATCCTCGAGACGCTGAAAGGCACGCCCTGGGCGGCCGGATGCGACCGGAGGAAGGCCGATGTGCTGCTGAACTATCTGCGGGGGAGTTCATTTTTCGTCTACCGGGAATATCTGCCGCCGGGATTTTCACGCTCCGACATGCTGAAGGAGGCGGACCGGCGGGAAACCGCTCCGAGCGTCGGCATCGCCCGGAAGACGCTGAAGCTGTGGGACGGCGTGCTGGAGGAGGCCGAAAAGCGGGAGCTGCGCGACTTCATCCGCGAAGCGGAGGCGCGCGAGCTCTTCATGGACGGCCATCCCGCCGGCCGCTACGGCGGCAGCCGCTATTTCTTCAACAACGACAAGATGATCCGCAAGGGGCGCGACTGGTATTTGCTGATCAATATGGCTTCGTTCCGCTGCGACGGGCTCGAGAGCGCATACGGCTTCGCCGCCGGGTTCAACTTCTTCACCTGCGACGGAGCGACCCTGTTCCAGCGGACCGGGAATGAGTTCCGGAGCGTGACGGGGGCGCTCGACCTCACCGCCTGGCCCGGTGTGACGGCCCGGCAGACGCCGGAGAAGCTTTTGCCGGTCACGAACTGGCGCGGCTTCTGCAGCAGATATGATTTCGCGGGGGGCGCGACCGCGGGCGGCGATTTCGCGGCGGGATTCCGATTTGAGAAGTTCAACGCCTCAGCAAGGGAGGGGGTCAACGACCGGATCGGGCTCGACGATCCGAACCGGACGATTTCGGATGTGCGCGCGAACAAGAGTTATTTCCTCTTCGGCAGCCGTCTGCTGGCGCTCGGCTGCGGCATAACGAATCTCCGGCCCGAACTGGAGGGCGGTATCCGCACCACGCTGGAACAGACCCTCATGACGCCGGACAGCCGGAGTGCGGGCGCCTGGGAGTGGAACAACGGTTTCGCCTACCGGGTCCTGCCGGAGCATACGACCGGCACGGTCAGCGTGAAGCGTGAAAAGCGCCGCTCGAACTGGCGGCGTCTCTCGGAGCGGAACGCAGACGTTGAAGAGACGCTTCTGCCTGTGTTCCAGATGAGCATAGACCACGGCCGGGAGGTCCGGGACGGCACTTACGCCTATGTCGTGGAGTGCGGTTCCGATACGGCATCGCCGCTGCCCCGGGTGCTGGCGAATACGCCGCAGGTCCAGGCGGCGGAAAATGCCGGCGGGACGGCGGTCGGGGCGGTCATCTACGACTCCGGCGCGGCATTCCGGGGCAGCCGGGGCGTTTACAGCGCCTCCGCTCCGTGCGTGATGCTGGCGGAGTACCGCCCGGAGGCGCTCACGCTCACGGTCGCGGATGCGGCGATGGATCCGGAACTCCGGCGGATCACCGTGTCGCTGCCGGAATTCGGGGAAATCGCCGTCCCGGTGCCGCAGGGGGAGTTGTGCGGAAAGCCCGCGACCGTCGTGGTGAAAACCGCGAAGGCGAAGGCGCTTGAGAAAATGCGCAATGCCGCGTACCGCGCGAAGAAGCAGCACCGCTGGTGGAGCCGGAACAATCCGGAGAGGACCGAATTCGACGCCCTCCTGCCGCTCTTCCGGGAGGACGGCACTTTTTCCGACCTCGCGGAGCGGGAGTCGCGGCTCCGGAACACGGGCGACGCGGCGGCGGAACAGGAGATCACCCTCTTTCACTGCATCGTATTCAACCGGCTCTGGACGCTCGCGGAACCGTTCCGCACGGGAAAACGGGATGACGGACTCAAGGCGCGCATCTTCCGGGCAATCGCGCGGTACGGCCCCCGGGAGTGCGGCCGCTCCGAGGCGATGGCCGGGCGCTGGTACCACTCCGCGTTCGGGATTCCGACCGCTGCGATGAACCTCTATTTCTGCTTTTTTCCGGAGATGCAGGCCGTGGAGAGCGGGAGGGAGAGCGATCCCGCCGCGGTTGCCGCGAACCGGATGCTCAAAGAGGTTGCCCTGCTCGCCTGGAAGGTTCCGCTTGGAACCTCCGCCGAGGTGCGCGACATCTTCAGCATGGACCGCTTCCGGCACAACATGGAGTGGGTCGGCGGCAACGGAATGGTCTACCGCTCGGCGCTCCTCGCGGCGGTCGTGCACAACTCGGTTCCGATGATGGACATTGTTGCGGAATCCGCGCACCGGGCTGTCGCCGCCGTGTCGCAGAGCAGCGCCGGGAGCGACTTCTGGCCGGAGGGGTTCCTCGCGGACGGCAGCGGCATGGGACGCGGCAGGGACGGGAGTTTCCGGGGATATCCCTGCGCTTCCATGCTCGGGCCGCTGGATTACTGCCGGACGCTGAAGGCGACCCCGTGGGGCAAACCGCCCGGGCGAGACCGGATCGGCGTTCTATTCGACTTTTTCCGGGGCTCGGCGTTCTACGAGTACAAAGGGTTCCTCCAGCCCGTTGGAGAGCGTGACATCATGGAGCCGGAAATGCGGAAAAAGCGGAAGCTTCCCGGCGTATCGCACGCCGAGCTCCTGCTCAAAACCTGGCCGGAGCTGCTGACCGGAGCCGAACGCGATGAGTTGAAACGCTATCTTGCGGAGGCCGGCGCCTGCGAGGTGTTCATGCCGGAACGTCCGGCGGGGGAGTATCATGGGACACGTTACTTTTTCAACAGCGAGGACCTGATCCGCAAGACGCCGGAGTACTATTTCGCGATCGACATGGGCTCGCGCCGCACGGGCGGCACCGACAGCCCCTATCATGTGATCCGGCCGAGCCATGACTTTTTCGCCTCCGACGGGGCGGTCTGGCTTGAACGGGGAGGCGATGAACATGCCCGGGCGTTCGGTGCGTACAAACTCACGGCGGTTCCCGGCGTGACGGCCCGGCAGACGCCCGGCCCGCTCCGCCCCTTCACGGAGTGGCAGGTTTACTGCAGCGAATTCAACTTCGCCGCCGGCGCGACGACGGGGGAGGACGCCGTCGCGGGGTTCCGGTTCCGCAAGACCAATCCGGTTGCGCGCGACCGCGGTTCCGACCCGGTTGCGAACGATGCGGACAACCGGGGGCTCTACGGCGTGACCGCATATAAGAGCTACTTCCTTTTCGGCGACACGCTGCTCGCGCTCGGCTGCGGCATTACGAATGAGTCGCCGGAGCTGCCCGGCGAAATCCGCACCGTGCTCGAACAGACGCTGCTTGCAGCGGACAGCCGGAGCGTGGAGGGCGGGGAGCGGAACAACGGTTTCGTCTACCGGGTTCTGCCGGAATATACCACGGGGAAAGTCCGCGTCACGCGCGAAACGCGGCGTACGCGCTGGAGGGAGCTGACCGCCAACCCTCCGGGGGAAGAGTCTGAAATCGGGATCTTCGAGATGTCGATCGACCACGGCCGCGAGGTGAAGGACGGAACCTGCGCGTACCTCATCGAATGCCGCGCCCCGGGGGAGGCGCAGCCGAAGATCCTCAGCAACACCCCGGCCCTGCAGGCGGCGGAGAGCGCGGACGGGCATACGGCCGGGGCGGTTTTTCACGATCCGCGCTCCGTGCTTGTGACTTCGCGCGGAACATTCGGGGTCTCCGCCCCCTGCGCGCTGCTTGTGGAGTATGCCCCGGACCGGATCAGGCTGACCGTCGCCGACGCGCGGATGGATCCGGCGCTCGATACGGTCGTCGTCACGACTCCGTTCGGCGGAAAGATCGCCGTCGACATGCCGTCGGAACCGTACCGCGGCAAGCCGGCCACGCTCACTTTGCCGGGAAGGCGGATGCCATGAAGCGGTTGTTTGTCATCCTCGCCGCAGCTGCCGTATTCTTCTCTCCCGCGGCGGCGGAGCCGACTCCGAAGCAGGCCGCGCTGGAGTCGTTGCGGAAGCGGTATGCGGCGAACGGCCCCTTCCGCCGCTGGAGCTGCCGGGCGGAATCCGCCGAAACCTGCCGGAAGCTGCTCGGGGCCGACGGTGTTTTCTCCGACATGGCCGCCCGGCAGCGGGAGCTGCGGGAACAAAGGAAACGTACGGACCTGATCGACGCCGGAGAGTTCGCGCGCAAGGCGTTCGACCGGCTCTGGCGGCTCTCCGAGGAGTTCCGTAACGGGGGGAAACGGGATGAGGAGTTAAAGAGGCGGATTTTCCGGGGAATCGTGAATTACGGTGCGATCGAAAACGACCGGCGGACCGACTTCCGCCGCTGGCACGACTCCTGTTTCGCGATTCCGACCGCCGCGATCAACATCTATTTCTGTTTTTTTGATGTGATGAACGGAGTTGAGAACGGCGGCGGTCCGGAAGAGGCCCGGGCCGCGCACGCGATGCTGCGGCGCATCGCCATGCAGGTGTGGACGACTCCGGCGCGGAAGGACGCGACCGATCGCGATCCGGTCAGCGTCGCGCGCTTCAGGGGAGACGATGCCTGGCTCACGGCCAACGCGGTCAGCTACCGGGCCGTCTTCCCGTGCGCGGTCATGTTCCGCTCGGAGAAGATGATGGATGTGCTGGCGGAGGTGTTCGGCAGGTCGCTTGAAGAACTTTCGCAGACTGCCCGGCCCGGCGCATTCTGGCCGGAGGGGCTCACGGCCGACGGCGCGGCCTGGGGGCACGGCAGCCAGTGCTGCGTCTGGGAGTATCCGTTCTTCGGGCTGAACAGCTCGACCGAATTCATGGCCATGCTGCGGAACACCCCGTGGCGCGAAACGTTCACGCCGGAGAAAATCGCAATTCTCATGAACTTCATCCGCGGCTCCTCGTTCTTTTTCCACAACGGGTACGAGGCGCCGTTCCTGAACCGCTACTCCACCGAAACCGGTGCGCAGAAGCGCCGGGTGATCGGTACGCGCGCTGTCGCCAACCGCATCCTGTACTGCTGGAAGGAGGTGCTGACGGATGAACAGAGGCGCGAACTCGAACAGTTCTGCCGGGAGGCGGAGGGCGGGGCGCCGCGGATGGAGAACCATCCGGCCGGAACCTACCGGGGCAGCCGCTGTTTTTTCAACAATGACCGGGTGATCCACAAGAGCGCGGGGCGGCATCTGATGATCGCCATGTGTTCACTGCGGACCGACGGCGTTGAAAGCGATAAATTCAACAACGACGCATACAATATGTTCGTCTGCGACGGCGCGGTCTACCTTCAGCGCGAGGGGAACGAATATGCGCGGGCCGTCGGTGCGTTCGACTGGACCGCCTGGCCCGGAACGACGCTGCGGGAGGTCCCGTTCAGCAAACTGCTTCCGGTCAAGAACCGCGGTTACTGCAGCCGGCACGGTTTTGCGGGCGGAGCGACGAGCGGGACGGATTTCGCCGCCGGGTTCCGCTATGAGAAGATGAATTCGGCGGACAAGCCCGGCTACCGGAAGACGCTGCGGATCGTCGACGCGGCGCAGCCGCCGATCTTCGGCGTTGCCGCGCATAAGAGCTATTTTCTCTTCGGTGAGACACTGCTTGCGCTCGGGAGCGGCATCACGAACCTCACGCCGCGGGAGCCCGGCACGATCCGGACCACGCTGGAGCAGACGCTTCTCGCCCCCGGTTCCCGCAGCGAAAACGGCTGGGAGATCAACAACGGCTTTGCGTACAGGGTCCTCGCGGAACACACAGCGGGAAAGGTCGAAGTGCGGCGTTCGGAGGAGCCGACCCGCTGGCGGAAACTCTCGGCCGGAAACCGGAACCGGCCGGAAGGGTTCCTGCCGCTTTTCCGCATGACGATCGACCATGGCCGGAACGCGAGAAACGCCTCTTATGCCTACCTCGTGGATCTGGCGGGGCGGACCGATGCGCCGGAGCCGCGGATTCTCAGCAACACGCCGCGCCTCCAGGCGGCAGAGAGCGCGGACGGCCGGACGCTCGGCGCGGTTTTCTTCGATGAGTCGGCCGTGCTCGAAATTCCGGCGGGGCGCATCACCGTATCGGCCCCCTGCATCCTTCTGCTGGAATCGGGGCCGGAGCGGCAAAAGCTCACGGTGACGGATGCCCGCATGGATCCTGAGCTGGCCGAACTGACCGTCACGGCGCCCTTCGGCGCCGTCAAAATCGCGCTGCCGCGGGGAAAACAGTGCGGCAGACCCGGTACCGTACTTCTGCCCCTACCGTGAAACCGGCACCAGGAGCGGGAATCCCGCCGGCTCCTTGGTCGGCATCGCGAGGGTGAAGAGCCCTTTGCGCATGTCGCCGTCGTTTTCATTCAGGACGATGTTGAAGCGTATCGATTCGGGCTGCCCGGCGAGGCCGAGCGCGCGCCATGGAATCCTGATTGTGTAGACGGTCTCTTTTTTCTCCTCGTCCCGCGTGATGCTGAAAACGGCCTCTTTCTTCAGTTTTTCCATATCGCAGTCGCGCGGGGCGTTCCAGACGTGGAGCTCTTCCCGGCCGGAATCGAGGAGCGAGAAACCGATCTCCCACGGCAGCGGCGCCCCCGCCGGAGCAAGCAGCAGCTGAAGGTTGTCCCCCATCCAGGCCTCGATTCCGGAATGGGGCTGGCAGTGGCGGTCGTCGGTCACCACGGCTTTGAGCAGGAAGGCGTCGTTTGCGAATGCCGGGAAAAGCCGTGCGCTGAGGTCCGCCGCCCCCTGCCACTGAAGCTGCGGCCGGCCCGGGTCGGAAGGCGCGAGCGTCCGGTAGTGGCGGGCCGTGTTCAGTGTGAAGGTCGGAGCATATCCGAATTTTCCCGCCGGTATCCGGAGCGCGCGGCGGAGTTTCAGCTTCATTCCCTCCGGAAGCGGGTTTCCGTCGAGCGTCCCCGCAAGCGGGAGTTCCGGATCCTCCGGCGGGCGGAAATCGGCGGAGGCGGTGAAAACTCCGGCGACTTCAGCGGAGCCGCCCGCCGGGATGCCCGTCTCCGGCAGCGGCTTTTCGAGCGCCAGCCCTTCCGGAAGCTGCGGCTCCAGCCGGATGGAGAGTGGGTTTCTCAGCGGATTCGTCAGCCGGAGCTTGAACGGGATGCGTCCTTCCGCCGGGAGAAGGATGTTTCCGGCGGAGGATGCGAGGGTCCCCGCGGTTTCGAAGCCGGAACCGGCCGGCTCCAGCCGCAGCATGGCGGGCGTCTCCCCGGCCGGGAGCAGCAGGTATCCGCCGTGCAGCGGGAGCTCCGCGGAATTGTCGAAGAGGTCGATGAGGAAGGCCCGCTTCGCATCGCTCCTTACCCAGTAGAGTTCGCCGGAATTTCCGCCGTGCGGCTCGTTCCAGAACGCGACGGTCCGCGCGCCGGGGACGGAAAATTCGAAGAACCGCCCGCCCTCCGGAGCCGTGCCGCTCTTTTCGAACGTTCCGCCGCCCAGGTTGCGGACGATCGCATTGTAGACGCAATAGACCGCCTTGGGCTGGAAATCCTTCGTCAGCATGCCGAAGTTGTGTTCGTTTTCACCGGGGTCGCATCCGTCGTTGCGCAGGTCGTACCAGGTGTATCCCATCGCGCCCGACGCCCAGCTGAAGACGAGTTTCCGGAACAGCGTCTTCGCCTGCTCGAATTCGCCGATATTGACTGAGCTGATCGCGGTTTCGTTCGGATACCATGGAATATGTTCGATGCCGAGCCGTTTCCGCATGGCGAGCAGCCGTTCGATCTGCGATTCATAATTCTCGAAGCGGCCGTGGCCGTGGAATGCGAAAATGTCGTAGAAACCGCGTCCCTGCGTCAGGGCTTTCTCCATATACAGCTGGTCCGTCAGCCCCGGATTCGGCGGCATGCAGACGAAGCCCGCCGTCATGACCGTCGCGCCGGGATCGATCTTCTTCGTCTCCGTGTAAGCGATCTTCATGAGTTCGGTATACTGCTCCGCCGGGAAGTCCGCGAAGGAGACGAGCTCCGGCTCGTTCCACACTTCGTAGAAACGGATGCGCCCCCTGTAGCGCGCAACGACCCGCCGGACGTATTCGGCGAATGCTTCGCGGTCCGGCATCGGCCTGCCGGTCCGGCCCTTGAAATTCAGCGATTTCCAATCCTTCGCCGTGGCCCAGTGCGGCGTGAACGCGAAAGCCGATTCGAATTCGATTCCATACTTGCCGAAGCAATCCACCGTGAAGTCGTAGGAGTCGAAGTTCCAGACATCTTTCCGCGGCTGCAGGATCGTCCACTGCGACCCGTGCCGTACGATCTTTGCGCCGCAGAGCGCGAGCGCGCGTGCTTCAAGCTCCTGTTCCGCCTGCGGATAGCGTTGCGGATGCGCATGGACGCCGAACAGGAATCCTTCGGCGCGCCCCGGCGTCGGCCCGGCCGGAACCATCACGGCGAAGGAGCGCGTTCCGGCGCATTCGGTTTTGCCGTCGGAGAGTTTGTAGTCCACATACCGGATGCCGCGTCCCGGCGGAACCGGGAGCTCGAGCTCCGCGCGTTCCTTCGGCGCAAGCGTGAACGCCTGTTCCACGCCGCCCGGCAGGCTCTTCTCGTGGTCGCGCAGCGTGCAGGAGAAGCGGATGCGCTGCTCCTTCGCATGGCGGTTTTCAAGCCTGATCCGGACCGCGTCGGCCGCTTCGGGGTTGTAGACGCGCACGGGATTCGAGGCGGTGGAGAGCGTGACTTTGACCTGCCCGACCGCCGGAGTTTCGCCGTCGAACACGGCGCTGATCCTGCGGATCCGGAGTGTTCCCGCCGGAGGGGTGTCCGGATAGCCGAGCGCGATTCCGCTCAGCCGGAGCGGGTGGTCGACCCGGCCGTTTTTCTTCGCACCCCAGCTCTGTTTCGACGGGGCGTCTGCATCGACCTCCCAGGTGAGAGTATGCTTTCCGGGTTTCAGGGCGGCAGTCGGGCGGCTGTATTGGAACACCTCGCCGTCTTTGTCCGTGAACCGCAGCGCAAAGCGGTTGAGCACGCTGCCCTCCGGGATCTCGATTTCCGCGGTGAACTTCGCCTTTTTGAACTCCGGCAGGAGCGCGGGAGAGTCGAAGAAAAATTCGAGGTAGGGGAATCGCCCCCCCTCCCAGGAGAAGGTGCCGCCGGAATATTTCTGGCCGCGTGCTTCAGCCTGGCCGATCCGCAGTTTGACCGGGCGGGTGAAGTCGAACAGGAGCTCTTCTCCTGTGGCGGACATGGCGGAAAGGATGAAGAACAGGAGCAGGAGCAGCCGTTTCATATCGCAATCTCCCCGGGTTAGTTAGAGAATGTTTTTCTGACGGGGCCGGGGGTGTAGAACGCGCGGATATTCATCTCCGAGGCGTTCATCTCCTCCGCGGTGGCGGATTGCACATGCCCGTCGAGGCAGGCGAAATTCGCCCGTTCGCTGTGGCGCAGCGACACGGCCTGCCCGTCTCCGGCGAACTTGAGCACGTCGAATCCCCAGTCGCCCCGGTCGTAGTAATCCCCCTTGGAGACGTCGCCCACGACCGTGTCCGCGAAGATGACCGTGCGGGTCGGGAGTTTGCTTCTCCCGGTCACGAAGGTCATGTATTTCGTTCCCCCGTATTCGCCGAGGTTGCCGAGCCTGTCCATCTTGCCGTTGACGTTGTCGCGCAGATCCGTGTCGTCGCGCAGCCGCCACATGCCGTAGACGCCGTAGAAACGCTGCATCCCGGTCGTGATGGGGGATTTGTTCTCGGCCGGGCAGCGGATGACCTTCGGCGGAATGTAGCCCGCCCACTTTTGGTATACGCCTGAATTGGAGTATTCGCCGGTCAGGAGCGCGGTCCACGGTTCGTAGCTGTTTCCCCAGCTCATCGACACTGAAATATACCCGCCGCTGTCGTTGCTGTAGAGAAGCGCTCCCTGCATGGTCTGCTTCAGGTTTCCGAGGCAGTTCGCCGATTTGGCGCGGGCCCGCGCCTGGTTCAGCGCCGGAAGCAGCATCGCGGCGAGAATTGCGATAATCGCAATTACAACGAGGAGTTCGATCAAGGTAAAGGGGCGCTTCATCATCCTTTTCTCCTTATGGGTTCGGGTTTTTGACTGTGTATCATATCGTGTATTATAATTATACCGAAATAAATCGCGAATGTCAATAGAGAATCAAAAAATATGCATGATTTTTCGAAATCGACTTGCATAAACCGGATGGGTTGTGTATAATTATCCGTATCATAATGGAAATTTTGCAGGAGCGTATATGAGAAAGCCCGGAAAATCAGAGCTTGTCTACCGCCGGTTGAAGGCGCTCGCCCGCACCCTGCGTCCCGGGGAGCGTTTCCCGACCGTGCGGCAGCTCATGCAGAGCTTCGAGGCGAGCCAGCTTGTGGCGAAGGGGGCGGTTGACCGGCTTGCGGCCGAGGGGATCCTCGAGGTCACGCCCGGCGTCGGGACCTATGTCAGCGGCGCAAACCGGCCGCGCCGTGTGCTCTTCTGGATTCCGGACTGGTACAGCTTTTCGCGTGAAGTCGCAACTTTGCTGAAAGCGGAGTTCTTCCGTCGCGGCGACACGGTTGAAATTGTGAGCTACGACAGCGGATACGACTTTCTTGACCTGCCGCCGCAGTGCGGGGCGGCGGACCTCATATTGATTTTTCCGAGTCACCGGCCTCCTTCGGAGCGGGCGCTCGCGGTGCTGAAGGAGGCGGAGCTGCCGGTCATCTTTGTTCCGGCGACCCTGGCGGACAAGGAGATCTGCTGCGTCGGCGGCGACAACTACGCCTCCGGTCGAATGGCGGCGGAGTTCCTGATCGGGCAGGGGAACCGTTCGCTCGGCTTCTTTCTTGCCGATCCGCGCGGCGTGACCAGCGACGAGATCGAGGCCGGGTTCGCCGACTGCTGCCGCCGTTACGGCGTTTCCTGCCGGATGCTCGATTGCGGCACGGCGTTCGACGAGTCGGCGCCGCTGGCGGGTTATGCATTCATCCGGGAGTATCTGGAGAGGAGGGAGCCGGTTGATTTCACAGGGCTCTTCATCCTGAACTCGGACAGTGCGATGGGGATCATGAAAGCGTTCCGGGAGCACGGCATACGGATTCCGGAAGAGCTCTCCGTCGTCGGCTTCGGCACGCCGCAGGAGGCGGCGCTCTATACCCCGTCGCTCACGGTGGTCGGGAACTCCCGCCCCGAGGCCGCACGGCAGACTGTGCTGCTGGCCGACGCCTGTTTCGAAAAAGGGATGTTTCGCGGAGAGCAGCGGATCCTTCCGCCGGTTCTCATCGAACGCGAGTCGACAGTCGGCCGCACGGTCCGCAAAGAGTTCGTCGTCTGAGTGCCGGGGCGGATGGTGGAAAGCCCCCGCCGGCAGTCGCGCGGCAGGGGTCTCCTGCTTTTTTACGGCCGGGCTTCCGTCTCCGGACGGGAAGGGACGGCGCAGGCCGCGCTTCTCTTTACGGGGCCGCGCAGGAAGCCGCCGATCCGGCGGATGCGCTCCTGAAGCTCCGGAGCCGGGACCTCCGCGGCGGAGCAGCCCCGTTCGACGCAGAGTGTCGCCGCCGCCCCCGCCGCCTGCCCGGTCAGCATGCAGCCCGGAATTACCCGGATTGAGGATTGCAGCGCCCGGTCGGTGCTGATGCAGCGCCCTGCGACCAGCAGGTTCCCGACCGTGCGCGGAACAAGCGACCGGTAGGGGATCCCGTAGCTCTCGCCGGGGCGGTAACGGGTCTTCCGGATATTCTCTTCAACCTGCCGCTGCGCCTCGGGGTCGGCCTTTGACGCGTGGATGTCGACCGGATAGGCGAAGCGCCCGATCTCATCATCGAACGAGGCGCGCGCCTCGTAATCCGCGTAGTTCAGGCAGTACAGCCCGTCGATGCGGCGCGATTCGCGGACGCCGAGCTGCGAGGCGGTCTGCACGAGGTCGCTCGCGGCGAAGCCCGGCACATGCTCCCGGTAGAAGCGGTGAAAAATTTCCGCCAGCTCCCGTCCCCGGATGTAGCAGTGCGTCAGCCCGTCCTCATCGAGCGTATCCGTGCCGTAGATGTGGCCGAGGTTTCCGCTCGCTGTGCCGTGTCCGTAGGTGCAGACGCCGACGAAGTGGTGTTCGTCGAGCGGGGCGTTTCCCGTTTTCAGCAGCCGGTGCCAGATGTCGAGGTCGTTCCCGTTCCCGGCGATCGACGCCTCGTAGGCGGCGACGTCGATGTTGGAATATTGGGAGCAGAGCGTCGGCGCCATCGTATTGCCGTTTTCGTCGCCTTTGCGGAACGGGACCCGGGCCAGCATCGAAACGGCCGCGTCGCCAGTGCAGTCGAGGAACACGTCGCCTTCGATTCTCTTCAAACCGTTCGGAGTCGAGACGACGAGCGAAACGATCCGCCCCTCCCGCATCCCGGTCTCCACGACTTTCATGCCGTAGTAGAGCCTGATCCCGGCTTCGAGGATCCGGCGGTCGTAGATGCGCTTCATGATTTCGGCGTCGACCTCCTGCCACAGCGGATTGACTTCCGTGATTCCCATCTGCATGCAGCACTCTTCGACGATCGAACGGCAGATTTCGCCCGCCACATAATCGACGCCGTCCCCCTGGCAGATGACCGCCGGAACCAGCCCGGCGGTTCCCATGCCGCCCGGTGTGCCGCTCTGCTCGATCAGGATGACGCTCTTTCCGAGCCGGGCGGCGGCAAGGCCGGCGGCGATGCCGGCCGGGCCCGCGCCGGCGATCACGATTTCACTCCGGTTCAGGACCGGGACATCGAAAACCATTTACTTCACCTTCATGTCGATTATTTTCAGCTCCCCGCCGCAGACGGTAAAATCGAGTCCGGCGGCGAGCTGTTCACTGGAATACGTCCCGAGTTCCCGGTTGCCCGTCACATCGGTGAGAACCCATTCGCCCTTCGGCAGGCGGATCTCCACTTTACCCGAAACACTCTTGTCCGCAACCTCTTTGAGGTGCGGGTTGCCGCTGCCCCAGGTTTTGCCGAAGAGATAGAGCTGGCGGCGGCCGTCTCCGGTTTTCCGCAGCGCCGTGCGCATCGTGCCGTTCGACGGACGGACCGGGCGGGAGAACGCATTCCCGCCGAGAAGCGGCATAAGCTCCTTTGCCCAGGCGATCGGCTTTTCGCGCCAGACGACCCGCCCTTTTCCCAGACGGAACTCCTTTCCCGGCGCGGCGCCGTCCCCGAGCAGCTTCTGCAGCGTCCGGCTCTCCCGGCCGTTTTCGTCGCAGCGCCCGGCGTCCCCCATCAGGATCAGCGTTCCGCCCTGCCGGACGAAGGCCGCAAGGCGGGCGGCGGCCGCGTTGTCCAGAATCGGCGAATCGTTCAGGACGATGATCTTATAGCGGTTCAGGATCTCCTGCGGCGTGCTGTCGGTCAGGAACGGCATCTGCAGATTGTTCGCAATGATGCTGTTCAGCGCGTCCGCGAAACCGTTGGTATTCAGGTTCGCCCAGTCGATCCACATCGTCGAGCGCGAGACGTTGACCATGCTCCGCATGCCGAACATCAGCGCTCCGTTCGCGGTCACGAGCTCGCTGCGGCCGAGGCCGCGGATCGTCTTCGCGAGCCCGGCGGCGGTCCGGGAGGCTTCGAGCGCCTCCTCCTGAATCGCGCTCGGCGTGAAGTGACGGCCCCACATGATATTCGTCCCGCCGGCCATCGAGCCGTAGGCGGCCTCGGTGAACATGACGAAATTCAGCGTCGGGCTGAACGGCGGCAGCGCGAAGCTCTCCCCGATCAGCGGTACTCCGGCGTGCATCGCCTGCGACTGCAGGAACGCATGGACGGGCGCGTCGCCGCCGCCGAAGCAGAGTTCGGCCCCGTATTGTCTGTAGACCGGCAACATGCGCGAGATGTCTCCGACACCCATTCCGGCGTAGCTCTTGATCGGCTGTGTCGCCCCGGCGGAGCGCACGGCGGAGAAGATCCGCTCGAAATAGGAGTTGACGACCTGCTGCCGGAACTCCTCCCACGCGAGGTAGAGCGGCCGCAGATCCGGCTTCCCGTCGAACACGGGCTTCGGCGGCTCGACCTCATCGTAAGATTTTGCGCCGGTTTCCGCGAGCGGGAACCGGGTTTTCGCGAGGTACTCCCGGAACGCCTTCACCGTGGCGGAGTCGTAGCCGACCACGAGCCCGTTGCGGGAGGCGTCGCTCCAGAAGCTTTCCACCCCCTGCGAGAAGTTCCAGCCGGCGATCACCGGCGAGTCCCTGTAGGTTTTCACGAGCTTGCCGATGGTTTCGCACAGGGCTTCGACCGTGCGTTCCGAACAGGGGCTGAATTTGCGCGTGAAGCTTGCGCTGTAATGCATGTTCTGTCCGTTCTGGTCCAGCAGCTGATCGTACCAGAGCCACTGCGGCAGGTGGTCGAGGTGGATGAAGAAGGTCAGCGTGACCGGGATGTTTCTGCTCTCCGCCAGTTTCAGATAACGGTCGATGACCGGATACTGGATCTCTCCCCTGACCGGCTCGATTTCCGACCAGTAGAGGCAGACGCTCCAGTTGCTGCCGTTTTCCGGGATATGTTCGGCGAAGCTCTCCTTCAGCGCCCGCTGGGTCACGGAGACGGTTTCGGTTTCGTCGAGCGGAAAGAATTGTGACGGGGTCCGGGGCGTTCCCTGTTCCGGCCTCTTTTCTCCCGGGAGCCGCACCCGCACCGTGCGCCGGTCGACGATTGCGCCGTTCCGCTCAAGCGCAAGCTCGAGCCGCACGACCGCCGGAGCGGCGATCTCCGCCGGAACCGGCACCGACATTTTTTCCGTCGTGCCGGAACCCTTCTCTTCCTTATACTGGTCGAGCCACGTGTATCGGATGAGGTCGCCGGGGCGCGTATCGGCCTTCAGCTTCAGCGGTCCGGCCGCCGGAGCGTCGACAAGCGGAGCCGCCTCGTCCGGATAGAGCGCGGAGATCGCGGGTTTCTGTGCGGCCGGGGGCGTTTTTACCGGGGAAAACAGCACCAGATAGGAGAGTTTCTGCCGGTTCAGCAGCCGTCCGTCCGCACCGAACAGGTTCAGGTCAATCCAGTAGTTGCCGTTCGGCAGGGCGGGCAGGATCAGGCTGGTCCGCCGCGGATCCCCGATTGCGTCGAGTTTCAGCTCGAAGTTATCGTAGACATTTCCGTCGGAGTCGTGGACCATTCCCCTGATCCGGCGCGCCTCCGGCGTATTGAAGAAGAGCACGAGCGGCAGCGCCGCCTCCGGCTCAACTCCCGCATATGCGAGCCGAAAACCGCTGAAGGCGGACTGGTAGCTCAGGTCGTCCGCCACATCCCGCAGTGTCCACGCATACGTGCGCGGCGCCGGGCGTTCCGTGCCGCTGAACACCACGTCCCCGAACCGGTAGCCGCCGTTGGAAAACGGCAGAAGCTTCAGCAGGACGCCCTTGAATTTCCGCACTTTTTCGGGATTCTCCCCGTCTGCGAATTTCCGTACCGCCGCGGAACGCGGCTGGATCTCCCACTCGTAGAAGGTCCACGGGCTGTCGCCGCTGGCCGGCGCGCGGTAGAGGTTGATTTCGCCGTCCGGTTCCTGCACGAGCAGACTGACTTCGCACCAGGTCGAGCCGCGCGACAGGATCCAGTAACCGATCCGCTTCGCATGTTCCGGGATGGGCTGGTCGGCTTTCAGAAGGATGCTCTGGTCTTTGCCGCTGCGGGCCGGGTGGAAGAAGATGAGTGGCCCCTGCGTGATGCTCGCGCCATCCAGAACCTCAATTTTGCGCAGCGGCTCCCCGCTGATTACCTCCACCGCGTCTGCGCGGAACGGGAAGCAGGTGAAATCCGCCGACGGCCGGAGTTCCACCCCGCCTGCGGAGATGCCGGTGCCGAGCAATCCGGCGGCAAGTACTGTTCCGATCAATGTCTTCATGCCGATTCCTATTTTTCGAATTTCCACATTTCACCGCCGCGCAGATAGGTCTCGCCCCAGCGATAGGAGCTGACGTGCCCGTCGGCCATCATATAGTTGCTTCTGTTGTTGTGAGCCTCCTCGGTCAGCACGTTGTTCGCCCCGGCCACCCGGCTCGGGTCGCTGCCGAGGGAGTTGTTCACATGGTTGTCGGTCCGCGGCCGTTCGGCCAGCAGGATCGTATTGGAGGCGCTTTTGACCCGGCCGAAGGCGACGCTGCCGTTGGAGCCGCCCGTCGAACCGGAGTCCGGCGTGATGTTGTTGAGGTTCTTGTTTTGAACCATGTAGGTCAACGCATAGGTACAGGGGGCCACCGTCGTCAGGTTGCGCGCGATCTGGTCGGAGGGGCATTGAAAGAACTTCACGTTCTTCATATACCCTTCCGCGTTCGCGTCGCCGTAGCTGACTCCGCCGAGGTACGGCATGATCAGCCGCGCCCAGCGGTAGTAGCTTCCGGCCGGAGCATAATAGACCGGCGTGAAGACGCTGCTGTCCTGGCTGTACAGCGCGTATGCCAGACCGAACTGTTTGAGGTTGTTTACGCAGGAGATGCTCTTGCCGCGTTCGCGCGCCTGGTTCAGCGCCGGCAGCAGCATTCCGGCCAGGATCGCGATGATCGCGATCACGACCAGGAGCTCGATCAAGGTGAAATTCATCCGCTTTTTCATTCGCTATCGTCCCTTTTGAAAATTTCAAATTGAGCCCTCGGAAACTCGACACTATATATTATGACTCCGAATCGATTTGATTTCATTCGTTTTCGTGCTATATTTTATCAATATTATGCTATAAAATCAAAAAATCAAGTATTATAGTTGCAAATATGGCGCATTCGCTGGAGTTGCTGCAGGAACGGCTCGCACAATTTTCCGTATTGATCGGGACGCAATGCATCTGGAAAGTGACCGACGCGCTGCTGCCCGAGGAGGAACTGCCGCGCATCTGCTGCTACCATGACAACGCGTTCTGTTCGAACGTCAAGTTCACCAGCGATGCGGAGCAGCGGTGCATCCTGAACGACGGACACGATATACCGCACCGCATGAGCCACGATCCGCAGATCTTCGTTAAGGTCTGTCACGCCAATGCGGCGGAGGTGCTGATCCCGTTCTGCTTTCCGCCGAAAGGGTGCATCGGCGTCATTATGGCGGGGCCGTTCCGGCTGGAGGAGCGGGAGTGCCGCTATCCGAAGAGCCGGGAGCATTACCGGAAGCTGCCGCTCCTGACGCCGGGGCTGAAGGAGTCGGTCATCCATCTCGTGCCGGTGATCTTCGGCGACCTGCTGAAAGAGATCTACGTGAATTTCACCGACAAGCTCCCGCGCGTCCCGACGGACGAACGGATTCTGAAAGCGCTCGATGAGATCAACCGGAAGTTCCGCACCGCGTTGACTGTCGGGGAAGTGGCCGAAGCGGTTTATCTGAGCGAATCGCGCTTCATTCACCTGTTCCGCACCGAGTGCGGGGTCAATTTCAGCGATTACCTGCTGGATCTCCGGCTCAATGAGGCGAGGCGCTTCCTGCTGAGTCCGGCGTGGGATATCCGCCAGGTCGCGAATCATTGCGGCTTTGCGGGGCAGAGCTACTTCACGGCGCGCTTCAAGCGCAAGTTCGGTGTCTCCCCGTCGCAATTCCGCCGCGATGCCATTCAGGTATCACGCGCATCCGGGATCGCAACGACCTGACGCCGGACAACGGCGTGCCGCTTCGACTGCTCCGCCTCTTTATATTCACTCCGGCTGAAAGCATGCAATCTGTCTACCGTCTTTTTATTTGTCAGAATTTTCTTGGTTTTTTTCAAGATCGGCTTGTGAATCGTGTGAATCCGGCCCATAATTAAAACATGTTGTTCCCGAATGAAGTGCGAGGTTATGCATGTTTCCGTGCCGACTGCTCTTCGCCGCCTGTTTCTGCCTGACGATTGCCGCCGCCGAACCCGGTCCTGACTGGGAGAGGGCGGCGGAACTGCGTAAGGGTGACGAACTCTCAAAGGCCGAGA
>JABLYX010000021.1 GCA_018265615.1 Lentisphaeria bacterium
GAAGCTCGTGGTGCTCGAAGAAGAGTCGCTCATGCAGGAAAAAGAGCTGTCTGAAATGCGCGCCGGTCTCGAGGAGCTCGAAACGAACAATGACGCGCGCGATTCCGCCCGCACCTATGAGCTGCTCGACGCGCTGTCGCGCAAGATCGACCTTGCCGGAGAGGAGGCCGGGGGCAGGGCGCAGGAGAAGCTCGAGACGCTGCGCATGCTCTCGACCGCGCTCGACTCCCTGAGCTCGCTTCCGCTCGATCAGGTTCCGCCTGAAGCGGCTGCGCAGATGGGGGAGCTGCTCAGGCAGATGGCGCTTGAGAATCCAGAGCTCGCCGATATGCTCGCAAAAGCCGGGGCGATGGCTTCGAAGCTCGATCCGGAGACGATGAAGCGGCTCGCGGAAGCGATGCGCGACTCCTCCGGCAGGTTTGAGAAGCAGCTTGCGAAGCTCGTGCAGCAGAAGCTCATGAAATCCCGTTGTGCGCGCCCCGGA
Organism: Lentisphaeria bacterium; assembly: GCA_018265615.1. GTDB lineage: Bacteria > Verrucomicrobiota > Lentisphaeria > Victivallales > Victivallaceae > Victivallis. Next base: position 485 of record JABLYX010000021.1, read on the forward strand.
AAATGCAGCGGGAAGGACGGGTCATGCGGGAGCCCCGGCGCGTGCCCCTCCGAAGGGGACCTCGCATCCTGGCTCGCGAAGAACGCCCCCGGTGCCGACGGGCTGCTTGCCGCTTATATGATGTGCTCCGGCGCCGGCAACGGCGGGGTCAGCCGCGGCCGCGGGGACGCCATGCTGACGTTCACCGGGGTCACCCCCGATTTTACCGGCAAAGAGAAGGATATCGCCGTCGCCGGTGAGAACGATCCGGCGCAGAGCATGGTCGTACAGCGCTTCGCCGCCGCGCCGAATGTCGACGAAAAGGAGCGGCGGGCCGCGGCCGCGGGCAGTTTGCGCGGCGGAGAGGCCGAGATCGAGCAGCGCGACGCGCGGGTCTACCCTGAGCACCGTTCCGCCGTGGAGCGGTATTTCAAACCGAAAGAGAAGCGTTGAACGGCGTTGGCCGGACGCCTGAATTTGTGATCATCTCAACAAGGAGCCGCATACTCATGAACCAGACCGAACTCATCACCCCGGAGGAACTGCAGCCGATCCGCGAGCGCGCCAACCGGATCCTCGATGAACTTGACCGGATCCTGCTCGGGCACCATGAGGTGCACCGGCTGCTGCTGATCGGCATCCTGAGCCGCGGGCACATCCTGCTTGAAGGGCTGCCGGGAGTCGGCAAGACCGCCCTTGTGAAGGCGCTCGGTTCGCTGCTCTCGCTCGAATTCAAGCGCATCCAGTTCACGCCGGACCTGCTGCCGAGCGATATCCTCGGGTGCAACATCCTGCAGATGATGCCGGACGGCGAGCGTAAAATGGTCTTCCAGCCGGGGGCGATCTTTTCGAACATCCTGCTGGCGGACGAGATCAACCGCGCGTCCCCGAAGACGCAGTCCGCGATGCTCGAGGCGATGCAGGAGCATGCCGTGACGCTGCTCGGCGAGACTCGTCCGCTGCCGGATCCGTTCTTCGTGCTCGCCTCGCAGAACCCGATCGAGCTTGAGGGGACCTATCCGATTCCGGAGGCGCAGCTTGACCGCTTCCTCTTTAAAATCGCGGTCGGCGGCGTGAATGCGGATGTATTGACCGAGATCATCGCGAACCGCCGTCGCGGCGAACCGCCGCAGCCGTCGTTCCATGTGGACGCGGAGGAGCTCGCCGGGCTTTTCGGCGCGATGGAGCGGGTCTACCTGAGCGAGCCCGTGGCGAACTATATGGCGCGGCTGGTTGCGGCGGGCCACCCCGGCGCGCCGGGGGCGCTGCCGGAGGTCGAGCGTTTCGTGACGTTCGGGGCCTCTCCCCGCGCCGCGATCGCGCTGGCGGAGTCGGCTCGCGCGGCGGCACTTCTGGCGGGCCGTCCGTCGGTCGGCTTCGAGGATGTGAAGAGCGTCGCTCCGGCTGTGCTGAATCACCGACTGATCCTGAACTATCAGGCGCGGCTCGAAAAGATCACGAGCTTCGACCTCATAAATATCCTGCTTGAAAAGGTCGATCCCGCCGGACTCGGGCTGCCGGAGGGGGTGGCGCTTGAAACCGGGGAGAAGCGGGCATGAAATACCGCCTGGGATTTCTCCTGATCGCTCTGTTTGCGGCTCTGCTCTGCCGCGCCGAACAGTTCGGAGATGTATCGATCGAGAACGTTCCGCCGATGATTACGCCGGGAGACGGATCCGGATACTTCGTCCGGGAGTTCCGGCTGGAGAACAGCGGCTCGAAGACCGCACAGATCTGGATGCGGCTGCGCGGGACCTCCGGGATGCCGCGCTCCGTGGAGCGTTCTCTGCTGCTGCCGCCGGGCACGGTGCGGAATCTGCAGCTCTACTGGCCGTGCGCGGTCTCCGCCGACCGGAATTACTATGACCGCTACACCGGCGTACAGTTGGATCTGGTGATCGACGGGCGCGGCGTGCGCCACACGCTTGTGCCGGAGGGGGCCTCCATCGGCATCGGCCGGGGCAGGGGCAATACGGCGCTCGCTTCGGGATCGGTTCCGGTGGATCGGTACCGCTCGTTCTTCGACGGGGACGGCAGGCGCGGCTACCGGTCGACTTCGGTTGAAAGCTCCGCCGTCCCGGCTGCGCAGTGGGGGAAATACGCGCGTGATTACTCGGGACTGCATTCCATCTGGATCACCCCGTCGGACCGGATTCCGCCGGAAGTCAACGCCGAAATCATGAAGTGGGTGTTCAGCGGCGGGACGCTTGTCGTCTGCGTCTCTCCGGATGAGCCGTGGCCGGAAGGGAAGGAGCCCGCCGGCGGCGGATTGCTTGAAACCCGGCACGGCTGGGGCAGGCGCGTCGTTTGCCGCCCGATTCCTCCCGGCGGCCTGAAGAAGATCGAGAAGAAAGCGAAGGCGGAGGAGAAAAAGACGGAGGATCCCGGCACTCCCTTTGGAGGCGGGAACGAAGACGAGGGGCCGAAATATGAGGGTACGCCGGGGCTGGAGCTGCTGAAGGAGCTCGCCGAGGGCCGGGAGGGGCGGAGACTGGGAAACGCCGGGAATTTCACAGGGAACCTCGGGCTTGAAATTCCGACGATTCCACTGCATCTGCTCTTCTTCGTCATGCTGGCTTTCGTGATTCTGATCGGTCCGGTCAACTACTTTGTGCTGAAACGGTTCCGGCGCGAGAACCTGCTTCTGGCCACGACTCCGGCGATCAGTCTTGTTTTCTGCCTGCTCGTGGTCGGCTTCATCACGATCGACGAGGGGTGGTATTCGAGGGCGAAAGCATACGGAATCACGCTGCTCGACCAGGAGAGCCGCATGGCGGCGACACAGGCGCGGGTCGCCGTGTATGCCCCGGTTCCGCCGTTTGCGGGATTCACTTTCAGCCCCGAAGAGATCCTGAGTTTTTACGGGGCCGGCACACTGCAGATGGATATCGACAAGGCGCAGCATTTCGGGGCAGGGCTCCTGCAGCCGCGTATTCCGCTCTCCTGCTCCGTCGAACGCACGGGGCCGCAGCGCGAACACCTGAAAGTCATAAGGGAAAAGGACGGCGTCGCCGTCGTGAACGGCCTCGGCGCGGAACTTCTCAGCGTCGGGGTCGTGGATATGGACGGGCGGCTCTTCCTGATGGATGAAGCGGTTGCGCCGGGGGCGCGTGCGCTGCTGAAGCCGACCTCGTTCCGGGTCGGCCCGAAGGAGATGGATTGGGAGCAGATTTTCGGACGCTTCCGGAATTCGGCCGGCCCGGAGGAGAATTTCATCCGGCGGAACATCCGGAACTTCGCGCCCGGATATTATGTCGCAATCGCGAAGGAACCGCTGTTCTACACGCCGGGCTTCCGACCGGACCGGTTCGAGGCGCATCACCTGATCTTCGGCAAATACAGCTTTTCGGGAGAGGAATAGAATGGAAATCAAAGTTCAGAATCTCGTGCGCTCGTTCGGTTCCACCCGGGCGGTGAACGACATCAGTTTCGAATTTGCGTCGGGCAACATCTTCGGTTTCATCGGGCCGAACGGCGCGGGCAAAACCACGACGATCAAGATGATGGCGACGCTCGATTTGCCGGATTCCGGCGATGTCCTCTACGATGGCGTTTCGGTCGTGAACTATCCGGAAGAGGTGCGGCGGCAGGTCGGCTATATGCCGGATTCGCTGCCGGATTTCCGCGATATCCAGGTGTGGGAGTACCTGGACTTTTTTGCGCGCAGTTTCGGGCTCAGAGGCGCGCAGCGGACCCGCGCGCTCTCCGAGATCGAGGAGTTTACGAACCTCGGCGGGATCCGCCACAAATACCTGGCCGGGCTCTCGAAGGGGATGAAGCAGCGTGTGAGCCTCGCCCGCTCGCTGGTGCACAACCCCGGCGTGCTGATCATGGACGAACCCGCCGCCGGGCTCGACCCCCGGGCGCGGCATGAGCTGCGTTCGCTGCTGAAGATCCTGTCGGAGCAGGGCAAGGCGATTCTGCTGTCGAGCCACATCCTCTCCGAGCTGCAGGATATCTGCGACGGCGCGGTCATCATCGAGAAGGGGAAGCTGCTTTCGGCGGGCACGCTCGACCAGCTGCTTGTGAAAGCTTCCGGCAAAGACGCCCGGACGACTCCGGACGCGAAGCCGCAGGTGACGGTCATCATCCAGTGCGCGAAGGCGGAGGAGGCGCGGCTGAAGCTGCTTGAACACCCTGCCGTGAAGGAGGTCGTGATCCGCGGCGACGCCGAGCTGCAGGCGTTCATCGAGGGAGGCGACGAACTCGTTCCGCCCGTCATGGGTACGCTCTTCGCGGCCGGGCTGCCCGTCATGGGCTTCATGCGGCAGGCGATCGGGCTTGAGGAGCTGTTCATGCGCATCACGACCGGCGAGGTGCAGTAACATGGCGAACGCGGTCAGAACCAGACGGGATTGGAGCGACTGGCTCAACCCGGTGCTCGTGAAGGAGCTCAGGCAGTACTTCCACAACTACGGGATCCTCGCCGTCATGGGCGTCATGCTCGTGGTGCAGCTGTTGCTGCTCGTCGTGATGCAGTACCAGGTTTCCGAGAGCAAGGACGAGTTCATCGGCAGCGGCGCGGTGATGTTCGGCATGGTCGCGGCCGGGATGGCGCTCGCTGCGTTCCTCGTCTGTGCGGTCGGCTCGCTGCTGCGCTTCACGGCGGAGCGGCGCGACCGGGAGCTGGACTTCTCCTTCATTTCGACGATTTCACCGAACCGGATCATCTGGGGGAAGCTGCTCGGCGCGTTTGTGATGACGGTGTTCGTCTACGCACTCTGTCTGCCGTTCATGGTGATCGCGTATTTCCTGCGCGGGATCGCGATGTCCGACATGTTGCTTGCCGCGCTGGCGATTCTGCCCGCGGTTCTGATTGCGGCACAGCTCGGCATCCTGGTCGGCTCCGCCGGAAAACGCTGGCTGATCGGCGCATATTTTCTCGGAATGTCCGTATTCGGGATCTTCTGCCTGGTTTTTTTCGCGGCTTTCTCCGCGATGTTTGTCTCGCAGTCGGGGTCGACGGCGGCGCTTGTGCTGCTCTGGTATGTGGTGTGCGCGATCCTGCTCGGGCTCTTTTACGCGCTCAGTGTGGCGGCGGTCAGCTCGCGGCAGGCGAACCGCATGCTCCCGGTCCGGATCTTCCTGCTCTGTGCGCTCGCTGTGATGCCGCTCCTGGGGGGCGGCATCGCCTGGATGAGCGACGGCCGGCTCGGCCTCGTCCAGGGCATGCTGTTCACATTTGTCGTCGGCGGGGCGTTCATCGCGGGGATCTGCGCGACGCTGGCCGCGTTCGAACGGCACGATCCGGGCGAGCGCGTCCGCCGCAGCTGGCCGCGCAACCCGGCGGGACGGTTCGCCTGTTTCCTCGTGTCGAGCGGCGCGTGGGGCGGCGTTGCGCTGGCCATGCTGATTGTTCTCGGCATGGCGGGCGCGTCGGCGGGGCTGTACACGATGGATCCGGACGCTGGCCGGGCCGGATTGCTCTGGTGCTCCGTCGCGTGCTATCTCCTCTTTTACGCGAACATCGCCGTGTGGGCGTCGGTCCACTGGAAGGCGCTGCCCGGCTGGTGCTTCTGGGCGTTCGGCATGATCCTCTTCGTTTTTGTTCCGCTGCTTTTCTGCGGGCTGGTCGCGGTTGTCTCGAATGTGAACCTCGAGCTGCTGCTGATTACGACGCCGTTCTGTCTGGTCAACTATGCGCCGGGCGGTGAAATCATGGCGTGTTTCGGGCCGCTTTTCGCGCTGTTTTCGCTGATCCTCGCGATTTCGGCGCGCATGATGCGGTCGCACCGGATGAAAGGGGGCAGGGTATGAGCAACCGTGCGTTCAGCGACAAATGGAATTTCTGGGTGGTCAAATACCTGCGCCAGATCCGCCACAACTATGCGCTGGCGATTGCGGTCGGGGTGCTGCTGATCGTGCAGTTCCTGATCTTCCGGAGCTATCTCGGGGAGCGGGAGATCTTGCGGATGTGGCCGCCGTGGTGGCTGGTTATGCTGCTGATCGGATGCGGCGTCGGGACCTCGATCTGCGTCGCGCTCGGATTCGCGGGCGCGGCGGCTTCGGGCGACGGGCCGCGTCCCGGCCTCGCGCATTTCTCCGGATTCGCGCCGATGGATGTGAAGGCGCTGTTCCGGGGGTATCTCTTCAGCCATCTGCTGACGTTCGGAATCCTGTTCCTCTCGTGCCTTTTCGCGTGGATCGCGGTGATTTTCTTCTTTCCGGAGAAAATTCTGATCATACTCGCCTGGATGTTCGACGCGTATTTCGTCTCGCTCTTCCTGCTGCAGATCGACGGGACGCGCTGGGTCCGGGCGGACCTGATGCTGCTGGTCGCGATGGTTCCGCTCTTCCTGATGGGGGAGCGTGACGCTGTTCCCCCCGGTACGCTGCTGATTTTTCTCTTCATCGTGGCCGCCTACCAGCTTCTGAACTTTTACGAGGCGCTGAAGTCGCCGGTCGAGGTGAAGGAGGTCTGGCTGCGCGTTTCACAGCTCGGGCTCCTGATTGCGGGCGTGGTATTCTGTCTGCCGCCTTTCCGGTTGCGCGAGCCGGTGCTCATCGCGGCCGCGGCCGCGGGGGCGCTTGCGTCGATGGGCAGCGCCATGAACGGCATTCCGGAGCGGCAGCTCGACGCGTTGTCCGGAGGCTTCCTGAAGCGGTTTTTCGCCTGGCTGCTGTACGGCTCCTCCGCCGGCGGCTGGATCTGGTGCTGGGTTTCGGCCGGAGCGGCGTGGAGGCTTCTGTATCTCTACGATGTGTCGAATTTCTGGTGGCTGCTTGTGAGCTGGGGGCTCGCGAGCGCCGAAGCGGGGTTCCTGATCGTGACGGCTTTGTCGAAGCGTTCGCGGCGCGGCGTTTCCGCCCTCGCGTATTACGCTTCGATCCCGATCGGCTGTTTCATCGTCGGCATGGGGGTTGCGCTGATTTCGATCACGGCGGGCATTGCCGGTGAACGGCATTCAGGAGCGGCAGCTCGACGCGTTGTCCGGAGGCTTCCTGAAGCGGTTTTTCGCCTGGCTGCTGTACGGCTCCTCCGCCGGCGGCTGGATCTGGTGCTGGGTTTCGGCCGGAGCGGCGTGGAGGCTTCTGTATCTCTACGATGTGTCGAATTTCTGGTGGCTGCTTGTGAGCTGGGGGCTCGCGAGCGCCGAAGCGGGGTTCCTGATCGTGACGGCTTTGTCGAAGCGTTCGCGGCGCGGCGTTTCCGCCCTCGCGTATTACGCTTCGATCCCGATCGGCTGTTTCATCGTCGGCATGGGGGTTGCGCTGATTTCGATCACGGCGGGCATTGCCGGTGAAGAGATATTCCGGACTGTGGCGAACTGCGGCTGGGGAGCGGCTGTGCTGCTGCTGATTCCGAATGTGCCGCGTTTGTACGGCGATTTCCGGAAGATCGTGAGCGGGAGGAGGATGTGATGGATGCAGCGTACCGGCAGGCCGTCGTTTCGGCGCTCGCGCGGAGCGAAGCGCTGGAGCTCGCCACGCCGCGCCTGACCGCCGGAATCGACGGCAGGCGCACCGGAAAGCGTACCGGCAACGCGCTTGAATTCTCCGAGTATCGCGAGTACCAGATCGGCGACGACCTGCGGCGGCTCGACTGGGGCGTATTTGCGCGCAGCGAGCAGCTGATGGTCAAGCTTTACAGCGAGGAGGTCGATCCGCGCTGCGATATCGTGCTGGACAACTCCGCGTCGATGGCGACGCAGGGAAACAAGGCCGCGGCCGCGGTCGGACTCGCCGCGCTGCTCGCGCAATCCGCCGTGAACGCGGGATTTTCGCTCGCGGTCTGGCATTGCGGCGGAACGCTGGAGAAGGAGGAGCGCAGCGCGCATCCGCTGGAGTGGGGCTGCTGCGATTTTTCGAGCGATACGAGCCCGGGTGAGGCGTTCGGCGGCTTTGCGGGCGGCTTCCAGAGCCGCGGGATCCGGATCGCCGTGACCGACCTGCTGTGGCCGGAGGGGCCGGGGCGTTTCCTGCGGCGGCTGGCCGACGGCGCGATGCGGGTCGCGGTGATCCAGCTCCTGACACGGGACGAGCAGTCGCCGGAGGCGTCAGGCAACGTTTCGCTGATCGACGCCGAGAGCGGCGAAGAGCGCGAGCTCATGGCGGATGACGCGCTTCTGGCGCGTTACCGCGAACGGTTGTCGCGGCATCAGGAGATGTGGGGCCGCGCGGCGGAGGAGTACGGGATCCAACTGATCCGGCTGACCGTCGAAGAGCTCTATCCGGCGTGGGACCTCCGGGAACTTTTTCGCTGCGGGGTGTTGAAATGAACCTGATTACCGGCTTCGATCATCCCGGTTTCTTTTACGGCGCGGCGGCGCTCCTGCTGCTTCTTGCGCTCTATCTGCTTTACCGGCGTTCGGTCGTGAAGCGGGTTCCGGCGATTTTCCTCTGGGACCGCCCCGAGACGACGCCGAAGAGCGGCTCGCGCTGGCAGGCCAGAAAACTGCCGCTCTCATTTTATCTGGAGGCGCTCGCATTGCTGCTGCTTGTTCTGGCCGCGACTGCGCCGTTCCGCATGACGGACGAGGCGTACCCGGTTCTCGCGGTGGTGCTGGACAACTCATTTTCGATGCAGGCTGCCCCCCCGGGCGGCCTCTCTCCGCGCGAACAGGGGGTGGCTGAATTGAAGAAGCGCCTCGCGCGCTATCCGGGGCGGCGCGTGCTGATGATCCTGGCCGGGAACGAAGCGCGGCTCCTCTCCGACAGCCGGGAGAAGCCGGAGTTCGAGCCGCGCTGGCCGGCGGACGAGCCCGCCGCCGATATCGCCGGGGCGATCGCGCTGGCGCGGACGCGGAGCGCGGGATGCGAGCTTCTGGTGATTTCCGACCGCGCGCCCGATTTTCCGCTTGCGGAGGACACGGGGTATTTCGCCGCCGGAACGCCGCTCGGGAACACTGCGCTTGTGAATGTGCGCCGCCGCGGCGATACGCTCCTCGCCGAAGCGCTGAATGCGTCGGCGGAGCCGAAGCGGGTGCGGCTTGAGCTTGAACCGGGCGGATCGGCGGGCGCGGTTGAACTCAAGCCCGGGGAGCGCTGCAAATTTGTCTGCCGGATTCCGGCCGCCGCGAAGAACAGCGAAATTGCGGTGACGCTGCGGGCGGACAACGACCCGCTGCCGTTCGACAACCGCGCCGTCGTGCTTTCCGAAGAGCGCGCGCCGTTGGCGGTCCGCTATGCGGAGGGGGTCCCGGAGCCGATGGCGCGTGAACTTGACGCGGTTCTTGCGGAGAATCCCGACTTCACGCGCTCCGGCAAGCCGGAGCTCGTTTTCGGCGGTTCCGGCCTCGCCCCCGGGGAGTATCACCGCTTTATCTGGAACTCCGGCGCGCCGGGGAAGGCGTCGTCGACGCTCGAGCCGGTTTCGGCCCGCTCGGGGCAGCCGCTGACGCGCGGGCTCGCCCTGACGGATCTCCGCTGGAGCGCCGATCCGGAGCTGCGGCTGCCGGGCGATCTGCTGCTGCGGCGCGGCGATTCGCAGCTTCTCTCGTTCCGCCGCCGCCTCGACGGCTACTGCGACATCTATCTGAACCTCGACCCGGAAAAATCGAACCTGAGCCGCCGTCCGTTCTGGCCCGCCCTTTTCTGGAACATCGCGGAATTCCTTCGCTCCGAACGGCCCGGTCCGGGGCGGCGCAACTGGCGCAGCGGCGAGACCGTCGAATTCCGGGTGGCCGACCCCGCTTTGCGCGAGGTGCGCGTCTTATGTCCGGACAAAACCGAACGGCGCGCGGTTCCGTTCCGCCGCCGGGTCATGATTGCGGACCTGCCGCCCGGCGTGAGCCGGATCGAGGCGGGGGAGGAGAAGTGGAGCGTCTCCGTCCTGCCGCTCTCCGCCGCCGAGTCGGTGCTGGACCGCTCCGGCCGCCTCCTGCGCAATCCGGAGCGCGTCGGGCAGATGGCGGAGAATCCGCGCACGCCGCTCGGCTGGATCGCGCTGTTGCTTGCGGCGGCCCTCCTCATGTTCCATCAGTACAAACTCAGTTCCAGGCGAGGTGACGCATGAGCATCCTGTGGCCGGTGGCCTTTCTGCTGATTCTGCCGTTGGCGGTGTTTCACTACTGCCGCCCGTTCCGGAGCCGCTGGGTGAACGCGTTGCGGCTGCTGCTCTACTGTGCGGTCGTGCTGGCGTTGGCGGGAATTGTGATCGAGTGGCCCGACCGCGCCGGAACGCTCATCGCTGCGGTTGACCGCAGCCGCTCGATGCCGGAGAACGCGAAGGCGGAGGCCGAGTCGTTCATCCGCCGTCTCGAGGGCGCGCGTCCCCGCGATTCGCATCTCGGCGTGATCGCGTTCGGGGCCGGAGCCGTGATCGACAAGCTGCCGGAGTCTCCCGGCTTCGATGGGCTCAGGAGCCGCATCGGCAACCCGGACGGTTCGAACCTGTCGGAGGCGCTTTCGCTCGCCCTGCGACAGATTCCGGCCGATTCGCCGGGGCGCATCCTGCTGCTGACCGACGGGCTCTGGACCGGCTCGGATCCGGCGCGGGCGATGGCGCTTGCGGCCGCGCGCGGCGTGCCGGTCGACGTCCGGCCGCTGAAACGCAGCGCAGTGCACGATCTCGCGATCGCGGATATCGAAGCGCCGCTTACAGCCGCGGCCGGGGAGTTCTATACGCTGAACTGCCGGATTGTTTCTCCCGTCCCGCAGCGCGCGGTCTGCCGGATCCGGCGCGGGAGCGGTCCGTGGATGACGCGCGAAGTCGAGCTGCACCGCGGCGTGAACTTCGTCTCATGGCGCGACCGCAGTGAGAAGCCGGGCATTGCGGATTACACGGTTGAAATCGCCGGGACGGATTCCCCGGCGGACGAGCGCCCGGAGAACAACCGGGCGCGGCGGCTGATCGAAATCGCGGGACGGAAGCAGGTGCTGCTGCTCACGGAGTCGCCCTCCGGCAACCTCGGGCGCGTACTCAGGGAGGCCGGGATTCCGGTCGTTTCGCGCCGTCCGTCTCCGGCGGAGCTCACGCCGGAGAAGCTCGCGGGCTATTCCGGCGTGATTATCGAGAACGTTCCCGCCTCGCGCCTCGGGCCGGACGGCATGTCGCTGCTGGCGGGCATGGTGAAATCCGGTGCGCTCGGCCTCATGATGACCGGCGGACGCAGCTCGTTTGCGGTCGGCGGCTACTTCCGTTCGCCGCTCGAAGAGGTGCTGCCGGTTTCGATGGAGCAGCGGCAGGAGATGCGCAAGAGTCTGCTTGCGCTCACCGTTGCGCTTGACCGTTCCGGCAGCATGGCCGCGCCGGTCGGGAACATGACCAAGATGGATATGGCGAACCTGGCGACGCTTGAGGTGTTCAAGCTCCTGATGCCGCGCGACGAGTTCAGCGTCATCGCCGTGGACAGCGCTCCGCATGTGGTCATTCCGCTGACGCCGGTCGAAGACATCGTCGGCGGCGAGACGCGGATCCGCAGCATCGAATCGATGGGCGGGGGCATTTTCACCTATACCGCGCTGCATGCCGCGACAGCCGAACTCATGAAGTCGAAGGCAGTGACCCGCCATCTGATTCTCTTTGCCGACGCGGCGGACGCGGAGGAGCCGGGGGCCTACCGGGAGCTTCTTGCCCGCACGGCGCGGGAGGGGATCACGGTCAGCGTGGTCGGGCTCGGCTTCGAAACCGACAGCGACGCGGAGTTCCTGAAGGACGTCGCGAAGCGCGGCAACGGGATGATCTACTTTTCCGACCGCGCCGACGAGCTGCCGCGCATCTTTGCGCAGGACACGTTCCTCATGGCGCGCAACACCTTTATCGATACGCCCGTCGAGGGGCTCTACACGGCCGCGCTCCGCACGCTTTCGAAAGCCGATTTCGGGCGTTCGGCCGAATTCGGCGGTTACAACCTCTGCTACGGCAAAGAAGGGAGCGAAGTCATCCTTGTCAGCAATGATGAGTTCAAAGCGCCGCTCGCCGCAACGGGGCAGGCCGGGCTCGGGCGGGTCAGCGTGCTGACCGCCGAGGCCGACGGGGAGTACACCGGTCAGTTTGCGGCCGACCCGATGGCCGGGACGCTGCTTTCGGCGCTGGCCGGATGGATGACCACGCCGGATGCCGGGAGTGAGGAGTATCTGGTGACCCAGACGCTGGCCGACGGCGTGCACCGCATCGAAATGCACCTGAATCCGGACCGCGAGCGCGATCCGTTCAAAACGCTTCCCGTGGTCAATACGGTTGTGACGCGCGATTATGGCCCGCCCGCCGCGCGGCAGGATGTGTTCACCTGGGTTGCGCCCGACCGGCTCGAGGTGAATATTCCGCTCGAAGGCGGCGCGGTTTACCTTTCGACGGTCGGCTGGGAGGGGAAACGCCCGGAAGCGCTGGCTCCGGCCGCGCTCATCTACTCGCCGGAGTTCCGGCCGGAAGAGAATGGTTCGGGGGCGGAGGTCATGGAGATGGCCGAATCGACCGGCGGCCGTGAACGGCTGCTGCCGGACGGGATCTGGAAGGAGCTCCCGCCGCGCCGCCGCAGCTTCGACCTCACGCCGTGGATCGCGCTTGCGGCACTGATCCTGCTTCTGCTGGAGGTCTCGGAGCGCCGGCTCGGAATCTTTACGGCGTTCTTCCGTCGCCGGGCGGCCTCCTCCGTCGCCGTGGCGGGGCAGGGGAAGGCGGAGAGGAAACGCCGCGGACGGAGGAAGCCCGTCGAAGAGGCCGTTCCGGCCGAAGAGAGTGCGCCCGAGTCTCCCGCCGAACCGGAGGAGGAGGGGGCGCTCGGTGACGCGCTGCGCCGGGCGCGCCGCCGGTGAAAGGGACGCTTTGGTCAGCGTCCGCCGGCTTTCAGGCAGGCGGCCACGGCTTCGCGTTCGGTGACGCCGAGCCGTCTGTACGCGCCCGCCTCCATTTTCCCGCGCAGCAGCGGGTTGCTTGTGAGTGAGTACGCCGTGACCGCGAGCGTGAGCTTTTCCGGCGCGTCCGGCGCCGTCCATTCCTTCCCCTTTTCCCGGACCCTGATTCCCGCGAAAGAGAAGACGCTGCGGCCGCGGCGGCTAGCCGCACCGACCTCCTTCAGCAACGCAGTGAACTCAGTCTTCGTCAGTTCGACGGTGCAGAGCTCATTCTCATACGGCAGCAGCGTGAAGAGCCCCGCGTTCGTGACCGCGCGAGGGATGGCGAACTGCGGCAGCGCGGAGACCGAAAACATCGCCGCGTCGCTTCCTGCGGCGGCTTTCAGCGCTTCCGCGCCGATGCGGCAGATCGGCGCGGTATTGTCCCGTTTCTCCGGCAGCCGCAGCGGCTCCTGAGTCGTGGCGATAACCGTCTCCGCATACGGCGCACAGGCGGCCAGGAAAGGGCGCGCGGCCTGTTCGGCCCCGGCGTCGATGCGCGGATCGGCATCGTCGGGGCGGACAATCTCCGAGGTGATCCGCAGCAGCCTGCCGGTGCCGTCGTCGAATTCCGCCCGGATTCTTGCGAAGCATGCGGCATAGCGCCCCGCCTGGACGAACCATGCTCCGGCGATCTTGCGTCCCGGCTCCTCCTCGTGGCTGTGTCCGGCAAGCACAAGGTCGATTTCCGGGAATTCCGCGAGGAAACGGAACATCGTTCCGGGCGGCGTGTAGGGGCCGGAGTGCCACGCGAGGACGACGAGCTCCGGCTTCGCCGCGAGCAATTGCGGCATGATCCGGCGCAGCGCGTCGCGGTTCGGTTCGAAGTTCCAGCCGGAATCCGGCAGCAGCCGTTTCGGCATTTTCGGGTCGGTCATGCCGATGACGGCGATTTTGAGATTGTTCCGTTCGATGAGCGTCCACGCCTCCGGCCGGAAGCCGGGACGGCTGAATTCCGCGCCGAGCGTTTTGCCGTGGAACTCCCGCGCCGCCCGTACAAGCGGCTCCGGCCCGAACTCGAAATCGTGGTTGCCGGGAACCCAGACGTCGTAACGGAGTTCGTTCAGAAGCGCGGTCATGACGCGCCCTTCGCTGTGGCGCGAAAGCAGCGTCCCCTGCAGCGTGTCGCCGCAGTCGATGCGGATCGCGCCGGGCTTTTCCCGCAGCAGCGGCGCGAGCCGGAGGAACGCTTCGGCCCGCCCGTGGATATCCGTCGTGCAATGGATCTCGACCTCCGCCGCGTAGCCGGCGAAGAGGAGGAAACACGACAGGAGGAAAGGCCGGAAGTGCTTCATGCGTGGACGGTTCCGAAGATCCGGTCGCCCGCGTCCCCGAGCCCCGGCACGATATATTTGTTCGCGTCGAGCTTTCCGTCGAGGCAGCCGGTGTAGACTTCGATCTCCGGGTGACGCGATTCGATCACGGCTTTTCCCTCGGGAGCACTGATGATCGTGACGACGACGATGTGGCGGTAGCCGCTGCGTTTCAGGAGCGTGATCGCCTCGGCCAGCGAATTTCCCGTCGCGAGCATGGGGTCGAGCAGTATCGCGAGCGATTCCGGCGTCGGCTTCGGCAGCTTGCAGTAGTATTCGCGCGGCAGCTTCGTTTCATGGTCGCGTTCGAGCCCGATGAAACCGACCGTCGATTCGGGGGCGAGGCGCTGCAGCGCCTCGAGCATGCCCATTCCGGCGCGCAGGATCGGCACGAGCACGATGTCGTTCGCGATCCGGTACCCGGCGGCTTCGGCCAGCGGGGTCATGACCCGGAACTCCTCGAGTCTGATGTTCTTCAGCGCCTCGCAGGCGATGAAGCCGGTGATCTCCTGCACGCACTCCCGGAAACGGGCGCACGGCGTGTCGCGGTCGCGCAGGATTGTGAGTTTCGCCTTGATGCACGGATGATCGACGATGTGAAGCATAATCCACCTTTCAGCATGTAGTTCTTCAAGTATACCGCCTTTTCCGGCTTCCCGCAACCCGGAAATCGGGAAAAAATCGTAAAAATCCTGTTCGGAAGACTTGAAGAATCGGAAATGAAAGGCATATTAATAAGCATTGCCGTTTGCGATCGGATTGTGATGGAAGTTCCAGCTGCTTTCCTCCGCCGGTTTCAACGGTGGTCATTGGCGATTTTCATTTGTGAAAACAATTAAGAAATATGAGGTGATAGCATGTCCCAGCATCCGAGTCTCCGCGTCGGCGGAAAAATCCGCAAAGTCCGCAATGTCATGAAGCGTTACGAGCGCATCGATGTGCTCCGCGCCGACGGCCGCATCCCCGAAGAGAAGGTTCTCGGGCTGCCGAAGACCAAGCCGGTCGAAATCTGAGCCGTTAACGGCGAAGAAAGAAAAATGCGGGGCGGTGCAATCCGGACCCGCATTTTTTGTATCGTCACCAGGAGGGGCGGCCATGCCGGAATTCGGAACTTTCGATGCGCTCACGCCGGATGTGATTTTCACGGCGGCGGAGAAGGCGTTTTCCTGCCGTTTCTCCGGCGTTCTGATGCCGCTGCCGTCGTATATCAACCGGGTGTACGAGATGGAGTCGGCGGAGCGCGAGCGTTTCATCTTCAAATTCTACCGCCCCGGGCGCTGGAGCCGCGCCGCGCTGCTCGAGGAGCATGTATTCACGCTCGAGGCGCGCGAGGCAGAGATTCCGGTCATCGCCCCGCTGCGCCAGTCGAACGGTTCGACGCTTGGCGTCGCGGAGGACGGGACCTTTTTCGCCGCGTTTCCGAAGCGTTGGGGCAGGGGGCTCGAATCGGAGTCGGACGCGCCGGTCTGGCTGCGGCTCGGCGCGCTGCTCGGCAGGCTGCACACGGTCGGGGCGATGCGCTCCGCGAAGCACCGGATCAGCCTCGATCCGCGCGGAAACACACTGAGCGAGGCCGCGCACCTGCTTTCGAGCGGGGTCGCTTCCGACCGGGTGCTGCCCGCGCTCTCATCCGTGCTCCGGCGGCTGCTCCGGGAGCTTCAGGAGCGCTATCGCTCTTCCGGGACGGTCCGGCTGCACGGCGACTGTCACAGGGGCAACATTCTCGAGCGCCCCGGCGAGGGGCTGATGCTGATCGACTTCGACGACATGCTCTCGGGCCCGCCGGTTCAGGATCTCTGGCTGCTGCTGCCGGGGCCCGCGGAGGAGTGCTCGTTCGAGCTGGGCGAACTGCTTGCCGGATACGAATCGATCCGGAGCTTCGACCGTTCCAGCCTCGACCAGATCGAGCTGCTCCGCGCCATGCGGATGATCTACTTTCTCGACTGGTGCGCGAAACAGCGGAACGACTGCAACTTTGCGGAGCGCTACCCGGATTGGGGTTCCGATCTATTCTGGCGGGCCGAGATCCGGGCGCTTGAAGCGCAATACGCCGCGATCATCGGCTGCTGAGTTTCGATAAAACGGGATGAAGGCGTGAAAAATCAATTTGAAGACCTGACGCGGCGGGTGATCCGCAGTTCGATCGACTGGAGCGGAGCCGGGCTGCGGCTGGACGACTACCTCGCGGCGCGGTTTACCTACCGGAGTCTCGAAGAGTGGCGCGACCGGATCGTGCGGGGCGAGATCATGGTGAATGACGGCGCGGCGGCGCCGGAGCAGCTGCTTGCGCTGCACGACAAGCTCGAATATTTTCCCGGCGACCTGCCGGAGCCGGAGGCGGATCTGTCGTTCCGCGTGGCTTATGAGGATGAGGAACTGCTGATCATCGACAAGCCCGGCAACCTCTGTGTGCACCCGTCCGGGCCGTTTTTCCGCCATACGCTCTGGCATTTGCTCTGTACGCAGTACGGGAAGATCCATCTGGTGAACCGGCTCGACCGCGAAACCTCGGGGCTCCTGATTGCCGCGAAAAACCCGCAGGCCGCCGCAAAGCTCGGCAAACCCTCCTGGCCGGTCCGGAAGGAGTATCTCGCACTGGTGTTCGGCAGTTTTTCCGAATGCATGGAAGCGTACGGTTTTCTCATGCAGGATACGCAAAGCGCGGTGCGCAAAAAGCGCCGCTTCGTGCCCGGTGAACGCCCTCCCGCCGGAGCGCTGCGGGTCGAGTCGGCGGGGACGCGGCTGCTTCCGGAGCTGTGCGGGGCGGAGGCGAGTCTGGTGCGTGCGGTCCCGGAGACGGGCAGGCTGCACCAGATCCGGGCCACCTTGTATTCGCTCGGCTTTCCGCTTCTCGGCGACAAGCTCTACGGGCCGGACGACTCCATCTATCTCAAGATCCGTTCCGGTGCGATTACGGCGGAGGACCGTGAGAAGCTCATCCTGCCGCGGCAGGCGCTGCATTCGGCGCTGCTGGAGGTGCGGCATCCGGTCACGAATGAACTGATTCGCGTGGAATCTCCGCTTCCGGCGGAGCTCTCGGCTTGCATTCCGGAAAAGATCGGTTTATATTAACGTATCCTTAACCTTTAAAGAGGAGGAAAAGTTATGAAAAAAATGTTCCTGAGTATGGCGGTTCTCGCGTTCCTGGCGCTCGGTGCGTCGGCTGCGGCGCCGGCCGTCGCTCCGGCGGGGAATCCGGATCAGGTGACGATCCAGACGCTGCCGCCGCAGTCGTATCCGTGGTCGTTCATCAATCTTCAGTTCTTTCCGGAAGTTCCGACGGAAGCCGGATACACCCAGACGTTCGGCGTGAAGGTCGGCGCCCCGGTTTCCGCGGGCGAAGCTCCGGTCTACGGCGTCGAGGCTTCGGTCCTGTGGGCAGGCACCGATGAAGTGAACGGGCTCCAGTGCAGTCTGATTTCCTGCAAGGCGGAGGAGGTCACGGGCATTCAGTTCTCGCTGGTCAACATGTCGGTCAAGGTGTGCGGGCTCCAGCTCGGCATCGTGAACTTCGCCGATGACGAGACGTTCCAGATCGGGTTGTTGAATTTCATCGAAAACGGACCGGTTTTCTGCCTGCCGATCGTCAATTTCAATTTCTGAAGCATTTCCGGAGGAGTGAATTATGAAAAAGTTTCTGGTATTTTCGCTGATGCTCGGCTGCATGGCAGGCGTGTTCGCCGCGGATGCGGCCGCCGTTCCGGAACCGAAGGTTCAGGCGCGCACCGTCTATTATAACGATCCCGACGTTCCTCAGCCGCTCGACAAGTGGACGATCTTCCAGCTCGTCTTTCTGCCGAATGTGCCGAATTCGACGTGGAACTCGAACGTGTTCGGTCTGAAGACCGGTTGGGTCGCCTCCGGCGGCATCGGCAGCGTCTACGGCCTTGAAGTGTCGTGGGCCTATTCGGGCACCGATACGATCAACGGCGCGCAGGCCAGTTGGGTTGCGGTGAAGAGCAAGGACCTGAACGGCATCCAGGCCGCATTTGTGACCACGCTGAACTCCGGCACGCTGAACGGCCTTCAGGCGACCGGCCCCTATGCGATGGCCGGCGACGTGCAGGGCGCGCAGTTTGCGCTGATCTCCCTGGCGAAGAACTTCACGGGCATCCAGGGCGGTCTCGCGTTGGCGCTCTCGAAGGGTTTCACCGGCTTCCAGGCCGGAGCCGTCAGCATCGCGGACGGCCCGTTCACGGGCGTCCAGTGCGGCTTTGTGAACAAAGCCGGCGAGGAGGGCGGCGCGCTGCAGCTCGGGCTGTTCAATATGACGAACGGCAAAGGATTGCAGTTCGGCGCGATCAACTACAACAAGGACGCCTGGATTCCGGTCTTCCCGATTCTGAACTTCAGCTTCTGATCGGCTGAATCCGCTTAAAGGAGAAGGATATGCGCGATCTCGAAGATGATCCCCGGTTCAAAGAGCTGCTGCGGCAGGTCGAGGCCGTGGACATCCCCGGCTACCCCGACTGGAAACGGGGGTGGCGGTGGGGACTCGCCGCCGGAGTTTCGGCGGGTATTCTGATTGCGCTCTTTCTCCTGATCAGCGGTAAAATCGAGAACTTCGGAAAGCGCCTGCTCGAATACGGCTGGACCGCGGCGGCGATTGCCGTTACGGTTTTTCTTGTGGTGTGGGCGATCGGCGCGTTCCGGCCGCAGAATCTGCGATGAATCCTGTTCTCTCTTTCGAAGCCGGAACGTTGACGTTTTCCGGCATGGATGCGGCGGAGCTGCCGGGTGCGCTCCGTCGTTTTCTGCGTTTTGACGAGCGGACCCGGAACTGCCGGGGACGCGGCTGCGATTATGCTTCGATCGTAATCGCGCTGCAGCAGGCCGGCATCGCATTCGAGGACAGGGCGCGCGCTTTCACCCCCGTGGAAGATCTTTCGCTCGCGGTCGAGCTTGTTCCGCGCGCGCACCAGAATACCGCGTTCAACGCATGGCGCGCGGGGCTGTTCCGCGGCGTCGCCGCCCTGCCGACCGGCAGCGGCAAGACCGTGCTCGCCGTGATGGCGACGGCTTACCTGAAACGTCCCGCGATTTACCTTGTCCCGACGATCGACCTGCTCGGACAGTGGGTCGGCGTGCTCGAACACTTCTTCGGGCGCGAGATCGGCATGCTCGGCGGCGGGGAACGGTCGATCCGCGAGCTGACGGTCAGTACCTACGACTCGGCCGTGCTGAACATGGAGTTTATCGGCAACCGCTTCGGGCTGCTGGTCGCGGACGAGTGTCACCACCTGCCGGGGCCGGAGACGCGGCTCGCCGCCGCGATGGCGATCGCGCCGTACCGGCTCGGGCTCTCCGCCACGCCGGAGCTGCCGGACGACCGCGCCGCCGTGCTGGAGGATATGCTCGGGCCCATCGTCTGCCGGGTCGAAATCGGCGAGCTCGAGGGGAAGGTCCTCTCGTATTACCGGACGATTCCGATCCCGGTCGAGCTCGATCCCGACGAAGCGGAGGCGTATGCGCGCAACCGGCAGGTGTACACCGGCTTCCTCGCGGCGAACCGGCTGAATTTCCGCTTCAAATCGGAGTGGGGGCGGTTCCTCGGGCTCTGTGCGCGGCTCCCCGGCGGGCGCGACGTTTTCCGCGCATTCCTCGAACAGCGGCGCATCGCGCGCGGCGGCGAGGCGAAAATCCGCATGGTCTGGGAGCTGGTGAACCGCCACGCCGGTGAGCGCATCATCATTTTTACGGCCGACAACGCGACCGCCTACGATCTCGGCCGCCGCTTCTGCTGGCCGGTCATCACGCACCGCACGAAGCCGGGTGAGCGCAAGGAGTTCCTCGACCTCTTCCGGGAGGGGAGCTATACGGTGCTCGTCACGAGCAAGGTGCTGAACGAGGGGGTGGACGTGCCGGCCGTCGCGGTCGGGATCATCCTCTCGGGTTCTGCGAGCGTGCGCGAACATGTGCAGCGGCTCGGCCGGATCCTGCGCCCCGCGCCCGGCAAGGAGCAGGCGTTGCTGTATGAGCTTGTGAGCGCCGGAACCAGTGAAGAGGGCGTCAGTGCACGTCGCCGCGAACATAAGGCGTACTCCAAATGAACGGACTGAATACACCGGAACTCCTGGCTCCGGCCGGAAACCTCGAAACCGCGCTCGCGGCGTATGACGCCGGGGCGGATGCGGTTTATTGCGGGCTCGGCAAGTTCAATGCGCGCGAGCGTGCCGAGAACTTCACGTCCGACTCCCTCGCGCGGCTGCTCGAGTATGCGCATGCGCGCGGCCGGAAGCTCTATCTCACGCTGAATACGCTCGTGAAGGAGCAGGAGCTCCCCGAGGTCGCCGCTTATCTGGCTGAACTCGTGAAGCTGCGCCCCGATGCGCTGATTGTCCAGGATCTTGGCGTGCTTGCGTTGGCGCGGGAATATTTTCCGTCGCTCGTGCTCCACGCCTCCACGCAGATGGGGATTCACAACTCCGCCGGCGTCGCGGCCGCCGGACGGTTCGGAGTAAGGCGCGTGATCCTCGAGCGGCAGGTCACGCTCGAGGAGCTCCGGGCGATCGCGGCGGCTTCCCGCCTCGAGCTCGAGGTGTTCATTCACGGGTCGCTCTGCTGTTCGCTCTCGGGTCAGTGTCTTTTCTCCTCCGCCCTGGGAGGGTGGAGCGGCAACCGCGGCAAGTGCAGGCAGCTGTGCCGCCGCCGCTATGAAATTCAGGGGCGCAAGGGGTTCTTCCTCTCGCCGCGCGATTTGTACGGGGTTCCGCTGCTGCCGGAGCTGCGCCGCATCGGCGTTGCCTCCCTGAAGGTCGAAGGGCGGCTGCGTTCACCCGATTATGTCTGGAAGACCGTGAAGGCGTACCGCATGCTGCTCGACGGTCCCGTCGATCCGCCGCCGGAACTGCTGGCTGAGGCGGAGCTGCTGCTGCGCTCGACCGCGACGCGGCGCGCATCGGACGGGTTCTACTCTGCGCGCGGCTACAGTACCCTGATCGATGCGGAACGGCTCGGTTCCTTCGGGATTGTGGTCGGCCGGGTCGAAAAGCGCGCTGCCGCCGGGATCTCCGTTGCGGCACAGGAACGGCTCCATCTGGGGGACCGGCTCCGGTTGGTGCCGCCGGACGGCGGCGAGGGGGAGAGCTTCACGCTGATTTCACTCCGTTACCGGGGGCAGGAGGCGGTCAGGGTGCGCGCCGGGTCGCTCTGCTTCATTCCGGGCGATTTTTCGGCGTATCCGGGGTGGCTGCTCTATAAGATCGGAGAGAATGGGTTCGATTTCAGCCGGCAGGCCGCATCGCTTCCGGCCGGCCGGCACCCGCTCGGCGTCTTCCTGCGCCTGAGCAGTTCGAAGTGGACCGGCACGGTCGCGGAGCTGCCGGGGGAGCGCTGGGAGCGTGATGTCGATTTCGCCCCGGCCGGGAAAAAGCCGTTCACGGCGGAGGATGCGCGGGAGGCGTTCAACTCCGCTGTGCCGGAGCCGTGGAGCGCGCCCGGCGTTTCCGCCGAGGTGGACGGGGCGTTTTTCGTGCCTGCGAGCGTCCTCAAAGCGTTGCGGCGCGAATTCTGGGAGTGGGCCGCGGCGCGGCTTTCGCCGGAGCTGCTGCACGGAGAGGCCGCCGGGGCGCTCTGCCGCTTTTACCGGGATGACCGGGCGCTGCCGGGAGAGCTCCCGGCGTGGACTCCCGCGCCGGATGCGTTCTCCGTACCCGGCTTTACGCCGGAGGGGGAGCTTGCGGCGCTCAGGCGGAAACTCCGCGAGATGTATGACGCGGGGATCCGGGTGTTCCGCGCCGGCGCACTGCACGGCCTCGAGCTTCTGCGGGAGCTGCCGGGGGATATCCGGATCGCGGCGGGGTTCCCGCTGCCGGTCTGCAACTCCCGGGCCGCGCAGGAGCTGAAGCGGTGCGGCGTCAGGGCCGTCGAACCGTTCGCCGAGCTGGACCGTGCGGCGCTCGAAGCGTTCCGCGCAAAGTCGCCGCTGCCGTTCGACGGGCCGGAGCGGCGGGAGATCCCGCTGCTCGTGACCCGGCTGCGGCTGGCGGAAGAGGGCTGGAGCGATGAGCGCGGCAAACGGTTCCGCGTGAAGCGGGAGGAGGGGTTGTCGAAGCTGTATCCGGAGGCGCCGGCCGATTTCCGGGAGAATGAGTGGAAGTAGGCCGGAAGGATCCGATTTCATGAAGCGATTATCCCTGCGGCTCGGCGTGCTCGACTGCGCCGTGATGTGCTGTTTTCTCGTTTATTCGGCCAGCGCGGTGCTGCTGGCCATCTCCTTTGTCGAGATGGCGAAGCCGGAAGAGCTGAATTTTTCCATGACCGGGGGCGGGGCGATCCATGCGATCCGGATCATGACCGTATTTTTCGTGCTGTTCGGCAGCGGATTCGCCGCCGCCCGCTTCGGCAAGTGTCTTTCGATCGGTGTATCCGCGGCGCTGCTCGTTGCCGGGCTGCTGCTGGCGGGAAGTGCCCGGAGCTATGGCATGCTGGTTCCCGCTGTTGGAATCATCGGGCTCGGGCAGGGGTGTATCGAAGGGCTGCTGAACCCCGTGATTCAGGATCTGCACCCGGAGGATTCGGGCAGGTATCTGAATTTCCACAACGCCTTCTGGTCGATCGGCGTGGTCGGCACGATGGTGTTAGGCGGAGAACTGCTTTCGTGGGGAGTCCCATGGCGCGCGCTTTTCTGCTGCACCGGCATTTTTGCAGCGGTTCCGGCGTGGCTGTTCCTGCGTCACCGGAGGCGGCTGCCGCTGCAGCGGAGGGTTCCGGCGCGCCGGACATTTTTCGAGATGCGCCGCGCTTTCCGGATTCCGCGGTTCTGGATGTTCTTTCTCATGATGATCCTCGCGGGCGCGGCGGAGGCGGCGTTCACCTACTGGAGCGCGAGCTATCTGCAGACCGGCTTCGGCTCGACCGCGCGTTTTGCCGGTTTCGGTGCGGCGGTCTTCTCCTGCGGCATGATTGCAACGCGCGTGGTGATCGGCGCGTCCTCCATCCGCCAGGAGGGGTTGAAGCGGCTGCTGACCGGATCCGCATGGGCCGGACTGATCGTAACGCTGATTTTTCCGCTGGCGGCTTCCCGCTCCTTTGTGGTCTTCATGCTGTTCATGGCCGGGGTGACGACCAGCTGCTTCTGGCCGACGCTGCAGTCCTATGCGGCGGATGTGCTGCGGGCGGATTCCACGATGATCTTCATCCTGCTCTCATGCGCGGGGATTCCGGGAGCGGGGCTCATGGTTTTTGCGATGGGGGCGCTCGGCGATCTGGCCGGGCTGAAAGTCAGTTATTTCGCTGTTCCGCCGGCCTTTGCCGGGTTGATCGCCATGCTGCGGAAAGATGGCAGCATCCGTTGGCGGCGCTGCCGCGAACTGCCCGTCTCCGGCAGGGGGAAGTGAGCTTCCGCTATCGGAGCAGCTCCGCGGGCCGGAGTGCTTCCGCCGGCGCTTCTTCGAGTTCGAAATACTCCGTACTGGGGGGCTGCGAAGAATTTTCCGCCGCTTTCAAGGCCAGCTCCGCGGCTTTTATCCCGATTCTGTTGAGGCTGTAGAGATGCAGCCGGAGTGTCTGGAAGGGGAGCTCCCCGGGAAGTTCTCCGGTCCGGTCCGGCAACAGCCAGTGAAGCATCTGCCGGTTCTCCTCGGAGCAGGTTGCGTTGACGTGCAGTCTGTCGATGCAGCAGACGCGGGAGAGCTTCGGAAGCAGGCCGGGCAGAACGAGCAGATGGGTGCAGAAGAGCCCGTCGATTCCAGACAGTGCGGAGATGTCCTGCACCGGGGGATTCAGATTGACTTCGATGATCTCGCTGCGCGGAACGCCGTTTGCCAGCAGCGCATCCCGGTAGCCCTTTGCTATTTCAAGGTTGCGGAGCATAGTGAGCTCCGTATCAAGGAGCCCGAATCTGCGGCACCCGAGCTGCAGCTGCTGCAGCGCCGCTTTCCGCCCGGTTTCACGCTCGCGGAAGCGCTGTTGGAAGAATGAGGGGATATCCGTGCCCGGGAACAGCGAAATTACCGGCGGCATTTCCGGGTTGCGGGCAATCATCCGCTTCAGGTGTTCAGTCGTATGCCGGCCGTGCGGCTGCATGCAGGGGAAGTGGATGATTGCGTCGACGCCGAAGTAGATCATCTTCTCGAAAGCCGTCGCTTCCTCCTCGAGCCGGTTGCGGCAGGGATGGACCGTCAGGTTTTTCTCCTGCGGCGTCAGGACCTGCGCGAGTCCCTCGAGGATCGACCCGCAGACCAGCGGCATGTCGTACCCGGCGATGAATCCGATGCTGTTGCTCCGGCGGCTCAGCATGGCCTGGGCATGAAAGTTCGGCCGGAACCCGAGTTCGGCCGCCTTGGCCCGGATTCGGTCGTACATCTCCCGGCTGAGCTCGGATTTCTCCGGCGAACGGCCGAGGGCCCGCGATACGGTGGAGGGAGATACCCCGCACTGTTCGGCGAATTTTCGGATATTCATGGCATAAGGACTCCAAATCAGCTTTACAGTATCGCGCATAATTTAGTTGTATTGTTGTCGAATGTCAATCGTGTTTATAAGTAAAATTTTATGATTTTAAGAGGTTCTGAGGCGATTGCGGACTTGACAAATCCGAAGAATGAAATATAATATTATATCGAGTGAACGGATGCGGGCGGAAAATGACCGGCAAATATGCAGTTTTGATGGATAAATGTTGTATATGCAACATATTCAATAACATAGACGGATTGGTCGCCGGGGGATCTTCGCAACATGTTGCGAGTTTCTCCGGTTTTCTTTGATCCGGTCTCCGTTTCCGGTTCCGCGCGAATCAATTAATCGGCTGGAACAAGTAAGATTTTATGATGGACGCGGGGTGCGGCCGGTTTTCGGAATGAGAGGCCGGAAGCCGGATTTTGCGGATGTCGCGGTGCCGTTTCCGGAATCGGGCGGTCAGAAAGGGAATATCAGGGTATGGAAATGAGAAAGGCCGGAGCGGTAGTTCGGACGGTGTTTGCCGTGCTTGCGGTCACCGTCACGTTTTGCGCATACGCGGACCGGGCGCCGGGAAGCGTGAAGCGCATTCTTCTCATAGACTCCCATTCGTCGGCGGATATCTGGACCGCGATGCTCGGGGAGGGGTTCCGGAACAGCCTCAACGCCAAAAAACAGAAGATCAATTTTGAGAACTACGAGCTCGGCGTCCGGTATCAGCCCGGCATTGTGCCGGCGGAGGCGGATGTCCGGGCTTTGCGCGGGAAGCTGGAGTCGGTTCATTATGATCTCGTCGTGACCAGCAATAACGCCGCGGCCGATCTCTTTTTTTCCGAAAGGCTGAAGCTGCCTGCGAATACGCCGCTGCTTGTCGTGCCGTACCACGGCCCCCTGCCGGAAGGAATCCAGAAAAGGCTCGATGTGGCCGGCGTGGAGATGCCGCTGAACCTGATCGATAATGTCCGTCTGGCGATGCAGCTGGAGCCCGGGCCGCGCCCGTACGCGATCGTCGCGGAGGCCTCCGCCGACGGGAGCCGGATGCCGACCGGGCTGCTGGAAGCGGAGATTCCGGCTGAAATCATGCGGAATATCCGGGTTCTGAAAGGAACTGAGCTTACGACGGACGAATTGTACCGGGAAATTTCCGCTCTTCCCGCCGATGCCGTGATCCTGTTTCACTCCTGGAGTTCTTCACGGGAGGAGGATCCGGAGAACAGCTACAGCGTCCTGCCGCATATCCGCAAGATGTTTCCCGGCCTGATTCTCGGTAAATTCGACAGCTATATCGGTCACGGCAGCGCCGGCGGCCTTGTTGCCCGCGGGCGTGAGGTGGGGGCCGCCGCCGGCGTGATTGCCGGGCGGATCCTGGATGGTGAGCGCGCAGCGGATATCCCGTTTGCCGTCGCCGGCATATCGCCGGTTTTCGATTACGACGCGCTTCAGGCGGCGGGGATCGACATGCGGAAGCTGCCCGCCGGAAGCACGCTGGTCAACGAACCGCCCGATTTCATCTATCGCCACAGGGGAGGACTGCTGGCCGGCGGGGGGCTGCTGCTCGGCCTCCTGCTGCTTTCCATCATTTCGCAGTATTTCCGCAGGCAGGCGCAGAAAAAGGTCGAGACGCTTTTCGCGCATTCGCCGCTGCGGACGATTGTCGTGGGAGTTGACGGACGTGTTCTTCACTGTCATGTCCCGGAGGAGAATGCCGGTTGGGTGCCGGTAAAGTTCCGCAATATGAGCGGACTGCCCGATCCCATCCGGGAAAGCTTTACCGCTGCGGTCGCGGATGCGTTCGGAACCGGCAGGAAGATCGAGCTGGATTATGAGATTTCCGGCCGCCATCGCCATGCGGAATTCATCCGGCTGCCGGATGACAACCCGTTCCGGGTTCGCGCCGTCATGTGGACCTCGAGCGATGTGACGGAACTCCATCTGACGCACCTTGCCGTCGCGCAGACGGCGGAACGGTTCCGGCTCACACTCGACTCCATCGGTGACGGCGTCATCGCGACCGACGCGGAGGAGCGTATCACGCTGATCAACCCTGTTGCGGCGGCTTTGACCGGGTTCGATGCGGCGGATGCGGTCGGCAGAAAGCTCGACGAAGTGTTCCGCATCGTCAGCTACATCGACGATGCTCCGGTCGATTCTCCGCTTCGCAAAGCTTTGGCAAAGAGAGAGATCGTTCAGCTCGCGAACCATACTGACCTGATTTCGCGCGACGGTACGCGGCGCCATGTTGCGGACAGCGCCGCACCGATCCTGGATCCGGATGGCAGGCTCGCCGGCGGTGTGCTCGTTTTCCGCGATGTGACAGAGGATTACCGCAAGCGCGATGAGCTGCGTGCGAACGGCGTCATTCTGAAGAATGCCTCGAAAATTGCGCGTTTCATGTATTTCCGCAGCGACGTCACCGGCATGGCGGTCTCCTCCTCCGACCCCGGGATTATTTTCTGGCCGACCCGGGACGGCAGGCCGGTCCCGCCCGAAGAGTGGATTTCGCCGGAGGACCAGGAAGAGTTCAAGGCGGGCTGGAGGGCGCTGCACAGCGGGGCCCTCACTGAGTGGCAGATGGTTTACTCATGCGGCAAAGGCGCGGAGCGCAGATATTTTGATATCCGGGTCGAGGAGTCGGTGGACTCGGTGAACTCGGTCAGCCGGCACCGGGAATTCTGCGGCATCATTCAGGAGATCACCCATGCCCGCCGGGATGAGATGCACTATCGTGACAACCTGAAGCTGTTCGAGACGATTATGGACAACCTTCCGGGATATATCTTCGTGAAGAACGCCGACGACAACCTGCGCTATCTCATGTGCAACCGCAGGTTCAGCGAAATGACCGGTATGCCGGTCGAAAAAATCATCGGCCATTTCGATCGCGACGTATTCCCTCTGGACGACGAAGCGGCGGAAAAGTTCCGGAAGGACGATGCGGATCTGGTTGCGACGAACGGCTCTCTCGATCTGCAGGAGGTGTTCCGGAACACCGCCGGGCGGGAGTTCATCGTGCGGACCATCAAGAATGCGATCGTGCGCTCCGACGGTACAAAGCTCCTGATCGGCATGGGAGTCGACGTGTCGCGCCAGTATGAGCTCGAACAGGAGCAGCGCAATACAATCGACACGCTGAACAGTTACATCAACAGTGAACGGATCATCAACCGTTCGCTTGCCGGGATCACGCTTGAGAAGGATTTCGATTCGGCCGTGAACAACATGCTGGCCGTGATCGGCGAGCAGAGCGGCGCGGACCGCTGTTATGTGTTCCGTTACCTCGACGAAGAGCTGAACCGCTGCGACAACATCTACGAATGGGTGCGCGACGGCATTGAACCGCAGAAGGAGAACCTCAGGGATGCGACGATGGAGATGACGCCGCACTGGTCTCAGATTCTGAACTCCGGCGAGGATATCATCATTCCCGATATCGTGAATCCGCCTTCGGGCCTGGAGATGGAGGCCGAATTCCTCGCGCAGCAGAGCATCCGTTCACTGCTTGTGAGCGGAATCTGGGTCGACGGGAAGCTGTACGGCTTTGTCGGCATCGATTTTGTCCGGCGCCGGAAAGAGTTTTCCGACTGCGACGTTCATACGGTCCGCAGCATCGTGAACCTCTATCTGCTGGCGCGGGAGCGGTTTTTGCAGTTGGAGCGGTTGGCCGACAGCGTTTCTCTGCAGCGGCAGATCGTGGACAATATCGCGATTCCGATCGTGATCCTTGACCCCGGGTTCAATATTGTGACGGCGAATCCGAGCATCCAGCCGCTGGCGGGGATTCCTCTGGAGGAGATTCCGGGCCGGAAGTGCCACGACATCATCTGCCGCCATTCCGCGCCGCCGGAGTGGTGCCCGATGCGGCAGACCCTCGAGGATCACTGCATGCATCATGCGGAGGCCGATTACCGCGGCCGTCGTTTCGCCGTCACCTCGCAGCCGATTTTCGACCGCCACGGCAAGCTGATCTACATCCTGAAGTCGGAGGTCGACATCACGGATCTTGTTCGCCAGAGACAGGAGCTTCAGACTGCGATGGAGCAGGCGCAGGCAGCCAACCGGGCGAAGAGTTTCTTCCTGGCGACGGTCAGCCATGAGCTGCGTACGCCGCTGAATGCGGTGATCGGGTTCTCTGAATTGCTGCGGAACGGGGTTGTGACTCCCGCCGAACAGGACGAGTATCTGCACTCGATCAACTTTGCCGGGAATGCGCTGCTGAACCTGATCAACGATGTTCTCGACCTCTCGAAGCTCGAGGCCGACCAGATGAATATGGTCCTGGCGAAGACGGATGCCGCGCAGCTTGTGCGCGAGACGGTTTCGGTTTTCAAGCTGAAGGCGCAGGAGAAAAACCTGGCGTTGACGGTGGAGTGCCGGACGCGCGGGCTGGTACTGTATCTCGACCACCTCCGGTTGCGGCAGGTGATTCTGAACCTGGTCGGCAATGCGGTGAAATTCACTTCGGAGGGAAGCGTCTCCGTCGAGGCGGAGTTCGAGCCGGATCACTTCGGCGGGACCGGGACCTTCACCATCCGCGTTGCCGATACCGGAATCGGCATTTCGCCGGAGAACGTCCGGAAGGTGTTCGATCCGTTTGTTCAGGATGAATCGACCCGGGGGACGCATATCTACGAAGGGTCCGGGCTGGGATTGGCGATTTCGCAGCGGCTGGTTGCGAAAATGGGCGGCTCCATCGGGCTCGAGAGCACGCCCGGCGCGGGGAGCGTCTTCTCTGTCCGGCTGCCGGGGATCCGGTGCGAAGCGGAAACGGCCGCCGCTTCTGAGGCGCCGGCGCCGGTCGCCGCGACCGGAGAGACGGTGTGCCGCGCGCTTCTGGTGGACGATGTTCCGCTGAATTTGAAGGTGCTTCAGGCGATGCTGCGGAAGCTCGACATCGAATGCATTTCGGTCTCTTCCGGCGCGGAGGCGCTGGAGTGCCTGCGCACCGGAACACGGGTCGAGGTGATCCTGACCGACCTGTGGATGCCGGATATGAACGGTGTTGAGCTGGCGCGCCGCCTTGCGCAGAATCCGGAGACCTCCTGGATCCCGGTTGTGGCTGTAACCGCCGACACGCAGGTCGTTGCGGATTCAGAGAATATTTTTGCCGACGTCATTCTTAAGCCGGTTACGCTGGAGGCGCTTCGGAAGGTGGTCGGCGGTGTGCTGGCCGGCAGAGGAGTCATGCAATGAAAAAATTGTATTACATGGCCGGAACAGTTGTTTTAACCGGATTTTCCCTGTCGGCCGATGTGGTGGAGGCGGGAGCCGTTTCCGGAGGGTGGGAGCGCCCTTTTGAGTTCCATGCCGCGGGTTGGTTCTGGCTTTTTCTTGCCGGGTTCGCCGGAATCCTGGCGGGGGGGCTGGCCGGTGTGCTGGCCGGTGCGGTCCGGAAAGAGCGCCGGCCGTGGCGCAAGTGTTCTCCCGCGGAACTGCGCCGCGGGGCGTTTGCCGGGGAGCGCGTCAGGACGCTTCAGGAAACCTGCAGCGCCATCGGACTCTTCCCGTTCCATTGCGGCCGTGACGGGCACCCGATTATCGAGGGCGGAACTGCCGGATGCTGGCCGCTCCGTGACGGTCATCCGGTCTCTCCTGAAGAGTGGGTGTTCCCCGAGGATCTTCCGGCTTTCAAGGCGGGCTGGAACGCGCTGCTGGCCGGCAGGGAGCAGGAGATCGTGCTGAATTACCGGGCCGCCGGCGGGGGCGGAGTCCGCCACTACGAGATGCGGGTCCAGAGCATCTCATCCGCTGACGGCGGCTTCAGCGGCATCATCCGTGATGTGACCGACCTCAAGGCCGGCGAGGAGATGGTCGAGGACACCTCGTTCATGTTCCGGAGCGTCCTCGACAGCCTGCCGGGTTATGTGTTTGTGAAAGACGCCGAGGACGGGTTCCGCTATGTGCTGCTGAACCGGAAGGACCATCCGTTTCCGGACCGGAAACCGGAGGAGTGCATCGGCAGGACCGATTTTGAGCTTTTTTCTCAGGAGAATGCCGCGCGGATCCGCCGTGAGGACGAGGAAATTGCCCGGAGCGGCGAGGATTTCTGCGGGATCTCCATGCTTCCGTTCCCCGACGGCAGAACCCGGCATATGAAGGTGTTCAAACGGCTCCTGGTCAAGGCGAACGGCTCCCGGCTGATCGTCGGGATCGGCATGGATGTGACCCGTGAAAGAGAGCTCGAAATCGAGCTTGAGAGAAATATCGCGAGATTGAATTCGCACATCCGTGATGAACAGAATTTCAGCCGATGCCTTGAGATCGTTTCGGGGGCGGACGACTTCGACGCGGTCGTCAATGCGTTTCTTACTGAGCTCGGCGTGAAGTCACGGGCCGATCGGTGCAATATATTCCTGTTCGACGAGAGCGACCGGACGTTCAGCTGTACGCACGAGTGGTGCCGCTCGCCGGAGCTTTCGCGCCGGGCGCAGCTCCAGAAGCTCGATCCGGAAACCTATTCCGGTTTTATCGACGTGCTTATGGAGCACCGGAACGTGGTGGTCCGGGATACGCTCCGTCCGCCCCGCGGCCTGGAGAACCTCGCGAGGAGGATGGCGGAGCGCGGAATCTGCTCGCTCCTGCTTTCCGGCATCTGGCGGGAAGGGCGGCTGCTGGGCATTGCCGGAATCGATTTCGTGCGTGCCAGCCGCAACTTCACGGAAGAGGATTTCCGGCGCGTTTCCGACGCCGGCAATCTGTTTCTGCTTGCATATGAGCGGAACCGCCGATTGGATGAGGTCGCGAACAGCGCCGCGATCCAACGGCAGATCTGCGACAGCATCCCGATTCCGGTGCTTCTGTTCGACCTCGATTACAACATCGTGACGGTCAACCCGAACGCCACGGAATCGACCGGACGGAAGGAGTCTGATCTGATCGGGAAGAAGTGCTATCAGGTGCTCTGCCATTGCGACGAGCCGCCGGAATGGTGCCCGATGAAGAAGACGATTGCGGAGGGCCGGCGGAGCCGGATCGACTTTACGGGGCACGGCCGCGAATATATTGTGACCACTGAGCCGGTTTTCGACCATGAGGGGCGGTTGGTCTATGTGCTGGAGGCGGCGCTGGATATCTCGGAGCAGAAGACGCAGGCGCGCCGGCTGTCGATGCAGAACCTGCTGCTGAGCAATGCCGCGGCGATGGCGAAAATCACCTATTTCTCCGGCAATGCGAATGCCGAGGTGCGCATCATCGGCGGCAACACCGGGCTCGGGTTCGGGCTGGATGAAAGCGCGCCGTGCCGCTTTACGGAGTGGTTGGTACCGGAAGACCGGGACGAATTCGAGCGCCAGCGCGGCGAACTCACCTCCGGCAGCCGCAGGATGATCGAGATGGTCTGCCGTTCGGCGGCGACCGGAGAGCGGCGCAGTTACCGTCTTCAGGCCATGCGCGACAGCGGCAACGCCGAGCTTTATTACGGTGTACTGCTCGATGTTACGGCTGAGGTCACAATGGAGCAGGAGCGGCAGGAGCTTATCAAATCCCTGAACAATTATGTGGAGAACGAGCGGATCATCAACGCAGGGCTCTCTCAGATCGTCCTCGAAGAGGATTTTGACCGGAATGTCGACGAAATCCTGCGGATCATCGCGACGCAGCTCGGCAGCGACCGTGCTTATTTCGGCGTATTCGGAGAAGACGGTCTCAGCTACAACTTCAGCCATGAATGGCTGAATGAAGGTGTGAAGTCGCTCCGGGATATCGGGGATCCCCGGTTCTATGCCCAGTTTGCGAAATGGTACGGCAGGTTCAAGGCGAACGAGCTTCTGACAATTCCCGACATCCGCAACTCCGAATATGCGGAGGTGTTGAGTGAACCGGGCTGCCGTACACTGATGTGCGCGCCGGTCTGGGTCGACCGGGAGCTCTGCGGCATTCTCGGGATCGGGTTTATCCGTGAGCTGCGGGAGATCTCCGAGCTGGACCGCAACATCCTGCGTTCGGCGGCGCGGTTGATCGCGATCTCCCGCGAGCACCAGGTTCAGCGTGAATCGCTGGAGGCTCTTGACCGGCAGAACCGGCTGATTCTCGCTTCCATGCCGGTTCCCGTCTGCCTGTTCGACGGTGAGGGGGCGCTGATCCGCTGCAATCCGGCCGCTGCGGCGCTGACCGGCCAGACCCAGGATGAGATGACCTCCCGCCCCTGCAACCGGAGTCTGTGCGGCTTTGAAGAGCCGCCGGAATACTGCCCGGTCCGCCAGGTGCTCAATGACGGCGAGCCGCATATGCACGACATCATGATCGGCGCGCTGGAGTGTCAGGTTACCGCCATGCCGATTCTCGATCGCAACAGCCGGATCATAAATGTGCTTGAAATCCTGATCGACATGAGTGAGATCAACGAAAGCAAGCGCCGGTTGGAGGTCGCCGTCAAGGCCGCCCAGGCCGCCGACCAGGCGAAGAGCTCGTTCCTCGCCACGATGAGCCACGAGCTGCGTACGCCGTTGAATGCGGTGATCGGTTTCTCGGAGCTGCTGAAAGCGGACGACCTGCCGCGCAATGAACGGTTGGAATACACCGAATCGATCAATCTGGCCGGCAATTCGCTGCTGAATCTGATCAATGACGTGCTTGATCTTTCGAAGATCGAAGCCGAGCAGATGGAAATCGTTCCGCAGCCTACCGATATGGATAAACTGTTCCGGGAGATTGCGGCGGTTTTCCAGTACAAAATCCGGGCGAAGAACCTCTATTTCCGGCTCGAATGCCCGAAAGAGCTGCCGGTCATGAAGCTCGACGGGCTCCGGCTGCGCCAGATCCTGCTGAATGTGATCGGCAATGCGGTGAAGTTCACGGAGCAGGGCGGCATCACCCTTATTGTCGATTTCCGGCGGAAGGATGGGGAACGCGGGGATCTTTCGATCGGCATCCGGGATACCGGCATCGGTATCAGCCCCGAAGCGCAGTCGCGGATCTTCCTGCCGTTTGTCCAACAGGATGCGGTGCGTGACAGCCGGGTTTTCAACGGTACCGGCCTCGGGCTGGCGATTTCCCGCCGCCTTGCGATCGGGATGGGCGGGAGCCTCCGGGTCGAGAGCGGCGCGGGCCGGGGCAGCACCTTTATCTTTGAGCTGCCGGATGTCGCGTACAGTGCGGAGCGTCCGGCGGAGCGTCCGGCCGGAGAGGCCGGGCCGGGGGCGCCGCTCTCCCGCCTGAAACTGCTCCTGGTGGACGATGTCCCGATGAACCTCAGGGTGCTCCAGGCGATGGCGGCGAAGCTCGGCTTCGACTGCGTCTGCGCCGGCTCCGGTGATGAAGCGCTGCGCATCCTGCGCGGCAGCGGGCCGTTCGACGCGGTTCTGACCGACCTCTGGATGCCGAAGATGAACGGAACCGAGCTGGCCGAGCTGATCGTGAACGACGGCAGGTTCGGAAAAATGCCGGTGATCGCCGTGACTGCGGATACGCAGCTGTCGTCGGCGCTGCCGGAGAGCTTTCACGGGGTGCTGCTCAAGCCGATTACGCCCGGAATGCTCGAAAAGGTCATCCGTGAAACGCTGGTGTGCGGCGGAGCGGGAAGGGAGGCCGGAAGATGAGAGCGTTGTTATTTGCCTGCGTGATCCTTTTGGCCGCCGCCGTACCGGGGGCGGAGCGTATCCTGTATCTCAGCTCCAACGACAGTTCGGTCCGCTGGACGGCGGATGTGTTCAACGGATTCCGGGAGCATATCCGCGGGGCGGCCCGGGAACAGCCCGAGATCGAGGTTTACGAGCTTGGCGTCATGCGCAATCCGGAGCTTGCCGTTCAGTCGAAAGATATCGACTATCTGCGCGAACTGCTGAAGCGGAAGAAGTTCGATCTGATTGTCACGGCGGGAAATCCCGCGTCGGACCTGATTTTTGCCGAATATCCGAATCTCGGAGGAACGCCGGTCGTCTTCTGCGGCTATACCGGATTTGACCATGGGAAGAAGGTCCAGATGCCGCTTGTGACGGGCGTGGAGCGCAGCCGGAACCTCAAGGAGACGCTGCGGCTCGGGCTCCGCCTGCTGCCGCAGACGCGGAAGGTCGCGGTCATCACGGACGGCTCCGCCGACGGAGAGGCGCTGTTCCGGGAGCTCCGGGGAGAGATGAAGAGCGTCAGAATTCCGGAAGTCATCTTTCTGCACGGCGCATTTTACGGAACGGAGGAGATGCTTCAGCAGCTCCGGCAGCTTCCGGAGGAATCATTCGTCATATTGGACAACTGGAGGAGCGCGCGGCCGGAGCCGTTCGTTCCGCCGGCGGTGCTCGGGGAGCGGATCATGCAGGCGTCGCAGCGTCCGGTGTTTTCATTGCGCGACGCCACCTTCGCGGACGGCGCAGTCGGCGGCGTCCTGTTGGAAGCCGCGGCCTACGGCGCGGAAACGGCGCGGATTGCCCGCCGGGTCCTGGGCGGGGAGAGGCCGGCCGACATTCCGGTTCAGGCCGGGCCCTCCCGCGCGGCGGTGAACTGGAAGGCGCTGGAGCATTGGGGGATCTCCCCGGATCTGGTCCCGAACTCCGTGACGCTCGTCAACCGGCCGGTTTCGCTGCGGCAGGACCTGCGGTTGGAAGCGGTGGGGATCGTGTTGGTCGTGCTGTTGGTCGTGCTGGGGGGAGTCATTCTCTCGATGCAGCGCCAGAGAAGCCGGAAACGGCTGAACGGACTCTTTGCCGCGCTGCCGATTCATGTCGGCGTGGTCGATTCGAAGGGGAGGATTCTGTTTTACCAGGCGGGTAACACGATTGACTCCGAGCAGCGCCCGAAGCGGTTGTCCGACCTGCCGTTGGAGCTGTTGCGCGAGATTGAGTCTCCGGTCGCCGAGGTGTTCCGGTCCGGCGAAGGCAGGACTCTTGAGTACGGTGTATTCGGACAGCACCGCCAGCTTGAGCTGCTGCGGCTGCCGTACCGCATGTTCGGCCGGGATACGGTCATGTGGATCTCCGCCGATGTGACGAAGCTGCATGACGCGCTCTCTTCGATGACGCGTCTGGCGGACCGTTCCCGGCTGATCCTGAATTCCATCGGCGACGCGGTGATCGTGACCGATGCGGACGGGAATGTGACCCAGATGAACCCGATGGCGGAGAAACTGACCGGCCGGCGGGAGAGCGCGGTAGCGGGCATGAAGCTCGAGGAGGTGTTCCGGGTCGTCTCCGGCGCGGAGTGGCCGGAGGGGGAATCGCCGGTGACCGGAGTCCTGCGCCGCGGGGAAGAGCTGAGGCTCGAAAACCATCCGGAGCTGCTTTCCACCGACGGGAAATACTACCATATTTCCGCCAGTGCGTCACCGGTGCGTGAACCGGATGGCGGCGTTTCCGGCGCGGTGCTGTTTTTCCGGGATGTGACCGGTGATTATGAAAAGCGCGCGACGCTCGATGCGCAGAACACGATCCTGCGCAATGCGACGGAGGTGGCGAATATTGTTTACTTCCGCTGCGACCGTTCCGGCCGGATGTCGCCGCTCGGGGATTTCGGCAAGCACTGGGCTTGCCGCGACGGGGTTCCGGTTCCTCCGGGAGAGTGGATCGTTCCTGACGACCTGCCGGTTTTCCGCAAGGCGCTGGATGGGGTGCTGACAGGGGAAACCGAGTCGATGCGCTGCTTCTACTGTGCGGGCAAGGCGGATTCGAAGCGGCATTATGAGATGCGTGTCGTGAAGTCGGCGTCCGCCGGCAAAGAGCGCGACGGTGAGTTTTACGGCATCATTCAGGACGTGACCGAGCTGGTCCGCCAGAAGGAGCAGCTGCGCGAGGCGATGGAGACGGCTCAGGCGGCGAATCATGCGAAGAGCCGTTTCATCACCACCATCAGCAGTGAATTGCGCACACCGCTCGATGCGGTGATCGGATTTTCCGAACTGCTGCAGCTTGACGGAATCCCGCAGACGGAGATGCGGCGGGACCTTCAGGCGATCAACCTGGCCGGCCGCACGCTGCTGAGTCTGGTCAACAATGTGCTCGATCTCGCGGAGATGGAGACGGACAAGCTTGAGATTCAGTCGAACCCGATGAACCTCAAGGAGCTTTTCTCGGAGATGATGATGATTTTCCGCCAGACCGCCGAAGGGCGGGGGCTGAAGCTCAAGCTGGTGTTGCCGGAGCAGACGCCGTGGGTGATGCTCGACCCGCAGCGTTTCCGGCAGATACTGATCAACCTGATCGGCGGGGCGATCAAATCGGTCCGCGAAGGCAGTGTGGTCATCGCTGCGAAGTTCGACGGGTATCACGCCGGGGATACGAGCGGCAGCCTGACGGTCCGGATCTCCGCCGCCGGCAGCGGCGTCCGCAAGCCGGACGACCCGCTGCATCCCGGCCGTACCGCCGACGACGAGAGCAATCTGGAGCTGGTTCTGTCGCAGCGGCTCTGTTCCCGCATGGGCGGCACGCTCAGGTGCAGCAGCGGGGAGGGCGGGTGCGCATTCGTCATTGCATTCGACCGCATTGCCTGCATCGCGGATGCCCTGGCGGCCGGGAACGTTCCGGCCCTCTCCGTCGGCGGGGCCGAAAAGAATAACCGGGTGCTCCTGGTGGACGATGTTCCGATGAACCTGAAGGTCATGAGCGCGATGTTTTCGAGGCTGGGGATTCCGCATTGCTGCTGTGCGTCGGCGCGTGAGGCGATTCGCGAGGTCGGCACGGCGATTCCGGCGGCGGTGTTCACCGATCTCTGGATGCCGGACATGGGCGGCGACGAGCTTGCGGAGTATCTGGCGAGGAACCCGGCTACCGCACAGGTTCCGGTCGTTGTGGTGACGGCGGATCAGCAGATGGACCCGGGCATGAAGCGGCATTTTTGCGAAACACTGCTGAAACCGCTTACGCTCGAGGCGCTGAAGGAGTGCCTCAAACGCCTGGAAGAGAAGAAAATACCGGCGCATACGGAGGTGTGACGCATATGGATACGCAGAGAGACAACCCTGAGGAAATGGATCGGACGATTCCGATCGACCGGACGGTTCCGATCGACCGGACGGTTCCGATCGACCGCGGGGAACTGCCGGACGGGGATCCGCAGGCAGGGAAGGCGGTTCCGGCCGACTCTACTTCGGTGGAGAGCCGGACCCGGAACACATCGCGCCTGAGTTTCTTTTCCGGCATGTTCGGCGTGCGGACGGTCAACATCAGCGAGCTCGTGAATAATACCGGCGTGGATGTGGGCGACGACCTCGAAGTCCGCAAGGGGAACCGGGATGAGGATTTCGTCGACTTCAATGAGAATTTCGAGCTGAAAGGGAAGATCGCGGACGGCGGGCAGGGGTCCATCAGTCAGGCGGTCGACCGCAGGCTTTCCCGCGTGGTTGCCGTGAAAACGCTCCACAAGAATCTCCGCGAGCGCAGCAAGTGCCGCAGCGCGTTTATCGCGGAGGCGAAGGTCACGGGACAGCTTGACCACCCGGCGATCGTTCCGGTGCACGGACTTTACGGCGATTCGGAGCACAATCTGCATCTGGCGATGAAGCTGATCCGCGGGAATACGCTCAAACACTATATCGATAAAACAGTTTCGCTCTATGAGCAGATGCCGCGTTTCCAGGTTGCCCGGAATGAGCACCGGATGCTGCCGCAGAGGCTCGACGTCTTCCTGCGTGTCTGCGAAGCGATTGCTTATGCCCACCACAAGAAGGTGATCCATCGCGACCTGAAGCCGGAAAACATCATGATCGGCTCCTTCAGCGAAACCTACGTGATGGATTGGGGAATCGCGGAGCATCAGTCGTGGAGGGATTCCGGCGGGCAGGACAATTTTTCCGGCACCGTCCAGTATGTGGCGCCGGAAATCATCAACCGCCAGCCGTACGATTCGCGTTCGGACATCTATGCGCTCGGATTGATCCTCTTCGAAATCGTCTACCTGAAGGTCGCTTACCCGTCGAAATCGCTGCCGGAGGCGGTGGAGGTTGCGCGCAACTGCCGGGTTGCGGCGTATACGCACCGGTTTCGCTGCCGGGTCGACCGGGATCTTGAGATGATCGTGCGCAAGACGCTTGCGACGCGCCCGGCGGAGCGCTACCAGAATGTGAAAGCGTTGATGAAAGATATCCGCAGTTATCTGCGTTTCGATGAGGTTTCGGCGCATCCCGACAACCTCTGGGGGCGTATTTCGCGTTATTTCCGGAGGAAGTACCGCTTTTTCCTGTTCTGTTGGGTCTTTCTTCTGTTCTCCGGCATGTGTGCGGCCTCGTATTACCTGTACCGGGAAATGAAGGAGCAGGAGGTCCGGCGGAGCGAAGAGGCGGCATTCGCGGAAATCTACTCGCAGGGTGTCCATGCCGCGACGCAGCTCGACTACCGGCTGCACACCCTGGAGAGCCTGCTGACGACGGTCGCGTGGGAAACCGCGCTGCTGCTCGAAGGGCCGCTGCCCGACAAGGCGGCCGGAAAGTTCTACAGCAATCTCGACGGGGCGGATTCCGACACCGCGCCGCCGGACTACGCATACTCGCCGGCCTATCACCGGAAGATCGCGCTCGACTCCTTTGTCTATAAGGAGCCGCCGGGTGAAAAGGTGCCGGGGCTTGAAGAGACGCTGCTGAGGCTTGAGCCGCTGAACCGCGGCTTCTTCCGGGTCATGTCCCACAGCCTCTCGGAGGTTTCGCTGGTTCCGGCCGGGGAGAAGGAGCAGAAAGAGATGATCCGGACGCTGTCGAAGCCGCCGTTCTCCTTTGTGTACACGGGGTTTGAAAACGGCCTGCACGTGAGCTATCCGTACCGAGGTGATTACCGTGACTCCTATGATCCGCGGAAGCGTTCGTGGTACCGTCTCGCGATGGACGCCGCGAACTATCAGGCGGTCTGGAGCGAACCGTATGTAGATAACGGCTTTTCCCGCGAGGAGCATGATCCGGAGCTGATCGTCACCTGCGCCCGGGCGATCGTCGGGAATGACGGCAAAGCGGTCGGCGTCGCCGGCGCGGATGTATCGCTCGGACGGCTGCTCGACCTCATGCTCCGCAGCGGAAACGCCTCTCCGGCGATCCGGACCCAGTACCTCGTTGACGAGACGGGGCGGATCATCGTCGGCAGCGGGCTCGACGGCAAGGCGGAGATCACGCCGGAGGGCGTCCAGTTCAAAATGTTCCGCGATCCGGAGCTTCTGAAGACGATGTGGGGACGCCGCAACGGACGGCTTTTCCGGATGGAGAACGGGATTCGCCGTCTCTACTTCTTCCAGAAGATCGAGACGCTCCGCTGGCTTTATATCGAACGGATCGATTTCTCCGGGCTGGTACGCTCGAAACAGAAAAATACAACCAACAGGATATTGGATTATCTATGAGTGACCGCAAATACAATGTACTGGTGCTGGACGATGAGAAGTTCATCCTGCTCACCGTGGCCGCATGTCTGAAGGAAGGCGCCTATCAGGTGACGACGGCCGACCATGCCGAAGAGGCGCTCGAGGCGTTCAAGCGGAAGCGGTATGACGCCGTGCTTTCGGACATCATGATGGATTCGGTGGACGGCTTCAAGTTCCGGGAAATGATCCGGAGCTACAACAAGCGCGTCCCGATCATCTTTCTGACTTCTCTGATGGACGATATCGACAATTCGCTCATCACCCAGATCATGAAGGACAACTACTCGTATTACCTGAATAAGAACTTCACGCGGGCGAGTCTGCTTGAGAAGCTCGAGCAGGTCGTGCAGGCATATCAGGCGCAGAATGAGATTTCCCTGCTCGAAAAGAAGATCGAGAGCGACCTTGAGCTCGCGACGCAGGTGCAGATGGCGATGCTGCCGCCGTGGCTCCATTTCAGTGACAGCTATGAGTTCGGCTTCATCTACCGCCCGTTGTTCAAGATCAGCGGCGACCTGTTCGAGTGGATTCCGCTTTCCGCGCACAGCTGCCTCTGCGTGTTCGGAGACATCTCCGGGCACGGCATCCACTCTGCGCTGGCGATGACGGCGGTGCAGTCGATCCTGAAGCAGCTCAGCACGATCAACTCGCCGGGCGCGTTGCGGCCGGACCGGATCCTGCGCCAGTTGAACGACTTCTTCTGCGAGAAGCTGAACATGTGCAGCTACATGACCTGCCTGGTGGCGATCTGGGACTTCGAGAAGAACACGCTGCTGTTCCATAATGCGGGTCATCCGGATCTGCTCTGCTTCCATGCCGGGGACGGCAAGTGGCTCGACCCGAACCCCCGCAGGCAGGGGAGCCTGCCGGTCGGGATGCTGCGCAACACCGATTACCTGGAGGAAAACAACGTCCTGATGGAGTTCTCCGACGACACGGTGTTCCTCGGCCACTCGGACGGGCTGTGGGATATCGGCACGCATCCGGACGACGAATCCGGCGTCGACACGAAGACCTTCCGGCAGCTCGCTTCGGCGGCGGTGAAGGATGACAATGTCGTGGCGATTCCGTTCCGCCTCTCCGGGGCGCTCGAGCAGATCGGTTACGATACGCCGAAGGACGACTATTCGCTTTTCGCCATGAAGAAGGTCGTGGCGGGCGCGGCCCCGGTCTTCCGGCGGCAGGTCCCGCCTGATGCGGCGTCGATCGACCGGGCGACGCTGGAAGCTGCCGAATTCGTGGAGCTTACGCTTCACGCCAAGGTGCTGGCCGCCAAGGTGGAGATCCTGCTGAGCGAGTTCCTTGTGAATATCGTCAAGCACGGGCTGGAGAATTACAAGAAGGCGACCGACGTGATCGCGCTCACTATCCGCGGCAGCCGGGAGGCGGTCATCGTCTCCGTGCTGGACCGCGGAAAGATGTGGGAGAGCTCCTCGTTCCGCTCGGATGAGGAGCTTGACCAGCTGCTGACGGAGCTCAACCGGAAAAAGGGTCAGAGCGGGCGCGGAATCCCGTTGATCATGAAGATCTCGCCGCAGATCAGCCGGCGCCATCATTGCGGATTGAATGAAACCATTTTCACCATAAAAGCGAACGAAGGAGACAAATGATGAAAGAAATTTTCAGAAAGCACCTGACCGAGACTCTCGGCATTGACGACGCAGAACTCCAGGATGAACTGATCGCGGAGTACAAGCGCACTTTTGATGATTCGCTTGAGAAGATGCACGAAGCGCTTGCCGCGGCCGATTGCGAACGGCTTCGCCGGCTCGGGCACGCGCTCAAAGGGTGTGCCCTCAATATCGGGGACCTTGAGACGAAGGAATTCGCTCTCGGCATCGAGAACGGCGGGAAGGCCGGGAATGCCGACGAGTGCCGCGTGAACGTCGAGGGCCTGACTGCGCAGGCAGCGAAACTGGAGTAGGAAGCCGCGATGCTGCATACCCGGACAAGTCTGGATAAGGAATTGACCCGCATCTCGGGGGAAATCGCACTGCGGTCGCAGAACCGTATTCAGCGGAGCTTCCGCATGTACGTCTGGAACCTTACGGTCGCCATGTCGTACATGCTGAAGAGGCTGTTCGACGTCGCGCTTTCGAGTCTTGCGCTCATTGCGCTTTCCCCGCTGTTCCTTGTGCTTGCGGTATGGATCAAGCTCGATTCGCCGGGACCGGTGATCTACCGGCAGATCCGGGTCGGGCGGTTCGGCCGGCATTTCCGTTTTTACAAGTTCCGCACGATGCGGGTCGATGCGGACCGCATCAAGCGCGAGCTGCTTGCCCGGAACCAATCCGCGGACGGGGTCATCTTCAAGATGAAGCGCGATCCGCGGATCACCCGGATCGGGCGGTATCTGCGGAAATTCAGCATCGACGAGCTTCCGCAGCTGTTCAATGTGCTGGTGGGGGATATGAGCCTGGTCGGCCCCCGGCCGCCGCTTCCCGATGAGGTCCGGCAATATACGCTTGAGGACCGGAAGCGGCTGAATGTGGTTCCGGGGCTGACCTGCATCTGGCAGGTATCCGGGCGCAGCGACATCCCGTTTTCGAAGCAGGTTCAGCTTGACAAGGAGTACATCGCATCGCGCAGTTTCTGGCAGGACTGCTGGCTGCTGATCCGGACGGTTCCCGCGATTCTGACCGGGAAAGGGGCGTACTGAGTGAAAGCGATCATCAACCCCTATAACCACACGACGAAATGGTGCGAGGAGTTTTTTCCCGAGCGCAGTCTGTGTTCTTTGCCGATCGCAGGCAAGATGTTCGCGGAGCATCAGATCGATTCGGTCTCCGTCCTCGGAGTCGGGGAGATTCTGCTGTTGGACTACAATTACACGATGTTCCTGCAGGAGCTGCTTGGCGGCGGAGAACGCTGGTCGCTCAAGCTCGATTATCTCGGTTCCGGGATCCGCCGCGATCCGTTCCGGCTGCTGGAGGAGCATCGCGCTTTCGCAGGGGACGGCGAGGTGCTGGTCGTGCTCGGCCCGATTCTGCCGGAATTCACGTCGCAGGAGGCGCTTCAGGCCGGCGCGGTTCCCGTGCAGCAGGATGAGAGGCTGAAGGACGGGGTTTATCTGCGGCGTCGCGACGGGGTCCTGTACCGCTGCCGGGTTCCGCAGCGCCGGATGCGGTCGATCCGGGAATATTTCGAGTTGAATTTTCAGCTGCTGCGCACGCCGCGCGGCTATGTGCTGCCCGGTTACCGGGTCGAGAACGGCGTTCATGCCGGAATGAATGTGGTCATCATGCCCGGCTGCGAGATTTCGCCCCCGGTCGTGCTGGGGGACAACATATGCCTGGAACGCGGCTGCCGGCTTGAGGACGGCGTGATCGTCGGGAGTGACGTGATCATCGACCGGGGGAATTTCCTGCGCCGGTGCGTGGTGTTCGACCACACCTACATCGGGAAGAACATGGAGTTTGTGAACAAGATCGTCTGTTCCGGCAGGATCATCGACCCGGTCAACGAGGTTTCCGTCGAGCTGGAGGAGGCCGGAGTCGCTTCCGGCCTGCGCGGCGGGCTCAGGAATGTCGATTGGACGGGGACGTTCGAAGCCGTTCTGGCTTTGCTTCTGGCCCTGCTGTTTCTCGTCCCGTACCTTGCGGCGCTGCTGTTGCTGAAGCTTCTGCACTGTCACCGCTGGTTCCAGAAGCTTTCGTTCGACCGCTATTGGCTTCTCTGGGCCGTCGTATTCCGGCGGGCGAGCCTGATACGTACCGGAGGAAGGAAAGAGCGGTGCGTCTTCTGTTATTCGGACGGGATCTCCGTGAACCGTGATTCATTGCAGCAGAAGCTCGACGACCGCTATTTTCAGCATCATCGTACCCCCGGCCTGATTGTGAGGACGTTGGGGAAGGCATTCATCAACAGGATATTCATGACGGATGACATGGTTCAGGACACATGAGTTTTTCACGGCGGCGCGGGATCCGGAAGTCGAGCGGCAGCTCGGCTCCGCGCTCCCGGAGCTCGCTGCGGAAGCGGAGACACTCGGCTTCCGGGAACTGGCGGGAATCTGCCTCGGCGGCGGCTACGGCCGCGGCGAGGGCGGCGTCCACACCGGTCCGGACGGGTGCGGGCGTCTTTACAATGACCTCGATTTTTTCGTTTTCACCGATGGGGCGTCGCGGAAACGGCGGGCCGCACTGGACGCCGCCCTTGCTCCGCTGGCCCGCCGCTGGTCGGGGAGGCTCGGCATTGATGTGGATTTCTGCCCGGCGAAGAACCGGGATCTCTCCGGCCCCGTGGTCCGGACGCTGATGCTGCAGGAGTTGAAGCACGGGCATGTGCAGATTTGCGGGGAGGGCGATGTGCTTGGCGCGATTCCGGCGTTGGAGGCGGGTGAGCTTTCCCCGTTCGAGGGAGTGCGGCTGCTGATGAACCGCGGCATGGGGCTGCTGCTCGCCGCGGAGAAGCTGCGTTCGTGTGCCGGGAAGGCGGATGTGGATTTTATTCTGCGCAACCTGAATAAGGCCGTGCTCGGCGGGGGCGACGCATTGCTGCTCGGCAGTGGGCGTTACCGCTGGAAAGCAGCCGACCGTCTGGAAGCGTTCGGCGCTCTGGCGCAGGAGTCGGGGATTTCCTCCGAACGGACCGGGCAGTACGAGGCTGCGTTGGAATTCAAGTTCCGGCCGCATTCACGTTGCCCGGAGGATTGGGAGTTTGCGTGGAACCGGGCGCGCGGGTTCTGGCGCGAATGCGTGTGCCGGTTTGCGAATTCCCCGGATTCTGTTGA
Organism: Lentisphaeria bacterium; assembly: GCA_018265615.1. Lineage (GTDB taxonomy): Bacteria > Verrucomicrobiota > Lentisphaeria > Victivallales > Victivallaceae > Victivallis. Next base: position 44,942 of record JABLYX010000021.1, read on the forward strand.
ACCGGAACGTGTGCCGGCCCGGCTCCGGGAGGCGAAGGTGCTCTGCGGCGGCCGGAATCTCCGGCATCAGTTGCGATGGGTTTACCGGACACGGACCGCGGGTTCTGTCCGGGAGTGGTTCGAGGCGCCTGAATTGCGGGTGCTTTCTGAGCTTTTCCGGCTGCTTGCCGTGGCCGGTGGAACGGATGTTGATGGAGTCGGAGACCCGGCGCGAAGGAGCAGGGTGCACCGGCTCTGGAGCTCCTTTCTGTAAATATGGAGAAGAATTTATGAATCATTCGACAGTAGATCCGGTGGATGAGGAGCAGGAACGGCTCCGGCAATTTGAATTGTACCGGAAATTAAGTATTTCTGTGCTGCTGAAACACTGGAAGCTGATTGTCCTGATCGCGGCGGCGACGTTTATCGGGATGCTGACGCTGGTTCGCGTCATGGCGATGAATTCCACCGACCGCTATCAGGCCGTGACCCGGCTGTTTTACTACCCGCGGGAGACGAAGAGCTGCGGCGCGATGGATATCCGGCAGGCGAAGGAGCTGTTCGCGCGCCGGACGCTCCTGCAGCAGGCCGCCGAGCGGCTGAATCTGCCGGAACCGATCGGCAACCGGGTTTCGATCGGGACGGAAAAGACGCGGCCGAACCTGATCATCGTCACGGCGAAGGCGAAGGAGTCGGATCTTGCGGTCCGGATGGCCAACACCGTGGCGGAGCTCTGCATCGAAGAGTATACGAATTTCCGCTCCGGAGAGCTGAATTCGAGGCTGAACGGCCAGTTGGACCGAAAGAAGCTGCTGGAAGATTCGGTTGCGAATGACGAGCGTGAACAGCATAAGATGGTTCCGGGCGGAGGCTCGCTTTCTCCGGTTCAGGAGCTCGACCGGCTGCGCGAAATCGTCGGCAGTGCCCTGACGCTCCTGTCGGAAAACAACATCCAGTATGCGAATGAGAAGCTGCGGTATCAGAAGCTTGAAGCCCAGTTGAAGGAGATCGACCCGAAGGCACTGCAGCTCTCCGCGCAGTTGAACACGTTCCTGAATCGGCTGGAACAGCAGAAGCAGGAGGTCGAACGGCTCAGGCTGCAGTATACCGACCGGAATCCGCGGCTGCTTGCCGCCCGCGAGGAGCTGACCTATCAGGAGAAGGCGTATGAGGAGTTCCTGAAGGAGAACGGCATTGCGAGCTATAATCCCGACAGCATCCGGCACGCCGATTCCCTGCGCGATGCGCTGGCCGCCTCCCGCGAGAAGCTTGATCTGTACGCGGAAAAGGACAAGGCGCTCGGCGACGAGATCAGAAAAAACCGTGATATTGTCGCAAAGCTCACCGAGCTGCTGCCGAAGTACACGGAGATCGACATTCGCCGCGGAGCGTCCATTTCGATCCTCCATTCGGTGGAAGAGGTGATTTCCGACCTGCGGCTGCTGCTTGCTTCCACGAAGAGCGATATCATCCAGGTGGAAAAAGCCGAGTCCGCCGTGCCGCAGAGTTTGTTCAATAAAAAAGCCGTTGCGCTGATCATGGCGGCGGCGTTCATCGTGACCGGCGGGGCATGCGTGCTGCTGGTTCTGTTCCAGATCTTCTTCGGAAAGGTGGAGCAGGTCGAGGAGATCGAAGCGCACCGCGGGTTGGTCCCGCTGGGGACTTATCCGGATTCCGCGGAGCGTTTTTCTTCTCCGGGCGAGAAGGAGATCGTGCTGCATGAGATGTACTACAAGCTGCGCGAAGTGCTTGAGGGCAGGAAGATCCTGTTCGAGGGGACGCTTGAGGGCGGCAGCGCGCCTCCGGATATACGCGAGGCGATCGAGTGGAACGCCGCCATGAACGGCGTCAGGAGCTTCCGGATCAACATCGTTCCGGCGGTCGGCTTCGAGCTTGCGGACGCCGCTGTGGACGGCGACGATACGCTGGTCGCCGTGCAGTGCTCCGGTTCGCAGGGATTCTTCCCGGTGGAGAACCCGCAGGCGCTCTCGCCGGCGGAGCTTGAGCTTCTGGGGTGTGATGTGAAGGAGCTGCTGAAGAGATATGATCTCCTGATGATCGGGAGGGAGAAGCCGCTCGGGCAGAACGATCTTTTCTTCCGGCAGATGATGGAGTTCAGCGATTGTTCGCTGTTGTATCTCGGGGCGAACGCCACGCCGCGGCGGATACTGCGGCTCGCTGCGGCGCTGCAGCGCACGTGCGGGCATATGGCGGCGGCCGTTTTGACTGGGGTCCGGAAATGGACTCCGAATTCCGGAGTGAGGTGAAACATATGCAGAAACTGTTTTTGATGATATTTGCCGGGGCTCTTCTGGGGCTCACATCGTGCATGAGCACGGGTGACTATCTGGCGTACCCGGAGCTGATTGAGACAAACATGGCCGTGGTCGAGAAGAATGCCCTCACCCGTGAGGAGCGCGAGGCCCGGCTCGAACGGCTGAGGCTGCTGGCGGAGCAGCCGGCGCCTCCCTATACCATCGGCGCCGGGGATATGCTCTCCGTAAAGGTCTACGACCACAGCGACCTTGATGTCACGACCCCGGTCACGCCGGACGGGTACATCGGCATGACGTTTGTGGGGCAGGTTCATGTGGCGGGGTGCACACTGCCGGAGGCGGTGAAACGCGTGGAGAAGGCGCTTGAGGCCTATATCCGGAATCCGGTGGTGGGCATTGCCCCCTCGGTGATCCGCTCCCAGAAGGTGACCATCGCCGGGGCGGTCACGCATCCGGGCATGTATGAGATCAGCAGCGACCTGCGGCTGTCCGACCTGTTCGCAATGGCGGGCGGCTCCTCGACGCGGCTGTTCGACGGACAGGTCCTCGATGCGGCCGATTTCCAGAATTCGGTGTTCGTGCGTAACAATGAGCTGCTTGAAGTGGATTTCTCCGCGGCGATCGAGCGCGGTGACCGCTGGAACAACATCCGGCTGCAGAAGGGGGACTACGTCTATGTCGCGGTCCGTTCCGAGTCGATGGTCACGCTGCTCGGCGAGGTGGTGAGGCCGCATCAGCGGATCTGGAACAAGTCGCTCGGGCTGCTGGAGCTGTTCTCCGCCGCGGGCGGGCTCAGGGAGTCCTACTGGAAGTATGCGATCATAATCCGCGGCGGTATTGCGAATCCGGTCTTCTACCGGGTCGACATCGAAGGCGTGCTGCTGGGCCGGAAACCGAACGTCATGACGCTGCCGGGTGATATCGTCTATGTGCCGAAGGATGCGATGGATGAATACAATATCTTCATCCGCAAGCTGATGCCGACCGGACAGCTGTTCAACCTCTTCACCACGCCGGCAACCTTCTATTCACGGTTCTGACGGGAGACGCTGCATGAAATATGTTCTGTTCATCATTGCGATTGCGGGTATGGGGCCGGCTGTCATGCTGATGCTCTGTAACCGTGCGATGATGCGCGCGGCCATGTTCCTGATCCCGTTCCTGGCGCTCCTGTTCAAACCGTCGTCGATCAACTTCTTCTCGCACGAAATGTATCGCGGCACTTCGCGCGGGATGGAGATTTCGGCGGTCTATCTGTGCGCGATAGCGCTCCTGCTGGCGCTGCTGGCGCGGCGCGGCAGGCTCAGGCTGCTGCCGGATGCGGGTATCTGGTTTTACGGAGGATACTTCTTCTGTGCGCTGTGTTCGGTACTGAATGCGGACAATCTGCTGTTCTCCTTCTTTGAGCTCTGGAAGATGGCGATGATGTATCTCGTCTTCCTCGCGGTGTGGAACTACCTCGACTTCACGGGAGACTTCGATATCATCTGGTACGGGATGGGGGCGGTGATTCTGCTGAACTTCCCGGTGGTGGTCTACGACAGCTTCCACTGGGTTTTTCAGGCCCACGGCGTGTTTCCGCACCAGAACAGCATGGGGATGTACATGTTGCTCGCGGGGATTCTGTTCCTCTCGCTGTTCTTCAACTCGACGGGATATCTGAGTTGGTTTGCCGGGGCGGTCTTTCTGGTCGCCGCGCTTTCGGTGATTCTGACCTACTCGCGCGGCGCGATCGTCTGCTTCCCGATCGGCTGCGCCCTGACAGTGGGGGTGTCGCTGCTGTACTCGCTCGATTTCCGGAAGCTTCTGATTGTGGGAGTGACATTGATTGCGTTCCTGTTTCTGCTGGTGCTGTTTCTGCCGAAGATCCTCGACCGGTTCGAACGGGCGCCGGAGTCCTCCGCCGACACCCGCATCGATTTCGCCATTGCCGCCATGAACATGATAGACGCCGAGCCGCTCGGCGTCGGCATCAACAACTGGGGAATCCGGATCAATCCGCCTTACAACTACAGCGAGCACCGGGAGCGGATGCGCTATACCGATGACTACAAGGACGGCATTGTCGAGACGATTTACCTGCTGGTCGGTGCGGAATGCGGGATTGCCGGGCTCGGGTTTCTTCTGCTCTGGTTCGGCTATTACCTGGCCGCGGCCGTCTTCCTGCTGAAGAAGTTTGCCCGGCGGTCGGAGTTCTATATTCCCGCCGGGCTCTGCGGCGGGCTGACGGCTGTCTATCTGCAGTCGGCGCTGGAGTGGGTGCTGAAGCAGCCGGTCAATTTCGTGCAGCTCATGATCATGTTTGCCGTAATCAGCTTTCTCCGGTCGGATTACCTCCGGCATCGGAAAGAGGAAAAACTTAAAAGGAAAGAGGCGGCGGCCGCCGCCTGATAAGGTGGGATATGAAAAACAATACTGTTGTCACAGTCGGTGACCTGAACTATTTCTGGGGTGTTTTCCTGCTGGTCGCGTCGCTGCGGAAAAACGGCATGGATGAGCCGGTGATCGTCTTCGGCGCCGGGTACGGGCCGGAGCAGGAGCGGCTTCTGGCGCAGTTCGGGGATGTCAGGACCGTATCTGCCGGGGCGACCGGGCGTTCGCTCACCTGCAGCAAGCCGGAGGCGATGCTGCTTGCCGAAACCGATTTCGTCACCTGGGTTGACAGCGACGGGTTCTTCGTCGGCAACTGCTCCGCAAGGCTTGCTCCGGAGTCGCCGGATGAAATCCATGTCAGGATGCGCGGTGAAGAAGAGAACGTGCTGGTGTACCGCGGCAAGAATTTCAGCGGGGACGGCCGGACGATTCCGCCCGAGGTCCTCGCTGCGTGGAAAAACGATGTCTCCGGGGCGGTGGATGCGCGGATTCCGCGCTGCTGTTCCGCCTGTTATATGTCGCTGCACCGTTCGCACCGTGATTTCCTTGAGGCGTGGCGTGACCAGATGGCGAAGGTGCTGCCGCAGGGGAATGTCGGTGTTGTCGATCACCGGGTCGCGTTTTATCATCAGTTGGACGAGTCGGTCCTGAACAGCCTGCTCTGCTTTCTGCCCGGAGCGCCGCGCGTGGCGGAGGCGTACCGGTTGGACAAGGATCCGGATGAGCTGTTTGTCCATTTCGTCTGTCATCCGAAGCCGTGGATCGGCTGGGCGAGTGCTTCGTTCCGCCACTACAACCGGTATCTCGATGTGGTTGACTACATTGTGCGGTCCGGCTTCGACCTGCCCGGGCCGCTGCCGTTCCCGCTGCGCCGGGAGAACCGCTGGCTCAGCCGGCTGTTGTGCGGCCCGATGCAGCTGCGGCACAAATTCCGGCGGCTGCGACAGAGGATCCGGAGCGGCATGGCAGGAGGGAAGCGATGAGCCGGGAGACTCCTTTGTTTTCCGTGGTGGCGGTATGCTGCAATGTTGCCGCCTATGCGGAGCAGATGATCCTTTCGATCCGGAACCAGACGTATTCCAATTTCGAGTGCCTTGCCGTCGTCGAAGAGTCGTCGGATGGAACGGAGCGGATCGTGCGCGGGGCCGTGGCGGACGATCCGCATTTTCGGGTGGTCTGCCTGCCGCGCTCCGGCTCGGCTTCGGTTCCGCGCAATTACGGGATCGAGCACGCGCGGGGGGAATATCTGCTCTTCGTCGATGGCGATGACTGGATCGAGCCGGACTCGCTGGAGCGCTTTGCCTCGGTTCTGGCGGAGCATCCGGAGCTCGATCTCGTCGTGAGCGGCAGCCGGAATTTCCGGATGTCGCCGGACGGTGTGCTGCAGTTCACCGGCACGCATGTCGCGGGGACGCCCGGTGCACATTTCCCCACCGGAGCTGCATTTCTGGATGCATCCGGATTCGAACACCGTTGGAATACTGCGACATGGATGAATCTTTACCGGCGGAAGCTGCTTATGGACAACCGGTTGTTTCAGGCGCCCGGCCGCCTGCACCAGGATGATGAGTGGGTGTACCGCGTGTTTCTGAAGGCCGGTCCGACCGCGGTTGCACCGTTTCTGCACTATGATTACCGTTTCCAGCCGGGGTCCGTGACGCATGTGCTGAGTTCGAAGACGATTTACGACCGTGCGGAGAATTTCAAATCGGTCTGTGCGTTTTTCGATTCGGGCGATTATCCGCCGGAGCTGAAGAAGAAACTGGCGATCTACTTCTGCCGGAACTTTCTGCATGTGCCGTTTTTGCGGAGAAGGTACTCCTCGAAAGAGATCAGACAGCTCCTGCCGCGCGAGGATTGCCGGAAGGCGCTGCTTGTGTGCCTGGGCACTCGCGAACAGTTCCGTTCCTACTGCCGTGTCGTGCTGGCCGCGCGGAAAACATCCCGGCTGTTCATACCGCTGATGTACCTGGCCCGTAAAAAATGGGGATTTTGGCTGGCGGAATGGAGCGTCCGCCTCCTGGACGGAGTTCTCTCTCCGTCCTGCCGATGGCTCCGTGGACTCTTCGGAGGGAGAAGATAATGCCGCTTTTGAGCATCATTGTGCCGATATACAATACGGCGGAACGGTTGGAGCCGTGTCTTGAGTCGCTGCTGGCGCAGACGATCGGGGATTTCGAGCTGATCCTGGTTGACGACGGTTCGACGGACCGGTCGGCGGAGATCTGCCGGAGCTATTGTGCCCGGGATCCGGAGAGGATCCGCTTTTTCACCGGCCCGAACCGGGGTGTGAGCGCCGCGCGGAATCGCGGGCTCGACGCGGCGCGCGGAGAGTGGGTCGCATTCTGCGACTCCGATGACCGGACGGATCCGGAGCTCTACCGCTACCTGCATGGCCGCGCGGTTGCCGAAGGGGCGGAGCTGAGCTGCTGCGCGCTCCGTCATTTCCTGCGGGAGGGGGTGGAGATCCTCACGGATCTTCCGTGCAGCGGCGAGGAGGTGCTCAAAGAGCGCGGGGAGATTCAGCGGCGCTTCTTTCTGCCGCTGCTGCTGAACCACCGCACCTGCAACGGATATCTGGTGATCTGCCTGTTTCGCCGCGACCTGATCGAGCGGGGCGGAGTGCGTTTCATCGAGGGGCTCAGCATGAAGGAGGACGAACTCTTTCTGCTTGAATACCTGCTCGGGGTCGGCAGGATTGCGGTATCGGACAGGCCGCTTTACGATTATCTGTATTTTCCGGACTCGCTCTGCGCGACGCACTATTTCCGCCGCAACGATTTCTTCCGGGAGAGGAACTGGTTTATGCGGGCCCGGGCGCAGCGCGATATCTTTCTGCGCAGCGGCCTTTCCGGGGGGCGCCCGGAGCTGCTGCCGGGATTCTGGCTGAGGGAGTTTTACCATGAAACGCAGATGATCTGCTGCGATGAATCGCTTTCCGCCGCACAGCGCCGGAGCTCCCTGAAGGGGGTGGCGGCGAGGGCCTGCCGGGAAGACGCCGGCGCACCGGACGGCTTCTCCGGGCGGCTCTTCCGGTTTGCGCTGTTTCACTGCAGGCCGCTGCTGCCGCTGCTCTGCCGTCTCAAGCGCCTCAGGGAGGTTCAGGAACGGCGCGGTCCCGTCGTGCGCGATACGCTGCTGCAGTACGGCGAAGTGTGCGGAAGCGCACCGGTGCCGGAGCTCGCGCCTCCGGCTGATGCTTCCCGGAAAGAGGGAGGGGACAAATGCCGCAGCTGAGTATCATCGTACCCGTTTACAACACGGCGGAACGGTTGGGGATCTCTCTGGATTCGCTGCTGGCGCAGGATTTCGGGGATTTCGAGCTGATCCTGATCGACGATGGTTCGACGGACCGGTCGCCGGAGATCTGTCGGGAATATTGTGCGCGGGAGCCGGAGAAAATCCGCTTTTTCAGCGGCCCGAACCGGGGCGTGGGCGCCGCGCGGAACCGCGGGCTCGACGCGGCGCGCGGGGAGTGGATCGCATTCTGCGACTCCGACGACACGGTCGAACCGGCGATTTACCGTCATTTGCACGACCGGGCCGTCGCGGCGCAGGCGGAGCTGAGCTGCTGTGCGTTGCGGCGCGTTTCGGAGGACGGACATGTGGAGGCGGCCGTGACCGATTTCCCGTGCACGGAAGAGGTTATTTGCGGGGAAGAGCAGGTCCGGGAACGTTTTCTGCTGCCGCTGCTGCTCTCCCGGCCGGACTGCCATGGATATCTGCCGGTCTGCCTGTTCCGTCGCGGCCTGATCGAAGCCGGGCATATCCGGTTCACCGAAGGGCTGAATATCCTTGAGGATGTGCTGTTCATGCTGGAGTATCTGCTGCAGGTCCGGTGCATCGCCGCTTCGGAGAAGCCGCTCTACAACTATCTGCGTTTCGAGCGTTCCCTCTGTGCGAGGTATTTCTCCGCCCGTTATGTGTTCGAGCGGGAAAAGAGCTGGCTGCTGCTGGAAAAGCGGCGGCTGGAGATTTTTCTCGGAAGCCGCCTGGCCGGGATGTACCCCCGGCTCGCGCCGGAGTTCCGGCTGAGGATATTTTATCATGAGGCGCAGGCGGCGTGCTGTGATCCCTCCGGCGGCGGGAAAGCACGGCGGCGGCTGCTGCGGGACATCTCCCGCCGGGCCCGGCAGGAGATGGGCGGAGCAGTTCCGGAGAGCAGCTCATGGCGTCTTTTCCTCTTTTCGCTGTACCATTTGCGTTTTCTGCTGCCGCTGCTGTGTTTCATCAAACGGAAAGGAGGCAACGCGTGATGCGCTGTCTGCAACATATTTTGATTACAGTGCTTGCCGCCGCCGCCGTCACGCTTGGCGCGTCGGAGCCGCGCGGAGTCTGGCGTGCGGTTCATCTTGACGGGCGGACGCTGATGCTGACCGGGGATTACTCCGGCTTCATCCGGGAGCATTACAAGGCCGGAACGCTCCCGGAGCTGAAGAAGCTCTACAAAGCCGTGGGGCCCGGCTGGAAGTGGGATTTCGGCTTTGAGCACGGTACCGCCCGGCTGATTGCCACCTGGCGGCCGCAGATTGCGGAGAAGCTTCAGGAGTTCGGGCGGATCTCCGTCGCCGGGCCGGAGGGTGGACGGATTCCGGTGGAGCAGGCGGGATACTGGATCAACCCGACCGGGCAGGCGCGTTTCTCCGATGTTTCCGGCGCGGACCGGCTTTCCAAAAATGCCGATGTGGCGCATTATCTGTTCCTGCGCCTCGGGGAGGCGCTGCGTCCCGGCGCGGAGTACCGGATCACGCTTCCGACCGGGGAGACGGTGCCGTACCGGTATGAACCGGGGAAGGAGCCTGCCGCGCTTTTCAAGATCAATCAGCTCGGGTATGCGCCGGAGGCCGCCCGGAAATACGCGTATCTCGGCGCATGGCTCGGGGGACTCGGTCCGATGCCGATGAAAGAGTATGAGGGGAAACGCTTTGAGCTTTGTTCCGCGGAGTCGGGGGAACCGGTTTTCTCCGGGGTGATCTCGCCGCGGGTCGCGGATGTGAAGAACCGGGACGGCGCGCCGTTTACGGGCGAGGAGACGCTTGAGCTCGATTTCTCCGGTTTCACGGGGGAGGGGCGGTTCTTTCTGCGGGTTCCGGGAATCGGGCGCAGCGCGGAGTTTCCGATCGACGGCCGGTCGGTCGCGCGGGCGTTCTATATCCATATGCGCGGACTCTATCACAAGCGTTGCGGCATCGCGAAAGAGAAGCCGTACACGAACTGGACGGTCCCCGTCTGCCACCTTGAGGTGCTGCGCGGCACATTTCCGCCGGAAAACGCCCACTATTCCGCCGCGCGGAAAGGGGAAAAACGCGATTACGGCTTCTTTGATGCCGAGGGGAACAGCATCCAGGTCAACCACTTCGAACTCATCCGGCTGAACCGTGACGACTGGAAGGAGCGTCTTTCGCTTCCCGGCGGCTGGCACGACGCGGCCGACCACGACCGCCGGCCGTTCCACATGGCGATCGTCGGGAACCTCGCCGCGGCCTATCTGCTGCGGCCCGGGAATTTCAGCGACGGACAGTTGAATATCCCCGAGAGCGGAAACGGGATTCCGGATATCCTCGACGAAGCGCGCTGGGGGCTCGAGCATCTGCGGCGCGCCCAGCAGCCCGACGGCGGAGTCGGCACCTGGATCGAGACCGACCACCATCCGCGTGTGCCGGAGTACCTGCCGTCGGACGACCGCCGCCCGTATTCGCTCTCGCTGGCCACACACGCAAGTTCTCTTGAATACGCCGCTTACGCATCGATGCTGGCGCTGGCGCTGCAGCAGGCCGGTGCGACGGAACCGGCGCAGCTATACCGGGAGTCGGCCCGGCGCGCCTGGGAGTTCGCCGTTGCGCCGACGCCGCGCATCGTCAACTCCTACAAATACCGGCTGAAGGGAAAGGACCAGACGATCACCTACCGGGAGCCGGAGGGACTCCCGGTTGAATTGCTGCTGAAGGCTTCGTTCAATCTGTCGCTCCTGTACGACGACCCGAAGTACCTTGATCCATTGAAGGGGAAGGAGCTGAAGCAGGTGATCGAACAGAAGGCGTGGAACTGGTCGCCGTTCTTCCTGGTCGAGCTGGAACTTTTTCGCAACCGGGTCACGCCGGAGCTGGACAAGCTGCGCAGGCAGCGGCGAAGCGGGCTTCAGCGGACCGCCGACGAGATGATGAATCAGCTCGAAGTCTATCCCTACCGGATTCCATGGTATGCCCCGGACCACGGATTTGTCTCGACGATGTCGTGGGGGACCTGGCTCCCGCTGCGCCGCGCGCTGACGCTGCTGGCCGCCGGCGAACTGACCGGGTGGAAGAAATACCGCGTCGGCGCGTTCCTCGCGAACGACTACCACAACGGCGCGAATCCGAACGGCACGACGCTGACGAGCGGACTCGGCACCGTCTATCCGGTCCGGTTCCTCGACCTCACGTCGTATGCGGACGGAATTCCGGAGTTTGTGCCGGGCATCACGCCGTACCGCAACACCTACGGGATCGCGTATGACGACATTCTGCTCGCCCACGGCCTGTTCAACCGGCCGCGGCCCGATCAGGGGTTCCGGGGGTTCACGATTTCGCTGTTGCCGCGCGCGCTTACCGGAGGCAGGAACATCAGCGAGAAGGAACACGCCGACCTGCTGCGGAAAACCTGGCCGGTATGGCGGCGCTGGGCGAATGTCGAAGCGTACAGCGTGGCCGCGAGCGAGTATACGGTTTATGAGACGATCGCACCTGCCGCCGTCGCGACGGGATTGCTGCTGGATAAGGCATATCCGCCTGAAAAAGAAGAGCTTGAACGTGTTCCGGCGCAGGATGTCACCAAACTGCCCGGTTATGCGCCGCTGCCGTAGGCGCGCAAAGGAGACCATGAAAGACAGGATTGAAATATTTCTTTTTATCGATGCGCTGGGCTGGGAGCTCGTGCGGTCGGAGCATTTTCTTGAGAATGAGCTGCCGGAGCGGCGGAAGATCCGCATGCAGTTCGGCTATTCGTGCAGCGCGATTCCGACGATTCTCTCGGGGAAGACGCCGTCCGAGCACGGGCATCTGAGTTTGTTCCGGTACGAGCCGCGCCGCTCCCCGTTCAAGTTGTTCGGGCTGCTGCATCCGCTGATGCAGCCGCGTTCGTTCTGGGATCGCGGCAGGGTGCGCAACCTTCTGTCGCGCATCGTGAAACGGCTTTACGGATATACCGGTTATTTTCAGCTTTACCGGGTTCCGTTCGACCGCATCGGCATGATGGATTACTGTGAGAAGCGCGATCTGTTCGCCGCCGGCGGCCTTGCGCCGTTCGAAAACCTGTACGATGTCCTGGCGGCCTCCGGGCTGCGGTTCCATATCTCCGACTGGCGGAGCAGCGAGGAGCGGAATCTCGCGGAGGGTGTGCGGCTGGTGCGGGAGGAGGCGTGTGACTTTATGTTCCTCTACACCGCCGCGCTGGATGCGCTCGAGCACGATTGTGTCGGGAAACCGGAGATCCTGCGGCGGAAGCTCGCATTTTATGAGGAGAAGATCCGCGAGCTGCTCCTCGAGGGGAAAAAGCATGCCCGCGATTTCCGGCTGACCGTGATTTCCGACCACGGCATGACGCCGCTGGCCGGCACCGCCGATCTGCGCGGCGCCGTTGAGCGGACCGGGCTGCGGTTCGGGCGCGATTACGCCGCGTGCTACGATTCGACGATGCTGCGGGTCCATTTTCTTGCACCCGGGGCGAAGGAGCGGATCCTGGAGGCGCTCGCGCCGTTTTCCGGCGCCGGGCGCTGGCTGACGGAGCAGGAGGAGCGCTCCTGCGGCATCTGGCGGGCCGACCGGCTTTTCGGAGACGCGATTTTCCTCATGAACCCCGGCATTCAGGTTGTTCCGTCCGACATGGGCGGCGCGCCGCTCGCCGGAATGCACGGCTTCGACCCCGCCGACCGGGATTCGGATGCGGCGCTCCTCTCGAACGTTCCGGTTCCGGCGGATGTGACCGGCGTTCCGGACTATTTCCGGCTGATGCGGAGCCGGATCGACGAACTGGCGGAGGCGGCGCGATGAAGATTCCGATATTCCATAATACGATAACCAACTACGTTTCGATGGCGGTCCGCCTCGTGCAGGGCATCCTCGTGACGCGCTGGCTCATCGCGACGCTCGGGCAGGAGTATTACGGGCTGTGGGTGCTGCTCTGGTCGTTTTTCTGCTACTCTCTGCTGCTGGACTTCGGGTTCGGCGTGGCGGCGCAGAAATGCACTTCAACCGAACTGTACCGGCAGGACATCGGCCGCTACAACCGGACGGTTTCGACGGTTTTCTCGTTCCATGCCGCGATGTCGGTCGTGATCCTGGCGGGAACCGGGGTCGCGGTCTGCTTTGTGCCGTTCCTGCTGCATGTGGAGAAGGCTTCTCCGGAGGAACTCGCCTATATCAGGACATGTTTTCTCTGTTTCGGGATCGGGTCGGCTCTGGTATTTCCGTTCGGCATGTTCCAGGAGATTCTGGTCGGGCTCCAGAAGCTCTATCTGCGCAACTACATCAACATCGGCTCGAAGCTGCTCGAGCTCGCGGGCGTGCTGGTTATTTTCCTGACCGGGGGCGGGCTGGTCACGCTGATTCTGTTCACGGTGATTCTGACGGCGGCGACGCAGTTCTCCATGCTGTTTTTCGTGAAGCGCTATATTCCGGGGTTCCGGCTGAGGCTGCGCCCGGACCGGGAGCTGTTCCGCGGGCTGTTCCAGTTCAGCGGCTTTGTCTACCTCACGTCGATGGCGCGGCTGGCGTGGGGCCGCAGCGGCGCGCTGCTGGTCAGCATCTTCTGCGGGCTGGGTGCGACCGGAGCCTACCAGATCGGCGGGAGACTGCCGGCGCTGGTGAATCAGCTGACCGGGCCGTACCAGGAGAACATCGGCCCGATCGTCGCATTGCTGCACTCCCGCGGCAAGTTCCGGAAGCTCGGGACGATCCTCGTGAACTCCATGCGCTGGAACAGCTTTCTTGCCACCGGAATGAGCGCGGGCGTACTGCTTTACGCGCCGGAGCTGATCCGTTTCCTGTTCAAAGTCGAGGGGGCGGAAATTATGGAGATCTGCCGGGTCATGACGATTTCGCTCTGGTTCGGCGTCGTCTACCGGGCGATTCCGGAGAAATATTTTCTGATGGCCGAGATGCACCGTTTCCTCTCGTGGCTCATGATTGTGGAGAGCATTTTCATGGTTCTGCTCTCGATCATTTTTCTGGCCCGGGGCGCCGGGGCGGTGTCGGTGGTCTGGAGTTCGCTGGCGGTCAAGGTCGTCTGCTTCGTCATCCTCGTGCTGCCGCGTCTGCGCAGGTGTGCGGGGCTCCGGCTTTTCGTCCTGTTCCGGGACACGGTGCTGCGCCCGGCCGCGGCGGTTGTGCCCGCTGCCGCCGCGATGTGGGTCGTGCTCGACCGCCTTTCCGGCGCGTCGGATTTCCGGCTGCTGTTGACCGGGGGGATCGCGGGGGCGGTCCTCTATCTGGCGGCCTCTTTCTATTGTATCGCGGACCGGGGCGAGCGCCGCCGGATCGTGGGGTATGTCCGTTCGTATGTTTCCAGAATCAAACAAAGGAGTTGAATTCATCATGGAACTTAAATTCGATAAAATCGGCAATGTTTTGAAAATCTCGGTCTCCGGCCGCCTGGTGGCCGCCTGCTCGGAGGAGTTCAAGGAGACGGTGTCCGGCTGGCTCGGCGAGAACAGGTTCCTGCTGTTCGACCTTGCCGGGATGAGCCACATCGACAGCAGCGGCCTCGGCGTGCTGGTCTACATCCTGCAGAAGGCGAATGCGCAGGAGGGGGCGGTGAAGCTCGCCTGTCTGCAGCCGCGCCCGCGGATCGTTTTCGACATCACGAAGGTCTACCGCATCTTCGAAATCTTCGATTCGATTGACGCCGCGCTGGCGTCGTTTGAAGCGGATTCGAAGCAGGGGTGACCGCCGTGGAGCCCGTCATCAGCGTCGTCGTGCGCTCGCACAACGATGAAGCATACGTCGGACGCACCCTCGAGGTTCTGACGGGGCAGCGCTGTTCCGTCCCGTTCGAGATCCTCAGCGTCGACGATGCTTCGACGGACCGGACGCCGGAGATCATCGCCGGCTTCCCGGCCGTGCGGCGGATTGAACGGCCCTCCGGCGGCTACGTGCCGGGACGGACGCTGAACCGGGCGGTTGCGGAGTGCCGGGGCGAAATCGTCGTCTTCAACAACGCCGACGCGATTCCGCTCGGAGCCGGATACCTCGAGCATCTGACGGAGCCGCTGCGGAGCGGCGGCGGTGTCTGCGCGGCATACGGCAACCAGCTGCCGCGGCCCGATGCGCTCCATCTGGTGCGCAAGGATCATTTGCGTGCGTTCGGAGACGGAAAGACGGCGGCGAAGTGGCGCTTTTTCTTTTCGCTTGCCTCGTCGGCGGCAAGGCGGAAGGAGCTGCTGGAGCATCCGTTTTCCGAGACGATCCGTTATTCGGAGGATGTCGAATGGGCGGTGCGGGCCGTCGCGCGCGGCGGCGCGATCCGCTATGTGCCGGAGGCGCAGGTCGAGCACTCCCATAACTACACGCTTTGCGAGCTGTGGAAACGGTTCCGCGGGGAGGGCGGGGCGGACGCCGAGATTTTCGGCGCCGCGCCCGGCTGGGGCGCCGGCGTCGCCCGCGCCTGCATGGAGTTCCTGCGCGACGCGGCTTATCTTGCCGCGCGTCCCGCGGGCTGGCCGGAGCTGTTTCCGGCATTTCCGCGCCGGCTGGTCCAGAAGATCGCATACTGCCGCGGGGCGGCAGATTACCGGAAGGGGAAGAACCAATGTTGAAAGTCGCGCAGGTGGTCCGCCGCTTCTCATTCGATGAGTGGGGCGGGACGGAGAATGTGGTCTGGAACAGCACGCTCGCGCTGCGTCCGCTCGGAGTCGAGTCGGAGATCCTTGCAACCTCGGCGCTCTCCGCACCCGGCGAGGAGGTGCGCGACGGGGTGCGGATCCGGAAGTTCCGCTACTTCTATCCGTACTTCCCGATGCCGCTGCGGGACCGGCTGGCGCTGGATAAAAAAGGGGGCAGCCCGTATGCGCCGGCACTGTACCGGGCGCTTCTCCGGGGCGGATACGATCTCATTCATATCCATTCCGGCGGGCGGGTCGCCGAGATGTCGCTGGCCGCGGCCCGGAAGTGCGGAATCCCGTGCATCATGAGTCTGCACGGCGGCTTTGCCGACGTTCCGAAGCAGGAGCTGGCGGAGATGCTCGCCCCGATGCGGCACAAGCTGCATTACGGCGGAGTCATCGACCGGGTGACCGGCAGACACTGTATGCCGGAGCGGGAGGTGGACGCGCTCATCTGTGTCGGCCAGAACGAGTTCCGTTTGCTGTCCCCGTATGGCGCGGACCGGAAGATCCTCTATCTGCCGAACGGGGTGGATGTGGGGAAGTTCTCCCGCGAGCCGGAGCTCGCGGCTCCGGTCCGCGAGGAGTGGAGGATTCCGGCGGACCGGAAGCTGCTGCTCTGCATCTCCCGGATCGACTACCAGAAAAACCAGAAGATGCTCATCCCGTTTCTGCGGCAGTTGATTTCGCGCGGTGAAAACGCGCATCTGCTGCTGGTCGGTCCCGTGACGGCCGCGTGGTATGCGGATGAGCTGCTGAAGGAGGCGCGCCGCCTCCGGGTCGACGATCGCCTGACGCTGGTTCCGGGGCTTTCTCCGGATGACCCGCGCCTGGTCGGCGCGCTGAAGAGCGCGGATTTCTTCATCCTGCCGTCGCTGCATGAGCCGTTCGGCATCGTCGTGCTCGAGGCGTGGGCGGCGGGGATTCCCGTGCTCGCCGCGAACGTCGGCGGGCTCAAGAAGCTGATTCAGGACGGTTACACGGGGCTGCATTTTCTGCCGCAGATTCCGGAGACGCTGATGAACGTTTACGACCGGATTTCCGCGGACCCCGCGCTGCGGGATTCCCTTGTGCGGTGGGGGCGGCAGGAGGTCGAGTGCTATTCATGGCCGATTATTGCGAAGGAGCTCATGAGGCTTTACGAGGGGCTTTGCCATGCCTGAGGGAAAGCGGATCCTGTATCTCGGCGGACGCCTCGGGTTTGAGGGCGGCATCGAGCGCTATATGTTCCACACCGCCGCGCTGCTGCGGCGGAACGGCTGCACGGTCTGCTGCGCCGGCGACGGACCGGGGAGGGAACCGGAAAAGTTCCGCGCCGGTTTCGACCGGGTCATGACGCCGGAGGAGGCTGTGGCGGAGGCGGAGGCGTTCGACCTTGCGGCGCTGCACAAGCCGTGCTCCGCCGCGGTGCTCGAGCGGTATCAGAAGGCATTCGGTCCGCGGCTGGTTTTCTGGGCGCACGATCACGATGTGTACTGCCCGCGCCGCTATTACTATACGCCGTTCGGGCGGAAGAACTGCTCGCGGGCGTGTTCCACGCTGCGCTGTGCGGGGTGTGCGCTGCTGGCTTCGCCGCGCCGCTGGCAGGGGGGGATCGGCGGCCAGCTGCGGTTCCTGCTGAGCGAGGCCCCGCGCCGTCTGGAGCTGCTGCGCGGAATCCGGACGGTTGTGATCTCCGAGTTCATGCGCGGAAACCTGCTGCGGAACGGGTTCGACGGGGAGAAGATCCGCCTGATTCCGCCGTTCATCGAGCCGGAGCCGGCCGCTCCGGTTCCGTCCGGCACGGGAGAGCTCCGGCTGCTGTTCCTCGGGCAGCTGTTGCGTGGCAAAGGGTGTGATCTGTTCCTGCGGATGCTGGCGCGCCTGAAGATTCCGTTCCGCGCGACGGTGGCGGGCGACGGAAACGACCGCCCGATGCTCGAAGCGCAGTGCCGGGAGTCGCGCCTGCAGGAGCGTGTCCGCTTTCTCGGCTGGCATCTGCATCCGGAGGAGCTGTTCGCGGAGCACGACCTTGCGGTTTTCCCGTTCCGCTGGCAGGAGCCGTTCGGCCTCTGCGGGCTCGAAGCGATCGCGCACGGCGTGCCGGTTGTGGCGTTCGACGTCGGCGGAGTGCGCGAATGGCTCGTGGAGGAGAGGACCGGAATCCCGGTCGGGCCGTTCGACCTCGACGCGATGGCCGGGGCGGTCACGCGGTTCTACGATTCGCCTGAACTGCGGCGGCAGATGCGGCAGGCCTGCATGATGTATGCGCGCGAGGGGTTTTCTCCGCAGCGATTCCTGGCCGGATTCGAAAAGCTTGTGGAGGAGGCGCCGGAATGAAGATACTGGTTTCCTGTATTCCGTTCGATGACGGCAGGTCGGGGATTTCGATTTATGTGCGGAATGTCGTGCGGGAGCTTGCGATGCAGGGCCACTCGCTGACGCTGTTGGTCGAGCCGGGCGCGGAGAAGTTCTTTCCGGGGTTCCGGACCGTCGCCGCGCCGGGCTGGACGCGCCGGGCGGTGCTCTCGATGCTCTACCATTTGTTCCTGCTGCCGTTTCTGCTGCGGCGGCACGGGTGCGATTTCTGTGTGATCGCGGCGGCGAACCGGCGCGCATTCGCGTTTTACCCGTTGTTCACGGTCGCGGTCGTGCATGATCTTTCGCAGTACCACGTGGAGTGCAAATATGACTGCTTCCGGATGTTCTATCTGAAGCGGCTGCTGCCGTTCTTCGTGCGGCGCGCTTCCGCCGTGCTTGCGATCAGCCGCTCGACGGCGCGCGACCTTGAAACGTACTGGCGCGTCCCGGCGGCGAAGATCCGTGTTGTCCACAACGGACTGCCGCAGCCGGAAACGGAGAATCCGGCGCACGACTGGGTTGAACGCAGCGGGTTGGCCGGGCGGCGCTACATTCTGTACGTTTCCCGCATTGAGTCGCCCGGCAAGAACCACTTGAATCTGATCCGCGCGTTCGAGCTGCTGCCGGACGAGCTTGCCGCTCGGCACACGCTGGTTTGCGCCGGGGCGGAGTGGTCCGGCGCGGAGGCGGTCCGTGCCGCGGCGCGCCGGTCGAAGCACAGCAGCCGGATCCTTTTTACCGGGTTCCTGCCGGGGGGCGACCTCGGCGATGCGTACCGCGGCGCATCCTGCTACGTGTTCCCGTCGTTCTTCGAGGGATTCGGGCTGTCGCTGATCGAAGCGATGAGCGAAGGGATTCCGTGCTGCTGCTCGAAAACCTCTTCGCTCGGAGAGATCGGGGAAGGGGCCGCGCTCCTCTTCGACCCTGCCGCTCCGGAGGAGATTGCCGCTGCGCTGCAGGAGATCCTGACCTGCGAACCCACCCGCTCCCGGCTGATTGCCGCCGGCAGAGCCCGGGCGCGCGAATTCGACTGGGGCAAACATGCGGCGGAAATCGTTCGCATGTATGCGGAGCGCCGGAAGGAAGCGTAAAAAATATCCGGCAGGTGTTTTGCGCCTGCCGGAATGGAGGGCTGTTTCTGCCGGTCAGAGCCCGAGCAGCTTTGAGGCGTTGCGGACGGCCGCCATGGCGTCGGAACCGTAGACGGCTCCGATCGACTCCGCGAAATTCTCATCGACGGCCGCCCCGCCGACGAGGATCGGGATGTCGAGCCCGCGCTCCCGCGCGAGATCGATGACGACCTTCATCTGCGGCATGGTGGTGGTCATCAGGGCGGAGAGTCCGATCAGCTGTGCTTTTTCGCGGATCGCGGTGTCGATGATCGTTTCGGCGGGAACGTCCTTGCCGAGGTCGATGACCCGGAAATTATGATTCTTGAGCAGCAGCGCGACGATATTCTTGCCGATATCGTGGATGTCCCCCTTCACCGTCGCGAGGATGAAGACCGGGCCGTCGCTGCGGCCGCCTCCCGCCTGCAGCAGCGGCTCAAGCTTCTCCATCGCCTTCTGCATGGCCGAGGCGCTCTGCATGAGCTGCGGGAGGAAGTACTCCTTGCGTTCGAACCGGTTGCCCACTTCGGTGATTGCGGGGATCAGGATATCGTCGACGACGGCGCCCGGCTGTGCGCCGGATGCGATGAGTTCATCGAGAATCTTCAGCGACTCCTCCTGACGGCCGCGCAGGACCGCCTCGTACATGCGCTCCTGTGCGGAGCGCGTATCCTCGGCGCCGGCCGTTTTCGGGGACGTCGCGGGCGCGGTGTTCGCAAAACGGCCGAGGAACCGCTCCAACTGGAAGTCGCGCCCGGTGAGCGCGTCGCCGGCCGTGATCGTATCCATGAGCCCCGGAGCGGCCGGATTGGCGATGGCCGAGGTCAGCCCGCGCCCGATCGCCATGCCGAGGAATGCCTGGTTCACCGCCGGGCGGTTCGGCAGGCCGAAGCTCACGTTCGAAAGCCCGCAGATTGTATTGAGTCCGGCACGGCGCTTGCACGCCTCGATGAAATCGAGCGAAAGCTCTGCCGCTTCGGGGTTTGCGGAGATCGTCATGATGAGCGCGTCGGCGATGAAGTCCGCTGACGAGTAACCGAACTTGCGCGCATGCTCCGCAATCTGCGCAAGCACATGCATGCGCTCGTCGACCGTCGCCGGGATCCCCTCGTCGGTCAGCGGCAGCAGCACGAGCATCGCGCCGTATTTCGCCGCGATCGGCAGGATCGCCCGGATCCGCTCTTCTTCGAGCGAAACGGAGTTGAAAAGGGCGCGGCCGGGATAGATCCGCAACCCCGCTTCGACCGCTTTCGGATTCGTTGAATCGATGCAGAGCGGCGTATCGACCGTCAGCACGATCTGGCCGACCGCGCGGCGCATCACATCGGCTTCGTCAATGCCGGAGAGCCCGAAGTTCACGTCGAGCAGTGCCGCGCCCTGTTCGGTCTGCTCGCGCGCGAACTGCTTTACGAGTTCAAGGCTGCCGCTGCGGAGTTCGGCCTGCAGGGCCTTCTTTCCGGTGGGATTGATCCGTTCGCCCACAAGCGCGAACGGTTCGTCGGCGGCGATGCGGCGGAAGCGGCCGGGGGAGGCGACCAGTCCGCGTTTTTCCGGCGCGACCGGACGGGGGCGGGAGTGGCCGATCGCCTCGCTCAACTGCCGGATATGCTCCGGCGAGGTGCCGCAGCAGCCGCCGATCAGGTTCGCACCGGCGCCGACGAGCGAGAGCGCGGCCCTGGCGAACGGTTCCGCGGTGAGGTCGAATTTCGTTTCGCCGTCCACGAGGTGCGGCATGCCGGCGTTCGGCTTGGCAGCGAGCGGAATCTTCGCATACGGCTTGAGCGAAGCGATGATTTCCGCCATTGCCTCCGGGCCGGTCGAGCAGTTGCAGCCGAACGCATCCGCGCCGAGCGCCTGCAGCGTCACGAGCGCCGAGACCGGATGAACTCAGGTCAGCGTACGTCCGCCGGGTTCGAAGGTCAGCGTGACGATCGCGGGCAGGTCCGAGAGCTCGCGGACCGCGATGAGGGCGGCGCGCGCCTCCTGCAGGTCCATCATCGTTTCGATCGCGAAGCCGTCGATGCACTCGCTTGCGAGCAGTGCGCGCACCTGGCGCTTGTAAATTTCAACCGTCTCTTCGAAAGCGAGTTCGCCGTAGGGCTCGACGAGCTGCCCGGTCGGGGCGATGTCTCCGAAGATGTATTTGTCCGGCAGCGCGCGGCGCGAGAGCTTTGCGAGCTCGCGGTTGATCTCCTTTGTTCTCTCTTCCAGCCCGAATTCCGCGAGTTTCAGCGGATTGCCGCCGAAGGTCGGGGCATAGACGATATCGCTGCCCGCAGCGGCGTAGCAGCGCTGCACGTCGATGATCGCGCCGGGGTTGTCGAGGATCCACGCTTCCGGGCAGACGCCCGCCGGCATTCCGCGCTTGGCCAGCTCGGTCCCGGTCGCGCCGTCGAGGCGGAGAATGCGTTGTATGGCGAGGGATTTGAATTCACTGCGTGTCATGCGTTGTCCTTCATGCAAATTGTTATTCCTTATAAAATACCGCTCTTTCCGGGAAAAAGCAACTTTTCCGCATTGAAACCTGCGCGGGGGAGGGTATATTTATGTGAAAATATGGAACTTTTACCGAAGCACACTGTAATTCAGGGAGCATGGATATGAGCGACATCGACAAGCCGCAGGGCATTTTTGCGCCCGGCGCCGAGTTCTTCACCGGATGCAACTACTGGGCCAGCCATGCCGGAACCGCGATGTGGCGCGACTGGCGGCCGGATATCGTGGCGGAGGACCTCCGGCTCCTTGCCGCGAACAGGGTGGAGGTCATGCGGGTTTTTCCGCTCTGGCCGGATTTTCAGCCGATCCAGGCGCTGACGACCGCCGGGCAGCGTTTTGTCGAGATGCGCTTCGGGGAGCGGCCGCTGCCGGATACGGCGGCCGGCCGCGCGGGCGTGGATGAGGTTATGGTCGAACGCTTCCGGGAGCTCTGCCGCCTGGCGGAAACGAACGGGATCAGGCTGATCGTCGGGCTCGTGACCGGATGGATGTCCGGCCGCATGCATGTTCCCCCCGCGTTCGAGCGCGTGAACGTGATTACCGATGCGACGGCGATCAAATGGCAGGTCCGGATGGTGCGCTACCTCGTCCGGTCGCTGAAGGAGTGCGCCGCAATCACGGCCTGGGACCTCGGTAACGAGTGCAACTGCATGGCTTTTCCGCTCACATCCGACGAAGCGTGGTGCTGGAGCGAGGCG
Source organism: Lentisphaeria bacterium (assembly GCA_018265615.1). Lineage (GTDB taxonomy): Bacteria > Verrucomicrobiota > Lentisphaeria > Victivallales > Victivallaceae > Victivallis. Next base: position 67,068 of record JABLYX010000021.1, read on the forward strand.
ATCACGGCGGCAGTCCGGCGGGAGGATCCGGCGCGTCCGGTGGTCTCCGGCATGCATTCGCTCTCCTGCGAGCAGGGGAGTTGGAAGATCACGGACCAGGCGGAGGTGACCGATGTGCTCTGCACGCATCCGTATCCGATCTTCACGCCGCATTGCGGAACCGACCCGGTCAACACGATGCGCAACGCATTTCATGCGACCGCCGAAACCCGGCTGTACGGCGACGTCGGCCGTGTTCCGGCGTTCGTCGAAGAGGCCGGCAGCCTCGGCCCCACGCTTTCAAGCGACGAAGTCGCCGGCGTATACCTGAACAACATGCTTTGGAACACCTATGCGCATGACTGCCGCGGACTTCTGTGGTGGTGCGGGCATGATCAGGTCCGGCTCGAACAGCCGCCGTATGACTGGATCGCGATGGAGCGCGAGCTCGGGCTGCTGCGGCCGGACCGCGAGGAAAAACCGACGCTGCGGACAATGAAGGCGTTCGGTGAGATGCTCGACCGGACGGGCCTGCGCAGGCTCCCCGCGTTCCGGCGCGATGCGGTCGTGATCCTGACGCAGGGACAGGACCAGTGGGGCGTCGCCTACGCGAGCTTCCTGCTCGCGAAGCAGGCAGGGTTCGACATCGAGTTTCAGTATGCGGATCAGCCGCTGAAGCCGTCGAAATTCTACATCATGCCGTCGATCCGCGAGACGCGGGTGATTCCGGGGCACTGCTATCGCGGACTGCTGAAAGCCGTGGGGGAGGGCGCGACGCTGTTCGTCACTTCGGACGGCGGTTCGCTTGAGCCGTTCAACACTGTGTTCGGCGTCGATATTGCAACCCGCAGCAAGGCGGTCTCCGAAATGGTGATCCGCTCCGAGGAGCGCGAATTCGATCTGCGTTGCCGGGCGGAGTTTCAGATCGATCTTGCGAACCGCGATGCGGAGGTGCTTGCCGTTGACAGTGATGACGATCCGATTTTCTGCGGCCGGGCGTTCGGAAAGGGGAGGGCGCTTTTCCTGGCTGCTCCGATCGAGCGCGCTGCCGCCGAAATGCCGCGCGCCTTTTTCCCGGGGGCGCAGGAGCTGTACCGGCTCTATGCTGTTGCCGCGGAAAAGGCCGGAGTACGCCGCCGTGTGTTCCGGACGAACCCGCTGCTGACACTGACCGAGCATGAGCTTGATGCGGAGACGCTGCTTGTGGTTGCGGTCAACAATACGCCTGCGGCATTCACGGATGAGATCACCTCCTCTCCGGAGTGGGTCTTCGATTCGATGCTCTGGGGCGAGCCGCCGGTTGAACACGGGTTCACGGTGCAGGGGAATGCGGGGTCGATCCTGAAGTTCCGCAAAGCGAGGCGATTTTGAATTATCCGATCAGAGCGGCCCATTTTCAGTTGACGGGCCGCTGCAATCTGGCTTGTCGTTTCTGCGGGCAGACAAAGGGGATGCTCGGAAGCGGTCGCGAAGAGCTTCCGGTCGCTTTCTGGCTGCGTTGCGCGGGTGAAATCGAGCCCGGTGCGGCGATCACCTTATGGGGAGGGGAGCCGCTGCTGTACGGCGGCTTCGAAGAGCTCGCGGAGCGCCTTTCCGGAACCGGGCATCCGCTTGAGATCGTGACGAATGCGACGCAGGCGGACCGCCATGCGGAGACGCTCTGCCGCTGCTTCGACCGGATTCATATTTCGGTCGACGGCCCGGAGGAACTCCATGACGCGGTGCGCGGCAAAGGGGTGTTTGCCCGCGTGAAGCGGAACCTCGAGCTCCTGCGCGACCGCCGCGGGAAGCTGATTTTTCTCTGTACGATTTCAGATGCGAATGTCGGACGGATGGCAGAGTTGCCGGCGGAGCTGGCGGGGTTGGGGCCGGACGAGGTGATTCTCCAGCAGCTGATGTACCTGACCGGCAGAGAGATCGATGCTTACCGGACATACAGCCGGACGCATTTCGACTGTGATTATCCGGAGTTGGCGGCCTGGCGGCGCGACGATGACGCGGATTACATCGCGGAGTTCCGCAGACAATGTGCGCAGGTGTCCGCGAAACGGCATCCAGTGAAGGTGGTTGTGACGGAGCATTGCTATCCGGAGGGAGCGCCGGATGCACCGCACTGCCGTGCACCGGAGTCCCGGGTGCATATCCGCCACGACGGAGAGGTCGGGTTTTGCACGGATTATTTCGGCTTTTCGATCGGGAACGCCAGGATGGCGGATCTCCGGGAGCTGATGAACGGTGAACGGGCGGAACTCTGGCGGAAGGCACAGCGGAGGCATCAATTGCCGGTCTGCAGTCATTGTCCCTGGCGGTTGCAGCAGCCTTACCGGTGATTCTGAGGCTGAAAAAACGTAATTCGGGGCAAAAAAGTCTGATTTTTTCCGAATTTCGATTTGCCTTTTTCGCGAAGCGGGCTATTTTAAGAAACATTGAAACGCTCCGGCATAGCTCAGCGGTAGAGTAGGTGGCTGTTAACCACTTGGTCGCTGGTTCGAATCCAGCTGCCGGAGCCATTTTATTTTCTTGACAATCAAAGAGTTGTGATTTATATTAAATCACACTTGCAGGAAAATGTTCTGGGATTTCCCACCGTTTTCCCACTTTGGATGGAGAAGTAAATCGAGCAAACCTCCTTGCTGAATCACAAAACAGCACAATGTTTCAGGAGGTAAGTTATGTCCATCCGAATTCACGGAAGCAACTTCTACTGCCGTTTCAAACTCAACAACAAAAGTTACGAGCGTGTCTGCAAAGGCTGCAAGACTCTGAAAGAGGCCGAGGCTTTTGAAGCAGCCGAACGTCTCCGAATCGGGAAGGAAGTCGCCGCATTGAAGGAAGAGGAACGGCGTATCCGGCAGAACAAGACGGTTGTCGCCCTGATCGAAAACTACAAACAGGAGCTGACCGGAGCCAAACCGATTCCGCTGGCGGAAGCCTACGAGCTGGCGGTCAAAAAGCCGAGCAAGCGGGAGCCTTCCCTCCATATCGCCAACCAGAAGCGCCGCTACTGGTATGATTTCGTGTCGTACATGAGTGCGACTTATCCCGATATTTCGACTCTGGACAAAGTCCGCAAATTGCATTGTGAGGCGTATGTCCGTTACCTGATCGATCACGGCAGGTTCAATCAGGAGGTCCGCTTTGAATCGTTGCGGCATGGCAAGACGGTCAAGGGGACATACAAGCGTACTTACAAACTCGCGGGCAAGACCATTCATGAAATTGCCCGCGTCTGCAATGAAACCTTCACGAAACTCTCTGAGGACGCCGGGCTGATTCTGAATCCATGGAGTAACGTCATCACGCCCGAATGGAACCAGACCGATCGGGAAATCTTCTCCGAACGTGAACTTATTCTGATCAAACAGGGAATTTATAACGCGGAAGCTGAGTTTTCGGACTTCTGCCGTCCGCTGTTTCTGGTCGCCGCCGTAACCGGCTTGACCGAGGGCGATATCTGCACATTGAAATGGGATGAAATCTCATGGTCGATTCGAATGATTTTCCGCAAGCGCCGCAAAACCGGCGTCGATATGGCGATCCCGATTCTGGGTGAACTGGAAACCTTTCTGCGTGAAATTCCTCACCGTGGAGAATATGTGTTTCCCGAACACGCGGAAATGTATCTCAAGGACCCGACTCTGGTTTCTTACCGCGTCAAGAGGTTTCTGGAGAAGCTGGGAATCCGCACCACCCGACAGTTCAAAGATCGCAAGGCGATCAGTACGAAAGACCTGCATTCGATGCGGCACGTGTTCTGTTACTACGCAGGACAGGCGGGGATTCCGCTGGCGACGGTTCAGGCGATTGTCGGACACATGACGCCGGAGATGACGAAGCATTACATGGCGCATTCCACGATCAAGGCCAAACACGAAGCGATTGCGAAGCTGCCGACCTTCCTGATTTTCAACATTCGCGAGGAGCGGCGTTCCGAAGATATTTCGGAGCGACAGCGGCTGGTCGAACTGGCTTATTCCCTGCCACTTGAGCAGATCAAATCGCTTTTGAATACGACCGAACCGAAAGCGATTACCGCGTGAGTTGTGTTGCCGCATTTGATTTTTTAGAAAACAGAGGATAATTTACTGACGGAATGATACGGAGGTCCCATGACACAACCGGAAAAATTCAAACAATATGATGCTTCCCTGGCGAAACATCCCAATCACTCATTTATTCAGCTGTTTTTCTCGAAGCCGAATGACATCCTTCGCTTTCCGCTGTTCTTTGAGGACAATCCTCAGAGGCTTGAGGCGATCAGGGGCAGAGGCGGGTTGGCGGATTTTTCACCGGAGGCTTTGAAACAGCTCCAGGATATTTTTCATACGCTCAGAAGCGGCGATTACAGCCGCTATTCTCCGGAGCGGATAACGTATCTGGATTTTCTGAAAAACAACACGCTTCATGCGCTCAAAGAGTATACCGCCGAATACGACCGATTGGAAAACGATCTGTTCCGGGAGAATAACCGGATTTTCGCAACGGAATATTTCAGCCGCCTTTCGGAGATCACCAGACAGGTTGGCTACGTCAACGGCTATCTCACCATGTTTTCTTTCTCGCTTGCCGGTTATCGTAAGATCGAAGAGTTGGAAAACACGATCCGGGAGTTGAAACGGCAGGCAGCCCGAATCCCTGAGCTTGAGGCAGCCATCCGCAATCTGGAATCCCTGCTGGAGGCGGAAAAAGAACGGAATCAGGCGTTGCAGAATGCGCTGGCTGCGCAGTACGGAATGAAACCTTGTTTGACGCTGGCTGAAAAAGTTGCCATCATCAACGACTGTTTCAAAGAACTCGGCCTCCTCTACAAAAAGGATTCCTATACCGGGAGAACAATTCAAAACTGGGATAACGGCAAGTGTCCCTACAATGGCTACAGTTCGCTTTACAATGCTGTGGAACTGAAAGCGTGGTGTTTCAAAGTCATTCAGGATATCCGCTGTAAAGAACAGATTACGAAACCTGTTCGCGGCCTGTCCGAGGAGGAGATGTCGCGGCGGATGAAAAAACGCTGATTTTCTCAAAATTCCTCAATATTTTATGGCGTTCCATTTCCGGAGCGTCTTTTTTTATCTCAAAAAGACGAAATGATGTGGAAATGTGAAAAAATCATTTTGAGCTTGATTTCGTGATTTTTCCTGAAGAAAACGGAAAAATCCGCTTCTCTGATGCAGGCGCGTTTGCAAAACGAAACGACAAACCAACATCAGGGAGAAAAATCAATGAAACTTCAGAATCAATCTCATGCCATCGTATTGAGCACGGCGGTCAATCTGCTGCGCGAACACTATCCCGGCCTTACTGGCGAGCAGTTGCATGCAGCTTTGAGCCATTCGGAGATTCAAGACAACGTTCAGAAGAAGCTGACGCGCCGCGAATGCGCCGAGCTTCTGGGCGTGTCGGTCAACAGCGTGAACCGTTATATCAAAAATGGCAAGCTGAAGGCGGTCAATATCAGTCCGCGGCTGGTCCGCATCGATCCCGAAAGCGTTCGGGCGCTGTTGAACAACGGCGTGCCGGAGGATGAAATCATCGTTCCGCAATGTCATGGGAAGGAGGCGGCCAGATGAACACCGGAGCCGTCATCCCTGCGGAAATCCTGTCCCGGACGGATTTGCCCATCTACGTCAAACTCGTTTACGGTCGGATGACCGTCCAGCTTGAGCGGCATGGGTCGCTGGTTCTGACCACGGAAGAGCTGGCGACCCAATGCGGCATCACGCCGCGTCAGGCGGCGAAGTCGTTGCGGTATCTGGTGATGCTGGAACTGATCCGGTTTCACCGTTCCCTTGATGACCGCAAATCAATCCATGTATTCCAGAAAATAAAGTAAACATGCGGCGGCGGACAGAACCATCCTGTCCGCCGCTCTTTCCTCATGAATATATCTACCGACAAACTGCAACTTTCTCCGGAAATGCTTCGAGAGGTTCTCGCATGGCGGAATCTTCCGGAGACGGAAGTTCATGTCCGGTTGTCAATGATTTTTCATGACGCCGAGCAATACCGCTGTTTTCACCGGAGGCGCCACGAAAAAGCTCTGGTACGCAGTATTCGATGGGGGGCGGAATACGATGCTTTCCTGCAAAAACATCTGGCGGCTGGACTTAGCCAGAAAATCGCCAAGACTATTGCAAAACGGGATTTCATCGCCGCCCACCCGCTGACGGCGGACGGTGACGATTATCCCGGACATTCCAATCCTGCGATCAAGCGCTATCATCAAGCTTATCTGCAATCATTGCCGGCTACTCCAATGGAGTGATTTTACAGGCGAGCAAGCGTCCATCAATCCTGCGGACCGTTTCCGTTTGCATGCACTCGAACAATCTTTGCAATGATTCACGGGATGCCAGCAAAATGATCCCGTATTCGCACAGAAATCGAATCGATAGAAAATCATCCGATGCTTCAACTTGCGAAATCATTGCCCATGAGAGCAGTAAGTTTTTCTCCCCGGTTACGAGCCATAACCGGGGATACCCCGGTCCTTTTCCATTCAACTCGGACCACCGTTCTTCTTTTTTCTCTGCCATTCGATACCTCCTGACTGTTTATAGATC
>JABLYX010000081.1 GCA_018265615.1 Lentisphaeria bacterium
GAGTCGAGCCTGATCCTGCGCTGGCTGCTGCCGGGGCGCAGCCTCGTGCTGCTGCCGCTCGGGCTCGCCGGGCTTCTGCTCGCCGCCGGCCGGGCGCGGCGGAAGCGCGACGTGCGGCTCTGGCTGTTGGTCTATTTCGTCGCGGCCTACTGGGCGGCGACGGCGCTCTTCTACATTCTTTCGCGGTTCCGCGCGCCGATCCTGCCGTTGGTCGCGATTGCCGCGGGCGGGTTCGCCGCGTGGTTCCTGCGGCGCTGGAGGCTTGCGCCGGAGCGGCGCAGGCAGCTTTTCCTGTACGGCGGCGGGACGTTCGTCGCGATGTTCTGGATTGTGAGTTCAAGCTACGATTTCTACCGTTCGAACCTCGAAGCTCCGTTCGCGCGGCTGTTCCGCCCGGACGGGACGGTCGTCGCCTGGGGCGGGGTCCCGTACCGGCTCGATTACGGCCCGGTGACCTTCGGCGGCTGGGAGGCGGTCGAGATGGAGCCGGGGCAGAAGCTTGTGAAGCGGTTTGCCGGCTTCGACGCGCCCGGCGAGGTGGAGTGGACGGTGCTTACCGAAACGCCCGGGCGCATCCGGTTCCGCGTGAACGGCAGATTCCAGTCGCACAACGCGGAGAAGCCCGGGTTCACGAAGCTGCGTTTCCCGGTCGTCCCGCAGGACGGCGGATTCACGGTCGAGATCACCGGGTTCACCGGGAAGCATCTGCTGTTTTATGACGCGCAGCGCGACTACGGCCGCTCGGAGCTCGGCGGCGCGCCGCTCAGGGGCGAGTGGCTGATGCGGCTTTACGAAACGGCCGGGAAGTGATTTCATCTGTCCCGGCGGAAGAAAATGCGTTTTTTTTCCGTTTCGCGGTTTGACAAATTACAAAGTGTCAATATAGTACCGGAGAAAACGACCTAAGAAGGAGGATCAGAGATATGGCCACCATTTGCCCCTATTGCAATATTGAAGTGAGTGAAAGCGCGATCGAAGCCGAAGACGGCTGCTGTCCGGAATGCGGCTCCATCATCAGCGCATCCTCGTCCTTTCTCGGAGAAGATCCGGCGGAGTTCGAGGACGAGCTCGAAGCCGATGCCCTCTTCGAGGATTTCGAAGAGGAGGATGACGACATTTTCGAGCGCGGCGAATTCGACGACGAGGCGTTCGACGACGAGGACCTCGACGAGGAGTTCGACGACGAAGCGTTCGACGACGAGGAGGAAGAAGAGGAGTTCTGAGCTTCCGCTTCCCCCGCTGCCGATGTGTGCCGCTTTCGTCCGGGAGGCGGCTTTTTTGTGCCGAAATCTCCCGGTCCGGCTTGCAATCATGGGGTTCCGGCCTTATATTGCGGAAATGGCAATTGGTCCGGATGTGCCCGGAGACGGGCCGGTTCGTGTGGAACCGGAACTCCCCGCAGGTCGTCAGAGGCTGCTCCGGCGTCGCGGACCGCAGAGCAAAGGCAGGTAAACAATGGCAGAAGTGATTCTGGAACACGTCTACAAGATCTACGACGGCAATGTGACCGCCGTCCGGGACGTCAACCTCGAAATCCGCGACCGTGAATTCATGGTCCTCGTCGGCCCCTCCGGCTGCGGCAAGTCGACTACGCTCCGCATGGTCGCCGGGCTCGAAGATATTTCGAAGGGCACGGTCAAGATCGGCGACCGTGTGGTCAACAACGTCGCCCCGAAGGACCGCGACATCGCGATGGTGTTCCAGAACTATGCGCTCTATCCGCACATGTCGGTCTACGACAATATGGCGTTCGGCCTGAAGCTGCGCAACTTCTCCAAGGAAGATATCCAGTACCGCGTGATGGAAGCCGCGAAGATCCTCGGCCTCGAGGAGTACCTCGACCGCCGCCCGAAGCAGCTTTCCGGCGGCCAGCGCCAGCGCGTCGCCGTCGGCCGCGCGATCGTGCGCAAGCCGAAGGCGTTCCTCTTCGACGAGCCGCTGTCGAACCTCGACGCGAAGATGCGCGTCCAGATGCGCACTGAAATTTCGAAGCTGCACCAGCACCTCGAAAGCACGATGATCTACGTGACCCACGACCAGACCGAAGCCATGACCATGGGCGACCGCATCTGCGTCATGAAGGACGGCGTCATCCAGCAGGTCGCCGAGCCGATCGAGCTTTACGACAAGCCGTGCAACAAGTTCGTCGCCGGCTTCATCGGCACTCCGCCCATGAACTTCTTCGAGGGGATCCTCACGAAGAAGGACGGCAAGCTCAGCTTCGTCGAGCCGGGCTTCGAATTCACCGTCCCGGAAGAGTGGCGGGAGAGGCTTGAGCCGTACACCGACAAGAAGGTCACGTTCGGCGTGCGCCCCGAGGATATCGGCACCGACGAGGCGGAGAAGACGCCGGGCATGCCGCGCGTGAAGGCGAAGATCGAGGTCCTCGAGCCGATGGGCTCCGAGACGTTCGTTTACCTGAACACCGGCGAAAACACCTTCATCGCCCGCGTCGATCCCCACAAGAAGCTGCGGGTCGGCGAGCTCGAGAGTCTCGCGGTGCTGCTGCCGAAGGCGCACATCTTCGACGGCGAAACCGAGAAGACCATCATCTGAGGAACCGGGTTCGGAGGGAGCGCGTGAAAGCGGGGTTCCCTCCAGGCCCGGCAAACACCATATGCGGCATGAGAGGGGATTGCACAAATGAATTTCACCGGGCCGCACAACCGGCGGATACGGCTGTTCCGGCCGTATCTTCTCTTTTTTGAATTCGTTTTCAGGTAAAACTATGAGAGAGCTGCTGCACCGTCAATACCGCAACCGCGGCCCGATGCAAAACTACATCGGCTTTTATTCCGAATGGAAGGGGCGCTTCGTCCTGGTCTGGATCATGTATCTTGTGAAAGCCGCGCCGGTTTTCCTGATCCCGATCCTGACGGCCGAGGTGATCAACCTCATCACGAACCGTGAGCTGCCGCAGGATGTGGTCTTCGGGCGGCTCTGGGAGATTCTCGCGATCGGTTTCATCGTCATCGTCCAGAACATACCGACGCACATGATCTATGTGCGGCTGATGAGCGTTCCGTGCCGCGCGGTGGAGATGAGTTTGCGTTCCGCGCTCTGCACGCGGCTGCAGCACCTGTCGATCCCGTACCACACGCAGACGAGGATCGGGTCGCTGCAGAACAAGGTGACGCGCGACGTCGAGAGCATCGAGAATATGACCCGGATGCTGCTCGACACGGCCCCGAACATCATCTGCACGGTCGTAATCGCGATTATCGTCACCTTGTTCAAGGCGCCGGTTTTCGTGCTCTTTTACCTCGCCGCGGTTCCGCTGGCGGTTGCGCTGTTCATGGCGATCCGCAGGAAGATCCGCGACAGCAACCGCGCGTTCCGGCAGAGCATCGAGGATATGTCCGGCCGCGTGACCGAGATGATCCGGCTGATTCCGATCACGCGCGCGCACCATGTCGAGGAGGTCGAGATCGACCGGGTCAACCGGAAGCTCGAACAGATCCGCCACACCGGTCTGCAGGTGGACCTGATCAACTCGATCTTCGGCTCGGTGAATTGGGTGCTGCTGATGCTGTTCAATCTGTGCACGCTGATCTTCATCGCATACCTTTACCAGAAGAAACTGCTGGATATCGGCGTCGGCGACATCGTGCTCCTCACCGGGTATTTCAGTTCGATTACGACGATGGTGATGCATGCGATGAACTGCGTCCCGGCGATCACGAAGGGGTTGGAGTCGGTCCGTTCGATCGGCGAAGTGCTCGAGTGCCCGGATATCGAGCTCAACGAGAACAAGCCGCAGGTGACGGAGGTGAAAGGTGATTTCGTCTTCGAAAACGTCAGCTTCTCCTACCCCGGCAACGACAGGCACGCGCTGGAGAATATCAATCTGCATGTCCCGCAGGGCGAGACCATTGCGCTCGTCGGCTCCTCGGGGGCGGGCAAGTCGACGATGGCGCACCTGGTGATCGGCTTTGTGCGCCCCTCCGCCGGCCGGCTTCTGGTGGACGGGAAGGATATGAACGACCTCGACCTGCGCAGCTACCGCAAGTTCATTTCGGTCGTGACGCAGGAGACGCTGCTCTTCGACGGTACGATCCGCGAGAATATCTGCTACGGTATCGAGCCGACGGAATTCGAGCTCATGGATGCGGTCCGCAGCGCCGACCTCATGGATTTCGTCGATTCTCTCCCGGAGGGGCTCAATACGCAGGTCCGCGAAAACGGCTCCCGGCTGTCGGGAGGGCAGAAGCAGCGCATCGCCATCGCGCGCGCACTGCTGCGTGATCCGCGTGTGCTGATCCTCGACGAAGCGACGAGCGCGCTCGACGTCGAATCCGAAAGCCAGATCAAGAACGCGCTCGACCATCTGGTCAAGGGGCGCACGACCTTCATCGTCGCCCACCGCCTTTCAACCGTCCGCGACGCCGACCGCATCGTCGTGATGCAGGACGGCCGGATCGCTGAAATCGGAACCCATCGGGAGCTCCTTGCCCTCGACGGAATATACGCGGAGATGAACCGCAAGTTCACCGCCGCCCAGTAATCAACCGGAGAAAAAGAAATGAAAAAACGTTTGCGCAAGAAGACCCACCGCGGGGAGTTCAAAGAGCTCGGCTTCATCATGACCGCCAATTACGAGGAGAAGCCGGACATGGACGCCCTCTGCGACTTTGTCGATCTCCTGACCGACAAGTTCGATGAGCTCGGCCTGGATGTCTCGGGCTACTTCGACTTCTGCGACTTCGACATCATGGTCAACACCGGCAGCCCGGATACCGATGAAGCGGCCCGCCGCCGGCAGGCGATCGACTTCGTCAAGGCGCAGCCCGGCGTTCTGAAGGTCGAGGCGGGCGAGCTCGTCGACGCCTGGCACAACAAGCTGTAAGGCAGGCGGTTGTTTTGCCGTGGAGCCGGTCTGCCGGTTCCGCGGCATTTTTTTTTGCCGGGAATTTCACAGGAGTTGATTTGCTATTTTTCCGGGGCTGCGCTACTGTATGCCGGAGGAGGCAAGGCGAATATGAAACGGTCCTGGGTCGCAATCGGAATCCTGCTCTTGTCGGCCGCGCTCTTTTCGGCGGGGCTGGTCCGCAAGCTTGCAAGTCTGCGCCATGCGGACCATGCGTCCCGGAATGTGATCACCGTGATTCCGAAAGGGGTCGAAAATCCCTGGTGGAACCAGGTCCGGCTCGGGGCGCTTGCGGGGGTGGAGGGGACGCCGTACCACATGGTATGGAGCGGCCCCGAGCTCGAGAGCGACCATATCCGGCAGATCATCTGCCTGGAGGACGCCCTTGCCCGTCATTCCGCCGCGGTCGTGATCGCTCCGAACAATTCGAAGGCGCTGCTCCGGCCGGTGGAGGAGGTCGCTGCCCGGATCCCGTGCGTCGTCATCGATTCGCCGCTCGACCGCATGGGGCGGCTTCCGCTCGTGGCCTCGGACAATTTTCTGGCGGGGGCATTGGGGGCGCGCCTTGTCGCGGAGGCGATTGACGGCCACGGCAAGGTTCTGGTCCTGAACCATCTGCGCAACTCCGAGTCGACCGGGGCGCGGGCGCGCGGTTTTTACGATGCCATTGCGCGGGAGTTCCCCGACATCAAAATTGTCGCGTCCCCGTATGCGGAGACGTCGCTGCGGGACGTGCGCACCCAGACGATCGGGCTCCTGGCCCGCCACCCCGATATCTCCGCGGTCTTTGCCGTGAATCTCGAAACCTCGGAGGGCGCATACAAGGCGCTGCAGAACGAGCGGCGCGCCGGAAAGGTCAGGTTTGTGGCATTCGACTCCTCCGCGATGCTGGTGGACGGCGTCGCGAAAGGGAAAGTCGATGCCGTGATCGTACAGAATCCGTTTGAAATCGGGCGGCGCGGAATCCTCCGGGCCGTGGAGGCGATAGAGAATAAGCCCGGGGAACCGTTCACTCCGATTCCGGTTTTCGTCGTCAACCGGAAGAATCTCGAGGAAATGAAGCGGAAATATCCGGCGGCACTGGGGTTGTGACATGTACGGCTTTGAGATGAACCACATTTCGAAACGGTTCGGCGCGGTCACCGCGCTGCGCGATGTTTCGTTTGCGGCGCGGCCGGGGACGGTCCATGCGCTCTGCGGTGAAAACGGCGCGGGGAAGTCGGTGCTGACGAAGATCCTCGCGGGGGTTTACCGCCCCGATTCCGGCGAGCTTTTCGTGCAGGGCAACGCGGTTTCGTTTTCGTCGCCGGCGGATGCCGTGCGTGCCGGGGTTTCGATGCTCTATCAGGAGTCGGACCTCGCGCTCGACCTGACCGTGACGGAGAACATCTTTCTCGGCGCGGAGCGGCTGATCGGCGGAAAGTTCGTGCAGGTGCTCGACACGGAGCGGATGCACCGGGAGGCGGACGATATGATCGACTGTCACGGATTCATGCTGAAGCCCGACACGGTCGTTTCGGAGCTGACTCCGGCGAAGCGCCAGCAGGTCGAGATCCTGAAGGCGCTGAACCGGAAGGCACAGGTGCTGGTCATGGATGAGCCGACCGCCTCGCTCTCGCTGCGCGAGACGCAGGAGCTGTTTGCGATCATCCGGGAGCTGCGGAACAGCGGGATGACCATCGTATATATATCGCACCGGCTCGATGAGGTGCTGGGGATTGCGGACGAGGTCACGGTGCTGCGGGACGGCGTCCGGGTCTATTTCGGTGCGCGCTCCGCGGTGAATGCGGAGCGGGTGGTCCGGCTCATGGCCGGCGGCGACCCGGAGGAGCGGTTCCCCGGGAAGTCGAACGCGCCCGGCGGAGTTTTTTTCGAGGCGAAGGATATCTCCGATCACGCCGGCCGGGTCCGCAAGGCCACGTTCCACCTGCGCCGCGGCGAGATCGTCGGGCTGGCGGGTCTGGTCGGTTCGGGCCGCAGCGAGACGGCGGAGCTGATTTCCGGCGTTGCGCCGCTCGCGTCGGGCGCGTTCCTGCTGAACGGGAAGCACGTGGAGTTCGACTCCCCCGCCGGGGCGGTGGCGTGCCGGATCGCGCTGGTTCCGGACGACCGCGCCTACAGCGGCGTCATCCCCGCGCTGTCCGGCTCAGCGAATCTGCTGCTGCCGAATTACCGGCGTTTCGGCATGCGGTTCACGGTTCCGCGCCGGCGGGAGCTGCGGCTCGGGGAGCGGTTCGGCCGCTTTCTGGGGCTCGGGTGGCCCTCGCCGCGGACGCCGGGCGGCAGGCTCTCCGCCGGGACGATGCGCAAGATCCTGATCGGGCGCTGGCTGCTTTCGGGGGCGCAGCTGCTGATCCTGGACGAGCCGACCCGTGGAGTCGACGTGGAGTCGCGCCGCGAGATTTACGAGCTTATGATCCGCTTTGTCCGGCGGGGCCGGACGATCCTGCTGATTCCCTCGAGCATGGGGGAGCTGTTCGGCATGACCGACCGCATTCTCGTCATGCGCAACGGGCGCATGGCGGGTGATCTGAATACGAAAGAGACGACGCGCGAGGAGGTCATGCGCCTCGCCGCCGTGGACAGCCTGTAAGGAGAGAGGACGGATGAGCCGATACAGCCGACAACTGTTTCCATTCTGCGCTCTGGTGCTTGTATTTGCACTGTGCGGCGCGCTGGCGCCGGAGCGCTTCCTCGCGGTCCAGAACCTCGTGAACATCCTGCGCGTCGCGTCGGTGACTGGGATCGCGGCGGTCGGGATGACCTTTGTGGTCATCATCGCCGGGATCGACCTGTCGGTCGGTGCGATGCTCGCGCTTTCCGCGATGGTTTCGGCGGTTTCGATGCTGCTGTTTTCGGGGGCGGACATGACCGCGATTGCGAATGGCGAGTATGTGCCGCTCGGACTGCTGCCGATGCTGGCCGGGACGCTCTGCGGGATCTTCGTCGCGGGGCTGGCCGGATTCCTGAACGGCCAGCTCATCGCGCGGCTGAAGCTCGCGCCGTTCCTGACCACGCTGGGCACGATGGTCGTGTTCCGCAGCGGCTCGCTGCTGATCAACGACGGCCGCCCGGCGATGATCTCCGATTACAGCTGGCTCGATGTGGGGAAGGTGTGCGGGATTCCGGCGGCGGTCGCGCTCTTTTTGCTGATGCTGCTCGCCGGGGGCTTCCTGCTGCAGTATACGACGTTCGGCCGGTATGTCCGCGCGCTCGGGTCGAGCCCCCGGACGGCGCTGCATGCGGGGGTCGATGTGACCCGGCTGAAGATCGGGGTCTATACGCTCTGCGGTGTGCTGGTCGGCGTCGCGGCGCTGATCCGGATGAGCCGGGCGAGCGCGGCATATCCGTTTTCCGCCGGGGTCGGTCTTGAGCTCGATGTGATCGCGGCGGTGCTGATCGGCGGCGCGTCCCCCTCCGGCGGCCGTGGCACGATGGCCGGAACCCTGATCGGCGTGCTGCTGGTCGGCGTGCTGCGCAACGGCATGACGATGCTGGACATCTCGACCTACTGGCAGATGATGGCGGTCGGAATCCTGGTGCTGGCGGCGTTGGCGGGGGACCGCTGCGAGACGCTCCGCATCGACCCCTCACGCGAGAACCCCGGCTGCTGAAGCCCGCCGTGAATCCCGTTCCCGGCTCCGTCGCGGAATGGGATTTTCCTGTTTTTTTTCATCCGCTCCCTTGACATGAAGAGGAAACTGTGTCATAATTAATAAGCAAGACAACATGTTGTTTAAACTGATTGCAGGGAAACTGTTTTGGAAAAGAAGCGATGCAACATCCGTGACCTGGCGAAGGCGGCCGGGCTCTCCGCCGGGACAGTTTCCCGGATTCTCAACAACCGGCCGGGAAAGATGAAGATTCCGGAGCAAACCCGGAGCCGTGTGGTTGAGCTTGCGAGGGAATTGCAGTACGTACCGAACATCCACGCCCGGCGGCTTTTCACCCGGCGTTCCGGGGTGATCGGGTTCGTGATCCCTTCCTCGCGACGAAGTGGGGAGACAGCTTTCGGCAACTCCCACCTGTCGCATGTGTTCGCCGGCATGGAGACGCACCTGGACGAGGGGGCGCGCAGCATCGAACTCGTCGTCAGCAATGCGCAGTTCGCGGAAACACACTCCTGCCTCGCCCGGTTCCGGGACGGCAGCATAGACGGACTGCTGATCTGGGGGGCCTGCGAGGATGAACTGTTCTGGCAGGAGCTGGTGGACTCCCGTTATCCTTATGTCTTTGTCGGCGGGTATCCGCGGCTGGAGAGCTGGGTCAACTGCGTCACGAACGACGACGCCTATGCGGCGGGAGTCGTTACTGAGCATATCCTGAAGGCGGGGCACCGCCGGGTGCTCTTTCTGGAAAACGCGCCGGGGCGCTCTCCGGCCTGGCACCGGTCGTTCGGAGTCAATGCGGCGCTGGCGAACCAGGGGCTCCCGCCGGAGTGCGTCCGGGTCACGAACGCTCCGGCGGAGCAGGTGCTCCGGGAGCTTCGCGCGGACGGGAGCGGCGTTACGGCGGTCGTGACCGCCGATTACCGGCAGGCGGAGCTGTTCCGGGGGATGGGGCTCTCCGTCGGCTGCTGCTCCGCCTATCCGGGGGAGGCGGCGGCCTGGCCCGGGCTCGCCCGGGTGGAGAACGACGATGCGCAGATCGGCCGGGAGGCCATCCGGGCCGTCGAAAACATCATCGATGCGAGCGACCCCTTCCTCGTGAACCGGGCCGTCAAGGGGCGCTTCATCGAAGGGGAGACGATCGTGAAAATCCGAAGGGGGGAACCATGAAGCGCAGCCTGCCGTTTTTGCCGGCCGTGCTTGCAGTCTGCACGCTTTACGCTTCGGATGCGAAGCAGCTGCGGACGGCTTCGTTCACGCCGGGTCTGGAGATATCGGACCGGATGTACGACTATTTTCTGGCCGCGCCGGGGGCGGTCCGCACCGGGGAACCCGTCGTCCCGCAGGGGATCATCGCGTTCGTCGAGCGGCGGGACCGCTGGAAGCAGTTCCTCGAGCAGATGCCGGCAAAGCCGGATTTCCTGGAGATCCGGACGGAGATGACGATTTCGCACCGTCCTGACTTCTCCTTCCATCCCCGCGAGCTGAACCGTTCGGTGGATGCCGCAGTTGCCGCCGGGATCGACCGGATCCAGATCTCCCCCGTCTTTGCCGCGACTCTGAAAAGCTTTATGGACAAAGCGTTCGGTGCAGGAAAGGTCGCCGAGATGACCGACAGCTCCGGGGCGGTGCTCGGCAAGGCGTTTGAGACGACAGTCTTCTATTCTTACTGTGACCCGAATGCGAGAAAGGCGATGGAACGGATCGTTCGGGACACAGTGAACCATTTCCAGCAGGATCCGCGCGGCCGATATATCGTCGGCTGGAATTTCAAGTACATGACCAACTCCGACTGGCTTTACCCGGCCGCATCTGGATTTTACGACTATTCGACGCCTGCGCTGGCTGCCTACCGGAAGTTCCTGCAGCAGAAGTACGGGAGTATCACCGCGCTGAATCAGGCATACGACAGCGCTTTTTCCTCCTTTGAGTCCGTGGAAATGCCGCAGCCGCCGTTGGGCCGAATTGACTGTTCGCCGCGCTGGCGAGAATTTCAGGAGTTTCGAAGAATGCAGCCAGCCGCTGCCATCGAGAGAATCCGGCGGACGATCCGGGAGCTCGATCCCCATCGACGGATCATCAGCTGGCACACCACCGCGATCTGGGCAGCGGCCCGGGACACCGTCGTCTTGGATGACGCAATCGAAATTGCCAGAAGTAATCCGGGGCTTCTCACGTCGCTGACCTGTTTTGATTACCTGAATCCTGCGGGGGAAATCTGGGGACAGCTGGCGTTGAACAGCAAAACTCCGGTCAATGTCGAACCTGTCTTCAATACGGCGCAGAGCTATCTGCGAACTTTCTACAACTGTCTCCGTTTTCCTGTAGCTCAGGTGAACTGGCTTTACGTTATGCCGAGACATGATCCCCGGGAACGGCCATGGGTAGTCTGGGTACTGAACCGCGGAGCATTACTGGATGAAGCCGCCCAAGCCGAGCTGGTTCGGAGTCCCGTCGCAGCACTTCTCAGTTATAGCGACCAGTTATTGCAGATCACACCGGAGTTACGTGGAAATCTGATTGAGCCGATGCGGGAATTTCTTCATGCATCTGAGACTGCCGGGCTCCAGCTCGCTTGGATTACTGATCACACTGACAGCGTCGATTGGGAAACATTCCGGACGATCGTGATTCCGGGAGCGACGATGTTACGCCCGGAAGCAATCGAAAAACTTCGGAAATTCGTTTTCTCCGGTGGCAAACTGGTGCTAAAGGGCAGGTGCGCCGGGATCGACCTTGAATCCGGACGGGAGACGTGGCCGCTCTACCGGGCGCTGGGACGGCCCGCTCCGCCGGAGGATGAACTGGAATGGAGCTTCGGGAAAGGGCGGGTCGTTCAGCTGCCCGCCTCCTGCGGCAGCGGGGAGGTGTTCCGGGAGCTCGGCGCCGTTCCGCCGGTCGAGGTCACTCCGAAGGGGCCGGGCGCTTTCCTGAAGCGCGGCCGGGATGCGTGGTATGTCGGAATCATCAACGCGAAGGGGAGCCGTTATCGCGGCCGGGCCGCCGTTCCGTCGCTGCCGGCGGGGGAGTACCGCGCGGCTGACCTTGTGGATGGGACGCGGGTCGAAATGAATGGGAACAGCTTCGAGCTGTCGTTCGATTTTCCGGATGAGCTCCGCTTCATCAAAATCGTCCCGGCCGCCTCCGGACTCAGGTTGCCGGGGAGGGCGGCGCCGGAGGCGTTGCATTTCCGGCCGGCGGCGGAATTTCCGGAGCCGCGGATCCCGCTCGCGGGCGAAGAGGGCGGCGAGTGCTGGATCCCCGCCGGAACCGCCGCGCGTCCCGCTGTGACCGCCCTCTATCCCGACGGGGAGGAGGGGGAGCGGTACTTCCGCTTTGAGTTCCCGGCGCGTTCCGCGCCGGAGGGGGGCGCCGCTTATGTGACTTTCCCGCTGGAGCATTTGTCGGCGCTGAAGACGCGGCGCCTGACGTTCCGGCTGCGGAGCGGCCGGGCGGGATCACTCGACCTCGTCCTGCCGGAGCGCAACTGGAAGGGCGCCCTGTCGCGCCGGGTCGAATTCGCGGGGAAGCCCGGCGAGTGGCAGGAGTTTTCGTTCGACCTCGGCCGGGATTTCTCCGGCGGGGTTCCGTTGAAGGAGCTGCGCGGGGAGCTGTTCCTTTACAGCCGGCGCGGTGAAAGCGCCGCTCCGGCCGTGGTTTTCGAATTGTCCGATGTCCGTTTCGAGGAAAAGTAAGGAGAACACCGAATGAAATGGCGGAAATTTACACTGATCGAACTGCTCGTCGTGATTGCGATCATCGCGATCCTTGCCTCCATGCTGCTGCCGGCGCTGGCCCGGGCGCGCGAGTCGGCCCACCGAACCAAATGCTCTGGGCAGCTCCGAAGCTTCGGGCAGGCGTTTGCCATGTATGCCGGAGATAATCAGGATTTTTTGACCTCCAACGGCAGGCAGAAAAATAGCGCCCCATACTGGATGGGACAGATCGCCACCTATATCGGAGTCGGAACGCGGAACGATGGCTACCCCGTCTCCTTCCGGCAGTACCAGTGTCCGGTTACTGCGCGCGAGAAGTCCGACTACCAGACATACTCCATGAACGGTTGGTTTACGATGGGAGGAGTCAACTCGAAATCCAAAATCACTCAGATTCCACAGCTCGGCGACCTGATTCTGCTCTATGACGCCGAGCACGGCAGGATCGCCCAGGCGCCGGAGGAGAACAACCTCTATATGCGTTTCCCGCACGGCGGCGGCTGCAATGTCGTTTTCGCAGGCGGCAATGCCGGCTCCATCAAACCGTATGAACCTCCGGCCCAAAGCCCCTGGCGGCGGAACTGGGCGACCTGGCTCGGCTATATGCAGTGAGGTCAGAAGAAGAAGAGGCTTGCAAGGTTGTAGAGCCCGTGGAGCGCGATTGCGGCGGCGAAGTAAAGACAGGCGGGCTGAAGATTGAACGGCGTTCCGGCCTGCCGGGATTCGCGCCAGGCGCGTTCAAGCCCGAGCCCTGAGATCAGCGTGCATCCGACGTGCAGCGCCGTGCAGATTGTCCAGCGGAACGCCATGATCCGGCCGAGCTCCGCCGCCGGAAGGCGGGCAAGGTAGATGTGCGCGTAGACGAGGTTTTCCACGGTCGCAAAGAGCAGCCCGCCGAAAAAGGCCGCCAAAGGGAACTGCCAGCGGCGCGAGACGGTATAAGGCCGTTTTTCGAGCAGATAGAGCATGCCGAGCTGCTTCAGCAGTTCCTCCGCCGCCGGGCCGAAGAGCGTGAGATAGACCACTCCGCCCCAGCCCGGGGTCCCCGCGAGGAACACGCATGGGACCGCCGCGATTCCGCCGAGGATCCCCGCCGCGGCGGTGATGCGGAAGCGCAACGGGCCGGAGAGCCGGGCCGAACGCCGGTCGAGCTCCGCCCGGAACGTCCGGGCATTGTCCGGCTGGAACGGCTCGTTGAACACCGAGTCGCGAAGCTCTTCATACCGGTCCCGCAACGGACGGGCCGGGACGGCTTTCCGCTCGGCCGGATCCGGTTCGAATCCGCCTCCGTGCCGGAGCGCGGGCTCGTCGCCGACGCTGAAGAGATCTTTCTTCACGGCCGGGTCAGGCGGCGTTTTCCGGAGGGGAGGGGACGAGCGCGGTTCCGTACGCCATGAGCTCGACGCCGCCGGCCTGCTTCCGGTTCCGCTGCTCGGACTGGATGACCATCGTCTCGTAGCGCAGGCAGCAGACGCTGGTCGCCCCGATCGCCCGCGCCTCCTCCTTCAGCCGGACAAGCGCCATGCGCCGCGCGTCGGTGCAGAGCTGCGAGTAGCCTTTCATCTCCCCGCCGAAGAAGCTCCTGAACGATGCGCAGACCCCGAGAAAGTAGTTGTTCGCCACGACCACGCTGCCGGTGACGAGCTCGGCCCGGGCGGCGTTCGCGAATTCCGGGACGCGCCTGAGGTCGGTGACTGTGATGGCCGCGAGTTCTCTTTCCATCTTTCCCAGGTATTCTTCACGCTTCATTTCGGTCAGGTGGAACGCAAAGTAGCCGACGCCGAAGAAAATGACGAAGAAGACGAAGGTCAGAAAGAGGCCGATGAGTTCCGCCATGGCTTACTCCTCCTCCGGAACCGCCGTGACCGCGGTGCCGTATGCATAGAGCTCCGCCGCTCCCGCGGTGATGCTGCTCGTCGCGAAACGGACGTTGACCACGGCGTTGGCGCCGAGCTCCTCCGCCTGCGCGAGCATCCGGCTGACGGCCTCGCGGCGCGACTCGACCAACAGCTCGGTGTAGCCCTTGAGCTCGCCGCCGACGATATTCTTGAACGAAGCGGCGATGTCGCGGCCGACGTGTTTCGCCCGGACGGTGTTGCCCTGCACGAGCCCTTTGAGCTCGACGATCTTCATGCCCGGAATCGTTTCGGTGTTGACGACGATCATGATCCCTCCTGTTGTGTTTGTTTTCCGGTTGCTTATATTGTACAGTACTTTTTCCGGAATGGCAAATCAGGGAAGGGGGGAAAATGCATATTTTTTCCCGCCCGGTCGCCTTGTACCCCGCTTTTTTCGTGATATCTTAAACTGTGAATCTGTTTCCCGTCAGGAAAACAAAGGGTGAGGAGATGGGAAAACTGAGCGCCGCCGACCGGATCTCCCTGCTGCCGTTCGCCGCAGGTGTTCTTCTGTTGCCGCTTTTTCTCGCCGCGCGCGGGAGCTGTCCGCCGGAAGTCTTTGCCGAAGGGCGCATGCCGCCGCTTTTCGTCCTGTCGTTTCTTGCCGCATGGGCCGGGCAGTGGCTGGCCCCCATCGGCGGCGGTATCGTCATTGCCGCCCTGATGCGGAACGCCCGGAAGCGCGCCGAACTTTTCACGCCGCTGCTGCTCCTTGCTCCGCTGGCCTCTCCGGTCGCGGATGCGTTATCCGGCCTGCTGCCGATCCTGCTCCCCTTTGTGCGGCCGGTCTCGGCTGTTTTTCTCGTGCGGCGCATCTGTTCCCGCTCGCCGTCGCGTCTGCTGTTCTGGTTCTCCTGGGGATATGTCGCGATGCTGTGGGGATTCGATTTTCATTGCCGGTGGCTTTTCCGGGGCATGATCCGGATGCCGGTTGTCGCCGGGGATGCGCCTTCGGTGTGGAGCGCCGCCGGTCTGCTGGCTTTCCTGCTTCTGCAGGGAATCTGGTGCGCGCTCCTGTTCCGTTCCGCCCCGTCCCGCCGGGTGCCGTGGCCGCCCATGGCTGTCCGTGCGGCGCGGGTCGGGCTTCCGGCGGTGCTCCTCTGCGCGGCGGCATGGTATGCCATGGTGGAGTTTCGCTGGCGGGGAATCCGGCAAAGATATCCTTATGAACTCTCCTTTGAAACGATTTCCTGGCGGCATCGCCCGTCGTCGCCGGAAGTGCTCGGGGAATTTGCGGGGCTGGCCCGTGAATCTGAAGCTCTGTCGAAGCGCGGCCCGTGCCGCATCACCCCGGATGAAGCGGAAGATTTCGCCCGGGAACCGGACCGCGCCGCCTGGCGGGAAAGCGTCCGCATGTGGGCGGATCGCCTGGCGATATTTTTCCGTGAAGCCGGGGAGCTGCGTTTTCGCCGCGACAGCCGGGCGGCGATGACCGAGCCCCGCGAACCCGGGCAGATGCTGCACATGGCGAGGCTCGCTGTGGAGGCGGCGATGCTCCAGCCGGATCCGGACCGGTTTCGCGAGACGGCCGGATTGCTGGCGCGGATGCGGGATACGGCGCTGGGCGACCCGGCTCCTGCCGCCGTCGTGGCCGGAGCGCAGCTGGAGGTGGTGCGCATGCGTTTTTACGAAAGCCGGCTCTCCTCCGGATTGCGGGATGCGCTTGCAGGGGAGGAGCTGGAAGCCCTTCAGCGCGAAGCCCGTGCATTTCCCGGCCGCCTTGCTGAGGCAAACCGTCATTCGCTCACGTTTGCGGCTCCCGCCGAGTTGACCGAGCCGCCGGCGGGGGGTGGGAGAGGGAGGATCCCGTATGTGGATATTTCCGGCGTCTGGGAGCGTCTGCTGCCGGTCTGGAAGCGGCATTGCTGCGAGGTATTGCGGGAGCTGATGCACAGGCAGGGACATGATGTGCTTGACGGATACGGCGTCAATGCTCTCCGGGTATGGCGCCCCGCCGCCGGCGGGGAAATCGAGTACCGGCTGTTCGACCTGCTGCTGGCGGCGGAGCGGTTCCGGCGGACGAACGGCTTTCTGCCGCGCCATTACGGGGACCTGGTTCCGACGTACCTGCCCGGAATCCCCGTGGATCTCACACACGGAAAAGCCGTCCGGATCCGGACTTGGGAAGGCGGTTTCGAGGCCGCCTCCGCAGGGGATCCGCCGGAGAGCTTCCGCCTGGGCCTTCCTGAAGCGGATCAGTGAAAGTCGCTGAGTGCGGGATACCGGATTGCGCTCAGGTGAAACAATTCCCCGTACGTTTCTCCTGCCACGGAATTGCAGACGGCGGCCCAGAACTGCCAGTTGCCGGTGAGCGGCGCGGCGGCCAGAAAGAGCCAGGCGATGAAGATCTGCAGCACCGGGCCCTCGGCGGACTTTCCGAAGGTGCGTATTCCCCATGCCAGGGCGACTCCCGGCAGCAGCTGGAACAGGGAGATTGCCAGAAAAGGAAGATCGGGGAACCGGCCGGCAATGCCGGATATCAGCGCAAACGGGAGCATGAATGCCGACAGGAGCAGGAAAGCCGCCGGTATGCGCCTGCCGCGCCCCCGGCAGAAGAGCGCGGCGGCCGTCAGGAGGAATGCCGACAGTGACATGGCCAGACGAACTGTCAGGGCCTCCCACGAAAAAGAAATGTGATTCTCCAGCAGCACGAATAGAAGAATCTGCAACGCAACTGCTTCCGCCGCGAGCAGGAAAGTACGCTTCCGAAACCGGGAATCTTTCATGGTGACGCCTCCCGATAAAAAGGTAGCATGGATTTTGGCGATTGCGAATCCGGGTCCGGAAAAACTCCCGCCTTTTTCCGGAAAAACGGTTGCCGCGCACTCTCCGGCGTGTTACATTATGCGTTTTGACGGCAGGAGGCGGTTTATGGACAAGCAGGAATTCGTGGTCTGGAAGAGCCCGGCGGGGATCGCGCTGATGCATGAGGGGCGGCGGATCGCCCCGCCCGACGGCTGGATTTTCGTCCCGAGCGGCGATCCCGGCCTCACCCGGCGGCTCAAAAGCGCGGGCGACTACTGGCTCGTGGTGCACCGCCGCCGCAACCGCGTCGAGTCGGTCGGGCTCTGGACCGATGCCGGGCGGGTCGACGCGGTCCGCGCCGCGCTCGAAGCCGAACGTGCCGACCCCGCCTGCCGGCGCAAGCTCGAAGCGGGAAAGCGCGCCCGCGAGGTGAAGCAGGCCGGGTATGAGGATGAGTTCCGGCGGGCCGTTCTCGCATTTCTGAACTTCGCTCCCCGCTGGAGCGTGCTCGGCGGGCGGCTGGCCGATGCCGTGACCGCCCATGCCGTCCCGGTCGGCAGCGGGACCGTGGCCCGCACGACCCGGATCCCGGTCGAACGCCGCGCCGAAGCGGCCGTCATCGCCTGGATGCGCCACCGGACCACGGCGTATGACAATATGCAGATCGCCCGGATCAAAGGGGAGCGCCGCGAGGTCCGCCGCCGTCTGGCGGAGCGTTCGCGCACGCTGCTTGAACGCTACCGCGCCGGTGCGGACGTCGCCGCGGAGTGTCCGCTCGCAAAAGCGTTGGAAATCGTATGAGGCACGGCAGGCGTCACTCCCCGGCCTTTTTTTTATCCTGAAAGCTCAGGAGCGTCAATACAGCCTGTCCGGCGAAGAAGCATACGGCAGGCGCGCAGAAAAACAGGAGGTTCAGGATTCCGCCCATCTCGTCAAGCCTGTTTCCGTGGAGCCCCGCCGCCGTCAATGCGGTGTAGGCAAAGCAGATGAGCAGGTTCCAGAGACTTTTCCGGCGGCATTCCAGCCGTGAGAGGGCGATGCAGTGCAGGAGCCCGAGGGCGATCAGCCAGAATGCCGCTTCCTTCAGGTTGCCGTCGGGTGTGCTGCCGCCGGTGCGTGCCGCAAGGAATGCGGATGCACCGGACAGGAGGAAGAGGACAATGCTTGCCGGATTCTTCATGGATTCACTTTCTCAGGACGGAAAAACGCCGCCGGTTTCAGGCCGGCGGCGTTTGAATGCATCGTTGGAAACGGGCGGTTATTCGCCCATCTCCTTCAGCGCCGCCTTGCGGGAGAGGCTGATCTTGCCGTTCGACGGATCGATGTCGAGCACCTTCACCGAGACGTAATCGCCCTCGTTGCAGATGTCCGTCACCTTGTTGACGCGGTAAT
The DNA here is from genome assembly GCA_018265615.1 of Lentisphaeria bacterium. Classification (GTDB taxonomy): domain Bacteria; phylum Verrucomicrobiota; class Lentisphaeria; order Victivallales; family Victivallaceae; genus Victivallis. The sequence continues at coordinate 18,227 of JABLYX010000081.1, forward strand.
CGGCCAACGCGGAGATGTGCAGCAGCCCTTCCACGCCCGGGAGGATTTCGACGAAAGCGCCGAAGTCACGGACGGTCACGACCTTGCCGCGGTAGATCCTGCCGATCTCCGGCTCCGCCGTGCAGCCCGAGATCCGCAGCTTGGCGGCTTCGAGGTGCTCCTTGTCCGGGGCCATGATCTTGACGGTGCCGTCATCGTCGATGTCGATCGAAGTGCCGGTTTCTTCGGTGATCGCGCGGATGTTCTTGCCGCCGGGGCCGATGAGCGCGCCGATCTTGTCCGGATTGATTTTGACGACTTCGAGGCGCGGGGCGCGCGGCGAAATATCCGCACGCGGGGCCGCGATGCACGCTTCCATCACATCGAGGATCTTCATGCGCGCAATGCGGTTGCGCTCCATGCCCTCGCAGAGCAGGTCGATCGGAATGCCCGGCAGCTTCAGGTCGAGCTGGAAGCCGGTGATCCCGTCACGGGTTCCGCATACCTTGAAGTCCATGTCGCCGAAGTGGTCCTCGGCGCCGATGATGTCGGTCAGCAGCAGGCGCTGCCCGTCCTTGCCGGTCACGAGGCCGCAGCTGATGCCGGCCACCGGCGCCGTGATCGGAACGCCCGCATCCATCAGCGCGAGCGTCGCGCCGCAGACCGAAGCCATCGAGGTCGAGCCGTTCGAGCTCATGATCTCGGA
>JABLYX010000003.1 GCA_018265615.1 Lentisphaeria bacterium
TGCGTCTTCCTGCCTGACAGAGCATATGTTCTCTACATCACATACCAATTGTTATGCGAAATCCTGGTTTTACTGTAATTTTAAGTGTTTCTGATTGCAAGGGAAACTGTTTCTTTTATTAATATTATGATCGATCTCCGGCGGAATGTCAAGAGAAAAAATAAAAAAAATGTTTTTTTATGTCCAGTCAGCCGATTCACTGAACAAGCTTCTCCACGGTTCACAGTAATTTTCCCGGGAAACGCTCCGGAGCGTCGATGCTCCGGGGCGTGATGCTTTTACCGGCTGAACGTCAGGACGACCTTTCCGCCGCATGGCGGGACCGTCATCGAGAAGTACGTTCCGTCATACCGGATTTCCGGCAGGGGGATCTTCCGGCCGTCCACCGAGAGTGCGGTCACTTTTCCGGGGGAGGAGCCTTCGAGAGCGAACGGGCGATCTGAGCGGAGTTCCGCGGTAAGCTCCCGCCGTTCGCGGTCGTATGTGAGCGCTCCGAGCGATGCGGGCTCCCACGCCGTCAGGAACACGCGGTCGACGCTTCCCTGGTAAACTCCGAAGAATCCGGCATTGAACAACTTCTTCTCTCCTTTGCTGCGGTCGATCCAGAGCCGGTAGTCGCGTTCGAGCTCGGCGCGGTTCCAGCCGGGCAGCCAGGAGCGCATCGCCAGGTGGGCGGCGGTCCGGGTGTAGTTGAACGGCATTTTGCGCCAGCCGGAGAAATTTTCTCCGGTGAATTCGCGGTCCATCATCTCTTTTTGGAAGCGTTCCATGTATTTCTCTCCCGGCAACTGCATCAGGAACTGATACATTTCCGGCTGCTGCCCCTGCCAGCAGAACATCATCGCGACATGATCCATGCCGACTCCGCTTCGGGCTTCCGCCCACTCGAGATTGGGGCCGCTTTCGGAAAATCCGTTGACCCACAGCTTCGGGAATTTCCCGGACGGGTCGAGATAGTCCCGGAAGTTGAAACGCAGTGCGGTAGCCGGTGCGATTTTGGCACGCAGATAGGAGAGCCGGTTCCGGTCCGCCGGCGTTCCGACCTGCTGCGCGAGCCGTTCGGCCGCGGTGATGCCGAGGAAGCCGATCGTGTCCATGTCGATGCCGCCGAAGAGGATCCCCTCCCGCGCCGAGGTCATCGGGATCGCCCAGTCGTTGACAACTTCGGCGAACCGGATCGAATCCATCACCCGCGGCCAGAGCTCCCGCGCCAGCGACCAGTCTCCTGAATATTTCGAATACATATAGAGGGCGTAATTGCTCGCCCCGACGCCTGAATTGATGTCGCCGAACATCGCGGGCGAAACCTTGTGGTCGATCCAGAGGCTCGCGAGATAGGGGCGCCCGGAGAATACCTCCCGACGGGGAATCCACGCGAAATCCCGGAAGCCGTTGCGGACGGAGGTGCGCAGGGTGCCGAGCACCCGTTTCCGGGTCGCCTCGCTCACATAGCTGCTGCCGAGCACCGACGCGCCGACCTGAAGCGGACGGTAGGAGCTCGTCCATGCGTTGCCGATGATGTGGAACGCTTCCGGCTGCGGGTCAGGCAGCTCCCCGTATTTCCGGTCCAGCTCCTCGTTTGTTTCGCGGAACGCGGGGTTGCGCGGGAACGCGGCATGGCGGTTGACCGGAATCGGCAGGGAGTATGCCGTCCGATTCCCCGGATTCCAGGCGTAGGGTCCGCTCGGAGTGTCGATCATCCGGCTGCGGTCGATCGGGAGCTTCCCCCAGTTGCTGCTCAATGCGCCCCAGACGGGCATCGGCGGCAGCGGCGCGTAATCGGCGGCGCGGAACGCGGGATTGCCCCATTTCTCATAGCTGAATTCGTTCCGGATCTGAACTTCGCCGTTTTCGACCAGGTAGAATTCCCGGCATTGCAGCGGATAGTTGCGCAGCATCCTGGTCAGCAGCTCCGCCTGTTTGCGGAGCTGTTCCACCCGCCAGTCCGGTTGTAACAGCCCGTGAAAGCTTGTGGAGATTCCGATGCGGCCCGCCGGCAGGGAGATGCCGTTGCGGTCCCAGCTGACTTTGCCCCTGTCCAGCGTGAACAGCACACCGACCGCCTTGTCTCCCCAGAAGGTGGGACGGTCGATGCCGCCCCAGACCGCGACGATCCACGGTTCGGAGAGCTTCTGCATTTCGACGGAACCGGCGCCGGTGATGATCCGGGAGGGAGTGATCACCATGGTCGGGCCGATTTTCGCGGTTTTTCCGTCACGGTCCGCATCGCGGAAAAAGCGGTTCTCATCTTCATCCGGTGCGCCCGAACGCTTCGGGATGTCGCCGCCGCCGCGTGAGCTGACCGTGAACGGCCGGTTGCTCTCCGCCAGAAAACCGGGGGCCAGCGAACTGACCAGCCAGGTCAGCTCCGCGCCGCCGCCGAGCTTCATTTTGCGGGACATATGCGTCCATGAGTTGCTGATCTCGTCGTTTTTGCTTACATCTAATCCGTTGATGATCCACGGCTTCGCGGAGTCCAGCGTGCTTTGCGCCGAATCGTTCCCCGCGATCCACAGATCGAACTTCTGGCGGCGCAACTGGTCGCGTGCGCCGCCGGTATAGGCGTGGAACCAGAGGTCGCCGACCACTTCGTCGAGCAGCCCGTTATAGGTGGAGTTGCCGAAGCGGCCGCTGGAGGCGTAACTCATCCCCTCCGTCCAGAGCTTGCCGTCGATCTCCCGCGTCGGCGGGTTAAACTCGCCGAGGCTGTACCACGGATTTTCCGGAGCATCGGCGGGGACGACCGGACGGACGTTTTTCAGCACAAAGCCGGGATCGGCGCTCTGCGGATCCGTACCGAGCTCCAACGTATGAATGTGACAGGGCCGCCAATCAATTCCGTAAGGCTTTGTCTCCTTGAAATCGGCGACCGGAATCCGGTAATGCGTTTTTCCCGGTTCCAATTTGAGTGCCGGCGCCGCATGCGGCAATCGGGTACTGGCAACCAAAGCGGTAACCGGTACGGTAACCGGCCGGGTTACATCGAATTCAAATTCCAGAGCCGTTGCAGTCATCGGAAACGGCTTGGCGGCAGGAGAAAACCGAACCGGTTCAAACTCGGCGTCGCCGATGTGTGAGAAGCCTCCCCACGGCATGATGCCCTTTCCGGCATGGACACTTTGAATGGTGAATTCCAGCTTCTTCGCCTTCCGGTTGACGGGGATTCCCTGCGGGTCCGCAGTGGCTTCCAGTGTAAAGAGTTCGGGTGTACCGCCGTCGACGGAGAGCGCGAGCTCCCTGACCTTGGCCCAGTTTCCCCAGCTTCCCTGCTGAAAGGCCACGAGTTTCAGATCGCGCGGCTCCTTGAATTCGATCCCGATCCGACTGCCTTCGAGGCGGCTGAACACGGCCTCGCCCTTTCCCTGGAACGGTTTCGCCAGATCCTTCGGGGCGGAGCCGTCGCCGGATTTTCCCGAAACGGTGACGGCGTCGAATTGCCACGGCGTGATTCTGAGCTTCCGCTGTTCACTTCCCGTGATGGCCGGGCCGCCGGATTTCATGCTGCCGCCGGCATTTCCCGCCGGTTTGGCGACACTCTCGCCCGCCGCATCGGAGAAACCGATTTCCCCGATGCTTCCCCAGCCGACGCCGTTGCGTTTGCAGGCGGAAACGACCTTCAGCGTCAGGGTGGACACTTCGGTCCCGACCGGAATCGTCTGTACGGTTCCGAGCGTCCCCTTGTCGGCATTCCCCCACTGCTGCTCCAGCTGGCAGAGTCTGGATTCGCTCCCGTTGACCGTGACTTCCAGTGTGGCCGGGTGCGCCCAGTTTCCCCAACCGACCTGGATCAGGGCCAGCGAGTCGATCTTCCGGGCCGGCGAGAAGTTCAAGGTCACGGCGGAGTTCTCCAGCCGTTCAAACATGCTGAAGGTGTTCTGCCGGCCGTCGAAGCTCAGCTGCAGCTCTTTGACCGGGGTCTGTGTCGCGGAAACGGCTTCGGCGGTGAAGCTGCCCTGCGGAAACACCTGGAACTCCGGTGCGGCAATGGCGGAGACCGCCGACAGCAGCGAGAATGACAAGAGTGAAATTTTCATCAGAAAACGGACCTTCCGTGGTTATTTCAGCATGTCGGTGTAGACGTACAGGAATTTTTTCTCCTGAACCTGCGGCCAGTTGTTCAAGCCGGCATGTCCGTCGACGAAGCCGAGGTTGGCCGAGCTCCGGTGCGGATAGGTGGAGCCGCCGCCGTCTCCGCAGAGATAGGCCGGCTTGGGGGTCGTCGGCCATTGCCAGGCGTCGCCTTTGACACTCTTGCGCCCGTGATCCTCCGTATACAGGAGGCTGACGGAGGGGCGCCTGACCCGGTCGACTTTATAGAGCTGCTTGGCCTCGTTGTCAGCCCATCCCCAGGGATTTCCGTAGGAGAGGTTCGAATCGTCGCCGTAGCCGTACTCGTTATCGGGGCGTTTCCGGTCGCCGGGGCAGGTGAACACGCCGGACTTCAGGCTCAGGTACTTTCCTTCAATGAAAAGCTTATGAAACATTTTAACACCCATCCATCCGTCGTTGCTGCCGGTGTAGAGCTGCGTTGCAAGCCCCAGCTGCTTGACGTTGCTCAAACATTGTGCGGTTTTGCCGCGTTCGCGCGCCTGGTTCAGGGCGGGCAGCAGCATCGATGCCAGAATTGCGATGATCGCAATCACGACGAGGAGTTCGATCAGGGTGAAATTTCTTCTCATCTCTCTGTTCTCCTTGTTATCTCATGAAGCGGTGAGGTTCATAACAGCTTGCGATGATATCGTTGATCGGAGCTTCCGCCAGCCCGATGCAGGTGTCGGCGGCTCCGTAGTAGACCTTGACCGTGCCGTCCGGCTCGACCAGCGCATTGCAGGCGAAAACCACGTTCCCGGCGCGGCCGGTGCGTTCGTACGGCGTTTCCGGGAAGAGCAGCGGCCGCGGCGAACGGGCGACGACCTTCCATGGCTCCTTCGCGTCGAGGATCGCCGCATAAAGGCAGTAGATCGAACCGTCGCAGCTTGCCGATACGCCATGGTAGATGGTGAGCCACCCTTCTTCGACCCGGATCGGAGGCGCACCGGCTCCGAGCTTCAGCTGGTCCCAGTGCCCGGGGCGCGTCGTCATGACCGGGCGGCTCTTCCCCCAGTAGACGAGATCCGGCGAGAAGCTCATCCACATGTCGCAGGGGGACTGCTCGCCGCCGCCGAACGGGCGGTCGAGGCGGCAGTAGAGTCCGTCGATCTTCTCCGGAAACAGCGCGCCGTTCCGGTTGTTGATCTCGGAACCGACCGAGATGAACTCGAACTTTTTGAAATCGCGCGTTCTGGCGAACGCGATGCGTGTCCCGAGCGTGTTGTCATGGCTGCCGTAGCTGATGATGTACTCGTCGCCGAACTGCGTGATGCGCGGGTCGTAAACGCCGTTCTCATTCCACCACGCGGGCGGCTTCGGCCAGTCGACCGGCTCCGGGTCGAACCGGAAGCTGTAACCGTCCCGGCTCCGGGCAATCCAGAAAACAATACCGCCTTCGGCGTGGAACACATCGGCGAGCAGCAGGTACTCCCCGCAGAATTTCACAGCTCCCGGGTTCAGGATATAGTAGCCGGTCTTCTCCGGCAGGTCCGCAATGGTCAGGATCGGATTTTTTTCGTAACGCTGCATCATGATATTAAGTGTTTCTGTTTATTGAGGAAACTGTTTCTCTATTGATATTATGATCGATCTCCGGGGGAATGTCAAGAGGGAAAATAAGAAAAAACGCTTTTTTTGTCCCGTCAACCGATTCGCCGGATTGTTTCACCGTAATTCACGGCATTGTCGAGCAGTTCGTGGACGCTGTTTCGTTTTCCGGCGGCGAGCTCAAGGAGCGCCAGTACGCCGCGGCGGCCGATCATTTCGGTCGGCTGGATGATGCACGAGTAGTCGGGCCCAGGTCCGGCATCGTCGCGTTCCATGCGCATTCCGGCGACGGAGAGGGTGTTCGGAACGTCGATCTTCATCTCGGAAAGCAGCGGAAAAGCCTTCTCGCACTCCTCCGACGCAATGAACAGCGCGGTCGGCGGCTCCTTGCGCGCGAGCAGCCGGAGCACAGTGTTGCGGAGGGTCGTGGTTTCGGCGTTCGGCAGGTCGAGGACGAATTCCGGGCGCAGCTCGATCCCATGCCTGGCATGTGTGTCGCGGAACGCGCGCAGGCGGTCGCGGTGGCTGTCGAACTGTTCGTTCAGCAGCCCGAGATAGGCGATGCGGCGATGGCCGAGGCAGATCATGTAATCGACCAGCTCGGAAACCGCTTCGCAGTTGCGCGTTGCGATAAAGTTCACCTCTGTGCCGGCTGCCGGGTTTGCGAGCAGCACGAACGGCACACCCGACTCGCGCAGCCGCGTGCAGAACGGATCCCCGGCAAGCTTGTTGCAGACGAGGAGCCCGGCGAGCGAATTACTCGCATAATAACAGTAAAGCTCATCCGGCGTGGCGTTTGCGAGACGGTCTCCGTCGATGAGGATCATATCCTTGCCTTCATCGAAGCTCTGCAGGCAGACCCCGTTCAGCAGCCGCCCCGTGAACGGAGAGGCGAGGGGACGGCGGTTGTTCATGAAGGTCATTACGCCGATGGCGTTCTCAGACTGCTTGCGCTGCTGCGGGATGTAGTTGTGCCGTTTGATGATTTCAAGGACGCGCGCGGAGGTCTCCTGCGAGATATTGCCGTGATTGTTCACGATTTTCGATACGGTCGCGGTCGATACGCCCGCTTCCCGCGCAATGGTGTAGATCGATGCTTTTTTCACGTTGTTTTTCGTTTGTTTCCGAATTAAAGGAAAGTGTTTCTTTGCTTATTATACAAGCTTTCGCAGCCATTTTCAACTGCGGGATGAGAAAAAATGTGAACAAAGACCGCATACAGCAAAAAAGCCCCCGTTTTTCAGCGGGAGACTCTCTCCGTAATAAGAGCTTGTCAACTGATAAGCCATAACATTCTTCATCAGTTGATAAGCTCTGAGAGGGGAAACCGTAAATCCGTGCGGAGTTCATCGGCGGCCCGACGAGTCTGTGCGGCTTTTCCGATCATTCAGGCGTGGGAGCCTGTTTCCCGGGCGCAGGCGCTTCGGCCGCCAGCTTGGCCAGCGCTTTTTCGCACGCGAGCCCCGCCACGGACTCCTTCAGCGTCCTGCGTTTCCGCTGCGCTTCGAATTCCTGTTTCAGCTCGGGCCATTCGCTGGAGAGCACCGGCGGTTTGCCGCCGTTCCGCCCCAACGCCTCCTCTGCCGCTTTCGCCGCGTCGGCAAAACGGTCCTGCCGGAGATAGATGAGCACCTTCAGGATATCCCCCTCCGCCGAGGCCGGATTCATCGCGACCGTTTCGAGCGCCTGCGGATATTCCCCCGTCTGCATCTGGCCGAATGCGATCCGCAGTGGGAGCAGGCGGTTGTTGCGGTCGATCTCCGACAGCTGCCGGTAGTACCAGAGCGCGCTTGTCCAGTCGCCGTTTCCGGCGGCCTCGGCGGCTGCGGTCATCATGAAAGCCGCGAGTTCACGCTGCTCATTCAGCTGCCTGCCGAGCTTCGGCTCGAGTCCGGCATCCGGACCGGCTCCGAGTGAGCGCGCCTTTTCATAGGCTTCCGCCGCTGCTTTCTCGTCTCCGGCGGCGAGCTTCAGCCGCGCGAGTTCGAGGTGCGGAGCCGGGGCGGCCGGGTCGAGCTTCGACGCAGCGACGAATCCCGCCTCGGCGGCTTTCATCTGCCCGCTTCCGGCAAATGCCCGTGCGCTCGCCATGCGGAGGCGGTAGTCGCCCGGTTTGGCCGCGAGCGGTTTTTCCAACACGGTAAGTGCATTGCCGTACTTCTTCTGCCCGATCAGCGCTTCGGCGCGCGCGGCGGCAATTCCGGCATCGGAGGGATTGTGGACTGCGGCCCTGGCAAGCTGCGCTTCCGCCGGGCCATACTCTTCACGGCGCAGGTGGAACATACCGAGCGCGGCGGCGGCGGAGCCGTTTTCCGGCTCCTTTGCGAGCGCGGCGCGGTAATTCCAGGCCGCAAGATCCCAGGCTTCATCCGCTTCGGCTTTCCGTCCGGCCGCAATGAGCTCGGAGACGGAGAGATTCGCGGGAACGGCCGCGTTTCCGATCTGCGGCTCCGGCGGAACCGCAGAGGGTGCGGGAACCGGTTTCTCCGGCCGGTCGGCGAGCTGCTTTTTGAGCGATACATTCTCATCGGCCAGCGCCTGGTTTTTCTTCTGTTCATCGAGGAGCTGCGCGGAATGCTTTTCAAGTTCCGTGAGCTGCTTCTGTGCGGCGGTGAGTTTCTCCTGCGAAGCCTTGAGCTGCTTCGATGCTTCGCGCAGCGTGGCGGCTTCCTTCTGAACGGCCTGGAAATTCTTCTGCAGTACGGCGAATTCCGGTTCGAGCTTCGCGAGCTTCGCTTCGGCTGCGCCTGCGGCCTCGAGCTTTTCCCCGGACTGCGCGAGCGCGGATTTGCTCTTTGCCAACTCGGCGGTTGCGGTCGCAAGTGCTTTCTCCTGAGAGGCTTTTTGCGTTGCCAGGAGCTTCAGCTCCTTATTCTGGGTCTCGAGCTGTTCCTTCAGCGTCTTGATCTGCCGAGTGAGCTCGGCGCTGGCTTCGTCGCTCTCTTTGAGGCTCTTGGCGACGGCGGCGTCGCGGTTCTTGAGCTGCGCTTCGAGTTTCGTGCAGCGGTCGCTCCACTCCTTCATATCGGTTTCGAGCTTCACATTGCGCTCGCGCAGGTTCTTCATCTCGACTTCGGAGAGTTTTGCGGAGGCCTGCTCGAGTTCAAGTGATTTCGTGAGCGCGGCGTACTCCTTCTCCACTTTGAGCCGCAAAGTCTCCACGCGCTGGAGTGTCTCGCGCACCTGGACGAGCTCAAGCTGGGCGAGACGGTGTTTGTTCTTTGCCTCAAGCGCTTCGGCCTCCGCAGCTTCCGCGGCTTTGCGGGCCTCCTCCGCCTCTTTTTTGAGCTTCGTGTTTTCGGAGAGGACCTCCGCATTGAGATTGGTATTGCCGCCCTTGACCGCGTCGGCGAGGCGGCGGTTCACGACCGCGAGCTCCACGGTCAGCGCGGCGGCCTTCTTTTCCGCGGACTTGAGTTTCAGCGTTTCCTGCGCTTCCGCTGCTTCCTGTGCGGCGGCTTTCTTCACCGATTCATTCTGGAAGCGGCGCAGCTCCTCAAGTTCGCGGCTGAGCCGCAGCACTTCGGCGGTATTCTGCTTCAGGGCCGCTTCGGCAAGGCCCGTCTTTTTCCCCGCCTCGACCAGCTCCGCATCGAGTTTTGCGGCGCGGGTTTCAGCCAGCTGGAGGCGTTTGGCGAGTTGCTCCGAGGCGAGCTTTTCTTCAATGAGCCGCTTGGTCAGCTTTTCCGTTTCCGTCCCGGGCTGGGCGGCTTTCTTTTCCAGTTCCGCTTTCTGCTTTTCAAGCAGGGCGCATTTCTCCTGCAGCACACGCTGTTCCCGGAGGAGCTTCAGCGCATCCACCTCGTTGGTTTTCAGGCGTTTGTTTTCTTTCTGGAGCTCTTCGTTGGCGGCGGTCAGGTCGGCGATGCGTTTGCGGAAGCTCTCGGCTTCCTGCCGGCGGCTCTCCTGCTCCGCGAAGTCCACGCCCTCCGTTTCCGGTTTCGCCGGGATGGAAACGGGGGAAGGGTCGACGCCGAGCAGCTTGCGGGCGTTTGCGATTTCGCGCTCACAGTCCGCGATACGGGACTTGATGATGCTCTGATCCCAGTCCGGGCGCATCCGCTGGATCTCCTGATAGAGCGCGAGGGCCTGCCGGAACGCTTCAAGCGCCTGCGTATGGTCGCCCCGGTCCCGGAACATTTCGCCTTTCTGGTAGACCTCATAACCCTGCCGCCAGGTGTCCCACGCGTTTTTCGCGGCTCCGGAAAGGAGTGGGAGGGCGGCCAGCAGAAACAGGAGGGATAAAGCTCGTCTCATATTGCATACTCCCGGAATTTGTGGCGATGCACCGGGCCGATGGTGAACACCAGCTCGAGTTCGCCCGTGTCGCTGTAATTTTCTTCATAGACGTGCCCGTTCGCGTGGGCGAGCGCGGCAAGGTCGTGCCGCTCCGGCGGAAGCTTGACCCGGAGCAGCTGAAACTCTTCGGCGGCGATGGCGCCGAGCCGCTCTCTGAGCGCGCCGACTCCCTCTCCTGTATGGGTCGAAATATAGAAGGCGCCGGGAAACAGCCCGTGGAGCCGTGCAAGCAGCACGGTTTCCGCATCGCGGTCGATGAGGTCGAGCTTGTTGAATACGACGATGATTTTCTTCTCCTCGGCGCCGAGCTCCTTGAGGACGGAGAGCGTGGTTTCCCACTGCGCGTCGAGCTGCCCGGAGGAGATGTCGAGCACGAGCAGCAGGAAATCCGCGAGAACCGCCTCTTCGAGCGTGGACTTGAACGCCTCGACCAGCGAATGCGGCAGCTTGCGGACGAATCCGACCGTGTCGGTCAGCAGCACCTCGAGGCCGTTCTCGAGCGGAACCCGGCGCGTGGTCGGGTCGAGCGTCGCGAAAAGCTGATCCTTGACGAGGATCTCCGCGCCGGAAAGCTCCTGCAGCAGCGAGGATTTCCCGACGTTCGTGTATCCGACGATCGCGCCGTGCGGAACGAGGTTGCGCTGGCGGGACTTCCGCTGGGTGTCGCGCTGTTTGCGGACGGTTTTGAGCTCTTCCTCAAGCTGGCGGATGCGCCGCCGCAGCAGCCGGCGGTCGGTTTCGATCTGCGCTTCGCCCTCGCCGCGCGTGGTGGCTCCGCCGCCGTGCTGGCGGGAGAGGTGGGTCCAGGCGCGCGTCAGGCGCGGAAGGGAGTACTTCGTGCGCGCGAGTTCTACCTGGAGCACGGCTTCGCGCGTGGAGGCGCGCTCGGCGAAAATATCGAGAATGACCTCTTCCCGGTCGATGACGCAGCTCCGGGTGAGCCGCTCCCAGTTGCGTTGTTGCGAGGGGGAGAGCGGCGTGTCGAAGATCAGGCAGTCCGCCTCGCACTCCTGCATGAGCTGCGCGATCTCCTGCGCCTTGCCGCTGCCGACGTAATACTGCGGGGAGGGGGTATGCAAATTCACGACCACGGGGTCGAGCGGGACGATGTCGAGATTGCGGACAAGGTCCGCGAGTTCGTCAAGGTGTTCAGCCACTTCGGCTTCAGTCTGATCGGAGAAACGGAATCCGATCAGAAGCGCGCGCTCCACTTTTTTACGGGAATCTTCGGCGATATCGATCATAAAAGAAAAACTCTTTCTCTGGCGTAAACTCTTTATCTGTCTGATAACAATACACCTTTCCCCGTGATTTTCCAGAAGGAACGGGGAAAATCTTGTGAAAAAGCGCTCCGGGGCGATTGCGAAAAGTACGATCCCGGGGTATAGTACGCACTCGGACATGCGCGAGTGGCGGAATGGCAGACGCCCCGGATTTAGGTTCCGGTGCCGCAAGGCGTGGGGGTTCAAGTCCCCCCTCGCGCACCATGATTATGAAGGCCGGCCGGTTTTACTTCTTTTCAGGTTCCACGATTTCGAGCGGCTGCGTTCCGTCGGTGTACTTGAGGAACTCCGCGCGCAGCACACGGACGTAGCGCGCGTTCACAGAAACCTCTTCGAGACTGCCGCGGACGCTGCCGTAGTTCATGTCGACGTCCTGCTGGATCTGCCGCCAGTTGCTCGAGCCGCTGTCGTAGTCGTAGGCTGTGTTGAAACGCGGTTCCACGCTGCGCGATTCGGATTTCGGCACGACCTGCTGCTCCGTGATCAGGATCGCGTCCGCTCCCTTGGAGGCGGCTTCGCTTCTGAGTTTGTCGAGCAGCCGGTCGCGGCTCACGTCGCGATAGTCGCCGGAGGCGGTCGCTTCGCCGAGCACACGGTAGGTCCTGCGGATTTTCGTCGCATCGGTGAAGACCGTGACCTCTTCCGTCACCGGAGGCGCGCTTTCACCCTGGTATTGGAAATTGATGCATCCGGCCAGCAGAAGAACCAGCGCGGACAGGAAAAGGCTTCGCTTGAACATGATCACAACTCCCCCGTTTTTTGCTTCATAAGTTAACCGGTGAAAACGGATTTTTCAAATCAAATCCCGAAATAAGATTGATTTTACCGGGCCGATGCGTTATTTTAATAAGAAGAGCATATGCGGATTTTCCGCCTGATATGGATACATTGGACGTTCAACAATTTTCCGGAGCAACAAAAAATGATGAAATTCGAGGGAGTTTATACCGCGCTGGTGACGCCGTTCCGCAATGGACAGGTCGATTACGAGGCGCTGAAGAAACTGGTAGAACTCCAGATTGAAGGCAATGTGAGCGGCATTGTTCCGGTCGGCACCACCGGTGAATCTCCGACCCTGAGCCCGGAAGAGCACCTGAAGGTCATCGAAACGGTCGTGCAGGTTTCCGCCGGCCGTTGTCAGGTGATTGCCGGAACCGGCGCGAATTCCACCCAGGAGGCCGTTTATCTGACCGCCGAAGCGAAAGAGATCGGCGCGGACGCCTCGCTCCAGGTGACCCCGTATTACAACAAGCCCACGCAGGAGGGGCTTTACCGTCACTTTTCAACGGTTGCCGACAAGGTAGGGCTGCCTGTGGTCCTCTACAATGTGCCGGGGCGCAGCGGCGTTCCGATTGCCGAATGCACCGTCGCGCGCCTCGCGAAAAACCCTGTGGTCGGAGCGATCAAGGAGGCGGCGGGCAGCGTCGACCGTGTGTCGGCGATTCTCGACCTCTGCGACATTGTTGTACTCTCCGGCGACGACTCGCTGACGATTCCGATGATGTCGGTCGGCGCAAAGGGGATCATCAGCGTCTCTTCGAACCTGATTCCGGGCGAGATGAGCAAGATGGTGAAGGCGGCGCTCGCGGGCGATTTCGCGAAGGCGTATGAGTATCACCGCAAATATTACCCGTTCTTCCGCGACCAGTTTGTGGAAACGAACCCGATTCCGATCAAGGCAGCGATGGCGATGGCCGGGCTGATGGCGGAGGAGTACCGTCTGCCGCTCTGCGAGCTCTCTCCGGAGCACAGGGAAAAGCTCGCCGCCACCCTGAAGCGTTGCGGCATCCTCTGACGCTCCCGGAAGAGAAGCGCGGGAAGAAAAGACTCCTCAAGGGGACTCTCTTCTTCCCGCGTTTTTTTTGGTGGGATGCTTCCGCTGCTCCTGCCGGAAATAATCACCATTCCCCTGTCTGATTTCCCTCTTTCCGCCGGAAAGCAATCGCCGGTGGGAATCGCTTACGATATGCTCACCGGTTCCTGACAGGCTTCTAACCGGTCGCCCCTTTCGTTTTTACATCTGCTGTGGTATTTTAATGCCGTATGCCGCATGGAACAGGAGAATCTGTTTCTTGTGTTCATTTTGTGTTCCGGATAGCACATTTTATGTGCTGTTTTTGATTTTGTGTTTTTCTGTAACATGCTGGTTATAAATAAAAATAATTCTGGCATGACATTTGCTGTGATATACGGCAGCGACACAACTCCAAAAGGAAGGAGCTTATTATGATGACATCGATTATGCAGACGCTGCGTTCGGACAAGGTTCAGGGAAATATCGGGCAATTGCTTCATTTGCCGGTTCGCCGGGAGTCGCCGGTGCTGGCTGAACAGGAGAATTTCCGGCTGAAGCTGGCGGAGAGTCCCGTCGAAGTGGAGGCGGCGCTGCGGCTGCGGTACCGGGTGTTCAAAGAAGAGCAGGGACGGTTGGCGAACTGCACCGGCGGAATCGACCGCGACCGTTTCGACCGTTACTGCCGCCATCTGCTCGTAGTCGACAAGGAGAGTGAAAAGGTGGTCGGGACCTACCGGGTTCTCTCCGGGAGCGGGGCCGCCGCGGCGGGAAGCTTCTATTCGGAAGAGGAGTTCTCCATTGCGGGACTCCACGGATTGCGCCATGAGGTGTGCGAGGTCGGGCGCTCCTGCGTTGCGCCGGAGTTCCGCAGCGGAGCGGTCGTCGGACTGCTCTGGAGCGGGTTGGCCGCGCTGCGCCGCCGCCCGAAGCCGTCGCGTTCGCTCATTGTGCGTTATGCGCGTCGCCGCCGCCGGAATCCGGAACCGGCATTTCATTACCTCTTCGGCTGCGTGAGCCTCGAAGCGACCGATCAGGCGGCCGCACTGGCGCTGTACGAGTATTTCAGGCGCAACGGACAGGTCAGCGATAAACTGCATGCGAAGCCGCGGCCGGGATTTATGCTCGATGCGGTTCCGCAGGCGGAAGTCAACCGTTATCTGGAGGAGCATGCGGCGGGGATGATCCGGACGCTGCCGCCGCTTTTCAAAGGATATATCAAGCTCGGCGCGAAGGTATGCGGAGCCCCGGCGTACGACCGGGAGTTCGGGACGATCGACTTCCTGATCCTGCTCGACATGCGCGAGATGCCGGAGCGCTACGCGAAGCACTTCGCGAAGTGAAAGTGAAGAATACCGCGGCATATCGCGGAGCTGCGGGACTCCGGGCGTCCGGGTTGCGGATTTACCGTGAAAAATCCGGTTCCCGGGATTGAAAATTCGCCATTCTCTGCTATATTAGGTGCAATTTAATTTCGGAGTATCGGTTCTGCGGTGAAAAAACACGTCATAACTTCGCTTGTTCTGCTCTTCGCCCTGCTCGGCATCAGTGCCGCGGCCATTGTCTGCATGGAGAAGGATACCGCGGCTCCCCGGTGGCACCTGAAGGGTGCCGTGGAGACGGCGCCGGACAGCGAGGTTTCGCAGTGCCCCGTCCAGACTCCGCTGGATGATGCGTTTTTCCTGCGCAGCGGCGGCTCCCAGTCGGTTCTGCTGCTTGCGCGTCTCGGGGAAACGGCGCGCCCGCTCTCCGCGCGGCTCGTGCTGTCCTGCTTTGAAATCGCGCGGATCCTCGCGCTTTACTCTCCGGCGGAGCGGGAGTTTCTTCCCGTGCCGGATTCCCATCCTCAGGTATTGGTCTGGCTTGCTTCATGCCTTGAAGTCAGGGCCGGCCCCGCCGCAGCTTAAGCTTTTCGTCGCTTGAGTGTTCCGGCGGTATGTGACCTCATACCCCCAGACTGTGTGTATCCTCGTACCCGGTTGTACCGGTGTGCTCACGCGATGCAGTATTTTTTGTTCCCCCATATTCATTCATCAAGTGAGCAGAGAAGGTATGAAAAAAGTAGATTTCATGTTGACGGCGTTCCGCGACGGTTTCCAGTCGGTATTCGGGGCGCGGGTGTTCAGTGCGGACTTCCTCCCTGTGGTCGAAGAGGCCGCGGCGGCGGGAATCACCCATTTCGAGGCGGGCGGCGGCGCGTTGTTCCAGGCCGCGTATTTTTACAGCAACGAGGATGCGTTCCGGGTCATGGACGACTTCCGGCGGATCGCCGGAAACAGCGCGAACCTCCAGACGCTGGCGCGCGGTATCAACGTGGTCGGTCTCGACAGCCAGCCGCGCGACATCATCAAGCTGCATGCGCAGCTCATGAAGAAGCACGGCATCACGACGATCCGCAACTTCGACGCGCTGAACGACGTGAACAACCTCCTCTACAGCGGGCACTGCATCGCCGAGGCGGGGCTCAGGCATGAGATTACCGTCACGATGATGGAGCTCCCGCCGGGCTGCGTCGGCCATACGGTCGAGTTTTACGAGTCCGTGCTGCGGCGCATCCTCGACTCCGGCATTCCGTACGAGTCGCTCTGCTTCAAGGATGCCTCCGGCACCTCGACCCCGCACAAGGTCCATGAAACGATCAAGATGGCGCGGAAGCTCGTCGGCAGGGATACGCGGATCGTCTTCCACTCCCACGAAACCGCCGGTTGCAGCGTGCTGGCGTACCATGCCGCGCTCGAGGGCGGCGCGGATCAGCTCGACCTCTCGATCGCGCCGCTTTCGGGCGGAACCTGCCAGCCGGATATCCTGACCATGTGGCACGCGCTGCGCGGCACGCAGTACGACCTCGGCATCGACGTGAAGAAGATCATCAAGCTCGAGGAGAGCCTCAAGGAGGCGATGAAGGATTATTTCATGCCGCCGGAAGCCACGCAGGTCAATGCGCTCATCCCGTTCTTTCCGATGCCGGGCGGTGCGCTGACCGCGAACACGCAGATGCTGCGCGACAACGGGCTCATGGACAAATACCAGGAGGTCATCGCGGCGATGGGCGAAGCGGTCGCGAAGGGCGGCTTCGGCACTTCGGTGACGCCGGTCAGCCAGTTCTACTTCCAGCAGGCGTTCAACAACGTGATGTTCGGGCCGTGGAAGAAGATTGCGGAAGGGTACGGCAAGATGGTGCTCGGCTACTTCGGCCGGACCCCCGCCGATCCGGACCCGGAGATCGTGAAGATCGCCTCCGGGCAGCTGAAGCTCGAGCCGACCACGCGCAGCCCGCTCGACATCAACGACGAGAATCCCGCGAAGGGGCGCAAGGCCGCCGTCGCAATGCTCGAGGCGAACAAGCTGCCGGTCACGGACGAGAACATCTTCATCGCCGCGAGCTGCAGCGAGAAGGGCATCCGCTTCCTGAAAGGCGAGGGCACGATCGGCGTCCGCAAGGTCGACCATAAAAAGGAGGCTGCGGAGAAGAGCGCCAAATCCGCTCCGAAATCCGATGCGATGACAGTTACGCTGAACGGGAAGAATTTCGCCGTGAAGTTCTCCGGCAGCTCGGCCACGGTCAACGGCAGGCAGTATGATTTCTCGGTCGCGGAAGGGATCACGGCCGAGCAGCCGGTCCGCCAGGCCGCGATGGGCGGAGCCGAGGATAAGTTCGAGGAGGTCCGTTCGACGCTTCCGGGCGCGGTGATCCGCATCCTCGCGAAGCCCGGCGACACGGTCAAGGCCGGCGAGCTTATGATGGTGCTCGAGGCCATGAAGATGGAGACGCCGATCAACGCCCCGGTTTCCGGTACGCTTGCGAAGCTCGAGGTGAAGGAAGGCGAACAGGTTCAGTCCGGCGCACTCCTCGCCGTGGTCAAGTACTGAGGGGAGGTTCGTCATGGGTAACTTCCTCGACATTTTCCAGGGATTCAGTGTGATGGCCGCCTCGGATCCGGCGATTGTCATCGCGCGGGTCGTCCTTGTCCTTCTCGGTTTCGTGTTGGTATGGCTCGGACGCAAAGGGGTGCTCGAACCGCTGCTGATGATCCCGATGGGCCTCGGCATGAGCACGATCAACGTCTCCTCCATGTTTTTCGACCCGATCAACATGGCGGGCAAACTGCCGGTGGACCACACCGCGGTCAACAACCTGTTCCTCGATTCGACGATCAGCAACAACGACCAGCTGATGACGCTCATGCAGATCGACTGGCTCCAGCCGATCTACACGCTCACGTTCAGTAACGGGCTCATCGCGTGTCTGATCTTCATCGGCATCGGTTCGCTGCTCGACGTCGGCTTTGTGATGAAGCATCCGTACATCTCCGCGATCGTCGCGCTGTTCGCGGAGCTCGGGACGCTGCTCACGATGCCGCTCGCGGCAGCGTGGGGGTACAACCTCAAGGACGCCGCTTCGATCGCGCTCGTCGGCGGCGCGGACGGCCCGATGGTGCTCTTCGCTTCGCTGAAGCTCTCTCCGCACCTTTTCGTGCCGATCACGGTGGTGGCATATATGTACCTCGGGCTCGCGTATGGCGGCTTCCCCTATCTGGTGAAGCTCTTCATCCCGAAGAAGCTGCAGAAGATCAACATGCCTCCGGATGATCCGAAGCTGAAGATCACGAGCGGGCAGAAGCTCACGTTCGCGGTTGTGGCGTGCGTGCTGCTCTCGTTCCTGTTCCCGGTGGCGTCGCCGCTTTTCTTCTCGCTTTTCCTCGGAATCGCGATCCGCGAATCCGGGCTCGACAAGTTCCAGTATCTCGTCAGCGAGATCGTGCTCTATGCGTCGACCCTGACGCTCGGGCTGCTGCTCGGCGTGCTCTGCGAAGCGAAGACCATCATGAATCCGGAGGTGCTGCCGCTGCTGCTCTTCGGCATGGCGGCTCTGACGCTCTCCGGCATCGGCGGGATCATCGGCGGGTATTTCATGTACTTCGTGACCGGCGGCAAGTTCAACCCCGTGATCGGCATCGCGGGCGTGAGCTGCGTGCCGTCGACGGCCAAGGTGGCCCAGAAGTGCGTGACCAAGGCGAACCCGAATGCGATCATTATGCATTATGCGCTCGGAGTCAACATCTTCGGCGTTATTACAACGGCGATTATCGCAGCGATCTACATCAGTCTGCTGCAGAATTACTGAGAGAGGTGAAAAATGACACAGGCATGGCTTGTGATGGGGGAGACTTATCTCCTGACTATCGTGGTATCGCTGCTCGTGGCGTTCGTGGTCCACATGATGACGCTGCTGATCCGGCGGTTCGGCGCGTCGGCGAAACCGCTGCCGGCTTCGGCCGAGCAGGTTGACGTTTCGGCCGCGCCGGACGATCCGGATGAACTTGCGGCACTCGCAATCGCGGTTGCGATGCACCGCGACGGCGCGGGGAGGTGACGTATGGGCGGGAAATTCCTGAAGCTGCGTACGTTTGTAATCGCCGCAATCATCGCGGTGTTCGCGTTCTCCATCTACCCGCTTGCACCGCGGGACTTCTATGAGACATTTCAGAAAGCGTTGAAGGTGAAGGATGATGCGGCCGCCGCGGAGCTGGTGGCCGATGCGAAGGCGCTTCAGGAAGCCCGCCCCGATCTGAATCAGGCGGCGGCGCTCCTCGAAGCGGCCGATGCAAAGAGGGTCGATCTGGTTCCGCTCGTCTCCGGGCGCAATCTTGCGGGCAACGCGGATGTGATCGCGATGGTCCGCAAGGAGGCCTCCGGGTCGATCCGGCTCGGGCTTGACCTGAACGGCGGTGTCGAGTTCATTCTCGAGCTGATCCCGGACAGGGAGCTGCTCGCGAAATTCGCGGAGGGGGGAAACGCCGCGGACCGCGAGAAGATGGAGCGCCAGATCGGGACTGAATTCAACCGTTATCGCGAGCAGGCGATCGAAACGCTGCGCAAGCGGCTCGAATCCCAGAATATCTTCGAGTCGGACATCACGCCGTTCGGTTCGCGCTCGGTTTCGCTGAAGGCGCCGATCACCTCGAAGGATGAGAAGGACAAGCTTCTGTCGCTCATCAGGATGAGCTGCAAGCTGAACTTCCGGCTCGTGCATCCCGACAGTGCCCGGCTGCTTGCGGATTACGACCCCGCGACCTTCATGGCGCCTCCGGGATACGAGGTCCTTGAGGAGAACGGCCGCAGCCGCACGCGCTACCTCGTCGCCCGCCGCCCGGAGATGACCGGGCAGTCGGTTTCGAAGGCGGTGCCGGTCCGCGACCAGTTCGGCCAGATCAAGATCGCGCTGGAGTTCAATTCGAAGGGCGCGGCCGACTTCGCGCGGGTCACTGCGGAGAACCTGCATCGCCAGCTTGCGATCGTGCTCGACGACCGGCTTTACTGTGCGCCGGTGATCCAGTCGGTCATCGCGGGCGGCAACGCCGAGATCTCCGGTTCCTTCTCGAACGAGGAGGCGCAGCAGATCGCCGACGCGCTGAGCGCCGGCAGCTTCCCGTTCCAGATCAAGGTGACCGCGGTTTACGACACCGCGCCGTCGATGGGGGCGGACAACGTCCGGAACGGCGTGTATGCGGGGCTGCTCGCGGCCGTGCTGCTGACGATTTTCATGTGCGTCTACTACTTCCGGGCCGGCGCAATCGCATGCATCGCGCTCGGCGCGAACATTGTGCTGATTCTCGGCGCGATGGCGGCGTTCGGCGCGACGATGACCATGCCCGGCATCGCGGGCGTGATCCTGACGCTCGGCATGGCGGTGGATGCGAACGTGCTGGTCTTCGAGCGGATCCGCGAGGAGCTCTCCGGGGGGAAGAGCCTCGCGACCGCGATCGACCTCGGCTACGAAAAGGCGTTTTCGGCGGTTTTCGACGGCAATCTCACCACGCTTATCTGCGCGCTGATCCTGATGTACCTCGGCAGCGGCCCCGTGAAGGGGTTCGCGGTCAGCCTCTCGATCGGCATCGTGTCGAGCATGTTCACGGCGCTCTGCCTGACCCGGCTGATCTTCGACTATGCGCTGAAGTACCGCAACTGGAAGACGCTCAGGATGTGCCGCGTTTTCTCGAACCCCGCGTTCGATTTCCTCGGGCGGCGGAAGGTCGCGTTCCTGGTCTCGGGGCTGCTGATCCTCGGAAGCCTGCTCGTCTTCGAGTTCCGGGGCGCGAAAATGTTCGGCGTGGACTTCACGGGCGGAACCCGGATCAGCTACTCCTATGACGAACAGGTTCCGGTTGCGGAGCTCGAAAAGCTGCTGCAGCCGATCGACCAGAACGTCAGGATCGGCTACAAATCGAATCCTGCGGTCCGCGACAACCGCAAGCTCGAGATCCTGATCCGCGACCGGAACGGCTCCGAAGAGAGTGCCGCGTTCTCCCTGAACGACCGGGTCACTGCGCTTCTGAACGAGAAGTTCCCGCAGCTCAAGGCGGCGGACGGGCAGGAGACGACGGTGGGCGGGCTCGTGGGGGCCGAGACCGGCAAGGCGTCGATCATCGCGATCCTGGTCGCGCTGCTCGGCATGAGCATCTACATCTCGATCCGTTTCGAGCTTTCGTTCGCGGCGGCGGGGATCCTCGCGCTCGTCCACGACGTGATTATCGCGGTCGGAATCTTCGTGCTCATGGGGCGCGAGTTGTCGCTCCCCGTGGTTGCGGCGGTGCTGACCATCATCGGCTACTCGATCAACGACACGATCGTGATCTTCGACCGTATCCGCGAGGATTCGAAGCTTATGCCGGAGAAGCCGTTCCGTGAGATCATCAACATCTCGATCAACCGCACGCTGAGCCGCACGCTGCTGACCAGCGTGACGACTTTCCTCGTGGTCGCGGTGATGTTCTGCTTCGGCGGGATCGTGATCAACGACTTCGTGCTGGTCATGATGCTCGGCATCGTGATCGGCACCTACTCGTCGATCTTCATCGCGAGCCCCCTGGCCGCGATGTGGCACCGCAGGATAGGAGCTGCGAAATAATGCGCTTTCGTACAGGACATGTACTGTTTGCGTTGTTCGCGCTTCTCCTTGCGCTTTCGACGGGCTGCGCTCCCGGCGGGGACGGCAGGGTCGACTCGATCCGGGTCCTGCGCGGAGCCCGGCAGGCCGGCGTTCCCGGCAAGCCGTTCCCGCTGGAGCTGGTGCTTGAGCTCACGGATGCGGACGGCGCCCCGGTCCCGGGGTGCGCGGTCACGGTCGAACCCGAAGCCGGTTCGGACCTGACGGTTCCCGGGCGGGAGGTCCGTTCCGATGCGGGCGGCATGATCCGGATTCCGGTCACGGCCGGGCGGAAGCTCGGGGATAACTATCTGCGGGTCACGCCGGAGGGGGCGGAGAGAAAAGCCGCCGTCTACCGGTTCGTGACCGGCGTCGAGACCGCGGGCGGCAGACAGGAAGGGGCGGCAGGCTCCCGGCTCCGCGATCCGGTTGCGGTCCGCGTGGTTGATTCCGACGGCAAACCGGTTGCGGGGCGGCCGGTCTACTTCGAAGTTGCCCGGGCTCCGGGGAACGGCGCCCGGCTGTCGCGTACCTCGGCGCTGACCGATGCGACCGGCGTGGCCGAGACGCGCGTCACGCTCGGGGAGGCGACGGGCGCTTACGAGATCGAGATCAAGCCGACCGGGCCGGACGGCGAGCTGCTGACCCGCGGCGTGACGGTCGAGGTAATGGGGCTGAATCTGTGGAATCTGCTCATCGGAGCGTTCGCGGGGCTCGCGATCTTCGTTTTCGGCATGCACCTGATGAGCGACGGGCTGCAGAAGACCGCCGGGGAGAAGATGAAGACGATCATCCAGCTCTTTGCGCGGAACCGCTGCATCGGCCTGCTGGCCGGAGCCGGCGTCACCGCCGTGATCCAGTCGTCCAGCGCGACGACGGTCATGGTGATCGGCTTCATCAACGCCGGGCTGCTGAACCTCGCGCAGTCGATCGGAATCATCTTCGGCACGAATATCGGCACGACCGTGACCGCGCAGATCGTTTCGTTCAACGTATCTGCACTGGCGCTGCCGGCGATCATCATCGGGCTTCTGCTCTTCTTCATTCCGTACCGCAACTGCCGCGGAATCGGCGAAACCGTGCTCGGCTTCGGATTCCTCTTCTACGGCATGGTCATGATGAGCGACGAGCTGACCCGGATCGCGGACTTCCAGCTCGTGACGAACCTGTTCGCGCGCTTCGACTGCAAGCCGGCCGGCGGTGTAATGCCGTTCGGGGCGGTCATGGGAGCGCTGCTGATCGGGCTCGTGGTCACGATGATCATCCAGTCGAGCTCGGCGTCGACGGGCATTGTGATCGCGCTCGGCGCGGGTGGGCTCATCAACCTCTACACGGCGATGCCGCTGGTGCTCGGCGCGAACATCGGCACGACCGTGACCGCGCAGCTTGCGGCGATTCCGGCCAACCGGGTCGCGAAGCAGGCGGCGCTGGCGCACACGCTCTTCAACGTGATCGGGACGGTCATCATGCTGGCGTTCTTCTACGTTCCGTGGGGGAACTCCGGCGTGCCGGTCTTCTTCCACATCGTCGACGCGGTGACGCCGGGGGATGCGTTCGGGGCCATCGCGCAGAACGTTCCGCGCCACATCGCGAACGCGCATACGCTCTTCAACGTCTTCACGGCGATCCTGCTGCTGCCGTTCGTCACGCCGATGGCCCGCGTCTGCGAGCGGCTGATTCCGGCGAAGAAGAAGGTCAAGTATACGAGCCTCGACCCGTATCTGCTTGAGAACCCGCCGATCGCGCTGCATCAGACGGTGGTGCGTCTGCGCACGATGACGCGCGGCGCATGGCAGCTGCTCGAAAAGTGCATGCGCGAAACCGTGCTGGACGGCCGGGCCGACGGTTCGAAGCGCGAGGAGTTCCGCAAGCGCGAGAACAAGATCGACCGGATGCAGGAGGAGATCACCTCGTACCTGGTCCAGCTCGCGCAGCGGCGGCTGACCGCGGAGCAGTCGTCGATGATCCCGGTGCTGACCCACTGCGCGAACGACGCGGAGCGCCTCGCGGATTATGCGAAACAGGTGCTCAAGGAGGCGGCCCGCCTCGCGGAACGCCGCGAAAAGCTGTCGAGAAAGTCGGAAAAGGAGCTGCGCGAGCTCTTCGGGGATGCCGGGCGTATGGCCGAACACGTGTTCACCGCGCTGGAGTTCGGTGAGGCGGGTTCCGCCTCGCTCGCGCATGAGCTCGGGCGCGAGATCCGCAAGCGGGTCGACCGCATGGAGGAGTTCTATCTCGACAACCTGCGCAAGGGGGCGTACAACGTCGAGACCGGCGTGATCTTCCTCTCGCTGGCGGGCGTTCTGCGCCAGGCGTGTGAACGGCTCGACAACATCGCGGTCCGCACCGCGGTGCTGGGCCGCTACGAGTGGGAGGTCAAGCCTGTTCCGCAGGCGCGCTGAACTCCTGAAAGAGGTCGAACATGGGATGCGGGAGGCGCGGGGAAGGGATGTCCCCCGCCTCCCGCAATTGCGTCCGGCGGCGGGGCGGCGGCTCCGGGGGCGATGTTTTCCGTGAAATCCTGCCGTGCAAAGTGGAAAACACGCCTGTTCCGTGCTAAAATAAGGAAACGGCTATTTTAACAGACAGGTACGGATATGATTCTTTTTGCAGCGGACGACCATTATAATACCTCTCCGGGGCGGAACACATATGAAGAGCTCGCGGGCGACTTCCCCGGAATCCGGTTTTATGAGAATGACTGGTCATGCTTCACGGCATACGACCTTGCGGCGGAGTGCGAACTCCTGATCCTGAACATGATCGCGGACACCTGCGGGCTTCCGATCCCGGACGGGGCGGCGGCCGCCGCCGTGAAACGTTATTGCGAAACCGGCAAGCCGATGCTGCTGCTGCACGGTGCGAGCTCGGCGTTCTGGCCGTACGACTGGTTCCGCGAGTCCTCCGGGCTCCGCTGGGTGCGCCCGAACGATCCGGACGGGTTTGAGCCGAGCTTTCATCCGCATGAGCCGTATGCGGTTGTCCCGGCGAAGTGCCGCCATCCGCTCGTGAAGAAGCTTGTCCCGATGGACTTCCCGCAGGATGAGATCTACACCGGGCTGGAGCAGACCCGTCCTTTCACGATCCTGATGGAGACGACGATCAGCATGGGGACCTTTCCGCAGTGCACCGAGTCGTTCACGCGCTGGGGCGGCCGGGTCGTGAATTTCCTGCCGGGCCATCTCCCCTGCGTGACCCGCCATCCGGCGTTCGTGAAGAATGTGAAGACGCTGATCGGCGACCTGCTGGGGAAATGACGGTTTGCGGGGCGGGAGTCTGATGAAATGAAGATGCGGTTTCTGCCGGTCCTGCTGTTTTTCTTCGCCGCGCTGCTCGGCGCGGCTGAACCGGAGGCGCTTGCGCTCTACCCGTGGCGGAAGATCCTGACGCGCGGGGCAGGCGATGGGGCGCTTGGCGCGTTTCGCGTCGACCGCGACCTTGCCGTGAAGGGGGCCGCGCATCCGAATACGGCGGTGTTTACGCCGGACGGCCGGGAGATCCCGTCCCGTTTCGAACCGGTCATGGTCCCCGTCGCGCAGAAGTTCATGCGGCCGCTCGGGCTGGCATCGAAACCGCACTACTCTACGGACCGCACGCCGGGCGTCGTGTTCGACAATCCGAGCCGGACGGCGGTTGACGCTGTGGAGCTCCGGACCGCCGAGCGTGACTTCGACAAGCTTGTGCGGATCGAGGCCGGCGAGGACGGCGTCAATTTCAGGCCCGTCGCGGCGGACCGGCCGTTTTACGACTATTCCCGGGCGGAGGCGGAGTGCAGGGTGATTTCGTTTCCTCCGGTGTCCGCCCGCTATCTGCGGATCCGGGTCATGGATTACCCGGAAGAGGTTCAGCCGCCGGGCGTTTCCATCGATGGCGGCCTGATTCCGGGCGGGGAGGGGTATGCGCGCCGCCGGATCAGGATTGACCGCTTCGTTGCGCTCTCCGGCGAGGAGAAGACGGTGTTCGCGCCGTTGGTCACAGTGGAAGAACCGCTGGAGTCGGTCCGCCGCGAAGAGGGCGGACGTACTGTCGCGGAGGGCCGGTTTGAGCCGGAGGGATTCCGCTCGCTCCGGTCGGAGATCGTTTCGAAGGAACTGTTCGCGCGCGGCGTCGAGTTCTACGGCAGCATGGACGGGAAGAAGTATCTGTTCCTCGGGAGGCTGGTTCAGAGCCGCCTCTCCTGTGACGGCGGAGCGGAGAGTATCGCCGTGCTTCCCGTCGACGGCAGGCGCTTCCCGTACTACCGGCTGGTCGTGGACAACGGCGGGAGGCCGCCGCTTGACGAGGTGCGGCTCCGGGCCGGATCGGAGCGGAGCGATATCGTTTTTGAGAGCGGAGAGCCGCTCCTGATCCTCGCCTACGGCAGCCAGGCGGCCTCGGTTCGTCCGGAGAGCAGAGGGCGGGGAGAGACGATCGCTTATTCGGCCGGGCCCGAGGAGCCGAATCCCGCGTATGCAACCGGCGGAATCAACTGGATGCGCTGGATTCTCGTCGCTGTGGTCGGGGCGATGATGGTAGTATTGTTTTATCTGCTCTGGCAGGGTTATCAATCGATCGTGAAATGATCGGCAAACGAAGGAGGAAAAAAGTGTCCATCCAATCCATGTTGTCCGCGGTATCGCTCGCGTCGCTCCTGCTGCTTGCGGGATGCGCGACGTCGGCGGAGGAGAAGAAGGCGGAGGCGCAGGCTCCCGCGAAGATCGTCACTACGGTGCAGGGAGCGCCGGAAGTGGCGGCGAAGGGCTTCGCCTTCCGGGTCACGACCGACAGGCCGGCAGTTTCCTACAAGGTCGGAGAGCCGATCGTCTTCACGGTCGAGCTGCTTGAGAACGGCGAACCGGCGAAGGCGGACAAACTCATTTCGTGGGAACGGCGCGGCGACGACGGCGTCGTCGAAAAGGGCGAGGCGAAGTCCGGCGCTCCGGTGAAGGTCACGACGCAGGGGAAGACGCCCGGCTTCATCCGCCTGACCGTGAAGGCTGCGAATGCGGACGGCTCCGTGCTGAAGAACGGTTCGCGGAACGTGGCGGTCACCTCCGGCGCGGCGGTCGAGACCGGCAAGCTCGCCGTCGCCCCCGAACCGAAGGATTTCGATGCGTTCTGGGAGCGCCAGAAGGCGCGCGTGAAAGAGGTCCCGCTGAAGGTCCTCGAAAAGGTTCCGGTCGAAGTGAGGACGAAAGGCGTGGTCTGCTACGACGTGAAAGTCGCTGCTCCGGGCGGCAAGCCGATGTCCGGCTACCTCTGCATGCCGGAAAACGCGAAGGAGAAATCGCTTCCTGCAACGGTCGTCTATTTCGGCTACGGCGTCTATCCGATCGGAAAAAACGACGGCATGGCGAAGGACCGCATTGTTCTTTCGGTCAACGCGCACGGTTTCCTGAACGGCCAGCCGCGCGAATACTACTCGAATCTTTCGAAAGGCGAGCTTAAAAGCTATGCGTTCAGCCAGAAAGAGAACGAGGATCCTGAGACGACCTATTTCAACGGCATGATGCTGCGGCTGATCCGTTCCCTCGAGTATGTGAAGAGCCTGCCGGAATGGGATGGAAAGAACCTCCGGGTGGAGGGGCACAGCCAGGGCGGCATGCAGACCGGCTTCGCGGCCGGGCTCGACGGGGACGTGACGGAGGCGGTTCTGAACCAGCCGTGGATGTGCGACATCGGCGGCGCGGCGATGGGGCATCTGCGCGGCACGTGGCACATCAGGCCGACTGAAGCGCTGAAATATTATGATACGATCTACCACATGCGCCGTTACAACGGCAAGGTCAGGCTGATGGCCGGGCTCGGGGATTATGTCTGCCCGCCGTTCGGCATGGCGGTGATCTTTGAAGAGGCGCAGGGGCCGAAGGAGATCATCTACACGCAGTCCGCCGGGCACAGCGGCAATCCCGGCGGTGAGAAGATCACGCAGAAGAGCGAAGCGGCGAAATAGCAAACCTGCCGGGGAGGCTGATATGAAAAAGGTGAAGATTACGGTTCTCAAGACCACATTTGATGCCGAGCTCGCGAAAGAGTACGGCGCGGAGGGGCTGGATGCGTGTCCGATGCTGAAGGCCGGCCAGGTGTTCTACGCGGACTACGCGAAGCCGGAAGGGTTCTGCGACGAAGCGTGGAAGGCGATCTACCAGTACGCGTTCGCGCTGGCGCACGGCGCGGGGAACGGCCTCTTCTACTACGGCGACTGGATCCGGAAGCCGGGAGTGGCGATCTGCAGCTGCAACGACGGGCTGCGTCCCGTGATTTTCAAACTGGAGGCGACGGACGGGGAGTCTGTGATCGATTACACGCCGGTGCGGTGAACTTCTCCGTTCCATGGAAACCTCTCCCCCGTTGCGCCTGTCCGGTGCGGCGGGGGAGTTTTTCTTCCCGGCTCCATTCAATCATACGGATTTTCTTGCGTTTTTATTTCGCTTTCGACTGGAAAATACCCGGAAGGGGCTTATAGTATGTCGCGTGCCAAACCAACCCCTTTTTTCCGGAGAAAAATCGTCCATGCTGTATCTGCTTTCGCTGCTCGGTAACGACTTCCTGCCGCTGCGCCTGTTCGAATATGTGACCTTCCGTGCCGGCGGTGCCGCGATCACCGCGTTTCTGATCGTGATCCTGCTCGGGAACTTCACCGCGCGCCAGCTGCGCCGGCTGAACGCGCAGTCCGCCGAACGGCTGGAGGGGCTCGTTCCGCCCGAGTTCATCGACAAGGAGAAGAGCCGCACCCCGTGTATGGGAGGGATCCTGCTGATCGGCGGTGTCCTCGTGTCGGCCTGTTTCTGGAACATGATGAGCAGCCCGATTTCGATTCTGCTCGTCGCGACGACATTCGCTTTTGCGCTGGTCGGTTTTTACGACGACTACCGCAAGGTGGTCTATAAGGACCGCGACGGCCTCCCCGGCAGGTACAAGCTGCTGCTGCAGATCGCGATTGCCGGGCTCGGAGTCTGGGCGCTTTTCCGCATGCCGGAGGTCGGCCCGTACATGGATCAGTTTATGCTCCCGTTCTTCAAGGACCCGGTCCTCGTCTATGCGCCGTGGACGGTTCTGGTTGCGGTGGGGACCGTCGTTTCGACTTCGAATGCCGTGAATCTGACCGACGGGAAGGATGGGCTCGCGACGGGCTGCACGATTTTCTGTACGCTGACCTATGCGGCGTTCGCGTATCTGATGGGACACGCGGTGTTTGCGAACTACCTGAAAGTTCCGTTCATTCCCGGCGCGGGGGAGGGGATGGTGTTCGCGGCCGCGGTCTGCGGCGGCTGCATCGGGTTCCTCTGGCACAACTGCCACCCGGCCTCGATGTTCATGGGGGACACGGGGAGCCTTGCGCTCGGGGGAGCGATCGGCTTTCTCGCGGTGCTCGTGCGTCAGGAGGTGCTGCTGCTGCTGGTCGGAGGCGTCTTCGTGATGGAGGCGGGTTCGGTGATGCTGCAGGTCCCGTACTTCAAGCTGACCGGGAAGCGGATTTTCCCGTGCACGCCGATTCACCACACGTTCGAAAGGCGGGGCTGGACCGAGACACAGATCGTGGTGCGGTTCTGGATCCTCTCCGGCGTATTCGCGCTGCTGGCGCTGGCGACGCTGAAACTGCGGTGAATTTCCCTCTGTCCGCTTGACAGAGCGTCTTGCAGGCTGTAAGTTAAAGATCCGGCTTAAATGGTTCGGGTCTTTTTTTGTTGTCCGGATATCGCGATATTTCCGGTTATGCTCAGAATGCAGGTGGAAATATCAGCTGATTTCCGGAGGGATTCCCGGATGGCAGGGTTGTTTTATTTTACATGAAATATTAAACGATTACTTAAATGAGGCGATGATGGGTCGTCGCAGATTTACTTTGCTCGAGCTGCTGGTGGTGCTTGTTGTCATTGCGCTCCTGGCCGCAATGCTGTTCTTCGCCCTGAACAGCGCTCGGAGGGCGGCGCGGCGCAATCAGTGCGTGGGAGTCCTGAAGAACTACAATCAGGCCGGAGCGCTTTATGCGGTTTCGTATTCCGACTGCTGGGTGCCTCCGCAGAATCCGCCGTGGTACTCGCTCCTGGAGTTCCGGCGGCTGGTCGGGGCGGGCGCCGAGCCGGACGGGGAGGCGCCGCTTCAGAGTCGCGAGGATCGTTTCCCCCGGCTGCTGCTCTGTCCGGATTCTCTCGCCGTGTCCGGGGGCGGGCATTTCCCCTACCGTTCGTACGGCGTGACTTACCGAAGCCTTGCCGGCGGCCGTGCGTTCCGGATTTCGCGGCTGTATGCGCCGTCGAGATCTGCGACGTGGATGGATGCGCTGGGCGCCCGGGTAATTTACAATGAGCGGTACGATGCGGAGGTGCTGCCCGGAAAAAAGATCGAACGGTGCGCCTTCCGGCACGGCGGTTCACTGAACGCCGGATTTTTCGACGGTCATGTCGAAAATCTGAGTTGCGCGGAAGTCTCCGAGCGGTGGAACAATCCGGAAGCGCGCTTCAATATTGATTTTTATTAAGAGCCTGTCCCAAAATAAGAAAATTGTGCCTTCTCGCGTTAAATTCCTTACTCAGGGATAAGTTCTAAGCGCCCGGCTGTTTTTCGAGCAGGACGACGCAGGATGCGGCGATTCCCTCTTCCCGCCCTTCAAAGCCGAGCTTCTCCGTGGTCGTCGCTTTGACCGAGATGCGGTCGAGCGGCAGGTTCAGCACCCTGGCGAGGTTGGTCCGCATTTCGAGGTTGTACGGAAGCAGTTTCGGCTTCTGGGCGATGATGGTCAGGTCGAGGTTCACGATGTTCCAGCCGGATACGCGCGGATCCGCCATGACCGCGGCCAGCAGCTTCATGCTGTCGGCGTCTTTCCACGCCGGGTCGGTGTCCGGAAAAAGCTGCCCGATGTCGCCGAGCGCGAGCGCTCCGAGAATCGCATCCGTCAGCGCGTGGAGTGCGACGTCCGCGTCGCTGTGCCCGAGCAGCCCGGTCGGGTGCGGAACCGGCACGCCGCAGAGGATGAGCCTGCGCCCCGTCACGAGCCTGTGTACGTCATAGCCCTGTCCGATCCTGATCATTTTGCCATAGCCTCCATCAGGGGCGCGAGTTTGCGGAAGGTCCGCAGTGCGTTGTTGTAAAACACTTCTTCGTGATGCTCCTCCGGGACAATCGCCCGGATCACTTTAATATACTCGTCGATGTTCACCAGCGGATAGTCGGAGCCGTACATGAACCGGTTCCAGTCGCCGAGATAGGTCATCCACGTTTTCAGGTGCTCGATATATCCGCGGTATTGCTCGAGGAAAACGCGGCTGTCGATCTTGCCGGCGGCGAGGCCCGAGAGGTCGATCGAGACGTTTTCGTTCTTCGCGGCGACCTCGGTCGCATCGACGATCCACGGGTTCCCGTAGTGCGCGAGCACGAAGTGCGTCTGCGGAAAGTCGACCGCGACCTCGTCCATGGTCAGCGGATGCGAATACTTCACATGGCCGCGGTTCCCCGCCGTGTCGCCGGAGTGAATCACCACCGGTACGCCGTATGCCGCCGCAAGCTCGAAAAACGGCCCGTGCCGTTTGTCCGAAAGGTAGATGTGATGGTAACCGGGGTAGAACTTCAGCCCGACGCACTGCGGCGTTTTCAGGAACTCCTCGAAGAGCTCGAGCGATTTTTCCGTGTTCTCCGGCGTGATTGCGGCCGAATCGACTCCGGCGCAATATGCGATGTTTGCGGGCTGGCCGTAGTGTTCCGGCGTGACCGCTCCGGCGAGATCCGGCCGCATCGGCTCGCAGACGCCGCTTTCCTCCCCGTTCCGTCCCGTTCCCATCGCGATCGCCATGACGACGCCGCAGCGGGCGAAATTCTCCGCGACGGCGGCGGCGGTATTGACCTGGCCGGATTCGCGGGCGGTCTCATTGAATCCCTCGTGGCCGGCGTAGTGGATATGCACATCGATGATCTTCATGATCGGCTCCTTCCATTCTCATATAATTTACCGCATCTTTCCCGGAAAAGCAAGCCGGAAGTGTATTTGCATTTTGCTGAATTACAGCTATATTAACCGGATTTACGCAAAGGAGAGGTTTTTATGGATCCGGCACAGAGGATGCTGCGGAGCCCGGTGCTTCCCGCTTATTTCGGAGTCGCGGTTCCCTGGACGCTCGCGACGATGGCGAGCTCTTCCGCGGCGATCGTTGACGGTATGTTCGTCGGCAACTTCGTCGGTGCGACGGCGTTGGCGGCGGTGAACCTCGTCATGCCTCTCTTCACGCTGATCGGCGGGGTCAGCACGGTCATCTCGACCGGCAGCGTCGTCAAATATGCGAAATACGCGGGGGAGCATGATTGGGGGAAGGCGGCCGCGATCTTCACGAAGGCGATGATTACGCTGACGCTTTTTTCGCTGACTTTCACTCTGACCGCATTCTGCTTCACCGATGAGATCCTGCGGATCCTGAGCGTGAATGAGGAGCTGCATGACATGGCGCGGCTCTATTTCCGGATCACCGCCGCGTTCCAGTCGTTCATGATCCTCGGTTTCGGACTTTCGTTTTTCGTGCGCGTGGACGGCAGCCCGGCCATCGCTTCGGTCGCCGTGACCGGCGGCTCGATCGTGAACGTCATTCTCGACTGGCTGTTCATCTGCATCTTCGGCTGGGGGCTGGCGGGGGCCGCGTACGCGACGGGGCTCTCATTCGCCTTTACGCTGCTGGTCGCGCTCTGCCGGCTGCCGGATCCCGGCTGCCGGATCCGCCTGACCCGCCGCCTGGGCGGTTGGTACGACTTTGTCGGGGCGGTCTACAACGGCTCCTCCGAGCTTCTGAATGAGATTTCCGGCGGATTCATCGTCTTTCTGATCAACGGAATCATGATCCGGGAGGCCGGGGCGAGCGGCGTTGCGGGATTCGCTGTGATCAGCTACCTCCTGGTGTTCGGTATGATGGCCGCGTTCGGCTTCAGCGACACGCTGAGTCCGCTTGTCAGCTGCAATATGGCCGCAGGCAAACGGGGAAGGGCGACGGCTTTTCTGCTCACTGCGTTCGGAACGGTTTTCCTGATCGGCGCGGCGATTTTCACTGTGCTGAGCATCTGGCCGGACCCGCTGCTGCGCGCTTTTCTGCCGGATGACGAGGCCGCGTTCGAAGCGGCGCGCGGCTTTCTGCACACGTTCCGCTGGATGTTCCTGCTGGCCGGGGTGAACATCGTGTTCACCTCCTACTTCACGGGGCTGCATAAGCCGCTCTGTTCGCTTGTGACGGGCGGCCTGCGCGGAATCCTGCTGCCGACGGTTTTTGTCTGGGGCTTCTACCGGCTCCGGGGCATTTCCGGCAGTGCGGCGGCGATCCCGGTTTCGGAGCTCGTGACCTTCGTCGTGGGGCTCGCGATCATCCTCATTGTCAACCGCGGGCAGTTCGACCGGAAGAAGCGTGCCGCCGTCCTCGTCCATTTTCCGTTCATCCGTCGCTGATCTGCCGGAATTTTCCCCCCGGGCCGGCGCAGGCGGTCATTTTGCGGCTTCGAAGAGGAGCCGCTTCTGCCAGCGGCGCGGTTTCACCGTGAGCTCGAAGATATTGGCCCGGTTGTCGATGAGGATCAGCTCCGGCTCCGCCGTCGAGGTGCGTACGAAGAGGCGGAAGTTGCGCCCGGTCATGCGGGGGCGGAGTTCTCCCGGCGCGCAGGTCGCCTGGGGCTCGACTTCGTTCGGCAGGCTGTAGAGACTGACCGCCTCCTTCTGTTGGATGCCGAGAAAAAGCTTGCGGTCCGCGAGCCGGCAGCAGCCGGTTCCGGTGACTTTGCCGTCGAGTGCGCGGAAGATTCCGCCCGCGTACAGATACGCCTTGCCGGAGGGGTCGAGGAAGACCAGCACCGAAGCGTCGTCGGAGGCCGCGATCGCCCGGGATGGCTTGAAATCCTCCGGGATTTCGCGGCTCGAAAGCAGTTCCGGGACCGGGATCGCCGCGTTGTAGAGCTCCATGCGCCCGTTGCCGTAGACGACAAGCCTGCTTCCGTCCGGCGTCAGCAGCAGCTCCGGCTCCCGGACGAGCGTCCGGATCTGCCGCGCCGGAGCCTCGAAGGCTTCGTGCGGGATCATGAGGATGTTTTCGCTCTTTTCAAGGGTGACGAAGCTGCGCTCGGCATTGACCGCAAAGGAGCGGACCGGCTGCTCGAACGGCAGCGATTCGCTTTTGACGCTTCCGGTACGCAGATCGACCGCAACGAGGCGGTCGGGCTGATTGAACGCCTCCTGTGCGAGCTGCGGCGCGACAAAGAGCGTGCTGCCCGGAACGAACGCCGCCGCCGCCAGCTTGCGGTCCGCGACCGTGAAAGCGCGCACGAGTTTGCTGTTCAGCAGATTGAAGCAGAGCACCCGGGTTGCGTTCGGCCCCTCCTTTCCGCCGGTTCTTTCGAACAGCGCGAGCAGCGATTCATCCGGGGAGAGAAACGCATCCACGAGATCGGCTCCCCCGGTTACGCGCATCGGGTCGGGGGAGGGGCTCCAGTCATAGATGACCCCGTTTGCCGCGACGAGAGCGGCCAGCACGCCGGGCGGAGTGTTTTCGCGGTTGTTGACGTTCGGGTCGCGCAGCTCGAGCAGCCGGCCGGTCTCTTTCACGGCCGGTGGCGTTTCGACGTCGTC
Source organism: Lentisphaeria bacterium (assembly GCA_018265615.1). Classification (GTDB taxonomy): domain Bacteria; phylum Verrucomicrobiota; class Lentisphaeria; order Victivallales; family Victivallaceae; genus Victivallis. Next base: position 33,507 of record JABLYX010000003.1, read on the forward strand.
GACACGGATCAGCGGAGCGTCGGCCCGCATGGAGAAAGCGGCGGAAAAGGCCGCTGCGAACAAAAAGAAGCGAAAGATCTTCATCGTTTCCTCAGGCTTATTTGAGATTCCGGCATAATATGCTATTGTTATAATAGTATGACACCGAAAGGGGATGATTTCAAATGGCGGTGAAGAAAAATTTCCTGGATCGCTTCAGCGAACGGTTGGAGGACATCGACTCCGGGAGCCGGCAGGCTTATATTCTGAGGCTGATGAAGGAGCGCGGTTTCCTCGAAACGGTATTCAATGCGGTCGAGGAGGGAATTCTCGTCATCGACCGTCATCTGCTGATCCGTTACCATAACCGTGCGGCGCGGGAGCTGCTGGCGCTGCCGGAGGACCTTTCAGAGGTGCGCGTCTCGCAGCTGCTGCAGGGGGTGGACTGGCTCCGCATCCTCGGCGCGGACGAGAGGGAGTGGGTGCGGGTGGCGCGGCAGGAACTGGAGATTCTTTACCCGGTGCGCCGCTTCATCCAGTTCTACCTTGTCCCGTACCCGGAGGACAACACGCTTGCCGCGGTGATTTTCCGCGATGTGACCGAGAGCCGCGCCCGTACCATGAGCGACATCGAGCAGGAGAAGGGCCAGGCGGTCTCGATGTTGGCCGCCGGGGTCGCGCACGAGATCGGCAACCCGCTGAACAGCCTCTATTTGAATTTGCAGATGCTCGACCGGTCGTTTGCCGGGAGCGGCGAAGATGAGCTCTCCCGGAGCGAGGCGGCGCAGATGGTCGAGGCGTGCAAATCCGAGGTCGAGCGGCTGGACAGCATCATCCACAGCTTCCTGACCGCGCTGCGCCCCGGCCGGCCGCAGTTCGTGCTGGTCGACGTGACCGTGCTGGTCACGGAGGTGCTGAACTTCATGCGTCCCGAGATCGAGGCGCGGCTGGTCGCGGTCGAGTGCGAGTGGGAGGAGCGTCCCCGGCCGGTCCAGGGCGATCCCGCTCAGCTCAAGCAGGTGTTCTACAATGTGATCCGCAACGCGGTGCAGGCGATGCCGAACGGCGGCCGCCTCCTGATTCGCACCTGGTCCGACTCCGACTGCCTCACGCTTGAGTTCGCGGATTCGGGAACGGGGATCACGGCCGATGAGCTCGGCAGCATGTTCAAGGCGTTCAATTCAAACCGTTCCGGGGGGAACGGAATCGGCATGATGGTGATCGAACGGATCTGCCGTGAGCACGGCGCGGCGTTCGGGCTGCGGTCGATTCCGGGAAAGGGGACGGTTTTCGAGATCCGCTTTCCGTTTCCGGGGCAGAGGATCCGCATGCTTCCCCCCGTATCGGAACATCCGGGAGAAAGTGACGGCGGATTATGAAATTCATTACACTCGGGACCAGCCACGGGGATCCCACCCTGACCCGGTTCAACACCTCGACGCTGCTGGAATTCGATAACGCTGCTTATCTGTTTGACGCGGGGGCGCCGGTCAACGCACTCCTGATCCGGCGCGGCGTGCCGTTTGCGAAGCTGCGGCATTTGTTTGTCACGCATATGCATGAGGATCACATCGGCGGGATTCCGGGGCTCGTGAAATCATTCGTCAAATATCCGGTTCCGGGGCAGCGGCTCGCAATCCACCTGCCGGAGCGGGAGGGGATCGAACCCGTGCTTTCGTTCATCCGGGCGACCCATCGCGGCTGGCCGGAGGGTATGGTGACGTTCGACGCGGTGGCCCCGGGCGTCGTCTGCTCGGATGAGAATGTGCAGATTCGCGCATTCCCGACCCGGCACATGGAGAATGAGCAGCACAGGTTTCCGAGTTTCGGTTTCGTGATCGGGGCGGAGGGGAAGCGCGTGGTCTATACCGGCGACCTGAAGCATGACTTCAGCGATTTTCCGCGGAACGGGTTTGACGAAGAGGCGGACTGCATCTGCGAGTGCACGCACTTTCCGCTGGAGCGCGCCGTCGAGGTGCTCGGCGGCCTGCCGATCCGCTCTCTGGTCTGCACGCATGTCGCGGATCGCTGGCACGGAGAGGAGGGGGAGGCGCTGTTTCGCCGCCTGACGGAAAAGCTGCCGTTTCCCGTATCACTCGCGCATGATGGAGACGAATTCGTCTTTTAGCAATGTAGCAAAGGAGGGGGCTATGAAAATCGCGCTGTTGGCTGACCTGCATCTGCCTGATTCGGAGCGGACCGTCAAGGAGGAGGTGCTCGACTGGGCGCTGGCGACGGCAAAGCGTCTGCGCGCGGAACGGATCGTCGGGGCCGGCGACCTGATCGCCACGGGCTCCGCTGCCGCCGCGAAACGGCTGCGTTCGAAGCTCGCCGCGACGGGAATCCCCTGTCTCCTGACGCCGGGCAACGCGGAGATGCGTTCGCCGGTCGAACGCGCGAAGGTTGCGGAGCTCCTGGCGACTCCGGTGGAGGACGAAGGGCTTCTGCTGCTGGACACCTCCCGCGCGCGGCTCTCCGATGCGGCCCGTGCATTGCTGGAACGGCCCGTTCCCGCCGGCGTACTCGCGGTTACGCACTGCCCGCCCGACACCTGGCCGGAAGAGGACCGGAGGCTGCTTGAAAAGGCGCTCCGGTCGGGGCGCGTCCGGAAGCTCGTCGCGGGCCACTGGCATATCGACGGAAGTTTTGAACAGCTCGAGCTTGTGCGCGGGCTCGACCCGGACAAGGCGGCGGGCGGAGCTCCGGCCCTCGTGATTTTCGACGGAGACGTGCGGGAGGATGTCGTGTTCGATTGCGCCGACCCGTGCTGCTGGCCGGTGGAGGAGCGCGAGGCGTTCCTCGGCAATCTCGGCTGTTCCGGCATGAAAGATCCTGCCGGCGTTCTCGAACGCGGGAACGCGGAGGGGATGAAAGTTTTCGAATTGCGCTTCACGGCCCCGGAGTTCCTGGCTGATCCGGCATTGCTGCGCGCTCTCGGACAGTGGCGCGCAAACGGCGGCGAACAGCTTTCTTTGCATCTGCCGGATCTCGGCTGGCGGGATGGCGAAGTATGGGGCGAACCGGAGCTGAGGGCGGCGATGCGGATCGCGGTCGAGCTCGGATGCACGCGCGTGACGTGGCATGTGCCGCGCGTTGCGCTCAGGGAGTTCGAGGCGGCATGCGACGCCTTGCTGGAGGCCGCCGCCCTGCCGGCCCGCCGGCTGCTGGACGAAGGAATCGAGATTGGAATCGAAAACCTCCATATCGCGCAGGGGGAGAACGCCGAGTCGCGGGGGTTCGGTTGCACGCCCGATGAGTGCCGTGAATGGATCGAGCTTCTGCGCTGGCGGCTGGATTGCTGCTCGCGTGTCGGTTTCCACTTCGACCTCGGCCACGCGCGGAACAACGGAACGCTCGCGCACCGTTTCACGGTCAGCGACTGGTACGCGGAGTTGGGAGATGAGATCAACGGCCTCCACCTGCACCAGGTGACGGTGCGCCCCGACGGGAGCTTATGCAACCATATGCCGCTCACGGAACCGTTCGGGTCGCTGGTTTCGCTCGCGTCGCTGTTTCTCGCGTGGAAACGCGGAAGGGTGAATCCCTCGCCGATGTTTTTGGAAATCCGCGAAGGCGATCCGGTCGAGAGCATGGTGAAGTTGCGCCGGGCGCTGAGTACCGGAATGTAAACGGCGAACCGGGCGGCGATGCCCGGTTCCCGGTGCTCAGCCGCTTAGAGCTTATCCCTGAATAAAGAATTGGCCTGATGCCGCGCCGGAATGCCAGTCGCGAAGCCTGATAAAATCGGTGATACTGGAGGTATCGGCGATTTTAACGGGCAAGCAGAATGGCGTTTCGCCGCAAATCAGGACGGTTTGGCTTATTCAGGGATAAGTTCTTATAATAGACCGGTTATAGATCGATTTTGCCGCCGTTCCGTTTTTCTGCTGTTTTTGCCGCTCTTTTTCTATACCGCTATTGCATTTCCCGGCCTGATTTCTCATAATTTAGTATAGAAGCCAGGCAATTTACGGGGGATGAAATGAGCTGTCATACACGAGTGGAACGATTCACTTACCAGCGGGTGCGCGACACCATCGAGAATATGCTCACCTACGGGGAGCTTGCAATCGGCGACCGCCTGCCGCCGATCCGGGAATTGGCGGAGCGGTTCGGCTGCAATTACCACACGGTCCGGAAAGGGATGGAATCCCTCATCCGGGAGGAGTTCCTTGAAAGCCGGAGCGGTTCCGGCGTGTTCGTCCGGGGCGGCAGCCGCACCATCCCGACGGACCCCGCCGCGCCCGGAGCGGACTCCGCGCTGGCCGTGGTCTGTCATCCTCCGATGTCCCCCACGGACGTGCGTTTTATCGCCGCCCTGCATGAATCGGCGGAAAAGCGCGAATTCAACCTCGAGCTGCACACGGTGAGCTCCTTTGCCGGGCCGGAACGTATTTTCGACCGGATCGTCCTGCGGGGCTGCTCCGCTATTCTGCTGCCTCTGCTCCGTTCCGACGATCACATCGAAGAAATCGCCCGCTGCATCGGCAAGTATCCGGTTCCGTTTGTCGTCGGGACTTCCTATCCGGGGCTGGAGAGGTATTGCTATGAGTCGCATGAGGTTTTCGGCCTCTCCACCCAGCGGGCGGTGGAGATGGTTTTTCTCTATTTCCTGCGTCTCGGCTACGGCAATATCGCGCTGCTGCTCCCGGCGGAGCAGGCCGCGAGAACCGTATTGAACTATGTGACCGGTTATATGGAGCAGTGCAAGAAGCATGACATCGCGATCCGGCTGGAACTGTGCGAGCAGCTCCCCGGCGCCGCCGACGCATTGCTGCGGAAATGGGAAAAGCAGCGCGGCGACATCGCGCTCATCTGCTATGACGACGATATCGCGGTCCGGCTCATGGAAAGCGCGCGGCGTGCAGGCTGGGAGATTCCCGGCGAACTCGCCCTGACCGGATTGGGCGATACGCCGGTGGCGGCGGGGGCGATGCCGGCCCTGAGTTCGGTCACGTTCCCCTTCGATTACGTGACGGACGCCATCGTCGATTGTGCGCTCGCCCTGAAGTCGGGCGGCTCCGCCCAGTTGAAGCAGCCGGTTTATCAGGAGCTCGTCGTGCGGGAAAGCTGCGGCGGGCTCCGGCGCATCGGCCGGGAGGGGGTCGACAGGCTGCTGAAAGAGATCCGGTCCGCCATTCAGGAACAAACCGCAGAGGAGGATGTATGACAAGACGTTTCACATTGATTGAACTTCTGATCGTGATTGCAATCATCGCCATTCTCGCTTCGATGCTGCTCCCGGCGTTGAACCGGGCGCGGGACCGGGCCCGGACGGCCGGATGCCTCGGGCAGGTGCGTGAAGTGGGAACGGCGCTCATTCTGTACGCCGATTCCGGCCGCGGGTACTATCCACCCTACAATCTGGCCGGCAACACCGGCAACGGGCTGTGGTGGGCGAATCTGCTGGCCGACAGCGGGCTTGTTGCGGTTCCGGCGTGGCGGGACAAGAACTACGGGTGCGTCAGGGCCGGGATCCTGCTCTGCCCGGCGATGCGCGGCGTCGCCTGGTACGGAGGAATAGGCCCCGCCGGCTCCGTGGCGAAGTACGGTGCCTCCGTGACGTTCTCCCGGGTGCGCCGGCCCGCCGAAACCGTTGTGCTCGGCGACACGCCGAGCCTGATCAACGCCGCGGGGGCGGAATCGGCGGAACTGAATCTTTATGCGCCGAATCCGCCCGACTATGTATATAATAACAGCCGGGTGATTGAGCGGCACGGCGGCAAGGCCGACGTCGGCTTTGCCGACGGCCATGCGGTCTCCGTCATCGACGCGGAATTGCGGCTCCGGCGACGGAGCTGGTTCAACAGTTGTTTCTGAATCAAACACAGGAGGTTCGTTTTATGATTCGCATTTCAATGATCCTGATTTTGTCGGCAATTGCCGGCATGGCGCACGGCACGGTGCTTGATGTGATCTCCTTCGGGGCGAAAGGGGACGGGCGGAGCGACGATACCGCAGCGGTGCGCAGGGCGGCGGCGAAGGCTGTTCCCGGCGACACCATCCGTTTCTCAGGCGGAACCTTTTTTCTGACCGGCGATATTGAGATTTCCACCGGGAACATCGTGATCGACGAGGACGGGACGATCCTGTTCGACCACAAACCGGCGGCCGAGGGACGGCCGATGAACAAGCTTCTCCTGACCGGGAAGAATATTTCAGTCAGGGACCTGCGGATCACTTCGAATGCGAAGAGCCGCAGCGCCGTGCACGGCCTGATTTCCTGCCGCGATGCGGAGGATATTTTCATCGACAGGGTGGATATCTCGTTCTCCCCGTCGGTGGCGATCTGGACGATGAATTGCCGCAATGTCCGGATCACCAACAGCTTCATCCACCGGCAGTGGGCGGACGGCATTCATATTTCCCGCGAGACCCGCGGCGTCATCATCGCCGGCAATACCATCGACAACAACGGCGACGACGGCATCGGGGTGGTCAGCTATCATGACAATGCCCCCTGGAACAAACTGCCGCGCAACGACTCCGTGGTGATCACGGGGAATGTGATTTCCAATACGCCCGCCCGTGGAATCTGCGCCTCCGGCGGCAACCTGCTGATCAGCGGGAACCGCATTTTCAATACCGGGAAGGCCGGCATCATCTGCACCCGGGAGGGATGGATTTCCGAGCAGACGCTTATCTCCTCCAATATCATCGGCAATACCGGGACCGCGGAGAAATACGGATTTGATTTTTACGACTCGCGGGGAACCCGTTCCGGGATTCACGTTCAGACCAACAGCAATCTGGTGATTTCCGACAACATCATCTGTGGGGCGAAGAACGGCGGGGCCGGAATTACGCTCTCCGCAGTGGCGGATTCCGTGGTTCGCGGCAATAAGATCAGCGATTGCTCCCGCGGTGTGACCGTCGACAGTCCGAAGCACTATACGACGCCGGAGAAGAAGATGCCGGAGAGCATCATGAAGCAGATTTACGCCAATTATAAAGTGATCCCGGAGTTCGCCGGGTCGGATAACATTCTGATTTCCGGCAACTTCATCAAGCGGATGGACCGGGACGGCATTTACGCGGCGGGCTGCCCCGAGCGGAAGATCACCGGGCTGGTTCTGGAAGGCAACGTTCTGTCCGACAACAATACCGGCAATCACGACCATGTCCGCGACATCTGGGCCGACTGGCTGGAACGCTCGGTCATCCGGGACAATGTATCACTCGGAACGCAGTCGGAGAAAAAGCTCTCTCCGGTCCAGGGGATCGGAAAAGGGTGCGCCAGGACGCTCTTCCGGTTCGAGGCCGCGGAAATTCTGTGACGCGGACGGCGTGTCATGCGGTCATGTGCTTTACGGAGACCCGGTTCCCTTCCACCGCCATCTCGCGGTGGAAGTCGATCGTCGCAATCGGCAGCGTGTGGCCGAACGGGAAATTCGCGAGCACCGGGCCGTTCACCCGGGCCGCCGTCCGCTGAAGCAGCATATCCAGCTCCCGTTCCGGCGCGCACTCCGAAAACCGGCCGAACAGCACTCCGGCGCAGCGTTCGAAGACGCCGTTCTGTTCGAGCATCGTCAGACAGCGGTCAAGCTTGTAAAGCGGTTCGTTCAGATCCTCCAGAACCAGGATACGGCCGGCCGTGTCCGGCATGTAGGGAGTGCCGCACAGCGTCGCGGCGACGGTGAGATTCCCGACCAGCGGGAGCCCCGACGCGCTCCCGGTTCGGAGCAGCCGGAACTCGCCGTACTCCGGCGCCGGTTCGATTTCGTACGCCTCGCCGCCGAACGCGAGCGCATGGTGACGCGCGGTATAAGCGGAAGCGGCGCTCTCCGCGAGCTTTCCCAGCATCGGGCCGGCGACCGGCCGCCCCGCGCCGAATCTCTCCATCGCCCAATGGAGCGCGGTGATGTCGCTGAAGCCGGCGAGCGGCAGATCCGGACGGCTCTTCAGCGCCTTCCAGTCCAGCAGCGGCAGCAGATGAGCCGAGCCGAATCCGCCGCGGGCCGCCAGGAGCAGCTCAACTTCCGGGTCGAACCAGAGGGAGGAGAGATCCTCGGCCCGCTCTTCGGCTTCCGCCGACAGGTATTCGACGGGGGAGGGGCCGTTGACGTGTCCGCCGAACTTCAGCTCTTTTCCCGCCGAGCGCAGAAACGCGACGCCGGTGTCGAATTTGTCCGGCTTGAGTTTTCCCGCCGGGGCGATGATTCCGATGCTGTGAAACGGGGCGTACATGAGTTGTTCCTCCGGGTCAGATGGCGTTGCGCTGCCGGAATGCGCGCGGCGTGCAGCCGGTGCGCTTCTTGAACAGGCGCGAAAAATAGTTGCTGTCGGCAAAGCCGCATTCCGCGGCGACGGCGGCGACCGGGAGCTCCGGATTCTCCCGGAGGAGCAGCTCCGCACCGGAGATCCGCAGATCGTTCAGATAGTTCAGCGGGGATTTTCCGACCGCGCGCCGGAATGCGCGGTTCAGCGTCGCCGGGGACATGGCGGCGCGGTCGGCGAGCTCCTTCACCGTAAGCGGCTCGGCCCTGTGCTTTTCCAGGAAGCTCACGACCTCGCTGAGCCGGAAAAGCTCGTCATTCTCGCGGTAGAGGGCCGAACTGCTGCAGATGCGCGAGATGCGCTCGATCAGCCGCATGAAGAGCGTGACCGCGCGGAAATTGTGCCCTGACTCGCCGGATTCGAGCTCCTGCATCATCCGCTCCACAAGGAGCGCGAGCTCATCGAGCAGGGTTTTTCCAAGCCGGAAGTGCTTGCGGAACCCGAACTGCCGCCGCAGCTCGGGCTCCAGCTCGAAGAATGCACGGAATCCGGGCTCGTCGGCCAGGTCGAACAGCGGGAGCGCCATCTGCCCGGGATAGTAAAGGATATTGTACAGTGCAAAATCATGCTCGACCACATACCCGTGCGGATTACCCGGCTTGATGAGGAAGAAATCTCCGGCTGAAAGCGGGTAGGATTCCGAGGCGGTGATGTGAAGGCCTTCCCCCGCCACAACGAGCACGAGCTCATGGAACTCATGCTCATGCAGGTCGATGGTGTTCTGATGGTCGAACTTCAACACCTTGAGCGGAAGTGAATCCGGCTGAAAATGGCGGGAATAACTCATCGCGGTCCGGTCCCGGGCGGAGGCGGATGGGAAAGCCCGTCCGCTTCCGCCCTCTTTGCGGCATGGATTACTTGACGATGTCGAGCAGCTCCACTTCGAAGATCAGCGCCGCATTCGGCGGGATCGCCTGCCCGGCGCCCTGGGAGCCATAGGCGATCGCGGCCGGGATGTAGAGCTTGTATTTGCTGCCGACCGGCATGAGCTGAAGTGCTTCGGTCCAGCCCGCGATGACCTGGTTCACGCCGAATTCGGCGGGTTCGCCGCGGTCGATCGAGCTGTCGAACTTGCTTCCGTCGAGGAGCGTGCCGACATAGTGAACGCGGACGGTGTCGGAGGCGGAGGGCTTCGCGCCGGATCCTGCCGTGATGACCTCATACTGGAGGCCGCTCGGGGTGACGGTCACGCCGGTTTTTTTTGCGTTTTCGGCCATGAAATTCTTCTCGGCGAGCGCGTTGGCGGCGGCGAGCTGCTCCGCCTGGCGGCGCCCGGCGTCCTGCATCTTCTGCTGAAGGAGCTGCATCATGGCGACGTATTCCTCCTGCGGGAGCTTCGGGGCCCTGGCGATGAAGTCGCGGATGCCGTCCTGCGCCTTGTCGAGATTGATCTCGAGGGGGGTGCGGGTCAGGTATTCGCCCATGTTCATGCCCATGGCATAGCTCATCTTGTCGATTTCACTGGCAAACAGGTCGCTCATAATACTCCTTGGCTGTTGAATATGAAAACGGGAGACGCGATACAGTACCGCGGAGAAGCCGGCTTTTCAAGTCTGTTTCAGGGAAAAACCTCCGATTTCGCGGTTTTGAGGCGGAAAGGCGGCTATCCGTCACTTCTCCGTCATTTCGCCTCATGGATGAATTTTGAAAAAACGGAGAAGTGACGGATGTTTTTTGAAAAAAGTTCCGGGAAGAGGATTGAAAAATGGAAATCGCGCTCATATAGTAGGATTGGTGGGAAAAGGAATTTTCTTGATATGCAACGGACAGGCCGGGGCTTGAAAAATCTAAAGTAGTGGAACAGGAGTTATGAAAAAACGAAACCGTCAAACATTCACACTCATAGAGCTGCTGGTGGTGATGCTGCTGATGGGGCTGATCATGTCCCTGATGCTGCCGGCTTTCAACAAGATGATCCGCGGCAATAAAGTCGATCAGCTGGCCTCCAACCTGAAGCTCGGCCTCGAGCAGGCCCAGTCCAACGCGGTCCGCAGCCGGAAATACGTGGCGCTGGTCCTGCCGAACGACAGAAGTAAATGGGGCGGCACGAGCACGACTGCGAAAAACAAGGCTCTGCGTGAAGTTCAGCCGTTCAGTCATGGCGGATTCCGGCTCGCTTACGTTCAGCCGATGACGGGGGGATGGGAGTTCGTCCGTTGGGTTCAGGGGCAGGAGTGGAAGAATGCTCCCGACGGCGCCATGCTGGTTCGGGTTCTGGAGAAGGATGACAATGATTTCGACTCCTATGAAGCCGGAGACGGGGTCGGCGGTGTTGTCACGGATGTCAATACCGCGTTCGAGGAGCTTGAGGATCTGAAAAATTATAAGTTCAAGGCATCGGATGGTTCGGATACGCAGTATACGGAGGACATCAAGGACTGCCTGATTGTATTTTCTCCATACGGCGGCCTCAAGGGCGATCAGGATTTGAGGTTTGTGATTGCGGAAGCGATTCCCTCCGGCACCGATATCGTGTATCCGGTGAAGGATTCCGCCGGGACCGCCGGGAACCCGAAACCGGTTAACTGGCTCATGCTTTCCATTAATAAATTTACTGGTCGGGTTGAATATTATCCGCTTCCGGATTGATGAAAGGATTGGATGAAATGAAAAAGCGATTGATCAAATACAATTTCAATATGGTTGAAATTGCGCTGGCGCTGGCAATCCTCGCAATCGGAATGTCAAGTATTCTGGTACTGTTCCCGGTCGGGATCAATGCCAACAAGTCGGCGATTGCAGATAATAACCTGGCCGACATCGGCGAGTATCTGATGGGATACCTGCGTGCCGGGTGTGCCGCCGAATGGGCGAAGATTGCGAAGGACCGACAGGACCAGATTGACGCAGGGAATACGAACCCGAGCGGGCCCACTGCAAATGATTTTTTCTTTTCCAGAAAAATTGCCAAGGATTACAGTTCCGTGAAGGACCTGGGGGAAACTGACGGAAAGGGAATTGATCCTCTGAGCGCTACTTATGAAAAAGGCGGAAGCCGGAGCATCACGGACAATCTCTATCTGCTGCAGAGCAGCGGCAGCACATATGCAAACAGCGCTTTCCTCTACAAGCAGATGACCGGTGAGATCCTCGATTTCGCGGCGGTCGTGAAAGTCTGGAAAGAAGAATACTCTTTTTATGCCCTTAAGGCTTCCAACAATACATATGACAAAGTGACGGTGAACCCCGGGAACATAAACTCTCCGATCAATCAATATGCAACCGTTCTCTGCATTGAGATCAGCTGGCCGGCTCAGGCTCCGTATGCGCAGAGAGAGAAACGCTTGTTCCGGCAGGAGATTTTCAATGAAGCTTTTCGGTATAACTGAGATAGAAACGGGGGCTTGAAATGAGAAGAAAGTTATCATATATGAAAAAGAGCCGGTTCACATTGGTGGAATTGCTGGTGTCCATGGCGGTTCTTGTGGTCATCCTGGGGTTCATCCTCCAGTTTTTTGCCGGTTCTCAGAGGCTTTGGACATCCATGGAGCAGCGTAATAATATTTATGCTGATGCACGTGTTGCCATGGATATCATGACGACGATGCTGCAGAATTCCTTTTACAGTGAAGGTGGAATCCCTTTCAGCATCGACCGGACGAATGCTTACCGGCACAAGATTTACTTTGCGACTCAGTCCATGCAGAACCTGCCCGGCGGGCGTTTGAAGTATGTCTCGTTTCAGTTGGGAGAGAAAGCAAAACAGGGCAAATCTTCGACCGGCCGGGAGGATGAGCTGAAAATAGCGGTCTTCTGTGATCAGGAGAATGATTTCACCAAATATTTTCCGCCCTATGGACTGGACGGCGTCAATAATTTAACCGATGCCCGGACTGGAGTCATCAGCAAGCTTGACGGTCAACTCAAGAACACCACGGACAATCCGAATACGACCGAACGGTTCGGTTCCGTGTTGGTGCGGGGAGTCACCTCGTTTGAAATTATTCCCTATAAGCTGGATACGACCAGCAGCAGCGGCTTGAAGACAATTACGAATACGACCTATCACGAATTTCCATTCATGATCGAGGTGAAATTGACGATGCTTTCCCCGGCGGATTTTACCGTCTGGAGCGAGATGGGCAGCAAATACAGTGACGACGGAAATACCGGGGATATCTCGAGTTCGGATAATGCACGCGTTCAGTTCAGGAAAACGCATGCTTACACATTTTCCCGAACGGTTTTCATCGGCGAACAGTCACGCATGAACATCAATGATTAACAGGATATCGATCATGAAGAAAAGAAGAAAAAACAGGCGGAATCAGCGGGGAGTCGCCCTGTTGTTTGCATTGGGAATTCTTTCTCTGCTGCTGATCATGGGACTGGCGTTTGTCGCCAATTCGCTGTTGGCGCAGAAGATTGCAAACAACAACAGCAGCCGCAGTCAGGCGAAGATGCTGGCGCAGTCGGCAATCAGCCGCATGGCAATCTCCATGATGTATTATCAGTATGGAGCGGCGAATCCTGATGCATCGGAAGCGAGACCGTCTTTTATCCCTCTCAATTACATGGATGTCCGCAGCCATTATGATATTGTCAAGTCGGGACAGTCTGAGCCGGATACCAACGACAGGGAGGCAGTGGACGGGTTGCGCAACGCCGATTCGAAGCTGATTCCTGGCATTTGGCTGACGAATTATGATCTGGCCAAGGATCTGAGAGGCGAATGGTCCTATATCACCGCCAGGGACAGCAGCGGCGATGACAAGATTATCGGACGTATTGCTTATCAGTTGATTCCTACCACGACTTCGGCGCAGATCAATCTCGATCACAGCCTGAGCGGCGTTTACAGCCAGGGGGATCCGACGCGGATTCCGTGGCAGATCCGCATCGGCACCGGCATCAATGAGTTGAATCTCGATGAAACCACAGTGTTTAAGAACTGGGAAGGCAGTTATGCCCCGGCCAACAAGGACGATATGAACGCCGCCACGTTCGATGCCTTTTTCAATGCTTATAAAGATACGCTTTTTGCAACGGATAAAGACAAGAAGGAAGCGTGGGTGCGGCACTGGTTTGCGGATGGCACAGTTGCGGCGGACCCGGAATATTACCGTTATGACTCCGGTTCCAAACAATCCCGCTTTTATCATCGTTTCAATCTCGGCAAGTTGGATCCTGCTGCCGGTACGATTACCGATGCGTGGTATGACAGATTTGACGGCTTGTCTGCGAACGATAAGAATTCCAAAGAGGCAGTGGATAAGCTCGCGCATGACAGTATCGAGTTTAAAATCACGGATAAGTGGACGCCGGCCGGCGTCGGACTGCCGTTTCTGAAGTATATCGCGGACACAAAAGGGACGTTCGGGAGCCTGACGGACCGGCGCCGGCAGATTGCCGCGAATTTGAATGATTACTGCGATGAGGATTCTATTCCCACTTCGAATGTCGATGCGAAGACATGGATGGACAAGTTGGACAGCACGGCTCCGGATAGTGATTGGCCGCTGTATACCGGCAACGAGAAAACCCCGTATATCAATGAATTCGCATTCGGGTTCAAAGTGACTCCGAAGCGGGTCGCCGGGAAAACCGGGACCTCCATTGAGAACAGCAGGGCCGCGGTTTCCCTGACCCTCGATCAGGTCGAGCTGATCGCGGAGCTCATCAACATTTACAAAACTCTGCCGAACCTCAAGGATTATAAGTTGGCCGCGTACCTCAGGGATTTTGAGGTCTATTTCAAGGCCACGGCGAAGGTCAGGGTCTCGTACATCCCGTCGGGAGGGACCGATCCGGTGGACGATCCCACTCCGAAAGAGTTGGATCCGCTGCAAATGTCTGTTGCGTTCAAGTGCGATCCCCAGAAGGTCGAGCTTTCTTTCAAGGATTCCGATTCCGTCTGGAAGGACGGTTACCTGGTGGATGCCGTGAATCTGCAGTTGAAGGACATGTCCGGGGAGAGCGGTTTCTCCGCGAAGCAGACCTTTGATTTCGACTTTACGGATAAATGCGGAAACGTCATCCCATCCGGGAGTTCGCTCACTAAAGTGGAGGTTGTCAACATCAAGCTGGAAGTGGTGAATCCCAAGTTCACAATGGGAGGAATCACGCTGATTGATGTTTCCGATACCTCCGCGACTCCGGTTGAGTTCGGTGTGGATTTTGTTCGCTGGCCGAACGTGAAACTTCCTGCGGATACAAGCCAGGTTCTTTTCAAGAAGGCCAACGTGTCGAAGAACGATGATTTCAAGGATGCAACGGCGCTTGATTCCATCGGGGACCGCTACAAATATTTCTATCTCGGTGGAATGCAGGCTCGCGATCCGCGCCAGAACCTGAATGTCATCGATACGGCGACCGTGGAGAAAGACAGTGACTGGACTCTGCTCAGCGAAATCGGATTGGCTGATTTCGACAACAGGGAGTTGGCTTCCGGCAAGAAAAGGCTGACGGTTTCGATTCCGTATTATGATGATCCGGATGCCGTCGTCACCGATGAAAACAAGGTGCAGAGTCGGTTGGCTCATGGAGAGGTGAATCTCAACGGCGTCCCCAAAAAGGAAACCGGCGCCGGAGTGTTCGACCCGGATTACGATGCGGAAACAGCCCTCGACCCTGCCTGGCGGGAAAGCAGCAAGCTCGGTACCGGTGAAAGCAATCTCTCCACGGCATTTATCCGGAATGCTCCGATGAAATCATTGTGGGAGCTGGGAGCCATCCACCGCGGAGCGGCCTGGGAGACGATCAACCTGAAGTCGGCCATGAAGCCGGGTTCCACTGCCGCTCCTGTTTCAAATTCGGATATGCGTCAGGCTGGTGATGGGGATGCCTCCTGGGAGAATCCCGGTACGTTCTATGTCGGCGGAGACGGAGGAATTCTGGAACAGGTCAAGCTTGCCGATGGCGCTTACTGTTATGGCAAGCTCAATGTCAATATGCTTTCCAATAACCTGACGCTGAACCCGAATTATACGGCGGCAGATGATGAAATGGGGCGTGCTCTTTTCTTTAAGATCAGGCGCGGGCAGCTTCTTGAGGACCTTGATGATTTTGCTTCGACGAACGGGACTCTGATTGACTGGACCAATACGCAGGTGGTGGTTTCTCCCCTGAGGCAGGCCGTGGATCAGTTCAGATTGAAGTACACAACATATGATAATGCATTCGAGAACCGTGCTCAGTTCCTGGCTTGGAAAGACGCCAGTGCGAAATGCCTCGCCAACGGATTCGGTATTATCCCGGATGTCGATTATGAGAAACTGCCCGATGCACAGCGGGAGGAGTTGGTCGGTAAGACAATCAATCTGCTCAAGGGTTCCAACAGCGTGTCGAATATGATCCGGTTCATCGTTGTGGCCCAGACGGTTCGCGACCATAAAGGAACCATTGCGCGCCTCCAGTATGACGGAACGGTCGCAACGGAAACCTGCAGCTATGGCATATTCGATGTGAAGCAGGACAGCAGCGCTTTCCCCGACGGTTTTCCTGCGAATGACAAGTTTGTCTACTTCGATGAGATTACAGGGGAAGTCAAACTGCTCGTAACGATGGAAAATAATCCGAACAGCGGACAGACCATCATCCGGCAGATCGAGTATATCGACTGACGGATGGGATCCGCGGGCGGGGGAGGTTGCTCCTCCGCCTTTTTTGTGCATAAAAAGGCCGCTCTTGCGGCCTGGAGGAGAAGGGGGGCGTTCGGGTCAGGCGTTTTCGCGCCAGCGGCCGGGAGGCATCTGGATCGCTTTCCGAGCCTGCAGCGAGGACGGAAGATTCAGGATCCGCTGGTTTGCACTGCCGCGGAAGCGCAGCAGGATGTTGCGTTCGCGTTCGCGGTATTCGCCGTCCACAAGCACGTCGGCCTGCTCCAGCAGCCGGCGGATTGCCGGATCCGGCATCGCAAGCAGCTCTTCGAAGGTGTAGCCGGAGTAGATTGCCAGTTCATACCCCGCCTCCTTCAGCAGCTTTCCGAGTTCGGCCAGCGGCTCCGGCTGGGAGAACGGCTCCCCTCCGGAAAAGGTCACGCCGCCGACCAGCGGATTGCGGCGGATCCGTTCGAACAGCTCCCGCACCATATAGTCGCGCCCGACGCCGAACGCATGGGTCTGCGGATTGTGACAGCCCGGACAGTGGTGCGGGCACCCCTGCGTGAAAATCACAGCGCGCAGCCCCGGGCCGTTCGTGATCGATTCGTCATCGAATCCGGCGAGGTTGATCACGTCGTTCCGGGAAGGCGCGGCAGGAGAAAAAACGGAGTTTGCATCCGCAAACGCCGTTTTTTCCGCTTTACAGGTCTGTGCTTCGCAGCATTGCATTTCAGTTGAACCCGACTCCATGCTTGACGCGGGAGCGCTCTTCGGCCTGTTTCGCATTGTTGAAGCGCTCGAGTGTGCCGACCAGGTATCCCGTGATCCGGCGGATGCGCTCGAATTTCGGCATGCCCGGCTCTTCGTGACGGTGGCATTTCGGACAGGTTTCCCCGATGATCCCGTTGTAGCCGCAGACCGGGTCACGGTCGACCGGATGGTTGATCGACCCGTAACCGATTCCGGCATCGTGCATCGCCCGGACAATCGCTTCGAATGCTTCAAGGTTCTCCGCCGTGTCGCCGTCGAGCTCGACGTACGAAATGTGCCCGGCGTTCGTCAGCGCATGGTACGGCGCCTCCTTGCGGATCTTGTCGAACGCCGAAATCTTGTACCAGACCGGGACATGGAAGCTGTTCGTGTAATACTCCTTGTCGGTCACTCCCCTGATGACGCCGTATTTTGCCCGGTCGATCCGGATGAAGCGGCCCGAAAGCCCTTCCGCCGGTGTCGCAAGCAGCGTGTAATTCATGCCGGTCTGGGCCGAAAGGTCGTCGACGAACTTGCGCATCCTGCCGATGATCTCAAGCCCCCTTGCCTGCATTTCGTCGTTTTCGCCGTGATGGTGGCCGTAGAGCGCGGTCAGCGTTTCGGCAAGGCCGATGAAGCCGATCGAGAGCGTTCCATGCTTCAGGACTTCGCGGACCTCATCGTCCATGTCGAGCTTTTCGGAGTCGATCCAGACCCCCTGTCCCATGAGAAACGGGTAGTTGCGCACCTTTTTGCGCGCCTGGATTTCAAAGCGGTCGTTCAACTGGCCTACCACGAGGCGCATC
Organism: Lentisphaeria bacterium; assembly: GCA_018265615.1. Classification (GTDB taxonomy): domain Bacteria; phylum Verrucomicrobiota; class Lentisphaeria; order Victivallales; family Victivallaceae; genus Victivallis. Next base: position 50,860 of record JABLYX010000003.1, read on the forward strand.
ATGTCATACAAACTGTCGAAGAACTTCTTCTCGTCGCCTTTCGCTTCGATCGCGAGGCGCGGCAGGTTGATCGACGTGAACGAAAGGTTGCCGCGGCCGTTCGTGATCTGCCGTTCGGTGTCGTGGACGTTGCCGATTACGCGGGTGCGGCAGCCCATGTATGCGATCTCCGTCTCGGGGTGGCCCGGCTTGTAATACTGCCTGTTGAACGGCGCGTCGACGAACGAGAAGTTCGGGAAGAGCCGCTTGGCCGAAACCCGGCACGCGAGCTTGAAGAGATCGTAATTCGGTTCGCCCGGATTGTAGTTGACCCCCTCCTTCACGCGGAAGATGTGGATCGGGAAGATCGGCGTTTCGCCGTGACCGAGCCCGGCTTCCGTCGCGAGCAGCACGTTCTTGATGACCATGCGCCCCTCCGGCGTCGTATCCATGCCGTAGTTGATCGAGCTGAACGGGGTCTGGGCCCCGGCGCGGGAGTGCATCGTATTGAGGTTGTGGATCAGCGCTTCCATCGCCTGGAAGGTTGCTTTGTCTGTTTCCGGCCCGGAGTCGCGCAGGGCGAACTGCTGCACTTTGGCGGCGGTTTCGCCGCTGCCGAGCATTTCGGTCAGCCGGGCGAGCTCGCGCTCCTCGTAGCCGCGGTTCCCGCCGAGCTGCGGCCCGAAGTCGCTCTCCTCTTTGATTGCGGCAGCCATCTTCTTGAAGTCATCGAGCTTCAGATCCTTTTCCGGAGCGAGGATCTGGGAGGCCTTGAAGAGGTTCATCAGATAGAACTTCTTATAGCTTTTCGCCACGCCCGGAGCCAGGCCGTAATCGAAGTTGACGATCGACTGCCCGCCGTGCTGGTCGTTCTGGTTCGACTGGATCGCGATGCACGCCAGCGCCGAATAGCTCTGGATATCGTTCGGTTCGCGCAGGAAACCGTGGCCGGTCGAAAAGCCGCCCTTGAACAGCTTCAGCAGGTCGATCTGGCAGCAGGTCGTGGTCAGCGCGTAGAAGTCGAAGTCGTGGATATGGATGTCGCCGGAACGGTGCGCCTGCGCCTGTTCCGGGGTCAGCAGGTACTTCTCATAGTAGTCCTTCGCGCCTTCGCAGCCGTATTTCAGCATCACACCCATGGCGGTGTCGCCGTCGATGTTCGCATTGTCGCGCTTCATGTCCGATGCATTGGCGGCGGCGTTGGTCAGTTCGTCATAGATCTTCATAAGCCCGGTCTTCATCTCGCGCGTCCGGGTGCGCCCCGCGCGATAGAGGATGTACTGCTTCGCCACCGATTCATAACCGTTGCGCATCAGCGCGACTTCGACTGCGTCCTGGATATCCTCAACCTGCGGAATCCTGTCGTTGAGCTTTTCTTCGATGACTCTGCCGACCTCTTCGGCGATCCGCGGGGCGTCGGCGGGATTGCCTTCGCTCGATGCCGCCATCGCCTTTAAAATGGCGCCGGCGATCTTCGATTCGTCGTACAAAGCAATTCGCCCGTCGCGCTTTACGATATTTTTCAACATAATAATTACTCCTCTGATTGCCCTGTCAATATCTTGTGGTCATGTTTTTAAAATAGCACTATGGATGGTATGCTTCAAGCGAAAACAGTAATTATTATCGAAAATATTTTTCCCCGGAAACACTTGCAATTTGCGAAAATCAGGCTCCCGGAAATGTGAGAAAGTTGTAAGTGTTGCATTTGACGAGAGTTTGCGATTTCAGGGATGATTTGTCCGGAGCGCTGAGGTTGCCGGAGTCGTGGAAATTATTTTCCCCGCTGCGGCGGAGCGGAGCCTCTTCCGGCTTTTTCACCTGCCGCCGGAGGGCGGGGAACCGGATGGTAATGGTGCATGACCCAGAAATAGGCGATGCCCATCGGGATGAGACCGCAGATCCAGGAAAAGGGGCCGGCGGCGCAGATTCCGACATATCCCCACCAGGCAGCCAGGAAGAATGCGCCGAAGACGCGGGCGGCAAGCTCGCAGCCGACGGAGACGGTTGCGATGAATGCATGGCCCATGCCCTGCATGGCGTTCCGGAAGACGACGATCAGCGCGAGCAGAATGTAGGAGAATGAGTTGAAGAGCAGGAAGGTGCGGATCTTCTCATGCACCTCGGGGACGGCTTCCCCGACGAACAGGTAACTGAGCTCGCTGCTGAGCAGCAGCACGCCGGCACAGCCGACGGCGCAGATAATGGCGGAAATCACCATGCAGCTGTGTACGCCCTGCTGGATGCGGCTTTTGAAGCCGGCTCCGTAGTTCTGGGCGGAGAAGGTCGCGAGGGCGACTCCGAACGAGAAGATCGGCTGGATCGCGAGCTGGTCGACCTTGCAGCCGGCGGTGAAAGCCGCGATCGAATTCGCGCCGAGATTGTTGAGTGCCCACTGCTGCACGAACCCGCCGATCCCGAGGATCGCGAACTGCAGTGCCATGGGCAGCGCGACGCGGAGATGCGCCAGGACGAAGGAGGGCTCGAAGATCCAGTCCCGCTTCCGCAGCCGCAGCAGCGGATATTTCCTGCGGGCGTAGACAAGGCATGCGATTCCGGCGATGATCTGCGCCAGCACGGTCGCGGCGGCCACGCCGGGGACGCCCCAGCCGAGCTTCAGGATGAAATAGAGGTCGAGCGCCACATTGATCAGGCAGGCGATGACGAGGAAGATCAGCGGCGTGACGCTGTCCCCGAACGCGCGGATGATGCCGGAGATCATGTTGTAGAAGACGGTCGCGCCGATTCCCCAGTAGATGACCGCGATATAGAGGTACGCCTCGCGCATCTGCTCCTCCGGAACCCGGATCAGCCGCAGCATCGGGCTGATCAGCGGAATTGCGACGGCCATATACAGCAGCGTCGCGACGAAGCAGAGCGTGAGGGAGATCGCGATCGACCGCCGGACCCGGACCATATCGTGCGCGCCGAAACGCTGCGCCGTGATGACCGCGAATCCGCTTGTGAGGCCGAAGAAGATGCCCATGGAGCTGAAGAAGAGCGGTCCGCTCGCGCCGAGCGCAGCAAGCGCGTTCACGCCGAGCGTCCTGCCGACGATGATGGTGTCGGAGACGTTGTAGAGCTGCTGGAACACGTTGCCGATCAGCAGCGGAATCGAAAAAAGCAGCAGGAGCCTGACGGGCGAACCCTGGGTCATATCCTTCATCATAAGCCGTGGACCTTTTCAGTGTGTATGCGGCAGACGAAGTTCATGATTCCGATATCTCTGCGCGACGCGTATAAAATAGACGAATTTTCTGAATATTCAAGAATTCCTTGCAGAAAAAGAAGAAAGACGTGTATGGCCCGAGACCGGAGCCGCGTCAGATTTTCTGCAGCGCGGGGCTGCCGCCCTGCTTTTTCTCTTTTCTGCGGATGTAAAACGACACGGAGGCGAACCCCAGCAGCACAATGCAGGCGCCGACCAGGGCGGGGTACCGGTAGCCGAGCCCGCTGCCGATGGGGAGCCCGCCGGCATAAGCGCCGATGGCGTTTCCGAAATTGAAGGCCACCTGCACGCTGGCGGCTCCCATCAGCTCGCCGCCGCGCGAATTCTGGAGAAGCAGCAGCTGCTGAGGTGCGGAAACCGCGAACAGGCTCGCGGCGCAGACGCACATCAGCACAACCGCCAGCCAGGAGACGGAAGCGCCCAGGAAAACGGCGACCAACCCGGCCGTCATGATGACCTGGGTGTATTTCACCACATGGGCATTGCCGTACCGGTCGGCCAGCCTGCCGCCGGCCAGGTTTCCGATCGTCATGCTCAGTCCGGCCAGCAGCATGATGAAGTCCATGCTGTTCTCACCGAATCCGGCGACGTGGATCATCAGCGGCGTGATGTAGCTGTACCAGCAGCACATGCCGGCGCTGCCGAACATGGTGGTGAAGATGATCAGCCACGGCGACAGGTGCTTCAGGAAACGGAACTGTCCTTTTAAACCGGTGCCGGGCAGGGCCGGCAGCGCCGGCAGCCATTTCCACAGGAAGTACAGCGTGAAGAGCCCCCATGCGCCGTTGAACAGGAAAGGTATGCGCCAGGACAAGGCGTTGCTCAGGTAGGTGCCGAGGGGGACTCCGACGAGGTTGGCGACCGTCATGCCGGAGACCATCAGCGCCACGGCCTGCGAGCTTTTTCCTTTTTCGGCCACTTTTTCCGCCACAATGGAGCCTGCGCCGAAGAATGCGCCGTGCGGGAGCCCCGATATGAAACGCATCATCAGCATCATCCAGTAGCCGGACGAGGCCGCCGCGCAGAGGTTGCCGATGATGAAAATCATGACCAGGCCCAGCAGAATGCGCTTCAGCGGCCAGGAACGCGCAATCAGCACCATTCCCGGCGCTCCCACGCATACGCCCAGGGCGTAGGCGGCGATAAAGTGCCCCGCCTGCGGAATTGTGACATGCAGGGCTTCGGCCACGTCGGGCAGAATGCCCATCATGATAAACTCGGCGATTCCCAGCCCCAATGTGCCGAATGCCAGTGCGATCAGACTTTTTTTCATGAATTCTTATCCAGGGATTGCCGGCAGATCCGGCGATACGGTTTTTCTTTGGAGGGAGTTGCTGTTTTCGTAATAATCCATATATACGATACAGCACTATCTGCTTTTTTGCAACTGTCCGGAACCGGGGAACCGGTCATAAAAATCATGGAAAAGCGAACGCGAAGCGCAAATGAAAGCCGTCCGTCCCGCGTGATCCGCAAAAACAGAAACTTCCCTGACGGCCGTGAATCATCAGCTCGTGAGAAGGCCGCAGGCGGGAGCATTGTGAAGCAAGCGGACTGCCGGAGGATGGGGCCTCCGGGAAGTACCCGAAGCCCGGCAAAGGCGGGACCCGCAAAAAGCGAAGGGTGGCAACTTCCCGGGGAATCGGCGAAGTGCCCCCTTCAAGTCCCGGGCCTCGCGGCACGGCAGGTCAGTAAATGCCGCTGATGGTGGCTGAACCGAGCAGGTGGCCGGACATGGCGTTCAGCAGTTCGTTCATGGCGAATCCGTCTTCGAGCGGGAGCATGATGTCGAGCGCATAGACGGTCAGGTGATACCGGTGCGGAGCGTTCGGCGGGACCATGCCGCCGTAAACGGAGGCGGCGGCGCGGCTGACGGCGTTCCGTCCGAGGAGCGGAGCGCCCCAGCTGTTCATGCCCTGCACGAAATCCGAACTGTCGGCGACCGAAGCGTTCTCCGGAAGCTCGCGGCGGATGATGTTGGCCGCCAGCCAGTGGATCCAGCAGAAGCCGGTTACCGGAATCGCGTCGTAATCGAGCAGCGTCAGGGCGAATGACACGGCATTTTCGGGGGCGCTTTCGATTTTGACCGGCAGCGAACGCATGGGGATTCCTGCGACGTTGTCTGAGCCGTTGACGCCGAAACGCGCGTCGATGATTCCGTCGCGGATTCCATCGGAGCTGATGCGCACGGGGGCGTTTTCGGGGGAATTGCGCCAGGCGGCGCAACCCGGGACCAGTGTGATTTCCTGAATTTTCCTCATTTTTCTCCTCCTTGAAATCAGAATTTCCTCTCTACAGGAAAATAACACACGAATGGCAAAATTGCAAATCGGCGCAGTGTGCAAGTTTATGCAGTAGCGGACGGCTTGCCGTCCGCGGGTTCAGAGCCCCCGGCCCTGGCGGATTCCAAAGGCGCGGAGCCTTTGGCCGTCGGAGACACCCGCTCGCGCCGAAGGCGGAGCTTTCTCCGTGGGTATCATTCAAGAAACTTGCACACAGCGTAAATCGGGAAATTACGCCTTCCGGCAGAACGCGATGAACTCCTCGGCAAAGCGCAGATTCTGTTCCGGGAGATGGATGAAATGCAGTTCCCGCGAGATGGGCCCCTCTGTGAAGCGGCCGCACTCGAGCCACCCCGCCGCGAGCTCGTCCCGGACCGCGAGTGTGGAAATGACCGTGATGCCAAGCCCCTGCCGGACGAAGAGCTTCAGCGCGTCGAAACTGTTGACCTCGAGGACGGAGCGCGGATCCGGCTCCGGCAGGCCGCAGGTCTTCAGATAGCGTTCGAAATAATACCGTGTGCCGGAGCCGATTTCCCGCAGGATGAGCCGCTTTCCGCGGCGGATGTATTCCGCGAGCGAAAACTCCGGGGGAAACAGGCCCGGGGCGAAAGCCGGAATCAGCTCGTCCCGGCAGAATGGGGTCGAAAAGAAATATTTCTGTTCGAACGGCCCCTCCACCAGCGCCACATCGAGCTTATGGGCGGAGAGCAGCTCTTCGATTCCGCGCGTGTTCGCTATCTTCAGGTCGAGACTGTTCTCCGGGTGGCGCTTCATATATTCCGCCATCAGCCCGGGCAGCAGGTATCCGCCGGCGGTCAGGGTTCCGCCGATGCTGAAGTGACGCACGCCCGCCGCTGCACACTGCACGGTGCGGACGAGTTTCTCCGCATCGGAGAACAGCTGTTCGCACTCCGCCGCCAGCGCTTTGCCGGCGGGAGTCAGCGTCACGCGCCGTCCGTCCCGGATGAACAGTTGCGCCCCCAGCTGCTTTTCCAGCTGCGCAAGCTGGTGGGTCACATTCGGCTGGCTCATCCCGAGCGCCGTCGCGGCCTCCGTGAAATTCCGCAGCAGCGCCGCCGTGCGGAAAATCTCAAGTTTCCGGTCAATCATCTTTTCCCGTCTCTTCCGTTCCATGCCGTCTGTCTGCCGTTTACTATATAACTATAAATTTTATTTATCAATTGATAATCGGCAATAATTTTAATTTTGGGACGAAGCGGGTATATTATACAGCAACATTCCAAAATAAAAGGAGCCGGGCATGGGACCGAACATCGAGTTTCGCATCAAACAGGGAGTTTTTCTGGCGCTTGCCGCCGCATTCTTCATTCTGCCGTGGGTCTTTCCGGCGCTTCGCAATCATGCTCCGGGGATCGCGGTGATCTGCGGCGTGATTTTCGCGGTGGCGTGGGGGAATCCGTATGAGGCGGTCACGGCAAAGCTCACCTCTCCGCTGCTCGGGGCCGCGATCGTCGGCATGGGCTGCGGCATGAACCTGGTTGAAGTGCTGCGGGCAGGGGCCCACGGCATGGTCTACACATTCGTCGGCATTGCGATGGGGCTCGGGCTCGGCGTTTTGCTCGGAAAGCGGCTCGGGCTGCAGAAGAACACGATGTATCTCATCAGTGTCGGAACCTCGATCTGCGGCGGCAGCGCGATTGCGGCGGCGGCCCCGGTTCTCAAAGCGAAGGCGCACGATATCGCAATCGCTTCGGCGGTGGTTTTCACGCTGAACGCCGTGGCGCTGCTGGTGTTCCCGGCGGTCGGGCACGCCCTCGGCATGAGCCAGTATCAGTTCGGCTACTGGTCCGCGCTCGGCATCCACGACACGAGCTCCGTGGTCGGCGCGTCGATGGCATACGGCCCGGAGGCGCTTGAAATCGGCACGACCGTGAAGCTTGCGCGGGCTCTCTGGATCATCCCGGTCACGATGTTCCTCTCGATGTTCGTCGCTGAAGCGGCCGAAGGTGAGAAGCGGAAGATCCGGTTCAAGGTTCCGTGGTTCATCCCGGGTTTCCTCATCGCTTCCGCGTTCGTGACCTGGATCCCTGTGACCGCGGACGCCGGCCACTTCCTCAAAGAGGTATCCAAGTACATGATGATCGTGACGCTGTTCCTCATCGGGGCGAACCTGAACCGCGCCAAGCTGAAGGAGCTCGGCCTGAAGCCGGTCATCCACGGCGTGGTCCTCTGGATCATCCTGGCGTCGGTCTGGTGTGCGGCGATCCACTTCAACCTGATCCGCTGATTCCGTAATCGCAGAACGCCCGCGGGATGCAGCCGGCTGCATCCCGCGGGCGCTGTTGTTCCGGGTTTCCGCCGTTTTATTTTTCTCTCCGGGTGAAAACCGCTTTTTCCGGTGTATATTATGCGATCACACCGGAGAATACCATGCTGAAACTGAAAACGGAGAGTGCCGCACACCTGACGGCGCTCGCGACGATCCTCATCTGGGGAACCACCTTCATCTCCACAAAAGTGCTGCTGCGGGATTTCACGCCGATTGAAATCCTGTTTTTGCGCTTTCTGCTCGGATTCGCGGCGCTGCATCTGGTCCGCGGGCGGCTCGGATTCGCCTCCTGGCGCGAGGAACGGCTTTACATGGGGGCGGGGCTGACCGGGGTGACGCTCTATTTCCTGTTCGAAAATATCGCGCTGACCTACACGTTGGCGTCGAATGTCGGCGTGCTGGTCACGGTAGCGCCGTTCTTCACGGCGCTCCTGTCGCGCTGCTTCCTGCGCGAAGAGAAACTGCACTGGCGTTTTTTTGCAGGATTCGCGCTGGCACTGGCCGGAGTCGGTCTTATCTCGTTCTCCGGCAGCATGACGCTGAAGCTGAATCCGCTGGGGGATATCCTTGCGCTGCTGGCCGCATTCGTGTGGGCGGTCTATTCGATTCTGATGAAGAAGATCGGGAAGCTCGGGCGTCCGATGGTGCTCTGTACGCGGCGAACCTTCTTCTACGGGCTTCTCTTTATGACGCCCGCGCTGTTTTTCCTCGATTTCTCGCCGGAGTGGGGGGCGCTCCTGAAGCCGGTGAACGGCCTCAATTTCCTCTACCTCGGGCTCGGTGCGTCGGCGGTCTGCTTCGCCACCTGGAACCGCGCGGTCAAGATTCTCGGGGCGGTCCGCACGAGCGTCTATATTTACCTGGTTCCGGTTGTGACGGTTGTCACGGCGACGGTGATTCTGCATGAGCGGATCACCGGGGCGGCCGCGTGCGGCATGGCGCTCGCGCTCGCCGGGCTGGTCATTTCGGAGACGAGGGGAAAACGGCGCCCTGCACCGCTTCCTCCGGCTCAGGAGAGCGCCGCAAGGTAGGTGTAGATCTTCGAGTCGATGCCGACCCCCGCCGCCTCCTGGGCGGCCACAAACGCGGCGAGCTCCGGGCGCCTGACCCGGAACACTTCGATGCGTTCGCACTCCTCGGGGTGGGGCTCCACGGTCCGGCCGCGGTATGCGTCCCCGTCGATCTCCATTCTGACGAGGCAGATGGTTTCGCCGGTCATCCCCGGCGAACTCCAGCCCGGGAGGCTGCTGCCGAGGACCTTTCCCCGGTAGCCGGTTTCCTCGTAGAGCTCGCGCGCGGCGGTCTCTTCGGGCGTTTCGCCCGGATCGATGAGTCCGGCCGGGAATTCGAGCATGAGCCGGCCGGCGGGGGGGCGGAACTGCCGCACGAACAGCAGTTCGTCGTCCGGCACGATGTGTGCGAGGATGAACGCGGCCGATCCGGTTCCGGAGCGGTCGCAGGCCTCCCAGCGGCGCAGCCGGCCGCTCCCGTTGTCGTATTCCAGTTCCCGGAGAGTCAGGAAACGACCCTCGCCAATCACTCTGCCGCCTTTGATTTCCGGTTTCATTTTGCCTCAATATCGTGAAATTTCTTTAAAATGCACTTGCAAAATGAATAATTCAAGTTAAGTTATGATAAAACAACACTCTTTGTTGTTGCCGGGAGGATTGTGGAATCGTCCCGTTCGAAGCTCTTTATCCAGGCGGAGCTGCCGGATTGCGGTGCGGACAGCTCTATTCAAAGCAACATGCCTCCGGGGAAACGTATTTTTTCCGGGCGGAATTTTACGAGACAATTTTTTATGATTCTGGGGATAACCGGTGCATTCGGCTGCGGAAAGAGTTCCGTGCTCGCCGCATTCGCCGCGCGTGGATGGCGGACTGCCGATGCGGATACGCTCTGCCACGAACTGTATGCTGAACCGGGCGGCGTGTTCGCCCGGAAGCTCGCGGAACGGTGGGGCGACGGCATTCTGACGGCTGAGGGTGCGGTTGACCGGCGCGGGGTCGGGGCGATCGTTTTCGAAAAACCGGAGGAGCTTGCGTTCCTGACGGGATTTCTCTATCCGGAGCTTTCACGTAAATTCGACGGGCTGATCGACGCCTGCCGGCGGGATGGCGCGGATGGCGCTTACGAGGTCCCGCTTCTCTATGAAGTGGGTTATGAGGGAAAATTCGATTGCGTCGCCGCGATCTGGGCGGCGCCGGAGGTCCGGCACGCGAGGCTCAGGGAGCACCGGAACTTTACGGATTCCGAAATCAGGCAGCGGGAGGCGCGGCAATTGTTTGCCGACGCGAAACTTGAGCGGGCGGAATATGCGCTGATCAACAATGGTGAACTCCATGAGCTGGAGCTCCAGGTGGAACGGCTGATCGACGGTTTGAAAAAACGGAGCAGCCGGTGAGGAGCCGACAGCGGTTTCGGCTTTACGATGAACATCTAATCTCGAAATATTATTTAGGGAAAGCAATATGAATGACTCCGACGATTTGATTCCGATGAACGAAGAAAGCAACGGAAACGCCTCTGCACCGAAGAAGCGCGGCCGCCGTCCCGGCCCTTCGAAAAAGAGAAATGAACCGGCCGCCGAGGCGGCCCCCGCCGGGAATGCGGAAGACTCCGGGGCCGCGGCGGAACGTTCCCGCCGCGGGCGCAAGCCGCGCGCTCAGGGGAAAAACGGGCCGGGAGAGGTGGTCGCGGCGGATCTGCCGAATATGAGCGAGCCCACTGCCGAGGATGTGATGCGTGAGCTCCTGATTGAAGAGCTCGACGCCGCTGCGGCGGACAATGCCGCCGAATCCTGCCGGTCGGAGGGAATTCCGCCGGAAGCATTTCCGCAGGAGCGGCCGGAAGAGCAGGAGCGTTCCGAGAGACAGGAGCGTTCCGAGCGCCAGCCGCGTTTCGACCGTCAGGACCGTCAGGACCGTCAGGACCGTGACCATCGCCGGAACGGGAACGGGAACGGAAACGGAAACGGAAACGGAAACGGGAACGGGAACGGGAACGGGAACGGAAACGGGAACGGGAACGGAAACGGGAACGGGAACAACAATAATAACAACAATAATCGCCGCGAGCGCGATGTGCAGCGCGATCATGTGGTGTCTTCCCTGAACATCTCCGAGCTTCAGGAAAAGTCGATGCAGGAGCTCGCCGCGATGGGCGCGGAGCTCGGCATTGAGGGGATCGGCGCACTCGATAAATCGACGCTGGTCTGCGAAATTCTGCGGGCGAACGCCGAGAAATGCGGCCAGATGTACGGATCGGGCTACCTTGAGGTGCTTCCGGACGGGTTCGGGTTCCTGCGCAGTGCAAGTTACTGCTATCTGCCGTGCTCCGAGGACATCTATCTGTCGCCCTCCCAGATCAAGCGCTTTGCGCTGAAGACCGGCGACTTCATCGCGGGCCAGATCCGCACTCCGCGCGAGAAAGAACGTTTTTTCGCGATGCTGAAGGTGGAGAGCATCAATAACGATTCTCCCGAGCGCAAGAAAGAGATCATCCCGTTCAACAGCCTGACGCCGTATTTTCCGACCCAGCGGCTTGTGCTCGAACGCGATCCGGTGGATTTTTCCACCCGCATCGTCGACCTGGTGACGCCGATCGGCAAGGGGCAGCGCGGCCTCATCGTCGCGCCGCCGCGCACCGGCAAGACCGTGCTGCTGCAGAAGATTGCAAACAGCATCCGCGCGAACAACCCGGAGGTGAAGCTGATTATCCTCCTGATCGACGAACGCCCGGAGGAAGTCACGGACATGAAGCGCAGCGTCGATGCGGAAGTCGTCAGCTCGACCTTCGACGAACCGCCCGAGCGTCACGTGCAGGTCGCCGAGATGGTGATCGAAAAGGCGAAACGGCTGGTCGAGTACAAGCATGACGTCGTGATCCTGCTCGACAGCATCACGCGCCTTGCCCGCGCCTACAATACATTGCAGCCGCACAGCGGCAAGATCCTGACCGGCGGCGTCGACGCGACCGCGCTGCACAAGCCCAAGAAGATCTTCGGCGCGGCGCGCAACATTGAGAACCACGGCAGTCTGACGATCATCGCGACCGCGCTCATCGAAACCGGCAGCCGCATGGACGACGTAATCTTCGAGGAGTTCAAAGGCACAGGCAATATGGAGCTGCACCTGGACCGCAACGTCTCCGACCGGCGCATTTATCCGGCGATCAACGTCGAGAAGTCCGGCACCCGCAAGGAGGAGCTGCTGCTGCATCCGGATGAACTCAGCAAGGTGTGGATGCTGCGCAAGGCGATCAACGGCGTCCCCGCGGCGGAAGCGATGGAGCTCCTGCTCGGCCGGTTGAAGAAGGTCAAGAGCAACATCGAGTTCCTGCTGACGCTGCAGCCGAACAACAACTGATTTCCGCAAAAAGGGGATTTCCGGAAAGGGGGCGTCCATGGCTGAGAGCAAAAAAAAGAACACGATGTCAACCTATCTGCTGCTTTTCGTTCTTGCACTGGTTTTCGCGGCGGCGGCGGTATTGCTGCTGCCGGTTTACCGCAGCTACCAGAAGAAGCAGGCTGAACTCGGAACCCTGAACGAGAAGCTCAATGACCGCAGGGATGAAAGCGCCCGGCTCAACACGGAGGTCGCGGATCTGACGCGCTCCCCGGAGGCGGTCGAGAAGGTTGCGCGGGAGAAGTTCGGGCTGGTCAAGGAGGGCGAGCGGGTCATCCGCTATCCGGTGCCGGAAAAGGACAAGTGAAAGGACGGATGCGCGCCGTGGCCGGAGCCGCCCTTTTTTCCTGCAAATAATTTGCATTTTCCGGTTTTTCGCTGTTGATTTTGCCGAAGAGGTTTCTATATTATGGAAAAGACGTTTTTTTCGTGTTCCCGGACCGGAAAAGGGCGTTGAAAATTTTGAATTGCAACATCGTACGGATTTTTTGTACAAAAGGGGATTTGACAGTGAAAAAGACCAAAGGCGTAGTGTTCGGAGCCGCGGCTCTGTGCGTGGGTATGCTCGGCGTCGCCGGCTGCAGCAATCAGGTGATGGGACAGCGCGAGTTCGTTCCGGATGCATCGTCGCCGGGTTCGACGCCGATGGAGAGCCAGCAGGTTGTTCCGATGCCGCCGGCTCAGCAGCAGCCTGCCCTGCAGCAGCGCCAGACGGCGCCGCGGCAGGTCTACGCTCCGATGGAGAAGGTTGCTTCCGCCCCGGTGAGCAAGGTCCCGGCGGGCGTCTCCACTTCCGCCACGGCGGGCAAGGCGGCGGCCACCCATGTGATCAAGGCCGGTGATACGGTCGGACATCTCGCGAAGCAGTACGGCGTTTCGACCGCTGCGATCATGCAGGCGAACAACCTCGATGAGGCGAAAGCCAAGCGGCTGCGCATCGGCCAGAAGCTTGTGATTCCGGCCACCTCCGGAGCCGTGAAGCTCGACAGGGGCGGTAAGAGCGGCAAGACTTCTGTGACCGGCAGCGCGGCGGTGAAAGGCGGACTCAACGCCGACGGCACCTACACGGTGCAGTCCGGCGATTTCCCCGGCAGGATCGCCCGCAAGCTCGGTGTGAAAGAGACGGAGCTGATGAAGGCGAATAATCTCACTTACGAGTCCGCAAAGCGGATCAGGGTCGGGCAGAAGCTGGTTGTGCCGGGCAAGAGCAGCGGTGTGGCCGCGGTTTCCACGGCTCCGGCGAAGAAGCAGCCGGTCAAGCCGGCGGAGAAGACCCCGGTCGTCGTCGATCAGCCGAATGAACTTGATGCGACACTGAACAGCACTGATGTTCCGGCGAACGCCGGTTCTCAGGTGAATCCGGTTTCGACCGGAGCGGCGGGTGCCGTGGCCGATATCGTGGTCGGCGATGAAACTCCGATCGACATTACGGAGGACACCACGGTTGAAGCGTTTGCCGCGAAGTACAATACGACCGTCGATAAGCTCAAGGAGCTGAATTCCGGGCTGATCCCGGCGGACGGCAAGTTGACCAAGGGGCTGGTTCTCTTTGTCCCGCCCCAGCAGAAGTAATGTTCTGTTGAGTTGAATGAAAAAGCGCACCGTACATCCGGCGCGCTTTTTTTGTCTCGGAAAGAACCGGAAGAGGGAGGAGACAGCATGTCCGCCGTTCGCGCGCTTTCGATTTTTCTCGGACTGCTTTGTGTCACGGGTTCCCTGCGGGCCGACCGCCTGATGAAAACGGCTGAGGACCGGGAGCGGGAAGGGCGGATTGGCACCCTCCTGTGGAAGGAGGCCGCGCTCAGTTCCGGGGAGGCGCGGGAGCTCGCCGGGCTGGTGAGGCATCCGCATGAAGAGGTCGCCTCTCATGCGCTGGTCGTCGCGGTTGTCCGGGAGGTTCCGGATCTGGAGCGGATTTTGGAAACGGCACAGGGAGGGGGCCGCACCTGTTCGGAAATCGCCGGACGGGTCCGGGCGGCCGCCCGGAAAGGGAGCGTCGTTCCGGAACTGATCCGGGAATTTGAGGGCAGGCAGTATGTGAAGTGCTGTCCGCCGCAGCCGGATGATTATCTGAAGGATATCATTGTCTGCTCCCTGTTGCGCGCGGCACGGCGGAGCGGGAAGAAGCCGGAGATTCCGGGAGGGGTTGTATTCTCCCCGGAGCAGATGGCGCTGCTGAATTACGGCTGGAAGCCGTCCGCGCAGGCGTTTTCGTATCTCTGCGCGGAGATGGGAGCGGAGGACAGGACGTGGAACAGGGCAGATGATTGTCTGCTGGCCATGTGCGCTTATGAAAAGGTGTTCTTCGACGAAGCGGTCGAGGCGATATCGGATGAGAAGACAAAGCCGAGGGTGCGGAAACAGTTGCGTTTCTACCTGCAGGTCAACCGGAACAGAATAAGTGAGGTGCAGCGTGGGAAGGCGAATGCGGTCCCGTCGGAACCGGCCCCGCACTGGGAGCCGGAAAAAGAAAGACGGAGGGCAGATGGAAGAGAAGGGTGTGAGGACGTTCACTGAGGTCAAGCTGTTTCAGGTCAAGCCCGACAGGGTCGCGGCGTTCGAGTCCCTGATCGCGGCGGTGGCGGAGATGCAGCGGCAGCAGCCCGGATGCGTTTCCCTGAAGTATATGAAGCGTTCTTATATCCTGCAGGGCAGGTCGCTGCCGCCGCGCGAACTGACCCGCATCGTGAAATGCGTGAAGTTCTATTCGTGGTGGGAGTTCGATACGAAGGAGAACTACGGGGCGGCGAGCGACTGGTTTTTCGAAAACTACCTGCGCCCCGTTTCGCGGCTCCTGATCGAACCGTTCAGCATCAATCTCGGTGATTCATGCGACGTGTGACGGAGATTGCGCCGCCCTCCCGGTAAAGGGAGGGAAGGCGGCGCGGCGGTTCACTCTGCCGCCAGTATGCCCGACAACGGTATTTGCACCTTCTGCAGCCCGGGCCGCAGCCCGATCGTTCCGGCCGTTTCGCCCCGGCAGTCGAAAATCTGCGCGTTTCCGGCTTCGGCGGCTTCGACGAATACCGCTGTTTCCGTTCCGGCATTGATGAGAAGGTTCTTTTTTCCTGCCGGGAGCCGGATGACGCGGCGCTCATCGTAGAGAACCGTTGCCGCATGTGTGCCGGTTTCCGCCGTGACGACCGGATAGTTCAGCTCCGGGTGAGGCGCGGAAAGAGCCCCGTGCAGAAAGAGCTCCCGGTATTTCCGCTGGAAAGCGAGGATGAACTCCAGCATCCGCCAGTGGGCGGCAGGGAGGTTTTCGAGTATGACCGAGATCTGCGGCACGCTGAAGATGATGTTCCAGAGCTGCCGCGCCGCCGACTCGACGGATTCACCGGGGTGCCAGCCGAGCATATCGGAGTGGACCGCCGTTTCGCCGGAGAGCATCCTCAGATTGACGGTGCGGCGGCGGTTCGCGATGCGGTCGCCGGGGCAGTCGCTCGCACGGAAGATATTCGCTTCGCGCCGCATCGCCGGGCCGATGTAGTCCTGCCGGAACTCGATCAGAAGCTCGCGGGGGATCCGGCGGAACTCCCGGCCGAGGTCCGAAAGGAGCCGTTCCACTCCCTCCGCAACGGTGCGGCAGTCGCGCCCGGCGAACTCCTCTTTCTCCGCCGGATCCGGCGTGCCGGGCGGCAGCGGGAAACGGTCGAGGAAGTCGATTTTGAGCCCGTCGAGCTCGAACTCCGTGATGAGCCTGAGACAGGTGTCGGCCAGGTAGCGCCGTACTTCCGGGAAACGCGGGTCGGCGATCCATGCGTTCAGCCCCGGTGAAAAGTAGAGCAGTTTCGGCTTCAGGCGCGGGAAGATTCCACTTTTCTCGCCGATAAAGGGCAGTGCGATCCAGAGCAGGTAGTTCACGCCGGAGGCGCGGAGGCGCGCGACATGCTCTTTCATCTCCGGGAAGCGCCGGCGGTCAACCCGCCAGTCGCCGGAGAACGCATAGCCCGCCGCATCCCCGGTCTCCTGCCAGCCGTCGTCTACGATGACGGTTTTCAGGCCGCAGGCGCGTGAGAGCTCCATTTCGCGCTCGACTGCCCGGGCGGTGATTTCGCGGTGATAGCTGTACCAGGTGGAGTAGACCGGCTCCCGTGCCTGCGGCGGAACCGGGAGCGGCGGATACGCCTCCTCCCACCAGCGCGCGGCATCGGCCAGCGCTTCGGGGAGGGGGACGCTGCGGAGGTCGAAGCGGAGCTGCAGACGGTATGGCCCGGTTGCCTCCGGGAGGATGGCGCACTCGAGCCTGCAATCCACGGCGAACCCATTTTCGCAGACTCCGGCGAAGAAGCGGATCCGGTTCTTCGCGTCGGAAGCGGCCACGGTCAGGCGGTTGCCGCCGTCCGCGCCGACCAGGGCGAAAAGCGGCGCGTTGCGGGTCAGCTCCGAAGTGAACCCGTTGAGCCAGGAGGGCGGCAGGAACTGCGGATAGTTCTCGCCGATCTTGCCGGCTTCGGAGGTCCAGCGGAACTGGATGTCGTTCTGCGGCACGCTCCAGGCGACCGAGATATGCGCGGGCAGGGACTCGAATTCAAGCTCTACGGTTCCGGTTCCCGCTTCAAATTGCGATTTCACGAGGTGCTCCGGGGCGCCGGTCAGCGTCAGCCGGAGCTTCGGCGAGAGGGTCAGGGTCATTTTTTCTTCTCTTTCAGCATCAGTAACGGATATTGGTTCACATCGAAGTCGCGGCCGAGGCCGGGGGCGAGCGTGATGAAGCTCTCGCGCGCCGTCCCGTCGTTGTCGTTCACGAGCAGGTTGAAGCGGAACGCTTTTTCCCCGGTATCGAGCATGCGCAGCGGCATGGTGATTTCATAACGTGTGCGTTTCTTCACGTCGTCCCTTGAGACTTCCGCCTGCGTCACGGCGAGCGCCTGCTGTGCGTCGCAGCCGTTCGGCACGTCCCAGAGGAAGGAGTCGACGGTGCCGTCTTCCCGCAGGGAGAAGCCGAACCGCCAGTATCCCCGAAGCTCCGTGGGGGCGACGACGAACTGGATGCTGTCGCCCATCCACAGGCTGCCGCTTTCCTGCTTCTGCACATGCCGGTCGTCGGTCACATCGACCCGCAGCTTGAGGTTCTTTCCGTCTTCCGCAAGGAAAACATCTGCGGAGCAGTCTTCCGGGCCGGACCAGATCATTCCGGCGTACTCATGGGCGCTCGGAACCTGAATGCTGACCTGCTCCCGGCTGTTCAGCCGGTAATCGGGTTCGGTCCGGAAGGCGCCATGCGCGACCTCATTCACATATTCGAACGGGAGGTCGAGCGTGATTTCGCCCATGCTTCCGAGCTCGGCCCGGAGTTTTCCGTTACCGGCCGCGGCGCGGGTGAGGGCCGGTATGACCTCCCAGTCGAGCTGCGCGGCGGAGCGGGGGGCGATCTTCACGCTTCCGGACGGCTGCGCGATCCGGAGGGAAGCGGGAGCTTCGGGAGTGAACCGGTATGTCTGTTCGCGGTCCGACGGGTTGACGAGATGCAGCCGGACAAGGTTTTTCCGCCCCCGGATCAGGTACGAACCGGAGAAACGGACCGGCTCCTCATGAAGCGTCGGCAGTTTGCCGGTCACCTTCAGCGTATGCGGCAGTCCGCCGATTCCGACGATGGCGACGCCGTCCTTCACCGGCACTTCGGCGGAGTTGCCGAAGAGGTCGATTTTCCACGCCTTTCCGGTGATGCCGGAGAACGCGACGAAACGGCTCGTCCGGTCGTTGCGGACCGGGAAGTTTGCGAACAGGTGGCCGTCCTTTCCCTTGAAGAGGAGCGACATGTACGCATCGTTCACGGCGGCCGTTTTCCGGAATTCAGAACCGGCGTAGGTGCCGGTCAGCATGTTGAAAGTGATGTAGGAGAGCTTCGGCTCGAAGTTTGTGAGCAGGATGCCGAAATTGTCCTCATTTTCACTTTTGTCCCAGCCGTCGTTGCGGAGCGCGTACCAGTTGTAGGCCATTGCGCCCCGCGCCCGGCAGTAGAGGATCTTGCGGAACATCTCGGCGGCCTGTGCCGTTTCGCTGTTGCTGCGGGTCGAGAGTCCCGCTTCATTCATATACCACGGCTTGCTGCTGCCGGCGGCTTTCCGCTCCGCGTCGAAGCGGTCGAGCGAGGCGACGCAGTGCGGCAGGAGCGAATGATTGTGCAGTGCGAAGATGTCGTAATCGTTCCGCCCTTCGCGCAGGGTGCGTTTGACGATGTCCGCGTTGCCGGAGGTCCAGTTCGGCGGCGGGATGGTCGCAAAGCCGCCGGTGAGGACGACTGTGGCGGGATCGTTGGCGCGGATCTCCTCCGCCGCGGCTTTCAGGAGCTTCAGGTAATCGTCTGTGGTGAAATCGGCGTAACTGTACAGGTCGGGCTCGTTCCAGATCTCCGCATAGTTGATTCTCCCCTTGTAGCGTCCGGTGAATTTCCGGATGGAAGTGCGCCACGCATCAAAGTCAGGCAGCGCGCGCCCGGCTTTGGTCCGTCCGTGCCGCATGAGCGGCTTCCAGCCGGCGGCGGTCGCCCAGCGGGGCAGCCGGGAGTGGAGCACCTGCGACTTCAGGCCGTATTTCTCAACGGTGCCGACTACGGAGTCAAGCGGCTTGAAGTTGAACTCGCCGCGGCGCGGCTCCATGATATCCCAGTAGGAGCAGAAGCGCACGATGTCCGCGCCGCAGAGCGCGATGGCGGCAATCTCCCGCTCCGCGAGCTCCGGGGAGAGCCTCGGAAGGTGCTGCGAGCAGATGCCGAAGAGAAAATCCTTCGCACCGCGTTCACCTTTTTTTGCCGGAACCATGCAGCCGAAGCGCAGCGAACCGCTGCGGACTGCGTCCGTCTTTCCCGGCAGGGCGGCGGAGTAGCTCAGCTCATAGACGCCGTACTCCCGGGGCAGGGGGAACGGGAATTCAGCGCTTCCCGCCGCCGCGAGCTTCAACTGCGCGGTTTGGGCCGGAAGCGTTTGTCCCGTCGCCATGTTCCGGATCGTGACGGCGATTTCCGCCTCGACCGGGACCGGATTCGGGTTGGTCACCGTAAGGGCCGCGTTTCCCTGCGCCGGGTCGAATACCGGCAGCCGATTTTCCGGCAGTTTCAGCGCGGTTTCCGGTGCGGCGAGCGCCGTTTCTTTCACCTCCGCCGAAACGCCCCTGAGGACAAGGGTCCCCTTGCCGCCGTTCCGGAAGCGGAATGTCCCGCCGGCGATCTTCGCGGGCAGATCGAGTTTCCCGTTGCCGTTGCCGCCCCACGAGGTGAACGGTCTGGTCCTGCGGTCGATCGTGAAGCGGAGCGTGTCGCCCTCCGGCAGTGTCATTCCGGCGAGCGTATATTGCAGCGTTTCGCCGGAGGCGTCCTGCAGCCGGATGCTGAAATTCTGCAGCGGCGTCGTCCGGGCGCGGTCGAGCCGGACATCGATCTGGATGACCTCAAATGCGGGCAGTGCGGTCTTTCCCCGCGCAAAGAATTCGCAGAAACCCTTCGGGGAGTCGCTCTCGATCACGAGTGCCCGGGGGGCTTCCGTGCGGATTGTCGTTCCGCCGTTTTCCGGGACGGCGATGTTCAGCTTTTCGGGGCTGAATTCCAGTGTTGCGCCGACGGCGGCGAGCCCCGGAAGCGAGGCGAGCACGGCACACAGGAGCAGTTTGGCCGGATGCGTCATGAATTGATCTCCTTATATGGATATGATTCAGTTGATTTTCTGCCAGACGCCGGTGCGGTCCATGTAGTAGATGGCCTTGTCGGGTTCATCCTCCCGCCAGACCTCCTGCATGACCTCCCGGTATTTCTGCGGATTCAGGCCCGCGGCGTGGCCGTCGAGAAAGGCCATGTTGCCCATGCCGCCGTGGATGTTGCAGAATCCGCCCGCGCCGGCGGACCGGACCTCCGCATAGTTGTAGCCGGTCTGTGTGCCGATTGCGTTTTTGGCGCAGCAGCCGAAGACGGGGAAAGTCGAGGCGCGGTTGATCCGCTTGTAGTTGATCCAGTTGCCGACGCCGCTCCTGAAGTCGCGGTAGCGGCTCGGCAGCCCGACGAGGCTCCCGCCGCAGTCGGGGGCGTAGTAGCCGAAAACCGTGGTGTTCGTCGTCTCCTTCGGGTTGCCGAGGGTGGTGCAGAAGTAGATCTGCCGGTCCTGCGCATCCCAGAAGTTGCAGTTGGCCAGTATGGAGTTCCAGCTCGTCCACTCCCCGGAGGACTTCCGGAACATGAAGACGTCATTGCTGTTGTCGAGGTACATGCGCATTTTCAGCATCAGCTGCTTCTGGTTGTTGAGGCAGCTGCTTCTTCTCGCGGTTTCCCGCGCCTGGCTCAGTGCGGGCAGCAGCATTGCGGCGAGGATCGCGATGATCGCAATAACGACCAGAAGTTCAATCAGCGTGAACGGTTTTCTCATGGCTGTTTTTTCCTTTACGGGAGTTCCGCCACGGTTTCGCGCAGTGCGAGCCGGGGCTTGATTTTATATTGCAGTTTGACGTCGCGGGAGTGGAGCATGTCGTCGAGGAGCGCGGCCGCGTGGCTGCCGAACTCGTCGATGTCGATTTCGATGCAGGAGAGCGGCGGATTCAGGTACGGTGCGAAGCCGACCTCGCCCCCGTAGGAGAGCACGGAAACCTCTGCCGGAACCCGGATGCCGCGCTCGCGCAGCACGCGCAGGACCGCCGCGCCGCCGGAGAGCGAAAGCGTGAACACCGCTGTGAAGCCCGGAGTCCCGGTTTTCTCCATGAACGCCGAGAATTTCCGGTAACAGGTTTCGAGCGTGTTGTCGGTCGGATGCAGCTCCATATCGAGAAAAAGGCCTGCGTCCGTGGTGAGTCCGAGCCTCTCCGCCGCGGTATGGAAGCCGCGAAGCCGCTCCTCCGTCGTGCTTTCATGCGGCTGATCGCGCAGTACGAGGATGCGCCGGTGCCTTTTGGCGTACAGCGTCTCCGCCGCGAGCGCGCCGACCCGGAAGTCGTCGATGCAGACGTTTGCGATTCCGGGATGCTTCAGGTGTTGGAGCAGTACCGCGACAGGGCGGGAAGGGCGCTTGAGCGCCCGGATCATATCCCGGTCAATGGACTGCGCCTGCGGCAGAAGAATGCAGCCGTCACATCCTTCGAGCGCCCTGCCGAAATCGAATTCTTCGAATTTGCGGTAGGTGTGATGCGTGAATTTCCAGTTCTTCAGCTGCCCGGTTTCATAAAGCCCGCGCAGAATCGCGTCGTAGGCGGTCGACGGCGCATCCGGGCGCACAAGGCAGATCTTCGCCGCGAACCGTTCGATGCCCTCCGCCACGAAAAAGCGCTGCTTGCCGAACTGGCGGCAGATCAATCCTTCCCCCGCGAGTGTCTTCAGCGCCTGGATCACGGTCCCGTGCGAGGTCTCAAGCTGCTCCATCAGCACTTTGGTGACCGGCAGTTTCTCCCCCGCCGGAAGAGTGTTCACATATTCGCGCAGGCGGCTCGCCGCCTGGTAATGCTTGGTTTCGGTCAGTACTCTCGGCATCTCGCATGCTCCTGTTATCTGGAAAATAGTCTGACTATTTTGATATTAATTATGATGCATCCGGATCGTTTTGTCAAGAGCCGGCATGAAGATTTCCGGAAAATACCGCAGTTTCAGCTGATGCTGCCGGCTTATATGGTTCGGCAAACAGAATAATTCGGAATTCATTCTTGAATTTTCGTCTTTCCTGTGGTATACTTTATCCGGCATCATTGCCGCGAGTTGCCCTGTATTGCGGGATAATGGAAAAACGGAAGAGTGGCGGGAGGCCGATATGAAAACTCGAAATGCTTTGGCCGGAGTGGTGGCCATCGGCATTCTGACGGGAATCCCTGTGGGATATTTTGTCGCGTTGCAGAAGATGGAGCCGGCCGCACAGGCGGAAAAGGCCGCCGTTCTGAGTTCCCGGCCGGAACCGAAATCCGGCCGCACGGCGGCGCGTGAGAGTGTCCGGACAAAACCGGCCGTCCCCGCTGCCGCAGCCCCGGTGACGGTTCAGTCCGCGAAAGCCGCGGTCCCGGCAGTGGTCCAGCCCGCAAAGACGGAAAAGAAAGCGGCCGTTCCGTCTCCCCGGGCAGAGACGGCCTGGCGCGGAATCGCGCTGGTGAGCGGTTCCGGCATGGATGCAGGCGTCGGATTCGTCGCGCTCATGTTCGGGCGGCCGGTGATTGTGACGACCGTGGAGAATTACCTCGGACAGGAGCTCCGGCGGATATATTTGTATGCCACGGTATTGAACGTCTCTTCCGTCCTCGTATCGCAGCGGCGGAATCTGGTCATTCTGGATGTCGGGAAGAGTCTCGATGAACAGCCTCTGCCGCTGTGCGAAAGCGTCGCCGGGCTTCCTGCGGGAACGGCGGTGACGACCGGCGACTCGGTCAGCTGGACGGTCGGAGGAACTGTGGAATCGGTCGGCGCGTACAGCCTCGGGCTCTCCGGTTTCACGGAGAAAGAGAAGGAGAAGCTTGGGCGCGGCGCTCCGCTTCGGCTTGACAATGGCGAAGTGGTCGGTATGCTTGCGCGGAATTACAGCGGAACGGAAGCGGCGGGAGAGTATTATGCGGTCCGGCTCGATAACGTCGAGCGCTCGGAGTTTCGGACGATCGACCTGAAGAAGCATGGCGAGGATCTGAAAGCAACGAAGGATGCCCGGGCGCTGTTGACAAAGATGCGCTCGGTGTTTCCCGGCAGCAGCACGGATTGGTTCCGGCAGCAGTTCGCGGCGGAGGCCGGGGCGCTGGATATGCTCGGGGAATACCGGTGGCAGGACTGCGATCAGCTGACGGCGTATTTCCGCGCGGAGATCGCCGCGCTTCAGCCGAAGCTTCAGATTCAGCTCGCCGCAGCCAAGCCGGTGCCGGAAGCCGCCGCCGGAAGTGTTGTGCCGAAGGTGCATGCGACGACGCTGCCGGAGCTGCTGAAGCAGGAGGCCGGCAGGGGGGCGAAGATCGTTCCGCAGAAGCCGGTTTCGGTCCGCTGCTTCTTCTGCGGCGGTTCTGGAAGCGACTCCTCTGCGACCTTTGCGGCTTCCAATCCGGGAATCAGCTACGGCATACGGAGGAACGCCTGCACACTCTGCAGCGGTACGGGCAAACGGACTCTCAAGGGCGCCGACTTCACCGCGACGGTGACGCCGGAACTCGAAGCGAAGGCCGCGGCTCTTTTTCTGCCGCCCGGCGACGGGACCTTCTTCGATTTCAAGCTGGGGATGACGCCGGACCAGGCCATGACGTTCTCTTATTATCAGAAACGCAATTACCTGCTTTCGCGCTATCAGGACGGATTCAGCGAGATTTTCATCTTTCGGGGAAACCACCGCACCGCACAAGTGAGCGCCACGATCATGGAATTCATGTTCGGCCGCCTGGTCGGTGTCGAGCTCGTAATGGGCGGCAGCGGGATCCCGCTGGATGAGCTGAAGCGGGATTTCGTGAAGGGAGAGGGGATCAGGCTGAACACATACGCCGTGGACACGGAGAACACGCCGGTCGACCGTTACGGGCGGGCGCTGATTACTCCGCGGAAGACGTGGCAGACTCCGAAGATGTTCCCCGACAACTGGATTGCAATGAATACTCCGTACGAGGTCACCCGGGAGGTCGAGATCGAAACGAAGGACGGCGAAATCATCAAGCTGCCCCGCACGGAAACCGTTTACCCCTCGGTTTCGGACAGTTATCTGAGAAAGTTCCGGGAACGCGAACAGACGAGGATCCTCGCTGTCGGCCCGACCGTCTCCTACGCCGGTACAGTCGTGAGCCTCCGCGAAGAGTTGGCCGGGGAGGTTTCCAGACTCACGTACAGGGATCTGGCGCCCTGACAGAAAGCTGCCCCGCACGGTAATCCGTGCGGGGCGCCGGCCGGCCGCCTTGCCGGAGTGCGGCGCGGCATCTGCAGCAATGCTGTTACGGTATCAGCTTGAATGCTTTGACCAGATCGGCGATCTGGTCGTCATTGATGGGCTTCATGCCGCCGAGGTTGCGGGCGCTGATGGTCGCCTTGGCACTGTATTCAGCCACTTCCATGCGGTCGAACGCTTCGAGCAGCGTACGGCCGCTCGAAATCATGCAGTCGTTTTCGAGCAGGATGACCGGATAGCGCGGCGACAGGGTTTCCGTGATCTTTTTGAGGTCGCGGAACTGGGTTCCGAACGGGAACGCCGGCATTTCGCGCAGCAGGATGTAGCTTTCGGGAATCACGCGCGGGTCGAATTCCTCGTGCGCGACCGTATAGCCCATGAGGTGCGGCGGATTCGCGATGATCAGCGAGTTGATTTCCGGCTGAGCGTCGAAGATTGCGCAGAAGAGCCACGCGGCCCGGCTGAGCTTGCGGCCGGATTCATACCGCATCCCCTTGACAAGGACCATGTCCTCCGGCTGGATGTTGCCGCGGTCGACGTTGCGAGGGGTAATGAGGATCCTCTCGGCGTCGACGCGCACCGCGAAGGTCCCTTCGGTGCTCGTGAACAGCATCTGCTTGTAGGCACGACGGATCAGGAGCGCCATCTGGTAGCGCAGCTCCATCTCGTCGCTGGAACGCACTTCGGGGTCGAACGGCCGGAAATCGATGTTGCGGTCGAGCTGGCTGAATTCGATCTCGGTGTCGGAGAGGTAGTGCGGTGCTCCGAGCTGGGTCGCCCGTTGGATCAGCCGTGCGCAGAAGTCGAGCGTCTCAAAGCGCTGGAACGCCTCCTGCAGCGTGGCGCCGGCCGTGCAGGCCCCGTGGTTTTCGAGCAGGATCGTCGAGTGGCCGGCCGAGAAGGCCGCCGCGACATTCTTGCCGAGCGCTTCGCTGCCCGGCACCTCGTACGGAGCGTACCCGACGGTTCCGCAGATCATTTTGGCGGCGGCGTGGACGCTGGTGTCGGGGATCTTGCCGGCCACGCTGAACGAAACCAGCGCGGGCGGATGCGCGTGCAGGATTCCCTTGATGTCCGGACGCATTCTGTAGATCGCCCGGTGGAACGGGAATTCACTGGAAGGTTTGTGGCGTCCTTCGACGGACCCGTCCGGCTTCACGCAGACGATGTCCTCGCGGCGCAATGTGCCCTTGTCGACGCTGGCGGGGCTGATCCACATATTGCCGTCGGAGTCGAGGATCGAAAGGTTGCCGCCGCTGGTGGTCGTCATGCCGTATCCGTAGATACGCTGCATGATGTCCACGATCTGGTCGCGCGGATGGACGAAACTTGTCTTGCTCATGATTCTGTAACGCTTTCCGAAGTATTGGTTGAACGAGTGATATAATATACACGCATTTTCCTCGTCCGGCAAGTGATGTTTCATTGAAAATCGGGTGTCGCTGTGCTATATTGTAAAGATTTACTTTTCAACATCCGAACCAGAGGTACAGAAGTCCATGCGTGACTTGAGAAACATCGCCATCATCGCCCACGTCGACCACGGTAAGACGACGCTGGTCGACCAGATCATGCGCCAGGCCAAGATTTTCCGGGAAAACGAGGTCGTGGCCGACTGCTTCCTCGACAGCAACGATCTTGAGCGCGAACGCGGAATCACGATCCTGTCGAAGAACATCAGCATCGAATACAGGGGAGCCAAGATCAACGTGATCGACACTCCCGGACACAGCGACTTCGGCGGCCAGGTCGAACGCGTGCTGAAACTCGCGGACGGCGTGATCCTGCTCGTCGATTCCGCCGAAGGGCCGATGCCGCAGACCCGCTTCGTGCTCGACAAGGCGCTGCAGCTGAATCTGCGCCCGGTCGTCGTCATCAACAAGATCGACAAGCCCGATGCGCGCCCCGAGGCGGTGCATACAAAGGTGTTCGACCTCTTCTGCGAGCTCAACGCGAGCGACGAGCAGCTCGACTTCCCGCTGCTTTACGCCTCCGGCCGCGACGGTTGGGCGATCCGGAATCCCGAAGATCCCCGCGAATCGATTTTTCCGCTGCTCGACGCGATTATCGAATACGTCCCGGCCCCGCAGCGCCAGGAGGGCCCGGTGCAGTGTCAGGTCGCCACGCTCGACTACTCGAACTTTGTCGGCCGTATCGGCATCGGGCGCGTCTACCGCGGCACGCTCGACACGCGCAAGCCGCTCGTGATCGTCAAACGCGACGGCACGGTGCAGAATACGCAGGTCAAACAGCTTTTCACCTTCGAGGGGCTCAGCCGGCAGGAGACCAGCGTGGTCGAATGCGGCGACCTCTGCGCGATCGTCGGCATTTCCGACATCGACATCTCCGATACGATCTGCGATGCGGAGCACCCCGAGCCGATGCCCGCGATCGCCATCGACGAACCGACCATTTCGATGATGTTCCGGATCAACGACTCCCCGTTCTTCGGCAAGGAGGGCAAATACGTCGGCAGCCGCCAGCTGCGCGAGCGTCTGTACAAGGAAGTCGAGCGCGACGTCGCGCTGCGGGTCGAGGATATCAACGGCGAGGCGTTCAAGGTTTCGGGGCGCGGCGTGCTGCACCTTGCGATCCTGATCGAGACGATGCGCCGCGAAGGGTATGAATTCGCGGTCGCGAAGCCGCAGGTGATCTGCAAGGTCATCGACGGCGTGAAGAATGAGCCGATCGAACGGCTCAGCGTCGACGTCCCCTCCGAATTCGCGGGCAAGATCATCGAGATCGTCGGCCAGCGGCGCGGAGAACTGATCCAGATGGAGTCGCGCGGCGTGCGCCAGCTCGTCGAATTCTTCATCCCGACCCGCGGCCTCATCGGGCTGCGCAGCAAGGCGCTGACCGCGAGCCAGGGCGAGGCGATCGTCTCGCATCTGTTCGATCATTACGAGCCGTTCAAAGGCATGATTCCGTCGCGCACGAACGGCACGATGGTCAGCATGGCGCAGGGGAAATCGATTCCGTTCGCCATCGACGGACTTCAGCAGCGCGGCGAATTCTTCATCGATCCGGGCACGGACTGCTATGAGGGGATGATCGTCGGGGAGCATTGCAAGGAGGGAGACCTCGTGGTCAACGTCCAGCGTGCGAAGCAGTTGACGAATATGCGCGCGGCCGGAAGCGATCGCAACATGAAGATCGCGCCGGCGCGCAAGATGTCGCTTGAGCAGGCTCTCGAATACATCGAGGACGATGAACTTGTCGAGGTGACTCCGCTGAACATCCGGTTGCGCAAGCTTTTCCTGACCGAACTCGAACGCCGCCGGAACCGTTTCAAGACGGAAGAGTGAAATGAGGCGGGCGGCGTTATTGGTTCTTGCCCTGCTGCTGCCGTCGGCATCTGCGCTTGCGGCTGCGAAAAATGTGATCGTGCTGTTTGTAAACGGTGCGAATCAGGCGCAGCTGGAATTCGCCCGTTCGGTCGGCGCGGATTTCGCGGGCATGTCGAATACCGCCGCATTGCCGGTCCAGGGCACGCTTCTGCCGTTGGCCGGAGCGTTCCGCCATCTCTCTATCGCCGCAATCAATGCGGCGCTCCTCGGCCGGGCCGAGGACGGAGCCGTCGGCGGCATTTCGTCCGGGGAGGAGCTTGATTCGGTCGCCACGCTTGCCAGGCTGCAGGGGAGGCGGGTCGGGGTCGTCTCCGATGGGAGGCTGACCGGCCGGCTGCCCGGGGCGTTCTACGCGCATGAACCGCTGGACAGTGAGCCGGGCGCCGTGGCGAACTGGCTGCCGCTGTGCGATTTCAATATGCTGGCGGGAGAGGTGGAGGTTCCGAAGGAGGAAGCCTCCGGCGACCGCATCGGTGAGGCTATGGCCCGGATCGGCTACCGCAATGTCCTCGATGTCAGAAATCTCACGCCTCCGGTCTCCCGGCTTTTCATCCGGCACAGGGATCTGCCCGGCAGGCGTTATGCCGCCGAACGCGGTACGCTCGAGGCGCGGGACCGTATGATCGGATACGTTTCGGTTGCGCTGGAGTGTCTTGATAACCGGAACGGATTTTTTCTTGCCGCCGACTTCAGCAATGTATCCCGTGCCGGGCTCGAAAACGACAGCTCCATGCTGCTGCATGAACTGTGGATCTACGACCGGGTGCTTGGCGATGTCCTGCGCTTCTACAAGGCGAATCCGAAGGATACGCTTGTCATTGTCGTCTCGCTGTTCGATGCGGGGGAATTCCGGCTTTCCGGCGAACCCGGGTCGGATTTTCCGCTCGGCCGGAGCCGGATCGCGCTGCTGGCCGAGCTGAACGGCGAGGCCCGCAGCTTCGATCGCGCTCTGGAGCTGCTTGGAGCCGGCGAGCTGTTCGCCCCCGGTGCGGAGGAGCTCAAGCAGCTTCACCGTCTCTATTTCGGCGCGCCGCGCCTGACTGACCGCGAAGCAATTGCCGCGGTCCGCGGCTTCCGGAACTTCGAGCCCGCTGCCGAACTGCGCGACTACCGGGAGTGGATCGACCGTGTGCAGAATCTGCGCGACCGTCATCGCGGCGCCCGGTGGGGGTCGAAGCGGAGCGTGACCGCGTTGACGCCCGTCATGGCGATCGGACAGGGAGCCTCCGATTTCAGCGGCGAGTACACGCTCGAAGAGTTTTACGCCAAGCTGCGCAAGGCTCTCTCGCTTTAGCTTATCCCTGAATAAGATGTGCCTTCCCGCATTGAATTCCCAGTCACATGACCGCCTCAGACGCCGATGTACTGCGGCATCGACTTATTTCGGCAGTCGGTGCGACTGTAAATTTAACGCTTCGCTTTCCCTGTTCCTTATTCAGGGATAGGCTTTGAGAATCCGTTAAAAAAACAGTGCCCCGCGGAAGCGATACTTCCGTGGGGCACTGTGTGTTCCGCAGCTTACTCCATATCGACGAGGACGTAGAGCCATGCATCCCTGTAGTTTTTCAGGGCGCCGGAGAAGGTCCAGTCCGGATTATTCTGAGGCTGGTTGCCGATTCCCGCGTCGGCGTTGGCGCCGGCGGAGAAGTTATTGTAGGCGAAGACAGTCTGCTTCTCCCCGAAATTATGGATCTGCATCGAGCCGTAGCCCGGATCCTGGGAGACGCGCTCGTCGCCGAAGTCGAACGTCTTGTCCGAAGCGCCGGGGATTCCGGCTGCGTTCGGTGCGCCGTAGTTGCTCGACCAGAATTCAATATTGCCTTCCGCAAACGTTCCGGTCTTGACCTTGTCGGAGTTGGACTTCACTTCGAGGTTGGCGATCTTTTTCTGGAAGACCGCGCCGCTCGCCTTGACCGGAACGCCGAGCTTTGCGACGTTCTGGTCGAATGCGTCCATCGCGGCGTAAACCCAGCTTTCCTTGTTGTCTTTGCCGGTCAGCACCATGAGATAGGCGACCTTCTTCGCCTTGCCGGTCAGGGCTGCGCTGCTGTCGAGCTCGTAGTTGACCCGGGTTCTGTCTCCGAAGCCGGTGCCGGTCCTGAGGTCATAGGCGTAGGCGAGCTTCATGGAGCCGGCTTCGGGCACGCGGGCTTTCACCTGATCCATGAGCTCAGACTCGGATTTGCGCGGAGTTTCATCGACGAAGACGTACAGCGTCGCCTTGGCCAGCTTGTTGCCGGAGCTGCTGAAGGTCCAGTCCGGATTTCCGGAGGGCTGGTTGCCGATGCCGATGTCGGAAGCGGCGCCGGCCGCGAACTTGTTGTATGCGAAGATTGTCTGCTTTGCTCCGAAATTGTGGATCTGCATTGAGCCGTAACCGATCTGCGGACCTTCGATCCTGTCGCCGAAGTCAAAAATCTTGTCGTCGGCGTTCGGAATCTTGGCGTTGTTGCCCTGGCTGTAGTTGTTCGGCCAGAACTCGATGTTGCCTTCTGCGATTTTACCGGTCTGGAGCCCAACGACGTTGGAGAGCACGTTCAGGTTGCGGATCCGGGTCTGGAAAACGGCTCCCGTCGATTTGACCGGCACACCGGTCTGCTTCACGTTTGTGGTGAACGGATCCATCGAAACGCAGACGAACTGAGAGTTTCCGTTTTTATCCTCGAGCCTGGCAAGGTAGGTGATCCGGGTGATTTTCCCTTTGATCTCCCCGCTGTTGTCGACCGTGTAACGGACCTGGCTCTTGTCGCCGAAGCCCGAACCGCTCTTGAGGTCGTACTCATAGACGAGCTTGCCGTTCTTCTGACAATAGGCGAGCAATTCGTCGAAAGTCGGTTCATTCATGATCCGGAACGAACCGAGCACCAGCCCCGCCTCATTTGCGAGCTTGCCCTGGTTCGTCTGGTTCCACATGTAGCGCAGGCTCTTCGGTGCGGCCACCTTGTCGGAGCTCACCGTGATCCGGGTCCCGTCGATCGTCGCCTTGGCCGGATAGAAGACTCCGTCCATGCCGGCGACCTCAAAGTACGGAACCGAATTCCCGTCCGCGTTCTTCCAGCTTTCGACGAAATTGAAGTCGAGGACGAACCTGTTCCCGTCGATCTTCGAATCCTTGAGGCGCGGCGAGTCGGCCTTGACATCGCTGCGGCCGTAATCGCGGTTCAGGGCAAGGTACGCGAGCCGCTTGCCGACGATCTCCTTGTCGGCCGGGTGGATGTCGCGGATGTTGTGGACCGCGTCGGTGATGACCGCCATGCCGGTCTTCTCATTGGCGTCGACGAAAGCCTGCTGCGCCTCCCAGAGCTGCGGCAGCCGCGTCGGATCCCCGCCGTAGGTGTACGGCGCAAGCTGCGCGAAATAGAACGGCATGCCGGGGTTGTTGAAGACTTTCCGCCAGCCGTTCAGCAGCGCCTGCATCTTGTGCTTGTAGAGCATCAGGTCACCGAGATTTGATTCGCCCTGATACCAGATCGCGCCGCGCACGGCGTACGGCACGAAGCCGTAAAGCATTTTGTTGTAGAGAACGGTCGGCTGCTGGTGGTTGCCGAAGGGTTGTTGCTCCGCGGGGAATGCGGGCGGAACCGGCGGCTGTTCGCCTTTGGCGACTGCGCTTTTGTATTTCTCCAACCATGCGGCGTAATCCGTCGCGACCTTGGCGCTGACGGTTTCATACTCCCTGGTGCCGGGGAGCTTCGCATTCACATTCTTTGCGATGTTCGCGACTTCGGGAACCGAATCGAAGCCTTCCGGCGGCGTCCACGGTTCGATCCGGGTGCCGCCCCAGTAGGCGCCGAGGATGCCGACCGGAACATCGAGTTCCTTCTGCAGTTCGCGCCCGAAGAAGAAAGCGGCCGCGCTGGCGGCTTCGAGCTCCTTGCCCGGGACGGCGACATTCCATTTCACCGGTTCCCTGGGGGACGGAGCGACGCTCCACAGGCGCGGCATTCTCGTGAAACGCAGCAGCGGCAGGTTTGTCTTGTCCGCGACCTCCTTGCCGGTGGCGGTCGAATTGCGGTGACGGAAATTCTGGTTGCCTCCCCAGAGCGGCATTTCCATATTGGACTGCCCGCTCGCGATCCACACTTCTCCGACGAGGATATCCTTTGCCGACACCGTGTTTTCGGGGCCGGAAACTTCGAGTGTGCGGTTCTCCTTGCTGGCAGCGAGGGGAGAGAGCCTGACCATCCATTTGCCGTCCTTGCCGGCGGTGGCCGTCTGCGTCTGGCCCGCGAATTTCACGGTCACGCTTTCACCGGGATCGGCCCAGCCCCAGACCGGAACCTCCATGTCACGCTGCAGAACCGCGTTGTCGGAAAATACCGGCGCGAGCTCCACCTTCGCTTCGGCCGCAAGCCCGCCCAGCATGAGCGCCGCCGCCGGAAGCATTCGCATCCATCGGGATTTCATCATTCGCTTTCCTCCTCTTTTTTGCTGCACTTGAGAATTTCCGCTTTGAAAAACTCGAATCCGGCATCAGGGTCGAATGCTCCGACCACCTTGCCGAATTTGAAAATGACCAACTGTCCGTTCTTGCTGCCGGCCATGCCGATATCCGCATCGCGCGCTTCGCCGGGCCCGTTGACGGCGCAGCCCATGACCGCGACCTTGTGCAGGTTGATGGTGTAGCCGGAGTCTTTGATCGTGGTTATCAGCTCTTCGACCCGCTCCGCCAGGCCGATCAGGTCGATCTCGGTCCGTCCGCAGGTCGGGCACGAAACGATCTCCGGCCGCGCGTCGCGCAGGCCGCATGCTTCGAGGATCCGCCGCCCCGCGACGACTTCATCCGCCGGGTCGCAGGTCAGGCTGACCCGCATCGTGTCACCGATCCCTTCCATGAGCAGCGTGCCGATTCCGACGGCGGATTTGATGATGCCGCGCCCCGGCATGCCCGCCTCGGTCACGCCGATGTGCAGCGGATAGTCGGTGCGGTCCGCGAATTTGCGGTACGCCGCGACCGTGACCGGTACGCTGGAGGATTTGAGCGCTGCCTTGATTGCGGTCACGCCGAGCTCTTCGAGCATCCGGCATTGTTCGAGCGCGCTTTCGACCAGTGCTTCGGCCAGCGCGTCGTCGTGGTTCATCCCCTGGTCCGCGAATTTACGGATCAGGGCAGGGCGCACACTGCCGGAATTCGCCCCCACCCGGATCGGAATGTTGCGTTTCACCGCCTCCGCCGCGACGAGCTTCAGGCCTTCTGCATCGCTGAGGTTGCCGGGGTTCAGCCGGATTCCGTCGACGCCGCTCTCCATGGAGGCCAGTGCGAGCCGGTAATCGAAATGGATGTCCGCAATGACCGGGATCGGGCTCTCCGCTTTGATCGCTTCAAGCGCGTGTGCGGCTTCGAAGTCGGGAACCGCGAGACGGATGATTTCGCAGCCGAGCTTGCGCAGCCGGCGGATCTGCCGGAGTGTCGCGGCGACGTCGCGCGTGTCGGTGTTGGTCATCGACTGGATTGATACCGGATAACCGCCGCCGACGGCGACGCTTCCGAGCCGGATGACCCGGCTATTTCGCCGTGACGCCATTTTCCATGACCGCTTCTGTTTCAGCCTTGTCCGTATCGGGAGGAAGCTCCTTCGGCGTCGTGCCGGTTTCCGTGGAAATCAGCCCGCTGTTGCGCAGCAGGCGGCGGCCGTCGGAGAAGGTCACATAGACCATGAGTCCGATCAGCAGCACGACGAACACCATCGAGAGCCCCTTGATGACGACGGTCGGGAGTGGTTTCCGGAAAACGACTTCAATCAGGCCGAACATGATGTGCCCCCCGTCGAGCACCGGCAGCGGGAACAGGTTGAAGATCGCCAGCGCGAACGAAATGATGACCATGAAGTAGATTGCGCTGATGAGCGAGGCGTGCCGCACCGAGGTGAAGAGCACCATGCCCATGCCGAGCGGACCGGACATGTGGCTCGGCTTCAGTGAGCTGGTCTGCTCGGTCAGCCCGAGGTTGTGGCCGAGCCCGACGAGGATGCCGACGAGCGATTTGCGGCTCATCTCGAATGTGTTCACGAACTGCTGGACCGGGGTCGGGTGGTCGAGCATCTCGATCTCCGCGCCGATGGAGTGCGGGGAGCGGACGACCGGCGTAATGGCGAGCTCCATGGTTTTCCCGTCCCGTTCGATTTCTATGACGGATTCGGCTCCCTTGTGCCCGGCGAGCAGCTGTTTGAATTCAACGGCCCCGGCAACCGGAGCGTCGTCGATCTTCAGGAGTTTGTCGCCGGGTTTGAGGCCGGCTTTTTCCGCCGGATATCCCGGCAGCAGGGAGCCGACCAACGCGTCATTCTGCCCCTTGCCGAGGTCGAAGTCGATGCCGATGAGATAGTTTGTATACTTTTCGGCGAGTTCCGGAATGGGTTTCGGGAGCACGGCGAGCTTCAGGGTTTCCGCGCCGCGGTGCAGCGTCAGCTCGACCGTTTCCCCGCGGCTGCCGGCGAGATCGATCTCATCCTGGTAATCGAGGAAATCCGACAGCGGCTTGCCGTTGACGGCGACCACGACGTCGCCGGGCTTGATTCCGGCTTGTTCCGCCGGAGAGCCCGCTTCCGGATGGATGACGATCGGGACCAGCACCGTGAAGAACGGCCACGCGATCTTTTCGGCGCGGAGCTGCTTCGGCGCTTTCGGATTCTCCGCGGGGACATAGGACACTTTGACTGTCTTGCCGTCGCGGATCACGTCGAACTCGACTTCTCCGACGGTCAGCAGGATTTTGTTGAGGATGACCTCGCGCCAGGTCGCGAAAAACGGTTCGCCGTTGATCTTCACGATTTTGTCTCCGGGACGGAGCCCGGCGGCCCATTCGGGACCGGCTTCGTCGACCGTGAGCACGGAGAGCTCACGCATTTTCGGCGTGTCCTGCGGGAGCCCGGCCCACCAGACGATACAGGCGATCATGAGCCCCGAAATGATGTTGAAAAGCGGCCCGGCCACCGCGGTGATGATCCGGTCCAGCGGTTTTGCGCGCGGCAGCTCGGTTCCGTCGGCGGCTTTCGGAATCGCGTCGGTCGCGTCGACCTGAGGCAGCTCGACATAGCCGCCGAACGGAAGCCAGCCGAGCCGGTATTCGACGCCGTTGATTTTCTTCCGCCAGAACGGTTTGAAGCCGAGCGAAAACGCATCGATATGCAGCCCCCGCCATTTGGCGGCGAGGAAGTGGCCCAGCTCATGCGAAAAAATGCAGAAGCCGATCGCCACAAAGACGAAAACGATGGAAAGAATATCGAGCAACAACCCCATAAGATCAATAACCTCTCTGTATTAAAAGGAAACCCGCGCACGGCGCATTTCCGGTTTCACAAAAGCATATGGACATATCATAACTGTTTTCTTATCTTTTTTCAAGGGCTGAGGCCGGATTTATTCCGTTTTTCCCGGAATCGGGGAACGCATTTATCTGATCCCGGCTGCGTAGCTGCGCGCCCAGGCGTCTGCGGCGCGGATGGTCCGGAAGTCCGATTGCGGCTCGACCGTGTGGGCGGACATGGTAACTTCGATGATCTTCCAGATCGCGGGGAAGCTGATTTCCCCGCGCCGGAACCGGTCGACCGCGACCTCATTCGCCGCGTTCATCACGCCGGGCAGCGTGCCGCCGCGCTCCATCGCCTCATACGCGAAGCCGAACGCCGGATATTTGTCCCGGTCCGGCAACTGGAAATCGAGGCCGAGGCGCGAGGCGAAGCCGAGCTCCGGGAGCCCGGCCGCGACGCGGTCCGGATAGGTGAACGCATAGGAGATCGCAAAGCGCATGTCCGGCTTCGACAGCTGTGCGATGAGGCTCGAATCCGCCAGCTCCACCATCGAGTGGACCACCGACTGCGGGTGGATCAGCACCCGGATCTGCTCCGGGCGGACCCGGAACAGATGGCGTGCCTCGACCATCTCGAGCGCCTTGTTCATCATCGACGCGGAGTCGATCGTGACCTTGGCCCCCATGCTCCAGGTGGGGTGCGCGAGGGCGTCGGCGGGCGTCGCTCCGGCGATCTCTTCACGCGTCCATTCCCGGAACGCGCCGCCCGAGGCGGTCAGATAAAGGTTCTTCACTTCTTCCGGGCAGCGACCCGCGAGGCACTGGAAAATCGCGGAGTGTTCGCTGTCCACCGGAATGAGCTCGCTCTCCGGGTGCTCCGCAAGCTCCCGGTTGATGATCTCACCCGCCAGGACAAGCACCTCCTTGCTCGCAAGCGCGATCCTCTTTCCCGCCCGGATCGCCGCGATGACCGGCTCGAGGCCGGCGGTGCCGACGATCGCGCAGAGCACAATATCGGTTTCCGGAGAGGTGACGAGCTCCATGACCTTCTCCATGCCGCCGGCGGCCCGGCAGCCGGCCGGGAGCAGGCCGGCGAGTGTCTGCGCCAACGCCGGATCTGTGGTTACGGTCCACTCCGGGCGGAACTCCGCCGCCTGCGAAGCGAGCTCCCCGAGGTTGTTCCGGGCGACCAGCCCGACCACGCGGAAGCGCTCCGGCAGCGCCGCCAGCACCGACCGCGCGCTTTTCCCGATGGAGCCGGTCGCTCCGAGTACAACCACACCTTTGCGCATATCTACCGTGACTCCACCATGATTGTGACCGGGCCGTCGTTCAGGAGAGAGAGCTTCATCTCCGCTCCGAACCGCCCGGTTGCGATCCGTACCCCGTATCCGCGGCACAGACCGATGAATGTTTCGTAAAGCGGGATCGCGACCTCCGGCCGCGCGGCTTCGGTGAACGAAGGCCGCCTGCCGTGCGACGTGTCGCCGTAAAGCGTGAACTGCGAGACGATGAGCGCTTCGCCGCCGATGTCCAGCAGCGAGCGGTTCATCTTGCCCGCCTCATCTTCGAAAATCCGCAGATTCATGCACTTCTCCGCGACGAACGCGGCGTCTTTCTCCGTGTCGGAGTGCGTGATCCCGAGCAGGATGACGAGCCCCGGGCCGATCTCGCCGATCCGCTCGCCCGCGACGTCGACGCTGCCGCAGGCCGCCCTCTGCACCAGCGCCTTCATCGGATCAGGCGCGTGAATTCGTTGCGGGTCGCAAGCTCGCGCCGGAACGAGCCGACCATCGAGCTTGTGGTCATGACCGAATGCTGCTTCTCGACGCCGCGCATCTGCATGCAGAGATGCTGCGCTTCGACGACCACGCCGACTCCCTCTGCGCCGAGAATGCGCATCAGCGCTTCGGATACCTGCTTCGTGAGCCGTTCCTGCACCTGAAGCCGCCGCGCGAACATATCCACGATGCGTGCGACTTTGCTTACGCCGATGATCTTTCCACGCGGAATATAACCGACATGGCATTTGCCGAAGAACGGCAGCATGTGGTGTTCGCAGAGGCTGAAGAATTCAATGTCGCGCACGATGACCATGTCGTCGGATTCGGCCTCGAAGAGCGCCCCGTTGACCACTTCCTCCAGCGTCTGCGTATAGCCGCGCGTAAGATAGCGGAGGCTTTTCTCCACCCGTTTCGGCGTGTCGAGCAACCCCTCGCGCGACGGGTCCTCGCCCATCTCCACGAGGATATCATGAATCTGCTGCTGCATTCGTTTCCTTTCCTTCTTCTTACAGCACTCCGGCGGCGGCTTTGAGCCACGCATCGGCCATCAACTGGTGGCCGCAGGCGGTCGGGTGTACGCCGTCGCCGAGAATTCTCGCCGGGTCCCCGGCTTTTTTCGCCGCGTCGGAGAGGAGGCGCTGGAACGGGACGAATACGGTTTTGTATTCGTCCGCGAGTGCCTTCACCACATTGCGGCGCCGGTTGATTTCGCTGACCCATGCCGGAGTGACCACGCCGGTTTCGAGCACGAACGGTTCGCACAGCACGAGACGGCATTCCGGAAGCTTCTCAAGCGTCCAGAGGATCAGTTTCCGGTAGAAGTCCGCGTAGCGGGGTACTTCGACCCCGTTGTCGTACATGAATTCATGCCAGGTGTCGTTTACGCCGATCAGAATCGACAGCACATCCGGGCGCAGGTTCAGCGCATCGATTTTCCAACGCGCGTAGAGGTCCACGACCCGGTTGCCGCTGATGCCGCGGTTGATGACCGCCGGCTCGTCGCCGAGCCGATCCGCCTGCAATCGCGCCGAGATGAAAAACGGATAGCCCGTACCGAGGCTCACCTCCGGATTCGCGCTGCCGGTGCGGCCGCAGTCCGTGATCGAATCCCCCTGGAACAGAATTGTCTTACCCATGATGATGCTGGAAATTCCTCTTTTAATTCAGCATGACCTGGCCGCCCGTGACCGGGATCGCCTGGCCGGTTTCGTAGGATTGGCAGACCGCGTAGACGATCGCCTTCGCCACGTCCGACGGGAAGCAGCCGCGGTGCATCGGGATCTGCTTCTCGTAGTGAAGCTTCACGTCCGCGACTGTTTTCGCGCCTGGAACCTTCCCGCTGTTCAGATACTGCACGAAGAGCCCGCGCTCCGGATCCGACCAGAGCGGGCCGTCGAAGAAGTTGCCCGGGCAGACGCTGTTGACCTTGATCTTATCCGAAACGAGTTCCAGCGCGAAGCTCTGCGTGAGGCCGATCGTGCCGAATTTGCTGCCGGCGTACGCGCCGTTGCGGTTGCTGCCGACGAGGCCGCTTTTCGAATTGACCTGCACGATGTCGGTCCAGCCGCCGCTGCAGGCGTTCTGCCGCGCCATGACGCCGGAGACATGCTTCACGCAGAGGAAATAACCCGTGTAATTCACATTCGTGACGAAATCCCAGTCACGTTTTTCGAGGCTCTTCACGGAACCGGCCTTCAGCACGCCCGCGTTCGCGACGAAGAGGTCGATCCCGCCATAGTTGAACACCACAGAACGGACCATCTCCGCGACCGACGCTTCATCCGCGATGTTGACCGCAACCGCGGCCGCGCCGCCGGCCGCATTGAGCTTTTCAGCGGCGGCCTTTGCGCCTTCGGCGTTCATATCCGCGATGACGACTGTGGCGCCTTCGGCGGCAAGCTCTTCCGCGATGCCGTAGCCGAAGCCCTGCGCCCCGCCGGTCACGACCGCGACCTTGCCGGAGAGCCGCACGCTTGCGCCGCCCGCCACCTTCTGGCGGTATGACTCGGCTTCCCAGTTCTCGATGAAGCCGCGTCCCGCGTCGGAGAGGTTGCGCGGGCCGCCGAACGCTTCGGTCAACTGCTGCACGAGCGCTCCGTCGCGGGCGAGCAGTGCGACCGTTCCGGCGCCCCTGCCGTTTTTGCCGGCGCAGAAGACCGCCTTGCCCGGGACTTCGACGACGAGCGGTTTGTAGCCGCGCTCATCCTCAAACGCCCGGATTTCCGCTTCGGTCGGGTTCTCGGAGATCAGCGAATATGATTTCGCGTAGACGATGTGATCGGGCGTGAATGCGCCACGCGCCGTGCGGAACGGCGGAAGCACCTTCACGGTTTTCGGCGCGTTTCCGTCGCCGAGCCAGCCGCGCAGCTTCGGCGCGAGCTCGAAGGCGAGCGCTTCATCGAGCTCCTCGACTCCGGCCGGCCGGGTCGGAATTCCGGCCCCGGCATATGCATCGCGCAGCGTGGACATGATCCGGCCGTATGCGTCGTCGATCTCCTTCGAGGTGTTGCCGCCGACGAAGACGCCGTGGTTCTGCAGGAAGATCATGGAAACCGGGCGGCCGTGCTCGGATTCATAACGCACACTCGCGTCGTAGACGGTCTTCGCCAGGATGAAGCCCGGATCGGTCTCCGGGATCCAGAGCGCGTCCGGGAACAGCTTTGCGCACTCGCTCTCGCCGTTCTTCGCACAGGTGAGCCCGTTGACCATCGCGGGATGCAGATGGACGATGTAGGTGAACGGCATAAGCTCGTGCAGCGGCGCCTCCACCGATGGGCGGCGGGAGGACGCGCCCGCGACGGCGAACGCCATGAGCTTGGTCACCATCGCTTCGCGTTCGGCGGTGTCGGCATAGCCGGAGAGCGAGAAGACCCGGCGGATCACCTCGCGTTCCATCTTCACGAAATCAGACTCCCTGATGTCGGCCAGCGCGACTCCGCTCGGCTTGACATAGAGGTATTTCTCGTCCTTGTAAGAGGTGTTGCCGCCGCCGGCCAGGACAAAGGACGGGTCGGCGCCGTAACGATTGGACAAATCGCGGATCGTCGAAAGTGACATGACAGTATTTCCCTTTTTCTTCCCTGATGCTTCCGGTTCAAATGAACGGCGGCTCCCGAAGTTTTCCGGGAGCCGCGCGGGCCCGAACGGGCGGTTATCCGCGTTTCGAGAGGACGTCCTTCTCGTAAGCCTTCGCCTCGTCGATCCAGTTCAGTCCGGGCACGTTGTGCCGGGCGCAGTACTCCTCCCACACCGCGCTGAACGGGAGGGTCTTGGACTCCTCCATCCATGCGAGGCGGCTGCCCTTGTCGCCGGATTTCTCGGCCTTCTTCAGCGTGGCGGCCGGTTCGGTCAGCGCCATCAGCAGCGCCTTGTACATATTGCGCGCGCCGATCGTCCACGCCATGACGCGGTTGATCGAGGCGTCGAAGTAGTCCAGCCCGATGTGGACGCGCTTGTCGTAGTTGTGGCGGATGACCTCTTCCGCAATCGCGCGGAGCTCCTCGGTCATCGTGACGACGTGGTCGCTGTCCCAGCGGACGCCGCGGCTCACGTGCAGCAGGACCTCGTCGACATAGAGCAGCGCGCTCGTGAGCTTGTCGGAGATGACTTCGGTCGGGTGGAAGTGGCCCGCGTCGAGGCAGAGCAGTTTGCCGTTCTTCATCGCGTAGCCCATGTAGAACTCGTGTGAACCGACCGTGTAGCTTTCGGCGCCGATGCCGAAGAGCTTGCATTCGACCGCGTCGCGGTTGTAACGCGGATTGCATTCGACGGCGAAGATCCTGTCGAGCGAGTCGGCCAGCCGTTCACGCGGGGCAAGGCGGTCGAACGGGGTGTCCTTGGAACCGTCCGGAACCCAGAAGTTCGTGATGCAGGTGTTGCGCAGCTTTTTGCCGAAGCTCTCCGCAATCGCGCGGCAGGCGATGCCGTGTTCGACCCAGAATTTCCGCACGCCCGCGTCGGGGCTGGAGAGCGTCAGGCCGTCCTTCATCATCGGGTGCGAGAAGTACGACGGGTTGAAGTCGAGCCCGAGCCCGTTCTCCTTCGCCCAGTCGGCCCAGCGTGCGAAATGCTTCGGCTCGAGTTCATTGCGCTTGACGGCTTTGCCGTCGGTCTCCGCGTAGAGCGCATGCAGATTCAGCCGCTTTTTGCCGGGGAGGAACGAGAGGGTCTTTTCGATATCGGCGCGCAGTTCGTCGGCGTTGCGGGCGCGGCCCGGGTAGTTGCCGGTCACGGCGATTCCGCCGTCGAGCGCTCCGTTGTTCTCGAAGCCGGCGACGTCGTCTCCCTGCCAGCAGTGAAGGCTGACCGGAATCTGGTCGAGCCGCGCGAACGCCGCTTCGACATCCACTCCGAGATCCGCGTAGACTTTTTTCGCCGCATCAAACATGGAAGCCATACTCATTCTCCTTGTTGCATTTCTGTCTGTCTTTACGGTTGCTTCATTCAGGTAATATAACACGCTGCCCGGAGAGTGCAAGCCCGGACATTCTGTTTTTTTTACGCTCCCGGCCCGGCGAAAAAGCCGAGATACCAGCGCAGGAGCTTTTCGCCCGCGAACATCCATATGAGGCTGCCGAGCGCGAGGAACGGGCCGAGCG
This sequence comes from Lentisphaeria bacterium, assembly GCA_018265615.1. GTDB lineage: Bacteria > Verrucomicrobiota > Lentisphaeria > Victivallales > Victivallaceae > Victivallis. Next base: position 91,828 of record JABLYX010000003.1, read on the forward strand.
GGACCGCCGTCCGGGCCAGGCTCTTTCCGTTGCGGAACGCGCAGCCGATGCCGTAAAGCGAACCGAAGAGGCTGCCGGCCAGCACCGAGAAGCAGGCGCCCGGCAGCCCGAGCAGAACTCCGGCCGCCGCAGCGTATTTCACGTCGCCCCAGCCGAGCACTTCGCGTTTCGCGACGGCCCTTCCGACGATCGCGAAGAGCGCGAGCAATCCCCCGGCGGCCGCTCCGGAGCCGAGCGCGAACCCGGCGGAGGCGAAATGGTTCTGCACACCCCAGATCGACGGGAAAGCCGCCGAGACGGCAAGGCCGAAGAGCATTGCCGGATAGGTCGTCGCATCCGGAATCAGCCGGTGCTCGAAGTCGATCCAGATCGTCGTGACGCAGAGCATCGTCATCGCGAAATAAGGCAGCAGCGTCAGGGGCGGCTGCTGTGCGGAGCCGACCTTGAAGAGCAGCAGCGCGAAAAGGAGCCCCGTCAGCGCTTCGACGATCACGTAGCGCGGTGAGATCGGCGCCTTGCAGCAGCGGCAGCGGCCGCGCAGCGAGAGGTAGCTCACAATCGGGATATTGTCGAACCAGCGGATCTGCGTGCCGCATTTCGTGCAGTGCGACGGCGCGGTCACAATCGACTGCCCGAGCGGCATGCGCCAGATGCAGACGTTGAGGAAACTGCCGAGACAGCTTCCGAGGAGGAAGCTCGACACGATGAAGAACCAGAGCACGCAGTCGTCGCCGAAGCCGGCGCGGCTCCACCAGTAGTAGCCCGACTGGTCGGTCAGGCGCAAGAGTCCGGTCAGCATGGCTGTTCTCCCTCCATTCCGGCGCGCATCGCCTCGATCGGCGCGGCGAGCCCGGTCCAGATTTCAAATGATTTCGCCCCCTGGTAGAGCAGCATGGCGCTGCCTCCCGCGGCCGGGAGCCCGGCGGCTTTCGCGCGTTCCAGAAGCGGCGTGTCGAGATAGATCGTGTCGAAGACCGCGAGCTTCAGCTCGGGGTGCAGCAGCCCGAGGTCGAACGGGGCCGGATCGCCGGCGCGCAGCCCGAGGCTTGTCGCCTGGATGAGGTAGTCTGTCCGCCCGAACCAGCGCGCGAGTCTGGCGTTGTCGGAGGGGACGGCGGTTTCGACGGTCAGCGCGGGGAACGCTTTCTGCAGCGCGGATGCAAGCTCCCCGGCCTTTTCGATCGTCCGGTTCGCGATGCGGATCGCTTTGGCCCCGCGCCGGGCGAGGTGAAAGCTCGTTGCATGCGCCGCGCCGCCGCAGCCGATAAAGCAGATTTCCGCCCCTTCGACGCTTCCCCCGAAATTCTCCGAAAGGGCCATTTCGAGACCGTGGCCGTCGGTGCTGGTTCCGGAGAGGCGGCCCCTTTCGCCGACCGTGACCGTGTTCACGCTCGAAGCCGCGAGCGCATCCGGGTCAACTTCGTCGAGATACGGGATGATCGCCGATTTGTGCGGCACCGTGCAGTTGAACCCCGCGAGTTCGCGCTTCGCGAACGCGACGAATTCGCCGAGCTCATCGGGGCGCACATGATATTTGCCGTACGGGGAGCCGAGATGATGGAACTCAAATGCGGCGTTCTGCATTCCGGGGGAACGGCTGTGTCCGACCGGATCGCCGATGACTGCGTAGTTTCTCATGAAAAATTTACCGACCAAGCTGGAATTTTATTCGATCAGGCGTTAATATACATGATGTCGGTGGTTATGGCAACAGTTGGAAATGAAAAATTTCGGACTTAAACTGAAGAGAGCGGTTGAAATGAAGAGAAGTTGGATGGGCATATGGGTTTTCGGCCTTTTCATCCTGCTGGCGACGGCGGGATGCGAAGCGGTGAAGGAGGCATGGAGCGAATCGGTTTCTCCCCAAACCGAAGAAACCACAGTCACGGACGAGGCGGATGTCAAAAAGAAGTATGTGATCCAGCTGAATGCGATCGTGAAGTATCCCCGCGCGACGCCGAATGAGCAGGATATCCCGACCCTGGACGGCAAGACCATCTGGATCAACAGGAACCTGCTGTTCAGCAGCAAGAACATCAAGGACGCGAAGGCGATTGCGCGTCCCGGCAACCCCGACCTTTACGATCTTCAGCTGAAGGTCGACCGGTTCGGGCGGCTGCAGTGGCAGCTGCTTTCGGGGAACCACGGCAGCGAGCCGGTCGCCCTGATTGTCGATGACATCTATTTCGCGAGCTTCTATCCGGAGTCGCCCGAAAACGACACCACTTACTGGATTACGCTGCGGGTCGGGCTCGACCCCGTGACCGCGCGCGGCATCGCCCGGAACGCGAAGAAGAATTACGAGAGCCTGAACCCGGGATCATCGAGCTGGTTCTGATGCGGGTCCGGCCAGGAATAAGAGAGAGCGGTTTGACAATGAAGAAAAACTGGATGACGGTGTGCGCCTGCGGGCTGCTGGTTCTGACGGCGGCGACGGGCTGCGAAGCGATCAAAGAGGCATGGGATGAGGCGATGGACCCGGATGCGGAGGTCACCGACAACCCGAACAGCACGGAATACAGACGGAAATATGTGGTTCATGTGAATTCAATCGTGAGGCATCCCTCCCGTGCCGGAGAACTCGAAAAGGAAATCCCGACGCTGGACGGCAAGACGGTCTGGATCAATACGAACCAACTGTTCAGCAGCAAGAACATAAAAGATGCGAAGGCCGTTGCGCGCCCCGGCAACCCCGACCTTTTTGACCTGCAGTTCCAGGTTGACCGGTTCGGGCGGCTGCAGTGGCAGCTGCTCTCGGGCAACCATGCCGCCGACCCGGTCGCGCTGGTGGTTGACGGCGTCTTTTTTGCGAGCTTCTACCCGGAGCCGGTGGAGGGTGACTCCAACTGGGTCACGCTGCGGGTCGGCGTGAACGGCACGACCGCGCGCGGCGTCGCCCGGAACGCGAAGAAAAACTATATCAACCTGAACCCTGATGTGACGCACTGGTTCTGACGCGGAGCTTCGGAGATGAGCAGAAAACACGGTTATCCCTATCAGGCCGGTGTGATCGACGTCGGCGCGCATTCGACGCGGCTCGATCTTTTCGAGGTCGCCTCCGGCGGCAGGATCACGCTGCTCGAGAGCCTCGCCCGGACGGTGAATCTCGGTTACGATGTGTTCCGGCACGGGTCGGTGTCGCCGGAGAACCTCTCGGCGCTGGGTTCCGTCATGGCCGATTTTTCACGCAAGCTCGCGGAGTACAAGGTGCGCAGCTGCCGCGTGGTCGCCACGTCGGCGATCCGCGAGGCGTTCAACCGGGAGCTTGTCATCAACCGGATCCGCAGCGTGTCGAACCTGTCGCTCGAGATCCTCGAGAGCCAGGAGGAGACCCGCATCTGCTTCCTCTCCATGCGCGAGACGCTGCGCCGTTCAATGCCGTTCGACGAACTGACCGGGCTCTGCCTGATCGTCGGGACCGGTTCGCTGCTCGTGAGCTGGTTCGACGGCGGCCTCATGCGTTTTTCCGAGGCGATCCCGCTCGGGACGAGCAGGCTGGTCGATGCGTTCGGGCGCTCCTCGTTCTCGATTGAGCAGATCCTCGAAATCCTGCGTTCCCAGGATATCCGGCAGCGGCTGCACGAGAGCGTCGGGCTTGAACCGGACCGCCCGGTCACGCTCGTCGCGATGGGCGCATCGGTTCGGATGCTCTCCGGCGGCTGTGCCGGCGAAAGCCCGGAGGGCGGCGAGGATGAGGTCCTTGAACTTTCCTGCGACAGTCTCGCCGCCGCCGTGAACCGTGCCGTCGCGGCGGAGCCCGCGGCGCTCGCGGCCGAATACAAGATCACCGAGCCGGCCGCGGCGGGCGTCTCCGCCTGCGCCGCGATTCTCGGATACTTTCTCGACGAGTTCAACTGTGAGACCTTCCTCTGCCCCGGGACGACGACCCGGATCGCGCTGATCCGGGATTTTGTCCGCCGTGGCCGGGGGGAGGGGGGCGACCCGTTCCATGACGACCTTGTCGCAATCTGCGGCGCGATCGGGCACAAATACGGGTACGATCCGCAGCACGCGGCGCATGTCGCCGGGATCAGTCTCGCCCTCTATGAAAAGCTCCGGCGGAATTTCGAATTCACGCCGCGGGCGGTCGTGCTGCTCGAGGTCGCCGCCTTTCTCCATGACATCGGCCGGTTCGTCGATACGCGGCAGCACAACAGGCATTCAGGCTACCTCATCAGCAATCTGCAGCTGCCCGGCGTGACCGATGCTGAGCTGCGGGTCATCGCGGCTGTGGCGCGTTATCACCGAAAATCCGCCCCGAAGGAGTCGCACCCGGAATATATGCAGCTCTCGGCCGAGGACAAGGTCACGGTGCTGAAGCTCGCGGCGATCCTGCGCGTGGCGGATGCGCTCGACTGTACCCGGCAGGGGAGGTTCAGCCGCATGAAGCTCATGCAGCGGGGCCATACGCTGGTGATCCAGGTGCCCGATTCGGGCAATTACCGTCAGGAGCGGCTCTATCTCGAACTCAAAGGCGGCATGTTCAATGAGGTGTTCGGTCTGGAGCTGAAGATAGAGGAGATTCCGCTTACATCATGAAAAAAGAAAAAGAGTTCAAAGACAGCGACCTTTTCATCAGCCGCGAACTTTCGTGGATCGATTTCAACGCCCGGGTCCTCGACGAGGCGGGGTGCGTGGCGAATCCGGTGCTCGAGCGGATGAAATTCATAGCGATTTTCAGCAGCAACCTCGATGAGTTCTTCATGGTCCGCATCGCGGGGCTGAGACAGCTTGTGAAGATGGGCAAGGATCTGCCGGATCCGGCGGGGAACCGCCCCTCCGACCAGCTTGAGAAGATGCGCAGGAAGCTCGAACGGCTGCTGAAGCGCCAGCACGATTATCTGATGGACGAGATCCTGCCGGAGCTGGCGGGGCACGGTGTGCGGCTGGTCAAACCCTCCGAGGTTGCGCCGGCGGTGCGCGGCGAGCTTTCCAGCTACTTCCGCGGGCAGGTGCTGCCGGTGCTGACGCCGCTGGCGGTCGATTCGGCGCACCCGTTTCCGATCCTGAACTCCGGTTCGATTGAGATCGCGGTCAGCATGCGCCCGGCCGGCCGCGATGAGCTGGTCTATGCGTTCGTCGAAGTGCCGGAGCTTCTGCCGCGCTTCATCGAGGTCCGCGACGGGCAGCCGGGACGCAGCTTCATGCTGCTTGAGGATCTGATCATGGACAACCTCGGGAATTTGTTCACGGGGTGCGAGATCCAGGAGTTCTTTCCGTTCCGCATCACGCGCGACATGGATTTTTCGGTTGAAGACAGCGATGCCGAGGATCTCATGCAGAGTATCGAGAAGAAGCTTCTGCAGCGCCGCCACCGCGAGCCGATCCGCATTGAGCTCATCGCCGGCAGCCGCGGGCCGCTCGTGAAGTGGCTCGCGAAGGAGTTCCGGCTCGATGAGCAGTTCTGGTACTTTGTGCGCGGGCCGCTGCATCTGAAGCAGTTCTTCGAGCTGGTCGGCAAGGCGCATCTGCCCGAACTGCTCGAACCCGCGTGGCCGCCGGTCATGCCGTCGGTTTTCTCCGGGGAGCAGACGGTCTTTGAGACGGTTTCGACGTACGGCAGCGTGCTGGTCGCGCCGCCGTTCCACTCGTTCAGCCCGATCATCCGCTTTCTCGAAGAGGCGGCGGAGGATCCGGATGTGCTCGCGATCAAGCAGACGCTCTACCGCGTCAGCGGGAACTCCCCCGTTGTCCGGGCGCTGCGCCGCGCTGCTGAAAACGGCAAGCAGGTCACAGTCGTCGTTGAGCTCAAGGCGCGGTTCGATGAAGGGAACAATATCGCCTGGGCGCGGCTGCTCGAAGAATCCGGCGCACACGTCGTCTACGGCGTGGCGGGGCTCAAGGTTCACTGTAAGGCGCTGCTCGTCGTGCGGCGCGAGGATGGCGGGATCCGCCGCTATGTGCATCTCGCGACCGGAAACTACAACGACAAGACCGCCGCGATTTATACCGACATGGGGATCATGTCGAGCGATCCGGACCTCTGTTTCGACGTTGCGAACCTCTTCAACGTGCTGACCGGCTACTCGTCGCCTCCGGCGGCGTGGCGCAAAATCGCTGCCTCGCCGTTCGACATGCGCCGCCGGATTTCAACGCTCATCGAACGTGAAATCGCGCACTCGACGCCGGACCATCCGGGCAGGATCATCGCGAAGATGAACAGCCTGTCGGACGAGAAGGTCGTGCGGCTGCTGCACAAGGCCGCGGACGCGGGAGTTGACATCGACCTGATTGTGCGCGGCGTCTGCAGCTACAAGCCGAAGCCGGGGCAGGAGAATGTGCGGGTCATGAGCATCGTGGACCGTTATCTGGAGCACACGCGGCTCTTTTATTTTGAGAACGGCGGGGATCCGGAGTTCTATCTTGCGAGCGCGGACTGGATGTACCGGAATCTCGACCGCCGGGTCGAGCTGCTGTTTCCGGTCGAAGACGAACGCATCCGCGAGATCTGCCTGCGGCTGCTTCAGTTCCAGCTCGGCGACACCGACAAGGGGCGGCATCTGCTCGGTTCCGGCGTCTACACGCGCCCGAAGGTCAAGCACTGCACCGAGGCGCGCAGCCAGTACAACAGCTACCGTTACCTGAAGGAGCTGGCTGAACGCGAAAAGCTGCGGGCGACCGGGGACGCGCTGAAGGTCTATACGAGCCCGGAGCGGCCGGTGCCGAGCTTCAGCGACCTCTCAGGCGATTCGGAGGAGGAGAGCGGTAAATGAGCGACGGCCTGAAGATTCGGCCGTTCCGCCCCGGCGACGAGGCGGCGGCCGCGTTGGTCGCATCGGAGTGCTTCGACCGCTTCATCCGGCCGCTTTATCCGGAGGAGGGCGTCCGGAGCTTTGCCGCTTATATCTATCCGGAGGCGCTTGCGAAGCGGCAGAATGAAAACTGCCAGATGTTCGTGGCGGAGCTCGGGGGCGAAATCGCCGGCGTGATCGAGCTGCGCGATTTCCGCCACATTTCGATGCTTTTCGTCACTCCGGAGTTTCACAACTGCGGCATTGCGACCCGGCTGTTCGAGCGTGCGCTGCGCATGGCGAAAAAAGCGGTTCCGGAGCTGACGGAGATCACGGTCTTCTCCGCGCCGGGCGCAGTGGAGGTCTACCGGGCGTGGGGATTCGCCGAAACCGCGCCGGAAACTGTGGCAGGCGGGATCCGCTACACCCCGATGAAGCTGGCGTTATGAGCGGCAGGAACTGTTTCTACTCTCCCCGCGAGGAGCGGATGAATATGTGGACCCATATCGCGGGCGCCGTGATGGCGCTCGCGGGGATGGCCATCGTCCCGTTCGCCGTGCCGGAGCACAGTGCGAAACGGATTGTCGCGTTCGTCGTCTATCTGCTGGCGCTCTTCTGCATGTATCTCGCATCGAGCTGCTACCACGGTGTGCGTTCGCCGGAGCTGAAGGCGGCGCTGCGGAAATTCGACCATGCGGCGATCTATCTCCTGATCGCCGGGACCTATACGCCGGTCATGCTGATCGCGGTCGGCGGTTCGCTCGGGGCGGCGATCCTCGCGGCGGTCTGGATCGCCGGGCTGGCGGGGATCTGTCTCAAGTGCTTTTCGAAACGCGGATTCGGGCGCTGGTCGCTCGTGCTCTATCTTGTGATGGGGTGGCTCGGGATCATTGCGGTCCGGCAGATGATGGCGGGTATGGGCGCACTCTCGTTCGGGCTGCTGCTCGGGGGAGGCGTGGTTTATTCGGCCGGTGCCTTCTTCTATTCGCTTGACCGCCCGTACTGCCACGCCGTCTGGCACCTCTTCGTGCTGGGCGGCAGCACACTGCAGTACTTCGCCGTGCTGCTGCTGCCCTGAATCGGCCCGGAAGAGTTGGGATTCCGGGATATTGCAAGGGGTGGCATGTGAAAATGGAGCACGATTGGAGTGTGGATGGACGGTTGCATGCCAAGCCTTACGCGGCCGTCACTTTTCCCGGAAGGAGAGCCTTATGCTGCGGAGACGGTATTCGAGCTCGTTATCCACCGGTCCCGTGCCGATGCGGATGCGGTCAAAGCCGGAGAGATTCCAGTCCGCAGGGATTTGCACGACCCGCTGTTCCCACTCTTCGGAAGGCGGGGGGAACGGAATCATCCGGTAACCGTTCTTTTTGTCGGAGAGTTGGATTCCGGTATGCTGGAACCGTTTGCCGCCCGATTTCTGTTTCGCCCTGATTTCGAAGATGATCGCTGTCAGCCCCGTCAGGGATTCGCCCGGCTTGAGGATGTATTCGGGATAGACCCAGTGATCCGTTTCCTTTTCCCAGACGGTATGGAATCGGATCGCTTCCTCTTCCGGGGCTTTCCCGATGGTCATTTTTCCCGATGAATTCGCCTTCCAGGCCGATGGCCGGTTCATATTCCAGCTGCGGAAAACGCCATCCGGCGCATTTACATCGAGGAATTGCAGGCAAAGCGGGTTGCCGTTCCCGCTCCTGTCCCGGAAAAGAATCGTCCGCTTCTGTTCTTTCACATGATTCATGTCGAGATGAAATTCGATCCGCTGCGGGGTTTCCGGTTCCAGACGGATTTTGCCGGAATGGCTTTGGGATACAACCCGGCCGCCTTCGGGCAGGAGCAGTTCCGGTTCCACTTCGACGGGTGAGTCATCGAGATTGAAGAGATGGAACTCCAGCTTTTCCGGTGCGGAGAAGTAACGGACCGCATCCCGCTTTTTTTCGTTCCAGAAGGCGAACTGACAGACCACTTTTCCGGCTTTGCGGGGAAGTGGCTTATAACTCTTGCTCAACTTCAGCATTTTCATGGCAGCAGTGTCGGTTTTCAGCTCCGGCATCGCATTGAGCCTGACATAAAGGAGGCCGCCTGCAAATCTGACTCTGCCGTTCTCCACCGCAGGCACGGAGCCGTCCGCCGCATAGAAGGTTCCCGGGGGAAGGGTGAGGGCGAGTTCATCTGTTTTCGGTGCATAGAGGACCAGGAGAAACTGCGTCCCGTCTGAAAATACGCGTGCGATTCGGATTCCGGGCGGAAGCGTCTTCCAGTCGCCGATATACTCTTTGCCTGAGAGCATCTGGATGCAGAAAAGATAGGCTGCCATGGAACGGTGGGGCGTCCAGTAAAAGTCAGTCATTCCGAAATTGTTGACTCCTTCGGCGAAGAAGCGCATGGTGAAGGGGAAGTAGCGGGCGGCCCCTCCGGCTTTGGCCTCTATGGCCTTCATGGCGATCCACAGGGCGCTTGTCATGTCCTCTTCGGGGGCGGCGCGCAGTTTGCCCGGGTCGCCGCCGTAGACGGTTCCGGGGTTCCTGACGCCGCGGCTCCAGGGCTTGCCGCTCTCCGTGATCCAGATCGGCATGGCACGCCCGGGCCCTTCCATCAGCCTGCGACAGGTTTGCATCTGCTCCATCAGATTCTCCGGTGATTTGTAGGTATGGAAGGCGAAGATGTCGCCATAGTCGAGCAGGCCGCTTTTAAAATATGGAGCCAGAAGTTCCGGCGAGGCGTCCCAGCCGGAAAACGCGGCGAGGACAAGCGGCAGGTCAATCCTGTTTTTCCGGAAAATCCACGAGCTTGCGGCGAGGAGCGGCAGATAGGAATCGCCCGGAATGCCTTTGAGATCCGGTTCATTTTCGACCTGAAAGCTGCCCAGCGGGCCTTTCCGCCGTTCGAGCATGGAAAGGAGAGAGGGTTCGAGCAGCTCCAGCTTTCGCGGATAGGGGATATACTCCATGGTCCCTTTCCTTTTCAGATCGCCGCCGCTCCATTCCGGAGCGGCGGAAAGAAAGGTGGTTACTTCAATTCCGGCTTTTTCCGCAAGGGGATAGATTTTCTCCGCTTCCGTTCTCCACTTGCCGGGTGCGGTTTCTTCACGGGCCCAGTTGTGGTACTCCCGAATGGCGGAGACTCCGAACCGCTTCAGGACAGTGAGCCCTTCCCGGATGTTTTTTTCCGGAGAGGTATTGAGCAGGCTTTCCATTCCGAAGAATTTGTCGGCTGTTGTTGTGCGGCGGGGCAGCGCGACGATGCCGACCCGCCGGCCGCTGAAATCCAGTTCATAGAAGCCCTGCTTCAGGTTCAGTGTCGTTTCGAAACGGCCGTTCCGGCGCACGAGCACTCCCTCTCCCGCTTTCCGGTCGAAGTAGTCGCGGAGCGTATAAGGGATTGTGTCCGTGCTGCTTTCTCCGGTGAAACGGATGGTTGAACTTTGTTCCGGTTCGAGGTAGAGCTGGACGCTATCCTCCGGAATAAGAGGGGCGGCGAAAAGCGGAACGGCGGCCGCCGCCGCGCAGAGGGCAAGAGCTTTCATATGGGTCCTCGTTGTCAATAACTGGTTACGGTGTTTCCGCCGATGATGAATTTGGTGATCTCAAATTTCCGGGCCTGGAGAAGGCTCCTGGTATCCACATGTCCGTCGTAATAGGCGCTGTTGCCCGACTTGCCGTGGTTCAGGGCCCAGGCGGAGCTCTGTATGTCGGAATAGTTCAGGTAGAACTGGCACCAGCCGCTGCCTTTCAGCATCACCGTATTGCTGCTGGTCGCGTCTTCGGCCACCTGCGTGTCGGCGAATGCCATCGTTTCACCGGGGCGTTTCATTTTCGATATGCTGACTGCACCTTTGTTGTCAACCAGAAAGGCGCCCAGTTTGTCTTTGTTCCGATAGTAATAATAGACATCGGAGGCCCAGGAGGTGTAGCAGGTCATTCCATAGGTTCCCCAGACGGTATATTTGTCGGCGGGGATTGGCTTCAGGCTGGGGCACGCCAGGACTTTCGTGTTTTTCGAGATATAGTTGTGTTCGGTGAACCAGTGCGCCCAGGGCTTGCTGCCCGCGTCGATCGGCGCGCAGATATGATCTTTGAAGTCGGCGGAATACTGGATCGCGGCGGTGACAACCTGCTTCAGGTTGTTCGTACAGGAGGTGGATCTGGCTTTTTCCCGCGCATTGTTCAACGCCGGGAGCAGCATGGCGGCCAGGATTGCGATGATCGCTATCACAACGAGCAGCTCAATTATTGTGAAACGACGCTTTTTCCGGGGGGCCGGGGGGGCGAAGCCCACCAGCGGCATAAGCAGGAACGAAGTGACGCACATGCCGTTACGCGGCTTTTCTTTGTCTGCTTTCTTTTCACAGGGAAAAGAAAGTATGGCGAGGATCGCAATCACTACCAGAAATTTGATCAGTGTGAATTTTCGCATTGTTTGCACCTTTCGTTTTACCGGAATTGGCTTACCGTTTGCGACTATAAGAAATTATACCCCGAATGTGGCGGAAAGTCAATATCGGGGTTGTGCAAGTTATGCAGCGGAACTTTACCGCTTTTTCACACTTTCGCGGTCGTGAAAGAGGCAGGGGACGGCGATGTCCTTTCCGGTTCCGCTCACAAGGAGCGAGAGAGCATGGCGGGCGAGCTCGGGATAGTTTTGCGCCACCGTGGTCAACGGAGGCGTCGCCAGGGCGGAAAACTCCCCCGTCTCCCAGGTGATGAGCGAGAGATCCTCCGGTATCCTGAGGTGAAATGATTTTACGAAATTCATGGTGCGGAAGACTGCGGTTCCTTCGCCGCAGACGATGAGGGCGCTGATGCCGTTTTTCAGGATCGCATGGAATTCCGGGAACTCTTTGTCGGCTTCATCCATGCAGCCATAGAAGGCCTCGCCTCCGATTCCAAAGGAATCCATCACCCGGAAAAACGATTTTTTGCGCTCCTCAGCGTTCAGGTTGCGGCTGCCGCCCCCTTCGAACTGGAGCATGCCGATCCGGCGGTGCCCGTTCCGGATCAGGTGGCGGACCGCCTGCCGGAAAGCGGAATCCGGGTCGGAGAACACCGTATAGATATTCTCGAAGTGGTTCGGATAATCGTTCAGGCTGATCAGGGGAACAGTATGCTGCTCCGCCCAGGAGCGGGAGAGCTGCAGAGAAAAATCGATGGAAACCGCGCCCGCGAAATCGCGGTCATTCAGGATTTCCAGGTGGTCGGAGGAGACCATTTCAAGAAAATGACCCTCTCTGCGGCACTCCTCGCGCATTGCGTCGATGATCTCGTTGCTGTAGCTGCGCATGCGGAAGCGCGTTTCCGGCAGAATCAGCAGGATGCCCCTCCGGACCGGCTGTTCCGGCGGCCGCCCCAGTTCACGGGCGAGACGGAGCACCTTCGCCCGCGTTTCCCGCGAAATCCGGGGATTGTTGTTGAGCGAGCGGGATACCGTGGAGGAAGATATTCCAAGCTTTTCCGCAATGGCGCGGATTCCGTAAGGCGTTGTCTTTCTCATGATTATAAAGATAATGCAATCTGGTGAAAAAGCAAGCCGCTTTTCCTTTCCGGCTGGGACATTACCGGCGCATACCCTGAAAAACGGTCCTGCGCTATGCGGAACCGTCCTCTTCCGCCCGGGCGGAGACGACGCCGCGCAGGTATTCGCTCGGAGAAGTGCCGGTCATGCGCCGGAAGCTGCGGCTGAAGACCGAGAGCGACGAGAAGCCGCTTTCGGCCGCCACCTCCGACAGCAGCCAGTGCCCCGATTTCAGCAGCCGGCACGCCTGCCGCAGCCGGAGCTGCCGGATGTACTCCGCCGGATGGCAGCCGAGCATCTTCTCGAAAACGGCGTAGAGGTGCGACTTGGATACTCCGTGCCTCCGGGCGATCTCCTCCACCGACAGTCCGGGATCGGCCAGGTGCAGGCAGATGTAGCCGTTGACCTCCTCGAAGAGCCGCACACGGCGGTCGGAGGCGGGCGCGTGCGCCCCGGCCGCAATCCGGCGCGGCTCCGCCTCGAGCTCCGCGAGCAGGCTGTTCAGATGACGGCGCACGCACTGGTTCCCGCCGCCGTGCTCGAGGTAGAGCTCCAGCATCCGGGCGAGGAGCCCGCCCGTGAATTCCGTCATGTGCACGCAGCAGTGGTAGAGTGTTTCCGGATAGAACATGCGTTCAAGCTCGAAGGTCACTACGAGCCAGAAGAAGCCGTTCTGGTCCACGATATAGTGGTGATACTGGAACGGGTAGACGAGCGATGCGTAATCCGGCGCGATCGGGAACGTCAGGTCATTCACGCACACCAACCCCTCGCGCTCCAGCGCGACCGTCAGTACGAAGCGCTTGTGAAAGAGCTTCAGTTGTTCGCTGCCCGGATTGATTTTCACCTCGTCGCAGCGGCGCTGGATCAGGATGCCCCCGGGTTCGCCCGGCAGCCCGTCCGGCGGCGGGAACTGCTCCGCCGGGCAGGGGGGCAGCCGTTCGGCCAATTCCCTGATCCGGCTCTTCCAGATGTGCTCCATCGTTCAATCCCTCCTTTCTTACTGTATCAGCAATCTTGATTGCCGACACAGTAACAGAATCCCGTTCCGGCAAAAAAGCAATTGATTTTACAATAGAATTTCAAAAAAATCGATATTTCCCGGATTGTTCACTCCCTTGAATACGAATTGCAAAATCAGAACGCTTTTTTGTCTAATGGCAGCTCTTGTATTTGCGGGACATCCGATCCATAATATAAGCAGAATCACAGAAGGGACAACAGGATGGATGCAAAGAACACATTCGGCGTCTGGCCGGTCATGCTGACGCCGTTCACGGAAGCGGGGGCGCTCGACCGGCGCGGCTGCGAAGCATTGGTCGACTGGTATCTGGAGAACCGCGTCACGGGAATATTCACGACCTGCCTCAGCAGCGAGATGTTCGACCTCACCGCGGCCGAACGGCTCGAGCTTGCGCGGCTGACCGTGAAGCGTGCCGGCGGACGCGTTCCGGTGGTCGCCTGCGGCGGCTTCGGGCGAAATGACGGCGAGCGGTCCGATTCGATCCGGGAAATGGCCGGCGCCGGGGTTGACGCGGTGATCCTGCCGCTCTCCGTGCTGTTCCCGGAAGAGGCGCCGGAGAGCCTTGTCGCCGAAACGCTCCTCGGGCTCCCGGAGCGGTTTCCCGGCGTCGCGTTCGGGCTTTACGAGTGTCCGGTGCCGTACAAGCGTCTCGTCTCCCCGGAGCTGCTCGGCAGGCTCGCCCGCGGCGGCTTCCGGTTCCTGAAGGACACCTGCTGCGACCGTCCTCAGCTTCGCGCCAAATGCGCGGCTGCCGCCGGGACGCAGCTGGCGGTTTACAACGCGAACCTGACGACCCTGACCGACTCCCTGCGAAGCGGCTGCGCCGGATTCAGCGGGATCGCCGCGAACTTCTTTCCGGATGCGCTGGCCGAGCATGCGCGCGCCGTCGCGGAGGATCCGGCGAAGGCGGACCGCATGCAGGTCGTTTTCAATACGCTCGAACGCAATGTCGAGTTCCAGTATCCGCGCGGCGCGAAGGCGTACCTGCGGAGCCTCGGGCTGCCGGTCACCGATTTCTGCCGGACGCGGCGTTCCGGCTTCTCGGCGGGGGAGCTTGAAGAGATCCGCGACTTCGGCCGCTTTGTTGAATTCTGGAAGCAATCCGGTTATCAGTTTCCATCCAAATAAGGGAGGACAGAGATGAAACGTGTATTTACCCTGATCGAGCTCCTGGTTGTGATCGCCATCATTGCGATCCTCGCTTCGATGCTGCTGCCCGCCTTGAATCAGGCGCGGGAGAGATCCCGCTCGGCGGTATGCAAGAACAACCTCAAGCAGTGCGGGATGGGAGCCGGCATGTACCGGAACGACAATAAAGAGGTTTTTCCGGCCATTTATTACGCCGCGGCTGCAGTCAGCGGCAAGCGGCTCTGGGCGCACTCCCTGAGCGGAATGTATGAGGACCGGGTCGTCGGCACGCGGTATGTGGACAGCAAGGTGCTCGCCTGCCCGGTGACGGATCTGGAACAGACCGGCTCCGGCTTCACCGGATACGGGTATTTCGTCTACTGGGATCTGCTGAATGCAAGCGGGAATCTGCAGAAGCGGATCGATATGCTCGGGCCCGGGATGACGGGCGGCTCCCACGGCAAGAAGAACAAATACGCCTATGCCGTCTTCAACAAGCTCCGGCGGCCGAGCGCCACGATTGAGCTGATCGATTCCGGCTTCGATTTCACTGTCTCGAACGGCGACCGGCTGGGCTCCAGCTACATTTATGCGAGTTCGAGCGGAGCGGACGGCGCCGCGAAGCTGTGGCACGCCGACCGGGCGAACGCCGCCCACTACGACGGCCATGTGTCGGATTACACGAAGGACGGTCTTGCGGCGATGCCGAACGGCTTCGAGAAGTGCATCACCGCGTCGGGCGCGCCGCAGACCATGACTCCTTCGTTCCCGTAGAGTGTGAAACATCCAGAGAGAGGTGAAGAATGCATCAGTTCCTGATTCCGGCTGCGTGCGCCGCCCTGGCCCTGTGTGCGGCCGCCGCGCCGGTTGAGTTGAAGATTCCACAGAAAATCGACGCCGCCGCGCCGAATATCGGTTTGCCGCAGCAGCCGGGCACGCAGCACTACAAGCTCGCTGCTCCGGGGATGGATCCCGTGATCGGCTGGGCGAACCACGACCCGAAGATGCTCCGGGTCGGCGACCGGATCGTGGTTGAATGGACCTGCCATCTCGGCGACGAGAACGGCCCGGGGCAGACCGTCGTCGGGACGGTCGTCGCATTCGACCCGGAGACGGGCGTGCCGTTGAACACGGACCGGCTGCAATATACGAGCCTCACCCCCGCTCCGCTGCCGGTGCGCCGTCGCTCCTGGACGTTCGACCCCGACAGGATCGACGAATACTTCAGCCACGGCGGGTTGGAACTCCGCAACGGCAGGCTCTATGTCGTCGGGCGGCTGCTGGCGATCCACGGCGTGACGGACGACCTCAGCATCAGCCTGAACAGCCACCACGGCATACCTCCCACGGTCCCGGCGGAACACTGGCGCGACGAATTCGATCAGGAGAGCGGGTTCACGAACGAGATCGTCTGGACGTTCCTGAATTTCCGGCAGCGCTGGAAGATCGAGGGAGACCGCCTCGTTCCGGATTCGCCCGGCTATGCGGATAAGCGTCCGCCGGAGCGGCAGGAGGTGACGAAGGGACGTTTCAAGCAGCTCGTTCCGCTGCCGGAGTGGAGCCGTCTGCCGCTGTTGGCGGACGCCCCGGCCGACTTCCTCGCCGATCTGAAAGCTCCGGCCGAAGCCCGTCCGGGCATCGTGACGCGGACGCTTCCGCCGCGCTGTCCGCCGGGTGAACTGCATATTGCCGCCGACGGCAGCAACGGGCTTGCGCACTACGCCGAATTCCGGCGGCCGGACGGCTCCACCGTGGCGATCCGCGACAACCTGAAGAAGCGCGGCTTCTACTATGCGGCGGAAAAGGTGAAGGCGGACGACTATTATCCCCCCGCCGAAGAGACCAACATTCCCGGCGAGGCGATGCCCTCCGCCGGAAACCTGCCGGACGGCCGCGCGTATCTGATCGCGAACTACGACTACCGCCGGAACATGTATATCCTGCTCTCGAAGGACGGGCGCACCTTCGATGCCGCCCGGTTCGTCCGCGGGGCGCGGCTCCGGGCGAAAAAGGGAATCGGCAAGCTGAACCGCCCCTCCGGGCCGAACTACTTCCGCTCCATGATCGTCGGGCAGAAGCTCTGGATCGTCTACAGCATCTCCAAGCAGGAGATCGGGCTGACCACCATCGACCTCGCGTCGCTCTGAGCGGATAAGGCGGAAGGAACGGCAACTCATATGGCGAACATCATCAATCTCTCGGTTGTGGCGCTCTTCCTGCTCGGCATGGCCGGCATGGGAATCTACTTCCTGAAACGCAACAACAGTTCCGAGGAGTACTTTCTCGGCGGGCGTAAAATTCCGGGTTGGGCGCTCGGGCTCTCGATGGTCGGCACATCGATCAGCTCGATCACGTTCCTCGCGCTGCCGGCGGCGGCTTTCGTGCTCGACTACCGGCAGCTCACGCCGAACCTCTTCATGCCGATGGCGGCGCTGATCGCCTGCTGGCTCTTCATCCCGTTCTTCCGGCGCGGCCGCAAGACGACGGCCTATGAATATCTCGAATCGCGCTACGGAACGGGAATCCGGATCTACGCGGCGCTCTATTCGATGCTCGGGCAGCTGATCCGGCTCGGGCTGATCCTCTACCTCGTGGTGCTGCCGTTGTCGGCCATGCTCGGCATCGGGGAGGGGACCGCGATCATCGCATTCGGCGTCATCACCTGCTTTTACACCGTGTTCGGCGGCATCGAGGCGGTGGTCTGGACCGACGTGGTGCAGACGGTCATCCTGCTCGGCGGCGGATTGCTCTGCATCATCGCCGTCGTGGTTCAGCTGCCGGGCGGGATCCCGCAGGTTTTCGACATCGGCATGCAGTATGACAAGTTCAGCCTCGGACCGCTGGATTTCAGCTTCAGCGAACGGACGATCTGGGTCATGAGCATCATCGGCTTCCTCGGCTTCGTCACGGAGTTTTCGAGCAACCAGAACGTCGTGCAGCGCTACATTGCCGCCCCGACGCTGCGCGAGGCGCGCAAGGCGACGCTGATCTGCATCGTCATGAGCGTGCCGACCTGGGTGTTCTTCTTCTTCATCGGCAGCTGCCTCTTCGTGTTCTACAAGGTGTTCCCGTCGGCGGAGGTTGCGGCGTTGAAGCCGGACGATGTGCTGCCGCACTTCATCCTGACTGAAATCTGGCCCGGAGTGGGCGGCGTCATCATCGCGGCCTGCCTCGCGGCGGCAATGAGTTCGCTGTCGAGCTCGATCAACGCGGTTTCCACGATCTGGACCGTGGATTTCCTGCGGCAGATCCGCCGCAGGGGCAACGACCGCATTGAACTGGTGAATGCGAAGCTCGCCTCCGGGTTCGCGGGGCTTTTCATGATCGCGGGGGCGTGGGTCATCTCCGTGATTCCGCGCGAAAGCGTCTACGACCTCGGCACGATCCTCAGCGCGCTCTTCTGCTCGGCGGGGCTCACGCCGTTCATGCTCGGATTCTTCACGACCCGGGTCGGCAACCGCGCGATCCTTTTCGGCATGTGGGCCGCGCTAGTGTTCAGCGCCTACAACATCCTGAACTACTTCGGCTGGCTGCCGGAGGAGCTGCGCTGGAACATCCACATCTATATGGCCGGCGTGGTCTGCAACTTTGTGATGCTCGTCGCGTCGCTCGGCTATGCGCTGGTCCGCCCCGCGCCGGTCACGGAACGGCTGGCGGGGTTGACGGTCTGGACGCTCGACCGGGAGCGGAAGGCGGAGTAAGCGGGCAGCTCCCCCAGAGCGTGCGCGCCTTTTCCGGCGTCAGCGCGTACTCCGGCGAGGCGATCCGCAGCGCCGGCGCGCTGAATGTGTGGCGGATCCCCATCAGGTCGAGCAGCAGCTCGAAGACAAGGTCGTTCGTGAAGACGCTGCCGGCATGGCTCCGCAGCGTTTGTTCCAGCTCCGGCCGTTCCCGGCGCAGCTCGTCCGAGAGGTAGAGGAACATCGGGATCGCCGCCATTTCGGGCTCGAAAAGGTCGGCGGCGTGGCCGACTCCCGGGATCTCGGAGTGATCCGACACGTAAACGGCGGCGCGTACCCGCGGATTCCCCCGGAACATGGCGGTCAGCTTTTCCAGCAGCGAATCAGTGTAGAGGACGCTCTTGTCATAGGCGTGCCAGTCGAGCTTCTCCGCGAAGCTTTCCGGATAGCGCCGGTGATACGGGCCGTGACTCCCCATGAGGTGCAGCACGACGAGCCCGCGCTTCGCGGCGAGCGCCTCCGGCAGAAGCTCCAGCAGCGCGCCGTCCGGGTGCGCCCGCCAAAGCAGGAAATCCTCCATGGTGTTGAGCCAGACGCGCTTTTTCGCTCCTGAAGCCAGCGCCGCGATCGGCGAGTCGAACCGTCCGCCCGGATACTGGTTGCTGAGGAACACGGTGTCGTAGGAGCAGTAGCCGGCGACGTCGAAAATGCTCGGGTGCACCCTGCCGGCAGCTTCTCCGTACTGGTTGCGGGAGGTCAGCAGCATGGTCAGCACCTGCATGGTCTGCACATGGCAGGAGTAGGCGTTCCGCATGAGGATGCACCCCGGCGCGGCGGCGGCGCTCCGCAGGAACGGCGTGGTGTCCGGCCGGTAGCCGTAGGCGCTCGAACGGAGGCGGCTGTGGGACTCCCCGAGGATCAGCACATAAATGCCGTCGTCGCCGCTGTCGCGCTCAACATGCCGCTCCGCCTCGGCGAGGCGTGCGGCGTTTTCGGCGGCATATGCTTCGATCACATCGAAGTATTCGAGGCTGTCCGTGAAGAGTACTTTCGTCCGGTTCAGCGCTTCGCGCCCGGTCAGTTCCTGTCGCACCCACGGTGCGGTCGCGAGCAGTACGGCGGCGCTTCCGGCGAGGACACTGCGCGGAGCCGGGCGCGCTTCTCCGACACAGTCGAGCAGGAAGATTCCGGCGGCCGCCGCCAGGACCAGAACCAGCAGGAGCGGACAGGAGAGGTCCGTGAAGAAGTATTGCGCCCCCTCCGCGAGGTTCGTCTGGTAGATCGCCTGGATCGAGTCGCAGGTGAACTTCCGCCCCGAAACGAGGCGGCGGACGAGGATCAGCAGCGGGAGCGCATAGAGCGCTTCCGCAAGCAGCACCGTCGGCAATGCGGCGAAGCGGCGGAATTTCCCTGCGATCAGCTCGCCCGCCAGGAGGTCCAGGCACCAGAACCAGACTGCAAGCAGCAGCGAGAAGATAAGCTGCTGTGAAGCGTAACAGCGGTCGGGCACAGCGAAATTCAGCGCCTCTTCCAATGCAAGGAAAGGCGGGAAGGCAAAATAGATCATCCGCGCCCACCGCCGTTTCAGCAGCAGCGAAACCGAGAGTGCGGCGGCGTACAGGGCCGCCGCAATTCCGAGCTTCCACAGTGTCCCCGGCTCCGTATAATCGCCGGGGCTGAAGCGCCAGTAGAGGAAACAGGCCGCGGCGACCGCTCCGGCCGCCGCGGCGCAGACGGCAACTCCCCGGCGCGGGAGAGATCCGGATGCGAGCTGTTTCACGAGGCGTCCTTTCCCGTTTTCACAATGTGGGTTCGTCAATATAGCAGACTGGCGGCGGTTTTTCAACTGCGGGAGCCGCGCGATTTTGTTCCGGATTGCCAAAAAAAACATGAACATTAATTTTTTGCAATCTTCCGGCAATCTGGCGGCAATCTTCGTGTGTTATAGTCAATGCGGTTCACTGATACCGTTCCATGTTTGCAAGTTTAAGGATGCACCCATGTCTGCCGGGCTGAAGCGGTTTTTCATATTAAAAGATAAGAAGAGAGTTATTACGCTGATCAAATACGGCACGCTGCTGATGGTCCTGACGGTCTTTTCAACGACGCTGCTGCATTTTTCGGCGGAGGATCTCCGGACTGTGCTCGCCGTCCGGTACTTCGCGGCGGCGGGCGCTGCGCTGCTTGGAATCAACATCGGGTATTATGCGTTTCTGCTGATTCTCGCCTACATGTGCTACCGGCCGCGCCCGGCGCTCCCGGACCGGGATCTGCCGGGCTGCACCGTGATCGTCCCCGCCTACAACGAGGGGAAGGCCGTCCTGAACGCGCTCGACAGCGTGCTGGCGAGCGATTACCCCGCGGATAAACTCGAGATCCTCGCCATCGACGACGGCAGCGACGACGACACATGGTCGTGGATCCAGCTGGCCGCCTCGCGTTCGGGGGGTCGCATCACGCCGTTCCGGCTCAAGGAGAACGGCGGGAAACGGCATGCGCTTTACTTCGGCATCCGGCAGTCGAAGGCGGAGGTCATTGTGACGGTTGACAGCGATTCGGTCGTCGCCCCCGACACGCTGCGCAGATTGAACTCCCCGTTCATCGATCCGAAGATCGCGGGCGTCGCCGGGAATATCCGGACGCTGAACCTCGATGACGGCCTCCTGCCGCGCATGATGGATGTGAATTTCGTCTTCGGCTTCGAAGTCACGCGCTCCGCCCAGAGTGTGCTCGGCTCGGTTTTCTGCACGCCCGGCGCGCTCAGCGCGTACCGCCGCGAGGCGCTTCTGCCGGTGCTCGACCGCTGGGTCAATCAGACCTTTCTCGGAGCGCCGGCCCATATTGCCGAGGACCGTGCGCTCGCGACCTTCCTGCTGGCGGAGGGGCGCCGGATCGTGTTCCAGCGCAACGCGGTTGCGCATACGATTCTCCCCGCCGATTACCGCACAACCTGTAAAATGCTGCTGCGCTGGGGGCGCGGGGATGTACGTGAAACCTGTTCGATGTACCGTTTCGCCTTTCGCAGGCTGAACTGGTTCCAGTTCGGCATCCAGTTGAATCTGCTGGTGCATACGATCTGGATCTTTGTGCCGCTGCTGCTGCTGCCGCTGACGGTCGGCGCCGCGTTTGCCGCACCGGTGGAATTCCTGCAGGCCATGGTGCTCGGGCTGGTCGCCTGGTCGTCTGTTCCGGCCCTCGTCTATTGTACGCGGCGCGGCAACAGCGAGGCGGTTTTCGCCTACACCTTCGCCGTCTACAAGCTGTTTTTTCTCTTCTGGCTGGCTCCGTACTGCCTGATTTCGGTGCGCAATTCCAAGTGGATGACGCGCGGAGGCGGGGGCGGCCATCTTCCTCCGGCTGACCGCCGGAAGCTGCCTTCGGCCAACCGCCCGGCCGCCTGAACCCTTTTTACGTTCCTTTCACTTTGCCGGTGCAGATGTATCCGCATGACGGTCTGCGCAGGGGCAGGGCGTTTCGGGAATCGGGTTGCGGCGGGGGACCGCATGTTTTCCGCCTGATATCCGGATTTCCCGGAGGCTTCCTCCGAACACAAAAAAATACCGTATGGAGAATCATACGGTATTGAAAAAGAATTGTTTGCCGTGAGCTCTATTTTCGGACTCGCTTCCTTCTCCAGGCCATCATGCCGCCGCTTGCGCCCCCGATAAGCAGGGTAGCCAGAACTCCCGGCAACGGCTGGCCGGACGGGGCACTGCCGGAAACCTGAAACTGAAATTCGGAGTAACGTGAGCCCCATTCACCCCAGTTTGCCCCGAAATGCAGGTAGTCATGCATTCCATTATCCCAACCGCTTCCCCAGACATGGTCGAACTGATAAAAATCGTTACCGTTCTTGGATAACCAGAATTCAAGGGAATCACCTTTGGAAACATTGCCGACGGCAACCGAATTACCGGTGATATCGACGGTATTCGTAACGGTTGAGCCGTCCGGTTTTGTGCTGACTACCGTCAATGCTTCCCAGTTTGTTATGCTGTCCTGCCAGCCGCCGCTGCTGAAATTCAATACAAGACCGGCATCTTGCGCCACAGTCAGCCTGCCGTTATTGAGCTGCAGGAAATTGTCATGCTGATATGCCCCGAAAGATGAAAGCGCACCAAACACAAATAGGGCCGCTGAAAAGATCTTTTTCATAATCATGCTCCATATCCGGTATCTGTTTTCTATATCTGTAATTTAAATATAACTTATTTTTGCATTATTGCAAGCCCGCCATCCTGCTCTTCCGACTGCGGGGAGCCATTTTCTTCGTTTTTTTCTGATCCGCTCTTGACAAACACGGGGAAATCGATCATAATATTGCTGTAACGTTAAGGCTAATGTTCGTTCTGAAAGGGAAAGCGATGCCTCCTGCAAGAAAAGAGAAGATCGGGATGAAGGAGATTGCGGAAGCCGCAGGTGTGTCCGTCATGACGGTTTCCGCGGCGCTCTCGGGCGTGGGGCGGATCAGCGAGAAGCGCAAGCACGAGATCATCTCTCTGGCGCAGCGGATGGGGTACCGCACGAACGCCGCGGCGCGGCTGCTCAAGAGCAAGCGGGTCGGCGACCTCGGGCTGCTGATCTTCGAGAAAGAGGAGCTGATTCGCGAGAACGCGACTTTCATGGATATGACCGTTCAGTTCATGAAGGAGTGCGTGCGTAATAACGTCCACTTCCAGCTGGAATGGTTCGATTGCTACCGCAACCGGGAGGAACTGCCGCAGATGCTGACCAACGGCCTCGTCGGCGGGCTGCTGATTGCCGGCGCCCCGGAGAACGCCGCGAAGCGCTTCATCGACAGCGAGCTCGGACTCCCGTTCGTCACACTTGAGGAGCCGGGGAAGTACTCGGTCTCGTTCGATAACGACGACCGGCTGCGGCAGGCGGTCTACTACCTTGCGTCACTGGGGCATGAGAATATCGGGCTGGTGAATGGACCGGCGGAGTTGAGCGTGTTCCGCCGCTACCGCAAGGTGTTTGACGCGGCGCTCGAGGAGCTGTCGCTTTTGCGCCCGGACACGCTGCATATCGAGAACCATCCGGCGGATGATTTCCAGATCGAGGTGAACCGCCACCTGAAGCGCTTTCTCGATGCGCCGAAGCGCCCGACCGCTCTTCTGGTTCACTCCGGACTGTTTACGAAGGCGTATATTTCCGGCCTGTTCCGGGCCGGGCTCCGGGTTCCGGAGGACGTCAGCATCATCTGTTACGAGACCGCCGACTGGGAGGCCGAGAAATTCGTGCCGCCCATCACGGCGATCGAGCGCCGCCTCGAGGATCTGATCGTGGCCGGGATCCGCATGGTCCGCGAGCTGATGGAGGGAAAAGAGGTTCTGCATTCGAATTACACGGTCTCACCGGTGTTCGCCAAACGCGGCACCGTGTGTCCGCCGAGCACGTTGTGACATCTCTGCGATTGAAGGCAATGTTTAACCGGACGGAGGAAAAGATGAAAAGACGGCCATTCACACTGATCGAACTTCTTGTGGTGATTGCGATTATTGCGATTCTCGCCGGGATGTTGCTTCCGGCGCTCCAGAAAGCGCGGGAGGCGGGGAAAGCTTCGAGTTGCGTCAGCAACCTGAAACAGATTCAGGGATTCGCCCTCCTGTATGCGGGTTCCGGCGGGGATTACTTTCCCGCATCGTCGTCTCCGGGGAACTGGAGCTGCAACGACCCGCAGTGGAACAATCCGAAATGGAGCAGCCGCACTTTCATACAGGAGGCGCTTCAGCCGTCCGACAAGCCGTATAAGCTGCTGAAATGCCCCTCGTTTGCGCCGGATGACAAGATCTGGTACACGAATTACGGAATGAACTGCAAGGCCACAACCTACTTCAAAAGCGGCTGGGGCGCGCGGGACACCCTGTTGAAAATCACGCAGGTTCGCCTTCCCGGCCGGATGCTTGCCTTCGGCGAACACAACATGAAGGTGAACTCCGACGGCGACCGGATCCTGTTCTCCGGCAGCAGTTGGCTCTCCTCGCGGCGCTACAGTCATGCCGACAGAATGAACTGCGCCTATATGGACGGACATGTTGCGCGCCACCCGGGGGCGTTGCCGGATGCGGCCACCGTCGAAGGCCGGGCATTCTGGTTCGGCGACTACTGAAAGGGGGAATCATGGGAATCAGAACAGCTTTGCTGGCCGGGCTCCTGGCATCCGCCGTTTTTGCCGGGGTCCGCGGCGCGGAGATTGCGGGGCGGAAAATGGTGTGGGCGCACCACACGCCGTGGCACACGCCGCTCAACACGAGCCTGACCGCGTTGAATTACTGCAACTTTCCGCTGCAGGACTCCACGGGGAACGACATCGAGGACTGGAAGCGTGAATTCGCCCAGGCGAAGGCGCAGGGCATCGACGGATTCTTCCCCGATCTCGTGGCGGATAAATCCGGCGGCGCGACCGCGTTCGTCGAGGCGATGCACACGATGCTCCGGGCGGCGGAAGGCTCCGATTTCCAGATCGGCGTCTGCCTCGATGTGAAAACGAGCGTCGAACAGCAGATAAAGGAGCTGAAACGGATGCTCGACCTCTTCGGGAATCACCCGAACTATCCGCACTGGAACGGCAGGCCGGTCGTGAATTTCTACACCTTCCTGGCGTGGAAGCCGGAGGAGCTCGCCGCGATCCGGGCCGGGCTGAAGGAGGCGGGGCACGATATCTTCGTCATCGGCAACATCGACACCGGATACAGGCGGGGCGACGCGGAAGCCCTGCGGAGCCATGTTGCCGGAGCCGATATGATCTATGTGTTCGGAATGGCCGAGTTCGACGGAATGACAATTCAGGACAAGGTCCGGCTGCATGAACGGCTTGCCGCCGAGTCCGGCCGCGAGCTGATGACGACGGTCTACCCCGGCTATTACGGCGCGTGGCTGAACGGACGCAACGACTTCTATCAGGTTCACTGCGGATTCGACCAGGCGCACCGCTCGTTCGAGGCGGCGAATACGCCGAAGGCGAAGCATCTGCACTTCACGACCTGGAACGACCACGACGAAACGAGCCTCCTGCCGATGGTCTTCACGCCCGCGAATCCGCTGATCACCCGGGCGTACTCCGACCGTTTCAAGGGGAACGCTCCCGTTTCCGGCAGGCCGGAGGTCGTCTTTGCCTATCACCGGGAGGAGATTCCGGGGACGCTGCTGCGCTTCGAGGCGATGGCGCTCCCGGCGCAGGAAAAAGGGAGTGTCGAGGTCGCGGGCAGGCTGCTCGACGGCGACGGGAACGCGGTTGCTCAGCTTTCCGCGAAAAGGCTCGCAGGCAATGAGTTCGACCGGGCCGAGTGGCTGGTCCCGTCGGCCGGGCTGGCGGAGCATGCGTTCCTCGTCCCGGAATTCACTGTGAACGGCGGGGCGGTCCGTCTGCCGGAGATGCTGTTCTTCACCGGCTGGCATCAGAATGCCGTGACCGTCAAGGTGGCCGCGAGCCGG
Source organism: Lentisphaeria bacterium (assembly GCA_018265615.1). GTDB lineage: Bacteria > Verrucomicrobiota > Lentisphaeria > Victivallales > Victivallaceae > Victivallis. Next base: position 117,339 of record JABLYX010000003.1, read on the forward strand.
ATGATCGCGCCGGAAAGCGAGCTTCGGATCACGCAGGAGAAGGGGCTCCTGCGGGTGACGGGGAGCTATTCGGCCCCCGGGACGCTCAAGCGCGTCACGCTGTGGCGCAACGACCGGCCGGTCGCGACGATTGTTCCGGAGAGCTCGGGCATGAGTTTGTCCAACCTCCAGATCAGCGGAATCCCCTCTTATACGGTGACGCCGGAGAGGGGGAGGATCGTTTCCGCCGTCCGGAAGTTCGGTGAGAACGGCTCGAAGAATTTCGACTGGAATGCGGAGTCGCTTGCATCCCGGAACAACCGGGGGTGGTCCCCGGTTGCACTGGCGGTTGCGGGGGAACCGGATATGAAGCTTCGCTTTACCGTTTCGGGGGCGGATCCGCTGACTGTCTCCGCCTCCGAACTCGCGGGGCGGGAGCAGATCGAATACGGCGGGCTCGTGATCCGGAGTCTGCCGGTTGACGGAACCATGCAGAACCGGAAGGCGCTGAACCGGCGCGAGGATACATTCGACTTTTCGCTGTTTGCCGCCGCGCCGCGTCCGCATGACCGCTTCCAGCTTTTTTTCGAGGGGGCGGACGGCAGGAGCGGCTGGTCGCTTCCGGTCTGGCCGTTTGCGGACGGCCGGAAGGCGTTCCCCGTGAAGCTCGTTGAAACCGCGACGAACCTCGAAACCCCCTCCGGCGCGACCGGCTGGAAGGGGAGGGAGGAGTTCCTGAGCACCGGGGTTCCGTTCCGTGCGCCGGTGCTTTCGGAGGCGGTGCTTTCGCCGCTGTCGGTTCGCGGCGGCCGCTGGGATTTTGAGAACGACGGGCGCGACGCATACGGCGATATGCCCGTTGCGATTCCGGAGGCGATGTTCGTCGCGGGGAAAGCGGGGGAGGGCAGCGCGCTGCGTTTTACCGGAAAGGGGAGCGTGAGGATGCGCCTGCGCACCTATCCGGTCGGAGCCTCCACGGTTGACTTCCTTCTGAAGCCGGACGGCGGCCGTACGGAGCGGCAGGGGCTCGTCACCCGCTCCGGCTGGAGCGACGCGGTCAATATCTATCTGCTCCCCGACGGCCGCATCGAGGCGGTGCGGGACGGGAATGAGGAGTTCAGGGCAGAAAAAGCCGTGAGCCGCGCCGCCGTTCCGGACGGCGTCTGGAGCCGGGTGCGCGTGAGCTGCGACAATGCCGCGCTGCGCATTTACATCGACGGGAAGTGCGTCGCCGAAGAGCCGGTCTCCCCGCAGCGCTGCTACGGAAACTGTACCTGGTTCCTCGGGAAAGGCGACAGGCGTTCCGTGAACTTCACAGGCTGTTTCGATGCCCTGACCGTATTCGGCGCGGCGTTCGCGCCCGGCGGCCCGGATGAGCCGGAGGTCCGCAAGGCGGAGCTGTTCCGCCCCCTCCTGCCGCCCGGAACGCCGGAGGCCGATGAAGAGAGCGTAGTGGAGGGACGCTGGAGTTTCCCCGCGAATCTCGAGCGCCGCGCCGCCGGAGAGAAGGACACTCCTTTCTCCCCGGTCCGGCTCTCCGCCCCGGTCGTGGTCGGCGGCGACACGCTGCTGCTCGGGCCGGGGGCGAATACGCTCCGGGTTCCGGCGGAGGGAATCGAACTGCGGGAGGGGACGGTCATTTCCGTCCCGCTGCTGCGGTTCGACCGTGCCGAGCCGCGCAGGGCGTGGTATGCGCTGCTCATCTCGATCGGCGACGGCTCCGGCAGGTCGCTCAACTTCAACTTCGGCAGCGGCCGGGAGTTCATGATCACCGCGAATGAGCCTGCCTGGAAGATCAGGAGCGGGAACTTCAAGCTGACGCTCCCGGCTGATCTGCGCATTGCGAAACGGGACGGCACGCTGATTTTCATGGTGAACGGGCGGATCGTCCACAAAGCGCCGGACGACCCGGCCTCGCCGTACACGAAGCTCTTCTTCTCGACGAGCAGCCCGAATCGCGACGACGCGACGGTTGTCCGGCTGGGCGCTCCGAAGCTGTACCGCCTGCGCTGACTGGCCATCCCGGACAACCGGCGCAGGGCGGAGGGATCATTTTCCGGCGCGGCGCCCGGCTTTCCTCTTCACGCTCTCGCGGGTTTTCTGGAAGACGACGAACATCGGTGGAATGAAGGCGATGCCGATCAGCGTCGCGGTCAGCATCCCCCAGAAGGTCGTTGTCCCGATGACCCGGCGGCTCTCCGCCCCCGCGCCGGTCGCGAAGAGCAGCGGCAGCACGCCGATGATGAAGCTCCATGCCGTCATCAGCACCGCGCGGTAGCGGTAGTTCGCGCCGTTGATCGCGGAGCGGGCGATCGATTTGCCCGCGCTGCGTTCCTGCATCGAGAATTCGACCATGAGGATCGTGCTCTTTGCGCAGAGGCCGATCAGCATGATCAGCCCGAGCTGGGCGTAGATGTCGAGCAGCATCCCCGTGACGGTGAGCGCCGCAAGGCCGCCGAGCGCCGCGAACGCGACCGACAGGATGACCGGCATCGGAATCGACCACGATTCGTATTGGGCGACGAGGAAGAGATAACCGAAGATGACCGCGAGCGTCATCAGGAGCACGATGCGCCCGTCGTTGTTCTTCTCCTGGTAGCTCATGTCGGTCCAGCTCACGGCGTATTCGTTGGAGAATTCCGTGTCGAGCAGCGCCTCGATCTTCTCCATGATCTTCGCGGAGGATGCGCCCGGAACCGGGATCGCGGTGATCGCGGCGGACATGTTCTGGTTGAAGCGTTCGATTTTGCGCGCGCCGAGCATGAGCTTCACATCGGCGACCGCGGTCAGCGGGACCATTTCGCCGGAGTCGTTCTGCAGCATGAGCTCTTCGAGGTCGTTCAGCGTCGAGCGTTCGCCGCTGTCGAGCTGCATCTTGACCTTGAAGGAGTAGCCGTTCAGGTTGAAGTCGTTGATGTACAGGCTGGCGAGGCTGCTCTGCAGCGCCGTGAAGATCCGGCTGACCGGTACGCCGAGCGATTCCGCCTTGTTCCGGTCGATGTCGAGGAAGAGCTGCGGCGTGCGTGCGTTGAAGCCGCTGAAGGCGTACAGGATTTCCGGCATGGCCTCCCTGTTGTTCAGGAGCCCGAGCAGCTTGCCCATCTGGCGTTCGAACTGCTGCGGCGTATCGCCGCCGGTGGTGCGCAGCGCGAAGGTCACACCGCCGGTGACGCCGAGGCCCATGATGGCCGGCGGCTGGAAGACGCGGACCTCCGCCTGCGGAATCGTCGCGCCGGCTGCCATGAGCTTGTCGCGAAGCGCGGTGATTCCGAGCTCCGGCGTTGTGCGTTTGCCCCAATCCTCCAGCGTGATGATCGCAAATCCGAGGTTTTCGCTCGAACCGCTCATGATCGAGTAGCCGGCCACGGTGATGATGTCGCGGACGCCCGGGATCGCCAGCGCCTTGTCGTTGAATGACTTCATCGCGCCGATCGTGCGTTCGAGCGCGGCGCCCGGCGGCAGTTCGAGCTCGCACATGAGCACACCCTTGTCCTCATCCGGCAGGAAGCCGCCCTTGAGGTCCCGGAGCAGGAAGACGTTCGCCGCAAGCACGCAGGCGATCAGAACCACGGTCAGGTAGAAGCGGCGGATCATGAATTTCGAGAAGCCGATATACCCCTTTTTTGTCGCGTCGAGCGAGTGGTCGAACCAGCGGAAGAGGATGAATTTTTTCCGTTCGGATGCTTCCGCCGGCTTCAGGATCAGCGAGCAGAGAGCCGGGGAGAGGGTCAGCGCGTTGAAAGCCGAGATGCACAGCGCGATGCACATCGTGACCGCGAACTGCAGGTAGATTGTCCCGACGATGCCGCCGTAGAAGCCGATCGGCGCGTAGATCGCGGCGGAAACCATCGTTGTGGCGATGACCGGGCCCGTGATCTGCCGCATGCTCTTGACGGTCGCCTCCTTCGGGGGGAGCTTCTCGTCCCTGATGATGCGCATCGTGTTCTCCACGACCACGATCGCGTCGTCCACGAGCGAGCCGATCACGAGGATCAGCCCGAACATCGTCAGCACGTTGATCGAGTATCCGAGGATCGCCATGAAGAAAAAGGTGCCGAGCAGCGAAACCGGGATCGCAAGCGCCGGAACCAGCGTCGCGCGCCAGTCCTGCAGAAAGACGTAGGTGATCGCCACCACGAGCAGCAGCGTCGCGACCAGCGTCATGGCAATCTCTTCGACGTTGACCATGATGTAGTTGGTCGGGTCGTAGGAGAGCACCGCTTCGACCCCTTCCGGGAACTGCTTCTGCAGCTCGCCGAGCAGCGTGTTGGCATTTCTGACGAGATCGACCGCGTTTGCGCCGTCCTGGCGGTAGATCGCCATGGCGATGCAGGAGCCGCCGTTGTAGAACCCTTCGTCCGTGTAGCGTTCGGCGCCGAGTTCAAGCCGCGCGATGTCGCCGAGCAGGACCTGTTCGCCCTTTGAACCGGTCGCGACGACGATGCGGTCGAACTCCTCCGGCGTTTTGAGCCGCCCGGTGACGTCGAGCTTCAGCTGCAGGTACGGGTTCGATTTTTCCCCGCCGAGCGACCCGGCCGCAGCCGGAATATTCTGCGAGGAGAGCTTTGAGATGATGATTTCCGGCGTGAGCTTCAGCGCGGACATCTTCAGCGGATCGAGCCAGATGCGCATGCTGTAGTTGCGTTCCCCGAGGATCTCGACGTAACCCATGCCGGGCAGCCGCGCAAAGGGGTCTTTCACGTTCATGCGTACATAGTTCGCCAGCTGCAGCAGCGAAAGCTCCTTCCCGTTCGTGCGGAAGACGTAGACGCCGACCATGTCGGTGGACTGCTTCTTGGTGACCACGCCGATCTGCGTGACGGTGTCCGGCAGCTGCGCTTCGGCGCGCTGGACGGCGTTCTGCACGTTGACCTGCGCGATGTCGGAGTTGATTCCGGGCCTGAAGGTCAGCGTGAGCGTGTAGTTGCCGTTGTTGTCGCTCTCGGACTTGAAGTAGAGCAGGTCCTCGATGCCGTTGACCTGCTCCTCGATGACGCTGGCGACGGTTTCGGCGATGACCTGCGAGGTCGCGCCGGGATACTGCGCAGTGACCTTGACGGTAGGCGGAGCGATTTCCGGATACTCCGCAATCGGCAGCCGGAGGAGGCAGATCGAGCCGACCAGGACGGTCACGACCGAGATGACGAAAGCGAATTTCGGGCGTGCGATGAAAATTTGCGCAAACATGGCGGCCTCACTTCACTGCTTCGGGCGCGACCGGGGTCACGGGCGAACCGGGCCTGGCCTTGTGGGTTCCGTCGACGATGACGCGCTCCGAACCGTCGAGCCCTTCAAGGATGATCTGGAGCCCGTTTGCGACGCTGCCGGTTTTGACCGGTTTGCGGACGACCCTGTTCTCCCGGTCGAGCGCGTAAACGCAGTAACCGTCCTCCTCCGCGATCAGCGCGGAGGGGAGCACCGCGAGGAACTGCTTCTCCGCTTTGGCGGAGGCCAGCACCGTCACGAAGCTGCCCGGGATCAGCTGCCGGTCTTTGTTCTCAAAAACGGCCCAGACCGTGATCGTGTTGGTCGTGGCGTTGACCTTGTTGTCGATGAGCGAAATCTTCGCGGTTTCGCCGTAGGTCGTGCCGTCGGCGAGCTGGATCCGGACGGCGGCGCGGTCGCGGATTCCGTCAAGCCCGCCGAAGTCGCGCCGGAAGATGCGTTCACTGAGGCTGAAGCGCACATGGATCGGCGCAATCATCTCTATGTCGGTCAGCTTGCCGCCCTGCGGCGTAATGAGGTTGCCTTCGGTGAAGACGCTCTTGCCGATGCGCCCGGTGATCGGTGCGTAGATCTTCGTGTAGGAGAGCGTGTTCTCCGCGTCGAGCAGCGAGGCCGCGAGCTGTTTCAGATTCGCCTTGACCGAGTCGATCTCCATCTGCGCCTTGTCGTAGGTTGAGACGGCGACCGCGTTGCTCCTGAGCAGTGTGCTGTTGCGCCGGAACTCGGAATCCGTGTATTTCAGCGAGGCGCGGAGCTGCTCCTGCTGGGCCCTGAGCCCGTCGGCGGCGGCGCGGTAGGTCGTGTCTTCGAGCTCGTAAAGCAGGTCGCCCTCCCTGACCATCGAGCCTTCGGTGAAGTTGATCCGGAGCAGCGTGCCGGTGACGCGCGGCATGATGTCGACGTGCTTGACCGGCTCGACGGAGCCGACGTACCGTTTCGGCGCCGCTTCCGACACGGTTTTGACGGAGTCGGCCACCACCGTGGGCGGGGAGCCGGCCCGCCCGTCCGCAGCGGCGGCGCCGGCGCTCCACAAAAGTACGGCTGCAAATCCAAGAAGCGACACTCTCGACGTCATGTTTTCCTCCATATCCGTGACGGATGGGTTGATGTAATAGTTCTGTATAGAACTGATTTAATATACCGGATTTTTCCCGGAATTCAAGCTGCCGCCGGAATTTTTTTGTCCGGAACCCATTGTAAAACCGCCGGGCCGGGCTATATTACCCGGTGGAGGCAAAGTTTGGTTTACGGACGGATTGCGCATGAAATCGAAGGAGGCGGCATGAAGAAACTGACGCTGGACATCTACATCATCAGCCGTTGCACCCATAACTATTACGCGCGCGAGCTGAAGAAGCTCCACATCACAATGGGGCAGTTCCCGTTCATCATGGGGATTGTGGAGAACGACGGGATTTCACAGGAGAATCTGTCGCAGGAGCTGATGATCAGCAAAAGCACGACCGCGGCGATCGTGCAGCAGCTGCTGAACGCCGGGCTTGTCACGCGGGAAACCGACGAGGCGGACCGCCGCAATTTCAAGCTTCACGCGACGGAGAAGGCGCGGCGTCTGGTCCCGAAAATCGAAGAGAGCATCGACCGCTGCCACGGGATGATCACGGAGGGGCTGACTGATATCGAGCGCGACATCCTCGTGAATCTGCTGCGAAAGGTTCGGGACAGAACGGAAATTGTGCTGGGACGCAAGCGTTCCGGCCGGGCGAAAGCGAAAGCTGCGGAGGCGGCAGGGCGCGGCTGACCCGCGAACCGGGAGTGCGTCAGGAGAGGCGCAGGGCGCAGACGGCTTCGACGGTTTCCATGAAGCGCACGGAGGGGAGGGGGCCGAAGTCGTCCTTCTCCTCGCGGGTTCCGTCGATGCGGAAGAACATATCCTCTTCACCCTCGAACATCTCGACGCGCTTGAAACCGTGGTCGGTCAGGACGTAAACCCCTTCGTCCGGAAAGTTCTGCACGAGGTCGTCTTTGCTGATGACGTCCATCACGGCTTCGCGCTCATCCCGGAAATAGACCTGGATGCGTTCCATGACGCCGGCTTTGTATTCCGCGGCCGTCACCAGTACGGCATCTTTCTTCAGAAGTTCCTGGGCCTTAACGGTAAGCTCTTTCACGCCGGGCATTCTTGCACTCTCCTCAATTTTTCGGTATCTCATAGTATAGACACATCTCCGCCGAAAAGCAATATTTTTTTGAAAGAAATCTGAAAAATTCCGCTTGCAATTTCCTAAAGCAGGTTTATATTAGGTTTAGATAAAAAAATATCGATGTTTAAATATCGATATAAAGTTATCAATGATTTACCGATTATTTTCCATATACAGGAGGAAACGATCATGGCTGACAAGAAACAGGTGTTGAATCCCGGGGAACAGAAGCTGAAAGATGAGCGCGACCGCGAGATGCTGAATGCATTGATCGCCCGCGTGAAAGCCGCGCAGGTCAAATACGCGGAGTACACGCAGGAGCAGGTCGACAGGATCTTCGCCGCCGCCGCGCTCGCCGCGAACAATGCGCGCATTCCGCTGGCCCAGATGGCGGTCGCCGAGTCCGGCATGGGCGTGGTCGAGGACAAGGTGATCAAAAATCACTTCGCTTCCGAGTATATCTACAATAAATACCGCGACATGAAGACCTGCGGCGTCATCGAAGAAAACGAAGCGATGGGCATTGCGAAGGTCGCGGAGCCGGTCGGCGTGGTCGCGGGCATCGTCCCGACGACGAACCCGACTTCGACCGCGATTTTCAAGTCGCTGCTCGCCCTGAAGACCCGCAACGGCATCATCTTCAGCCCGCACCCGCGTGCCAAGAAGAGCACCATCGAAGCGGCCCGCATCGTTCTGGAGGCCGCTGTGAAGGCGGGCGCTCCGGAGGATATCATCGGCTGGATCGAAGAGCCGACCGTAGCGCTTTCCGGTCACCTGATGAACCACCCGGACATCAGCCTGATTCTTGCGACCGGCGGCCCCGGCATGGTGAAGGCGGCTTATTCGAGCGGGACTCCGGCGGTCGGCGTCGGCCCCGGCAACACCCCGGTCGTGATGGGCGAAACCTGCGACATCAAGATGGCCGTCAGCTCGGTCCTGCAGAGCAAGACGTTCGACAACGGCATGATCTGCGCTTCGGAGCAGTCGGTCACCGCGGTCGCTTCGATCTACGACGCGGTCAGGAAAGAGTTCGCCTACCGCGGCGCATACATCCTTTCGAAGGCCGAAGCGAAGAAGGTCGGCGATGTGATCCAGGTTGACGGCAAGCTGAATCCGAAGATCGTCGGCCAGAGCGCGCACAGGATCGCGGAGATGGCCGGAGTCACCGTCCCGTCGAACACGAAGGTCCTGATCGCGGAGACCGACGGCGTCGGCCCGGATTATCCGTTCAGCCGTGAAAAGCTCTCCCCGGTGCTCGCGCTTTACAAGGCGAAGGATTTCGAAGCGGCCGTCGAGAATGCGAAGAAGCTGCTCGAATACGGCGGGCTCGGCCACACGAGCGTGCTCTACACAAACTCCCAGAACTTCGAACGCGCGAAATACTACGGCCACGTGATGATGTCCTCGCGCACGCTGGTCAACATGCCTTCGAGCCAGGGCGCGATCGGCGACATCTACAACTTCGCGCTGAATCCGTCGCTGACGCTCGGCTGCGGCAGCTGGGGCGGCAACTCGGTCAGTGAAAACGTCACGCCGGAGCAGCTGCTGAACATCAAATCGATTGCGAAACGGAGAGAGAACATGCTGTGGGTCAGGATTCCTGAGAAGATCTATTTCAAATACGGCTGTCTGCCGGTCGCGCTCGGCGACCTCGAAGGGCGCAGGCGTGCGTTCATCGTGACGGACAAGTTCCTCTACTCGACCGGCATCCTGAACGACCTGCTGCACACGCTCGACAAAATGGGCATCGCGACCGAGGTTTTCTCGGACGTCGAACCCGACCCGACCATCCAGCTTGCCCGCAAGGGACTTGAGCGGATCAACTCCTTCCAGCCGGACGCGATCATCGCGGTCGGCGGCGGCAGCCCGATCGACGCGGCGAAGATCATGTGGCTCATGTATGAGCTGCCGGAGATCAGCTTTGAGGACGTCGCAATGCGGTTCATGGATATCCGCAAGCGCATCGTGAAACTGCCGGAACTCGGCAAAAAGGCGACGATGGTCGCGATCCCGACCACGTCCGGCACGGGTTCGGAGGTCACTCCGTTCGCGGTCATCACCGATGCGGATACCGGCAACAAGTATCCGCTCGCGGACTACGCGCTGACCCCGAAAATGGCGATCATCGACACGCAGCTCGTGATGAAGATGCCGAAGCGCCTGACCGCCTACAGCGGCATCGACGCCCTGACCCACGCCCTCGAGGCGCGCGTCTCGGTCATGGCCAGCGACTATACAAACTCGCTTGCGAATGAAGCCGCGAAGCTCACGTTCGAATACCTGCCGCGCTGCTACGGCAACGGCGCGATGGATGAAGAGGCCCGCGAGCATATGCACAACGCCTCGACCATGGCCGGCATGGCGTTCGCGAACGCGTTCCTCGGCGTCTGCCACTCGATGGCTCACAAACTCGGCGGCATGTACCACATTCCGCACGGCCTTGCGAACGCGATGCTGATCTGCGAAGTGATCCGCTTCAACGCGACGGATGTTCCGACCAGGCAGGGGACCTTCCCGCAGTACAAGTATCCGAATGCGAAGGCGGCCTATGCGAATATCGCGACCTACTGCGGTTTGGGCGGCAGGACCGACGACGAGAAGGTCGAAAAGCTCATCGAGGCGATCGAGAAGCTCAAGGCCGAACTCGAGATCCCGAAGAGCATCAGGGAGTACGGCATCGACGAAGCGACCTTCCTCGCGCAGCTCGACGAGCTCGCCCTCAAGGCGTTCGACGACCAGTGCACCGGCGCGAACCCGCGTTATCCGCTGGTCGCCGAGCTCAAGGAGATTCTGCTGAAGGTCTACTACGGCGCCGAATACGCCGGACAGCGGGCCGAGCTGCCCGGCGAAAAACCGGCGGCGATCTGATCTCGACTCCGGGCGGATGCGGAAAGGAGAAGCTTTCCGCATCCGTTTTTTGCTTTACCGCCGGAAATATATCGGTATTTTTCCGGCGGGGGTCTTGAAAATCGACGCTCAAAACTGTACATTGCCTATACTGTATTGTGAATTCAATTCAAGGCGGGAAAATGGCAAAACCGAAAATCGTGATCTGTCTGGGGAGCTCGTGCTTCGCTCGCGGCAATGAGGAGAATATCAAGGTCGTCGAGGATTACCTGACGCGCAACTCCTATCAGGACGATGTCGATGTGGAGTTGTCCGGGACGCTCTGCCAGGGAAAGTGCGCCGATGGCCCGAATGTCATCATCAACGGGGAATTCTACAGCAAAATCGATCCCGGTGTGATGCTCGACCTGCTGAAGCAGATGCTTCCTCCGCGCGCCTGAGCGCTTTTGAACGATTGCGATTGCCCGCGTAATCTTTCTTATTACAGATACGGAGAACACATATCATGAATCTGCATTTCCCGGTGTACACCACCGAAAACATATGTCACGACTGCTATAAATGCATCCGCCATTGCCCGTGCAAGGCGATCCGCATCGTCGACGGCCGCGCCGGAGTGATCCAGGAGCTCTGCGTCGCGTGCGGCATGTGCGTGAAGGTCTGTCCGGCCCACGCGAAAAAGATCCGCCCGGATCTCGCCCGCGCCCGTTATCTGCTCGGCAGCGGCAAAAAGGTCTATGCTTCGCTTGCGCCGTCGTTCGTCAGCTATTTCAGGGAGTACGAGCCGGGCGCGCTCGTCGCGGCCGTCAAGCGCCTCGGCTTTGCCGGGGTCAGCGAAACGGCGCTCGGGGCACAGGCGGTCAGCGCCGAAACCGGCGCGTTTCTTGCGAAAGCCGAACCGGGCATCTATCTGTCGAGCGCCTGTCCGGCGGTCGTGGATTACGTGAAGAAATATGCGCCGGCGTATGTGCGGAACGTCACGTCGGTGCTTTCGCCGCTGCTTTCCCATGCGAAACTGCTGCGCCGCGAATTCGGCGACGACATCGGCGTGGTCTTCTTCGGGCCGTGTGCGGCGAAGAAGAACGAAGCGGACCGGCACGGGGAGCTGCTCGATCTCGCGCTGACCTTCGGGGACCTTGCCGAGTGGCTCTCCGCCGAGAACGTCGATCCCGGCAAGATCAACCGCGGCGACTACGCCGAAATGGTTCCGGAGCGTGCGCGGGAGGGGAAGATCTACGCCGTCGAAGGCGGCATGAACGATACGCTGCGCGACCCGAAGGGCGGAAATATCCACTTCCACGCGGTTTCCGGGCTGCAGAATCTCGCGCGGCTGCTGAAGGAGGCTCCGGAGAAGGAGGAGATGGGCGACTGCCGGCTCTTCATCGAGTGTCTCGCCTGCTCCGGCGGCTGTGTGAACGGCCCCGTGATGCCTCAGGAAAACGCCGGCACGCTCTCTTCGATCATCCAGGTCGCGCGCGGCTACGACGGCACGAACAGCCTCGCGCGCAAGGTCGAGGTTCCGATCGACGAGCGCATCGTCGCGGAGCCGCAGGAGGATCCCGCCGTGACGGAGGAGGATATCAAGAACGCCCTCGCATCCATCGGCAAATTCACTCCTGCGGATGAACTGAACTGCGGCGGCTGCGGCTATTTCAGCTGCCGCGATTTCGCAAAGGCGCTGCTGGCCAACAAGGCCGAGATCGGCATGTGCGTCTCGCACCTGCGGCAGCTTGCGCAGAAGAAAAGCAATGCGCTTATCCGCTACATCCCGGCGGGCGTGGTCATCGTCGACCGCCATATGAAGATCGTCGAGTGCAACCGCCGTTTTGCGGAGCTGTTCGACGAGGATACGGTGCTCGCGTATGATTCATGCGGCGGGCTCACGGGGGCCGAGCTCGGGGCGTTCGCGGATTTCAGCGACCTTGTCGCGGCCGCGCTGATCTCCGGCGGGGAGGTCGAGCGGCACAATCAGGTGTGCGGTGACAAGATTCTGAACATCAGTGTTTTCTGCATCGCGCAGAATCAGAGCGTCGGCGCGATCATCCAGGACGTGACGAGTCTTGAGCTCCACCGCGAGCAGGTTTCCGAGAAGGCGCGCAAGGTGATTCAGAAGAACATCATCACCTGCCAGAAGATCGCCCGCGACCTCGGCGAGCATATGGCCGAAACCGAGATTCTGCTGCGCGAAGTGGCCGGCAGCTACACCGAAATCAAGAAGTGAGCCGAAGATGTCGAACGATGTATTTGTCGAAATGGAATGCAGCCAGCTCATCCACGACGGGGAGGATGTCTGCGGCGACGATTTTCTGTTCGAGCGGCTGGATGCGGAAAACCGCCACCTCGCAGTGCTTTCAGATGGGCTCGGCAGCGGGATCAAGGCGAATTTGCTCGCATCGATGACCACGACGATGGCGATGAAGTTCATCCGGTCGGACATGGATGTGCTGCAGTCGGCCGAGATCATCATGGATACGCTCCCTGTGTGCGAGATCCGCAAGATCAGCTATGCGACCTTTACGGTCTTCGATCTTCAGATCGGCGGCAAGTCACGCATCATCGAGATGGACAACCCGCCGTTTATCCACCTGCGCAACAACAAGGATCTGCAGGTCAAACGGCAGAGCATGGTTTCGGAGCGCTGGCCGGAGCGCCGGGTGCAGCTGGCGGAGCTCTATGCGATCACGGGAGACCGGCTGATTGCGTTCTCCGACGGCGTGACGCAGGCGGGGCTCGGACAGCCCGGATACAAGTTCGGCTGGCGGCGCGAGGGGTGCCTCGAATTCATCCGGCAGAAGGTGGAGGAGTGCCCCGACATCTCGGCGCGCGATCTCTCCCAGGCCGTCGTCGCGGCCGCCCGGCTGCGCAACCGCGACAGCCGCTGCATCGACGACATCAGCTGCATGGTCATCTACCTGCGCCAGCCGCGGCGGCTGCGGCTGCTGACCGGGCCGCCGTTCCGCCCCGAATCCGACGCGGCTTATGCGGAGCTCGTGCGGAATTTCGACGGCAAGTGCGTCCTTTGCGGCGGAACGACCGCGAACATCGTGTCGCGCGAGCTGAAGCGTCCGGTCGAAGTCGATATGAAGCTCATGATGAAGGCCGGTTCGCTGCCGCCTCCGGCGAAACTCGAGGGCGTAGACCTCGTGACAGAGGGTATCCTGACGCTGACCGACGTGGCGCAGCGGCTCGAATCGGGTTCGGCGCTGGCGGGGAACGTTCCGCTTGCGGCGCGGCAGATGATCGAGCTTTTCCGCCACAGCGACGAGATCGAATTCGTGGTGGGCACGAAGGTGAATGAGGCGCATCAGGACCCGAGCCTTCCCGTGGATCTCGAGATCCGCCGCAATATCGTCAAGCGGCTGAAGACGGTGCTTGAAACCAGATACCGGAAACGCGTACTTATGCGATTTTTTTAGAAAGGGAAAGAAGATGGCGAATAAAGTCAAAGTGGAGATTTGTCTCGGCACTACCTGTTACGTCCTCGGATCGTTCCGGCTGTCGGCGCTCGAAGAGCAGCTGCCGCCTGAACTCAAGGAGCAGGTCGAGGTGGTCGGCTGCGCCTGTCTCGACGTGTGCCACGACCGCAATTACGGCAACGCGCCGTTTGTCCGGATCAACGAGGAGCGCATTGTCGACAACGCGACGATCGAAAAGGTGATCGACATTCTGCGCGACGAGTATTTGCCCGGAGGTAATGAATGAACAATGCGGAAAGGACGCGCCGCCAACTGATGATCCGTTTCATCCAGGAGTTTTTCAGCGGCGACCTTGAACAGAACATCGACCGGATTCCGGTCGAAATGCGGCCCCGGACCCAGGAGCCGAACCGGTGCTGTGTCTACAAGGACCGGGCGATGCTGAAGTACCGGCTGATGGCGCTTATGGGCTTCGGCATGGAGGAAGAGACCGACGAGTCGCGCCGGCTCAGGGAGTACCTTGCCGACGCGAAGGCGGGCAACAACCACACCGAACCGGTGCTGTCGGTCTGTTCGGTCGGCTGCCACGGCTGTGTGGACAGCCATGTGCAGGTCTCGAACAGCTGCGTGGGGTGCTTTGCGCGCCCGTGCGTCGGTGCGTGTCCGAAGCAGGCGATCACGGTCGTGAACCAGCGTTCCACGATCGACCGGACCAAATGCATCAACTGCGGAAAGTGCATGACGGTCTGCCCGTACCATGCGATCATCCGCAACCCGCTGCCGTGCGAAGACGCCTGCCCGGTCGGGGCGATCGGCAAGGGTGATGACGGCCGTGTGCGGATCGACTTCGACCGCTGCATCTACTGCGGCAAATGCTTCCGTTCATGCCCGTTCAGCGCGATCATGGAGCGCTCCCAGCTGGCGGGGATCCTGCAGGCGATGAAGGAGGGGAAAGAGGTCATTGCGATGGTCGCGCCGTCGATCACGGATCAGTTCCCCGGAACCATCGAGCAGCTCTTTGCGGCTCTGAAGCTCGCCGGATTCTCGGACATCATGGAGGTCGCGCTCGGCGCGGAGATGACCACGGCTCACGAGGCCGGGGAGTTTTTCGAGCGCATGGCGCGCGGCGACAAGCTCATGACCAGCAGTTGCTGCCCGGCATGGGTCGAGGCGGCGAAGCGGCATATTCCGGAAATCGTTCCGTTCGTGTCGTCCACGCCGAGTCCGATGGCTTATGCGGGGCAGATCACCGCGAAGGATCATCCGGACGCCGTAAAGGTGTTCATCGGGCCGTGCATCGCGAAACGGCGCGAGGCGCAGACGGATCCTAACGTCGATTTCGTCATGACCTTCGAAGAGGTCGGTGCGCTGCTCGCGGCGCGGGAGATCGACGTCATTTCGCTCGAGGCGCCCCCGCTGGAGTGTCCCGCCGCGAGTTATGCGCGGAATTTCGCGAAGAGCTGCGGCGTCTCCCAGGCGATCCTGCAGGAGATCGGGCAGGAGAGCCCGGATGACACGCGCCCGAAGATCGATGAGAAGTTCATCAACGGCCTCGACCGCAAATCCGTGAATCTGCTGAAGCTCTATGCCAAGGGCAGGCTGCCCGGTAACTTTGTGGAGGTCATGGCCTGTACCGGCGGCTGTGTCGGCGGGCCCTGTTCGCTCGCACACTGAAGGTGAAAACAGATACGGGAGCGGCGCCGATGTAAGCGCCGTTCCCGTTTTTTTGTCGGCTTAATCGAGGAAAGAGCGCTCGAAGCCGCGTTGGAGGCGGTCGTACATCCCGATGAGCTGCTCCTGCTCCGCCGGGGAGAGCGCCTCCATCGCGACGCGCTCTTTTTCGAAGATGGTATTGACGACCTCTTCCCCGAACGCGCGCCCTTTCGGTGTCAGTGAAACGAGCTTGCGACGCCGGTCGGCGGGGTGCGGCAGCCGCTCCAGATGGCCGTCGCGCTCGAGCGAGTCGAGGACGAAGGTCATGGTCTGGCGCGGAATGCTCAGCTGATCCGCCATCGCGGCGGGCTCCAGACCCTCCGGATGATGATGCAGCTCTTCGAGCACCAGATAGGAGTTGTAGGAGAGATTCCAGCGGTGCAGGATCTTGAAATAGACCCGGTCGAATTTTCCCCACAGTTCGAAGAGCCGCTGCATCCGGCCCGCAATGTCATTGTCGTTTCTCATCTCGCCTCATTGGTTGATCGCCGCTTTTACTATATCACCGCCTTCCTTCAAAAGCAAAGGCCCGTTCGCCGGAAGCGGCGGTGCCGGAGATTTTTTCCTCGCGGGCGGGCCGCCCGCTCCAGCGCCAGAGCAGCAGTGCGACGCCGGTTATCAGCAGCTTCGAGACCGGCATTGCGGCCCAGATTCCGTCGACGCCGAACCAGTGCGGCAGCGCCAGAAGCGAGATCGGCAGCGCGGCGAAGCAGTCGAGATAGACCAGCAGCGACGCCAGGCCGGGGCGGTCCATCGCCTGAAAGTAGGATTCAGAAACCTTCTGGAACCCGAGGAACGGGTAGACCGCTGCGCTGATGAGGAGGCCGCGCCCCGCGATGCCGAGCACATCCCCGCTCGCATTGAAGAGCGGCGGGATGAGCTTACAGCCTCCCGCCGAGAGCAGCAGGCCGCCGACACCGATCAGGACGGCGGAGGCGATGCCGTAACGCGCGATGACGTTGCGGCGCTTCACGTCCCCGGCTCCGTGCAGGAAGCTCACGATCGGCTGGATGCCGAGCCCGACGCCCTGCTGGAGCATGAGGACCATCGATTCGATGTAGCTGATGATCGCATATGCCGCCACGGCCGCGATGCCGCCGTAAAGCAGCGCCTGCCGGTTGTGCAGCAGGATCACCGCCGCGACGGAGATCTGGACGCCGAATGACGGCAGCCCCGCCGCCGCGATGCGCCGCACGAGCATGTGATTGAGCCGGAAATAGCTCCATCTGAACCGGAAGCTCGAACGCCCGCCCGCATAATAGCAGATCGCGAGGGCGAAACAGATCACCTGGGCGAGAATCGTCGCCCAGGCGGAGCCCGCCACTCCGCCGCGGAACACCAGCACGAAGAGATAGTCGAGGATGATGTTCGTCACGAGACCGGCGACCATGATTCCCATCGCGAGGCGGGGCGAACCGTCGTTCCGCATCGCCGCGACGAGGCAGACGGTCGCCATCATGAAGATGCCGCCGCCAATCGTGATCTGTGCATACTCCCGCGCCGCCGGGAGCAGCTCGGGAGCAGCGCCGATCGCACCGAGGACCGGGTTCAGGAACGGCAGCAGGAACGCGAGTCCGATCGCCGCCGGCACGAGAAGCGTAAGCGTGTTGCCGAAAATCAGGTCGGCTGTGCGGCGGGCGCCCCGGCCGCGGGCGAGCGCAATTGAGATGGCACCTCCCGTTCCGATCATTTCGCCGCAGGCGACGATCAGGAGTGACAGCGGGAATGCTACGTTAATTGCGGCCAGACCGTCGTTACCGGCCCCCCATCCGACGAAGAATCCGTCGACCAACGTGTACACTCCGGCGGTCAGCATGCTGATCATCGACGGGATCACGTAACGGAAAAACAGCTTCCCGTCCGTTGATTTCGAGTCGTTTGTAAACATGATGAACCTCCGCAGGATGTTTCCGGAACTTCCCTGTGAAGTACCGGTTGATATAGTCTGAATTGGTATTATAACAATATATAATGCTTTTGCAGGAAATCAAGCGGAATGGTTCGGAAAGAAAATACCCGCCGCGGTGAAGCCGGGCTTCATGCGGCGGGTGAATCAGTGCCGGATGCCGTCACATCATGGCAACAAGACGGTCGAAAGTGCGGCAGAGCGTTGCGACCGGTATATTCCGGCGTACCGGAATGACTTCGTTCTGAATGCATTGCAGTCTCGGCGCACGGGCCAGCGCCGACATGACATACTGCCAGTCGATGTTGCCGTCGCCGGGGAGGGAGTGGTCGTCATACTGCCCGAAGTTGTCGTGCAGGTGGCAGTTCACCACGTGCGGCAGGAGTTTTTCGAGGATCCGGCCGTCCCACGGAACCTCGTCCGCCCAGCCGTTCCAGCCGGATGCGGCAGCTGATTCGGGAAACTCCCGCCCTTTCTCCATCAGGTTCGCATGGCCGGAGTCGAAACAGATTCCGAGGTGCGGCGACCGGAAACGGTCGATGATGGAGAGCAGCTTCTCCGGCGTGTTGGTCGGGAACCAGATGTTCTCGATGGCGATGGTAACATCACATGTTTCGGCCACCGGCAGCAGCGCTTCGAGCGCCTGGAGGATGCAGTTGTGATAATAATCGAGGGTGTATTCGGGGAACGGCACGTTGCCGACATGGATCGTGCAGGTTTTCACTCCGAGGTCGCGGACGATCCGCAAGACGGTTTTCAGCCGGTCGATCATCGAAGCGCGTTCTTCCCCGCGCGGGCAGTCGAGGTCCTCGCGTGTGCCGAACGGAGCGTGCGCATCGCAGAATTCCAGCCCGGCCTCCTTCACTTCGCGTGAAATCGCATCGGCGAACTCCGGCCGGTTCATGGCACGGCGCAGTATCTGGTCGGTCAGCACGATGTACTTCGCCCCGTTCACGGCGAATTCACGCATCAGGAGAGGGCGCAGACGGTCGGAGCATTCGTCCCATTCGAAGAGATGGGTAAGCGGGATCTGGTTCATTTTCTACCTCATAAGTTGAAAACGGGTATTTTAAAAAATACGCCGTTTTCCTGTGAAAACAAGAAGAAAACGCACAAAAACCGAAAAAAGCGGAGAATGCCGTCCGCCGGTTCAATCAATAAACGTGAAGCGCGAGCAAAAAAAGCCGCTCGCCATGCACGATCCCCGGCCGGTCTGGAAGAAGGCGGCCCTCCTCCGGGAAGTATCGTCCGCTGTCTCGGGTGAAAGAGTTGGGGCGGCAACTTCCCGGGGAGCCCGGCGAAGCGCCTCCCTCACTCCTGCGGTGTCAGATGAGGCCTTCGGCCTCGTCAAGCCCGAAGCGGATGTTCATGCACTGGACGGCCTGACCGGAGGCGCCTTTGGTCAGGTTGTCGATGCAGCTTGTGACGATGACCTTGTTCGTATGCGGATCGAGATTGTACCCGATTTCGCAGGTGTTGGTCATGAACACATACTTCGTATCGCTCGTGCGTTTGGCGGGGAGGACGCGGACGAACTGCTCGCTGCCGTAGGCCGCCTCATAGGCTTCTCCGATTTTCCCAAGCGTGGTTCCGGGCATGGCGTCCATGACGATGGTGGAGTTGATGCCGCGGTTCATCGGCGCAAGGTGCGGGATGAAGTTGATCGCCATTTCGGGCAGGCCGGCCGCGAACGCCATTTCCTGCTCGATTTCCGGCAGGTGGCGGTGGCCGACGACTCCGTAGGCTTTCAGGCTCTCATTGCATTCCGGGAAAATATACGGCAGATCGACTTTGCGTCCCGCGCCGGTCACGCCGGAGCAGCTGGAGACGACGATCCCCTTCGGGCTGACGAGCTTCGCCGCGAGCAGCGGAGCGGTCGGCAGGATCGAGCTAGTGGGGTAACATCCGGCGCACGCGACGAGGTCGGCGCTCCGGAGCTGCTCCCGGTAACGCTCCGGCAGACCGTAGACGGCTTTTTTCAGGAGTTCCGGGGACGGGTGGTCCGCCTTGTAGTACTCCTTGTATTTCTCCGGGCTCTTGAGCCGGAAGTCGGCGGAGATGTCGAACACCTTGATTCCGGCGTTCAGCAGCGGGATCGCGTATTCGGTCGCGAGTCCGTGCGGCAGCGCAAGGATCGCCGCGTCACACTTCTCTGCAATGGCCTCGACATCCGGCTCGCAGAATTCCAGTGCGGAACCGGTGAAACGCGGGAACACGGTCGACACCGGTTCACCGGCGCTCTTGCGCGAGGTGATCGCCGTCACCTCCGCATTCCTGTGCCGCAGAAGGATCCGCAGCAGCTCCTCACCGGCGTAGCCGGAGGCTCCGAAAACCGCAACTCTTACTTTCATTTTCCTGTATCCTTATCTGGGAAAGGCCGCCGGAGCGGCCGGTTTCATTGTCTGTTCAGCGAAGTTTGCCGTATGCGTTGTCGAACCGTTCGAACGATGCTTCGAGGGCGGTGCTTTCGAGCAGCCCCGCGTTCACGAATTCCGAGAGAAGCTGCTTCGGGTCGACAATCTTTGCGCGGGCTTCGGCCCGGGCGTTCGATGCGGCGAAGTTCCCGGCGATCGCGGCCGTGAGCTCGGCGGCGAGGGACATCGCATCGTCCGCGGCCGGCTTCTCTTCTTCTTTCGATTCGATGCCGACCAGCTTTTCGAGCTCGGTGATGATACGCTTGTGTTCGGCGGCTGCGGAGTCGAAAGCTTTGTTAAGCTTCTCCTTCGCCTTTTCATCCCCGGCGGCGGCCTGGCCGATCAGCGCGGCCGCGGCGGCGAGCTTCGGAAAGCGGTCGAGATTTTCAACCGCGAGCCGTCCCTCTTCGAGCGGCGCTCCGGACTTGACCTCTTCCCAGGCCGCGGCGAGAGAGCGCGCAACGCTCTTTGCCAACGTGAGCTTGTCCGTGAGAACCCGGGTTTTGGCCGCGCCGAGCGCAGCCTCGAATTTCTCGCCGGCTTTGATTTCCTGCTGGAAGGTCTTGCGGCAGCCGAGCTCCTTGAGTTCACGCCGGATTGCGCGGTAACGCGAATCGGCGGCGGCCGTGTCGGTGAGATTCGCGGCGAGCTCATCGATTTCGGCGATGAGTTTTTTCGCCTGCTCTTCCCGGCCCGCGAACACTTCGCGACGCCCGGAGAAGAATTTGTCGAGCGCCGCGTTGAATTTCTCGGAAATCTCCTGCTCGGCGCGTCCGGCGCGCCCGGCGGCCATATATTCGCTGCGGAGCTGTTTGGCGCGCTGCACGGCGGCGGGGGAGTCCCCCGACTGCTCCGCGAGCTGCTCCGCTTCGGCCAGCAGCTTGCGCTTGACTCCGGCGACCGTTTCGAACTTCGCGTTGCGTTCGTCGAACCACGCGCTGCGGGCGTTGAAAAACTTGTCGGCGGAGGCGCGGAAAGCAGTGAAGAGCGCCTTCTCCTGCGCACCGGCGCCCGGGATCGCTTTCCATGCGGTCTGAAGCTCTTTGAACGCGGCGGCGGTCGCGTTCCATTCGGTCGATTCGGCGAGCGCAACGGCCTTGTCGCAGAGTTCCTGCTTCGCGGCGGCGGCCTGCTTGTGCTGCTGCCTCAGATGGGCGTAGTACTCATCGACGCGGTGCTGGAGCTTGCGGGTCGCTTCAAGATAGCGCGGATTGATCTCATCGGCCTTAGACTTCGGGACGGCGCCGAGCTGCTTCCACTTTTCGCGGAGCTCCTGCAGACGTTTCGCGGCCTTCGGCAGTTCGGCCTCCGGCAGTTCGATGAGGCGGTCGAGCTCGTTGCAGAGATCCTGCTTGAGTGTAAAACTCTCCCAGCGTGCGAGATCGAGCGTTTCGTAGTGCTGTGCGAGCTTGGTCGCGGCTTTGCGGTGCGCGTCGTTGTATTTGTCGGCGGCGGCCTTGGCGACTTTGCCGATTGCGGCGTACTCCGCCTCGATCGCGGTCTTGCGCTCCTTCAGGAGGTCCATATCCTCGCCGGCGGTCAGTGTCACGAGCTCTTCCGTGAGCTTTACGGCCGCTTCGGAGCGCGCGTCTTCGGCGGCCTGCTCGGCGGCCATGCGCTCCCGGAGCGGGCTGAACTTCGCCATGAACGCCTCGGCGGCGGACTCTTCATCGGAGAGCCCGGCCGTGCATGCTTCCCATTTTCTGCCGAGCGCTTCGACTTCGGCCGGAACGACGAGTTCGCCCGCCGCAAGCAGATTGTCGAGCTCCTGGTGCAGTGCGGCGGACTCGTTGATCTTCGCGAGGCGGCTTCTGCGGCGCGCCTCCGCTTCTGCGGCGGCCTCCTCCGCTGCTTTTACAGCGGCGGCGAAGCGTTTGTCGAGGATTTCCGCGTATTCCGGAGGGACTTCCGGGAGGCTGCTCCATTCGGTCCGGAGCATTTCCAGTTGGGCCGAATAATCCTCCACCGCCGTTTGAGGCAGGGTTTCCAGCCTGCGGCATACCTCTTCCCGCCGGTGAAGATGCTCGCGGAGTTCGCCTGACATGCCGCCGGATGCGGCCCGATCGGTCTGGGGATTTTCGATTTGTTCGCTCATGACTCCATCTTTTCCCGTTTTCGCGGCGGCGGCCGATGGACGACCGCAGCCGGTTGAATGTAAAGAACCGGAGTTTCCGGTTCCGTAAAGAATGCTCCTGAATTAATGAACTTCATAGATTATAATCCCTTATTCCGTTTTTTTCCAACCGGGAACGGTGTCGGGGCTTGATTTTTCCGCAAAAAAAATTATATTTCATAGTTCAGTTGTAAATCAGCGATATTTACCAATAGCCGATTTTGTTAAGGAGGATTAAGAAAATTATGGCGAAAACACGAGAATTCAAGACGGAAGTGCAGCAGCTGTTGAACCTGATGATTCACTCGCTGTACTCAAATCGTGATATTTTTCTGCGGGAGCTTGTCGCGAATGCCGCGGACGCGATCGACAAGGCGCGCTTCGAGAGCCTGACCGCGCCGGAGCTGGCCCGCGAGTGGCAGATCCGCCTCGCCGTCGACAAGGATGCCAAGACGCTGACCATCAGCGACAACGGCATCGGCATGACGGAGGAGGAGGTCGTCGAGAATATCGGCACGATTGCGAAAAGCGGAACGAAGGCGTTCCTGAAGATGCTGGAAGAGCAGGAGGACAACAGGGAGCCGCTTCCGGAGCTGATCGGCCAGTTCGGCGTCGGCTTCTACTCCGCGTTCATGGTCGCCTCGAAGGTCGAACTGGTCACGAAAAAGGCGGGCAGCGAACTCCCGCCCGTAAAGTGGATCAGCACGGGGGAGGGGAGCTACGAGCTCGACGCCGGAACCCGCGACGACCAGGGCACGACGATTACGCTCCACCTGAAAGACGACGCGGCGCAGTATCTCGACAGTTGGAAGATCGGGGAAATCGTGCGGCGCTACTCGGACTTCATCGCATATCCGATCATCCTGCCCGAGAAGAAGGTCAACGAGGATAAGACCGAGACGGTCGAGGACAGGGTGCTGAACTCCCAGAAGGCGATCTGGCTGCGCAAGCCCTCCGAAATCACCGAAGAGGAGTACAAGAGCTTCTACGGCCACCTTTCGCATATGGGCGGCGACTACCTGAAGGCGATCCATATCTCCGCCGAGGGTACGAGCGAATTCAAGGCGTTGCTGTTCCTGCCGAAGGAGGCGCCGTTCAATCTGCTTATGCCGGAAATTCAGAAGAAGGGGTTGCAGCTCTATGTGCGGCGCGTCTTCATCACGGATGAGTGCAGGGAGTTGATCCCGGATTATCTGCGTTTCGTGGCCGGCGTGGTCGATTCGAGCGATCTGCCGCTGAACGTGTCGCGCGAGATCCTGCAGGAGAACCCGCAGCTGCGCCGGATCGAAAAGGCGATTGTGAGCCGGCTGCTCTCTGAGCTCAAGAAGATGCTTGAAAACGAGCGCGAGGCCTATGCCGGATTCTTCCGTGAATTCGGCCGCATCCTCAAAGAGGGGCTGCATACCGATTACGCAAACGCCGAAAAGCTCAAGGATCTCGTGATGTACGAGTCGATGAATACCGAGCCCGGCAAGATGATCACGCTGGCGGAGTATGTCACGGCGATGCCGGAGAGCCAGAAGGAGATCTACTACATCACCGGCGAAAAGCGCGAATCGGTCGCCTCGTCCCCCGCGCTGGAGTATTTCAGGGCACAGGGGTACGACGTGCTGTTCATGACCGATCCGATCGATGACTGGATCATGCAGCAGATGTTCCAGTATCAGAAGAAGAGCTTCAAGTCGGTCGCGAAGGGCGATTTCGAGGTCGAGGGCGCGGAGGAGCTGATCAGGCAGGCGCAGGAGAAGTTCGCGAAGCTGCTCGAGTTCCTGAAAACGGCGCTCGGGGACAGCGTGAGCGAGGTCCGTTTCTCGGCCCGCCTGACCGACAGCCCGTGCTGCCTCATCACCGAGGGGAACGCGCTTTCGCCGCATCTTGAGCGGCTCTTCAAGGCGATGCACCAGGAGATTCCGGAGAGCAAACGGATTCTCGAGCTGAACCCGAAGCATCCGCTGATCGAAGCGCTGTTCAAAGTGTACACGGCGAATGAGAACGCGCCGGAGCTCAGGAGCTATGCGAAGGTGCTGTTCGACCAGTCTCTGCTGACGGAGGGCAGCCCGTTGCCGGATCCGGCGGCGTTCGCGAAGGAGGTGACGAACCTCCTGCTGCAGGGGCTCGGCGCCGGAAAATCGGACGATTCTTCCGGAAAATAGTCCGGAGCGCGCTTGAAAAATCACCCTTTCGAGCGCATATTATGCAAATCCGGAGAAATGGTCGAGTGGTTTAAGGCAGCGGTCTTGAAAACCGCCGGGCAGCAATGCCCCGAGGGTTCGAATCCCTCTTTCTCCGCCAAATAGTTACAACGGAAAAGCGGCTCAAATCGAGCCGCTTTTTTACTGAACATGATTCCCCGCGTTTTATCTGCTTCGCGCCTGTTATGCAAAATTCCTGCATTTTTTTTGATTCCGGTGTTGATTTTACCTTTTCCGCATCTATTATAACTGTATACACTTTTTGTTCCGCAACCAAACTAAAGAGGTGAGAAATGGTCAATGTGATGCCGAAGATTGGAATCCGCCCGACGATTGACGGACGCCGCAAGGGAATCCGGGAATCGCTCGAGACCCAGACGATGAACATGGCGAAGGCCGCCGCGGAGCTCATCGGTACGCTGAAGTATCCGAACGGCAAGCCGGTCGAGTGCGTGATTGCGGATACGACCATCGGCGGCGTGAGCGAAGCCGCCGCCTGCGCCGCGAAGTTTGCGCGCGAAGGCGTCACCGCGACGCTGACTGTCACACCGTGCTGGTGCTACGGCTCCGAAACGATGGATATGGATCCGCTGACCCAGAAGGCGGTCTGGGGCTTCAACGGCACCGAGCGTCCCGGCGCAGTCTACCTCGCGGCGGTGCTCGCGGCCCACGCGCAGAAGGGGCTCCCGGCGTTCGGCATCTACGGGCGCGATGTGCAGGACGCCGCCGATACGACGATTCCGGATGATGTCCGCGAAAAAATCCTCGGCTTCGCCCGCTCCGCGGTCGCGGTCGGCATGATGCGCGGCAAGTCCTATCTTTCGATGGGCAGCGTCGCGATGGGCATCGCCGGTTCGATCGTCGATCCCGATTTCTTCGAGGAATACCTCAACATGCGCTGCGAATCGGTCGACATGTGCGAGATCATCCGTCGCGTGAATGAGAAGATCTACGACGAGGAGGAGTTCAAACGCGCACTCGCCTGGACCAGGGCCAACTGCAGGCAGTACAAGGATATCTATAACGGGACGAACGGCAAAACGCAGGAGGAGCAGGAGAAGGTCTGGGAATATGTCGTCAAGATGACCATGATCGGCCGTGACCTCATGGTCGGCAATCCGAAGTTGGCGGAGAAGGGCTTCCGCGAGGAGGCCGAGGGGCACAACGCCATCGCGGGCGGCTTCCAGGGCCAGCGGCAGTGGACCGACCACATGCCGAACGGCGATTTCATGGAGACGGTCCTGAACTCCTCGTTCGACTGGAACGGCGTCCGCGAGGCGTATGTCCTGGCGACAGAGAACGATGCGCTGAACGGTACGGCGATGCTCTTCGGACACCTGCTTTCGAACAGCGCTTCCGGCTTCAGCGACGTGCGCACATACTGGAGCAGGGAGGCCGTAAAGAAGGCGACCGGCTACGATCTTGACGTCCCGGGCCTGATTCACCTGATCAACTCCGGCGCGACCACGATGGATGCGACCGGCTGCGAAAACGCCGGCGGCAAGCCGGCGATGAAGCCGTTCTGGGAGATTTCCGAAGCGGAGGCGAAGGCGTGTCTCGACGCGACTTCGTGGGTTCCGGCGAACCTCGGCTATTTCCGCGGCGGCGGCTTCTCGAGCCGCTTCCTTTCGAAAGGCGGTATGCCGATCACGCTTTCGCGTCTGAACCGCGTGAAGGGGCTGGGCCCGGTTCTGCAGATTGCCGAGGGCTACACCTACGAGTTGCCGGAGAATATCCACAAGGTCATCGACGACCGCACCGATCCGGGCTGGCCGACCACCTGGTTCGTGCCGAACCTGACCGGGGAAGGCGCGTTCAAGGATGTCTACAGCGTCATGGCGAACTGGGGTGCGAACCACGGTGCGTTCAACTACGGGCACATCGGCGCGGACCTCATCACGCTCGCTTCGATGCTGCGGATTCCGGTCTGCATGCACAACGTCCCGGAAGAGAAGATCTTCCGCCCGGCGGCGTGGAACGCCTTCGGCATGGACAGGGAGGGCGCCGACTACCGCGCCTGTGCGGCGTTCGGCCCGCTCTACCGCTGACCAGAGCCGGCAATGCTTTATGGAGCCTCACGGGACATTGTCCCGTGAGGCTTTTTATGCAGGGGGGAAACGTTACCGTTCCGGGCGGCCGAGGAAACGGCGCTGCCAGACGGACCATTTCTCTGGCGTCATCTCCCATTCGCAGTAGATCGCGCAGCCGAGGTAGTTTGTGAGCTCCCTGCCGCTGAGGCCCGCGTGAATCCCCCGGAGCGCGCCTGCAAGGTGCTCCACGTCCGGATGATGGTAGCCGCTTCCGGCATCTTCGTAGGCGGGGAGGCCGAGCAGGAGCCTGCACTCTGTTCCATCCACGGCTTCGAGCAGTTCATGGGTCCAGACGCGCATGAGGCGGATATAAAGCTTCTCCTTTGTGAGCGCGGTGTCGTACATCATGACCGCCATCCGGTCGCAGCGCTGTGCGACCTCCTTCAGGTAGCCGGTTTCCCAGTGAACCTGCGGGAACGGATGGAACCAGCTCGGCGGCGGATAGGCCGCAACTTCGAGGCTCCGGCCCCCCATGACCGGCCGGAGTTCGTCGAGCAGCTCCAGGAAGCCGGAGTTTCCGCTCGGCATCGGCTCGATGTTCAGCTGGATTCCGGCCAGAGCCGGGTGGGCGGCGAACAGCGATTCGACCGAACGCACGAATCCCTCCCGCCATTGCGGTGAAGCGGGGTCCGCCGATTTGCCCAGCGGGCCGCCGACCCACGGAATCACTTCGAAACCGTACTCCTCCGCAAGCGTGAGGAAACGTTCCGTCTGCTCCGGATCGTTCCGCGCGATCGATCCGTCCGAAGAGGCCGGGCAGAGGTGAGGATAGAGATAGCGGATGCGGTTTTCCTTCAGCCGTTCGAAGAGTGCCCGGATCGCCGTTTCACTGCGGAACTCCTCCGGATTCTTCCGGTAGAGCCGGAACCAGCCGTCATCTCCGAGCCAGCCGTGTCCGAGCCAGATGCCATTTGTTCCGCGGTCGAAGCTGCCGTCGGAGATGTCGCTGCCCGGACGCCACAGCCAGTAGGCGACGGCGGCAAAAGCGGCGATGCATCCGACGGCGAGGACGATGCGGCGCACGCTTTTCAGGAACGGCCGGAGTTTCATTGGGATATGACCTGTACCCGGATCTGTTCGGGCGCTCCGCCTGAAAGCGGAGGAAGCTGCACGAAGAAAACGGTTCCCGGTTCGACCGTATCGGCCGGGCGCAGCCCGTTGGCGAACGAAACCTCCTTCGTCGGGCTCTCCCCGGAGCGCGAGAGCCTGATTTGGAATTTCAGGTCTGTTTTTGCCCGTTCGGAGAGGCGGAAACCGAATTGCGCTCCCTCCGGCAGCTTTCTCTGCCGCCCGTAGCAGTAGACGAACGGGACTGCCGAATAGATCATGACGCCGTTCAGGAAGAAAACCGTTTCCGGCGCCGGAAACAGCCGGAGCGCCGTTCCCATGATGATGTTCATGAGTAAATTGAGATGCCCGCAGCCGGCTGTCCAGTCGCGGAGCGTCGCTTCGCCTGAAAATGCGAGCCGCAGATAGTGAGTCGCGTATTCTCCCCAGTCGTGGAAAAAAAGAAAAAGCGTATTGTATGCCGTTTTCTGCAGATAGAGCGTTTCATAGACCGGATCGAAAGCGCGCAGCCTGCAGAAAAAGTACTGAAAAACAATCGCGGCCCCGGCGCATTCCGCTCCGGCTGCCGCGATGATTCCGAGCTTTTTACCGCTGCGCAAGGGATTGTCTCCCCGTCAGTTGATTCCGCGCAGGAAATAACGCTTGAAGAAACGCTCCGGGTCGAGCGAACGCTTCGCATGACGAAGCGACTCTTCGTTCATATCCTGTTCGCGGTTCATGAATTTGGCTTTGTTGCGCAGCGCGATCGCGAGCTGCCACGTCAGCGTCTGCGGGGCGCCCTTCGCGGTATGGTCCGCCTTTTCGAAGTGGATGTCCACCGTGTCGGGGGAAAGCATGCTGTAGACCGAGAAGCCGGCCGGATAGTCGGCTTCTGCATACAGGATGATTCCGCCGAGCCCGAGTTCATCGAAATTCTCCCACGCGCGGTTCATGGCAAGCTCCTCTTCTTCGAGGAATTCACACGGAGGGAGCCGCGAGTTCAGCTCCTTCGCGAGCCGCGCAGCCGCCGGAATCTCTTCCTTTGTGATCTTCCGCACCTCGGCGTACGGCCAGTTGGTCTGGAACTGTTTGACGAGGTTGTGCTTCTTGCGGAGCTTCGGCCCCGCGAAAGTGGCGATTTTTTCGACCGAATAGAGATAGTCGATCGCGCCTTCGTCGTATTCGAGCTCAAAATACTGGTCGCAATCGGGATGACGGTCGAGGAATTCCTCGGGCACATCATAGATTCCGCCGTCGGTGAGCCCCGCCCCGACGAATGCATCGGAGATCTGTTTAAGCTCCTCCGGCGGAGTCCAGCGGCCGATCGGGTAATGGATGGTCCGGCTCGCATGCTCATAGACAACGAGGCGACCGTCAGCTTCGACAAAGTCGATGCCGTACGGCTGCCGGTACATGAACAGATTTGCGAAACTGCATTCGCAACTCTGCGAAAGCTGTTCCGCCAGCTTCTGTTCAAAAAGTTTACGGTCGGAGAGTTCTACGGGACGGAGAGATTTCAGATCGATTTTCATTCTTACGATGACCAGATGCTGTCTTCCTGGAGCATGACGCCGGTTCCCTTCGCAACCGCATTGAGCGGCTCCTCGGAGATGAACACGGGCAGCCCCGTTTCTTCGGTTAAAAGTTTATCGAGTCCGCTCAGCATTGCACCGCCGCCGGCGAGCATGATTCCACGGTCGATGAGGTCGGCGGCGAGATCGGGAGGGCAGCGTTCGAGCGTCGCGCGTACGGCTTCGATGATCGTCGTGACCGGCTCCTGCAGCGCCATGCGGATTTCGGCGGCGGTGATCCGGACGGTTTTCGGAACGCGCGACACGAGATCGAGCCCCTTGACTTCCAGGCTTTCGTCGTCTTTGACCGGGTAGGCGCTGCCGACCCGGATCTTGATCTGTTCGGCGGTCAGTTCGCCGATCATGAGATTGTATACTTTTCTGAGGTGCTGCGTGATTGCGGTGTCGAGCTCGTCGCCGCCGACCCGCACGCTTTTCGCCCCGACGATGCCGGAGAGCGAAATCACTGCGACTTCGGTCGTGCCGCCGCCGATGTCGACGATCATGCTGCCGGCCGGCTCCGCGACGGGCAATCCGACGCCGACGGCGGCCGCCATCGGCTCTTCGATGAGCACGACTTCTCCGGCGCCGGCCCGCTTGGCCGAATCCTTCACGGCCCGCTTTTCGACTTCGGTGATGCCTGAGGGCACGGCCACAAGCACGCGCGGGCTCAGCAGCCGCTTGCGCCACGGCACATAGCGGATCGCTTTCTGGATGAAGTAGCGGAGCATTTCCTCGGTGATCTCGAAATCCGCGATGACGCCGTCTTTCATCGGGCGGATCGCGCGGATATTGCCGGGGCATTTGCCGAGCATGCTCTTGGCTTCGCTGCCGACGTTCAGCACTTCGTGGGTGCTCTCCTTGATAGCGACGACCGACGGCTCGTTCAGAACGATCCCGAGATCCCGCACGTACACCAGGCAGTTCGCTGTCCCGAGGTCAATTCCGATATGGGTCGAGAAAAGTTTTGCCACGCATTGAGTGCTCATCGAACCTTAATCCTGAATTGTATGGAAATTGACACACAAAAAAATCCTCTTGATATAATAAACCTTGTTTTACCGGAAAATGCAAGCACAAACTCGGATTTTATTGCAAAAGTACGCAGATTTTCGCTCCGGAGATTGAAAAACGTTCCCTGTTATGGTATCTTACTCCGGTAATATGAATATTGTTTTTCCGGTTTATTTTCGTGAGGAGACGGCGCAATGAGTGAGCGCCCCGTTCATTTTCTGGATATCCGGCGGGATTTTCCGTCGCCGCAGTTCGAAGCCATCCCCCCGGGCCGCGACATGTGGCGCAACGGAATGGTGGTCCGCATGCCGAACCACCTGGGCGACGCGGTGATGGCGCTGCCGGCGCTCGGGCAGCTCAGGAAGATCGTTCCCGCAAACTGCGCGCTGTTCTGCATCGCGCCGGCGGGGCAGCGCGCGCTTTATCACGCGCTGCCGATCGTCGACGGCATGCTCGGGCTCGCGGAGGTCCACAGGGCGTGGAGCCGGGAGGAGTTCATGGCGCTCCGGCGGCAGCGCTTCGGGGTCGGGGTGCTTTTCAACAACTCGTTCCGGGACGCGCTGACCATGCGGCTGGCGGGAGTTTCGAACCTCTACGGCGCGAAGGCGCGATGCCGGTCGCTCCTGCTGCGCCGCGCATTCGCATTCCCGCCGCGCCCGGATCATGAACCGGCGAACATCCACCATGCGAACCGCTATCTTGCGATCGCTTCGGCGCTCGGTGCTCCCGCGTGGGACGGGACGCTGCCGGAATTCCGGCTGACGCCAGACGCCGACGAGCTGCCGCCGACGGTTACGGCGCTTTGTGAACACCCGAAGCTGCTGACCATCGCCTCAGGCGCGGCATACGGCGCCGCGAAGCGGTGGCCGAGCGGGAATTTCCGCGAGATTGCCGCGCACTGGATCGAAACGGGCGGGATCGTCGCCGTGCTCGGCTCCGAGTCCGAACGCGGCATCGGCGACGAGGTCGTCGCGGGATTGGATGCGCGCAAGGCGTACAACCTTTCCGGGCAGACTTCGCTCATTGAGCTCATGCACCTGCTGCGGAGCTCCGCGATGACGGTGGCGAACGATTCCGGGATCATGCACCTCTCCGCCGCGCTCGGCCGCCCCGGCGTTGCGGTTTTCGGGCCGACCGACTACACGGCGACCGGGCCGATCGGGGCGAACTGGAGATTGCTTTATGAGAAGCAGGAGTGTTCCCCGTGCTTCCGGCGCGAGTGCCGCTACGGGCTGCAGCGCTGCATCCGGGCGATCACCCCGGCGATGGTGATTTCCGAGATGGATGCGATGGCGGGCGAGGGAACCGGCCCCGTGCGGAGAAGCAGGGGGAACTGACAGCTTCTCCGCAGACAGGTTTTGATGGAAAAATTATGCGGTTTCCTTGCATATCGTCCGGAACCGTGATATTTTTTCATTAATCAATCGTTCTCTTTCATTTATGGAGGGCCGGGGTTTTGAAGTTTCGCTGCCGCTGTTCCAACTGCAGCCGGGATGTCGAAGCGGACGATTCCTCCGCCGCCGAGATGGATGCGCGCTGCCCGTTCTGCGGCAGGATCTTCCGGTTCCGGGAGGTCATCGACGCCCTGCGGAATGCGGAGCGTTCGTTCGAATTCCGCAGGCTGAAATACCGGGCGCTCACGCTGTTCCTTGCGGGGCTTTTTCTGTTCGTTGCCGGGTTCGGGGCGTTCTTTACGGCATACGAGCTTCCGTTTCATCCGCTGGTGATGGAGATGATCCCGGCGCTCCTGTTCATGGGCAGCTATCTTTGTTTCTTCCTGGCTTACCGTTGTCTGGCGATCTGCCGCCACTACTTTTACTGGATGAATTTCTTCGGGAAATGCGCGGCGTTCGTCTGCGGGCTGCTGCTCGGCGCATTCGGGGTGCTGTACCCCGAGTTCTTCATCAACAGCGTGATCGGCTTTGTCATGGGGGCGGTCAGCGGCCTGCTGCTCGGTTACGCGCCGGGGCTGGTCGCCGGAGCCGTTGCGGCTTATTTCATCCGGCCGACGGAACGGTCGATCAGGGAGTAGGCGCATGGATTGGCTGCAATGTATGCTGCTCTGCCTCGGCGGAGGCAGGGGAGAGGGCCGCGAAATGGTCTTTTCGGTCAGCGGCGACGAGCCGTTCCGATGGAGCGCCGCGAAGCCTGTGACCGTCTACGGCTTTCCCGCCGACCTTTATTACGAATCCGAGGACCCGCCGCTGCTGCGGTTCCGCGTCGATGCGGAAGGCGGCTGGCTTGAAGCGTGCGACTCCGGGACCGGCGACCGGGCCCTGGACCGGGTCCGGCTGTTCGCGCCGGGCGGGGGATGGCGCTTCCGCACGTTCCGGTTCGTCTGGGCCGCGGACGGCAGGCGCGTCCGCTTCGAGGTGAACGGCGTGGTTGAGGCCGTCGCGGACCTCGCGGCGAAACGGCTGGCGGTCCGCGGCGGCGACTCCGGCAGGCCTCTCCATGCACACTGGTCGAAGGAGGGGCATGAGTGGGACGAATCGCTGCTCGAGGCGTTCGACCGGGTTCCGGAGAAACCGCTCGGCAGGCCGTTCTGGCGGCCGGTTCGGAAGCTGTCGGGCGCGATGCGGCTTTACCTGCTGGCGACAACCTACTTCGGGCTGATTACCTTCTGGCTCGCCGTCGGGCTCGCCGGCGCGCGCTACATCACGTTTGAACAGGCGCTGTTCGGCTGGATCGCGCTGCGCTGCGCGAACCGGATCCTGCAATGTTTCGCGGACCCCTGGAGGATCCGGGCCGAAGCCGCGATTCCGGATCTGAAGGAGCCGGATGAAAAGACGCGGGAGGCGTATCTCAAATACCGCAACCGGGCGGTGACGGGATATCTGGTTTATATCCTGCTGGCGGTGTTCGGGCTGTGCGGCTTCGTGCCGGGCTGGATCCCGTGGGCGGCGATGGTCGCGGTCTGCTGTTCCGGCTATGTGCCGACGCTGCTGAACGTGCTTGGAATCCAGACGCCGGAGGTGCGCCGGTGCGAGAAGCTCATGCGGATGAGCGGCTATCAGCTGGAGGTGCGGGAAAAGCTCTTGCGCAGCCATGTGCCGAAGCTCCCGTTTTTCATCTGGGTCATGAAGAAGTATTTTGCGGGCGGAACAGTCGCGGTCGGCATTTCGGAGCCGTTCGGGAAGAGCGGGGAGTACGACGATGCGGCGGAGATCGTGACCGGTCCGCTCCGGGAGCTCGCCGCCGAGGCGGGTGTGACGGTGCTCTTCGTCCCGGACGGCCTGACTCCGGAGAAGCTCGATGCGTCATTTGCCGGTGCGGAAGGCGCGGAGGCGTTTTTTTCATTCAGCGCGGGCTGGAAGGCGTGGACGGGGACGGAGCTGTGGCGGCGCCCGCCGGAGAGCCGTCCCGCCGTTTTCGCCACCGAGATCACCGCGATGGAATTCAAGGAGGCGTTTGCCGCGATCCGTGACGGCCGGCTGCTCGGCGCCGGGATCGGCGCGTTGAAGCTGAAGCAGCTCGATCTCGCGTCACTGCTGCCCGATGAGCTCAGGCTGCCGGAAAGCGGGGAGGGGAGGGCGGAGAAAGGCGAGATCGCGAACCTGCTCCCCGTGGATCGAGACAACCTCGACGCGGTCATCGAACTGCTCGTGAAAGGCGGCCTCGAAACCTTCCGCCCGCTGCTGCGGGAGGGGGCGGACATATGAAAGAGCGGGGGATGACGGACCGTCTGCC
This sequence comes from Lentisphaeria bacterium, assembly GCA_018265615.1. GTDB lineage: Bacteria > Verrucomicrobiota > Lentisphaeria > Victivallales > Victivallaceae > Victivallis. Next base: position 150,719 of record JABLYX010000003.1, read on the forward strand.
GTTCGAGCTTCCCCGGGAAGCGGCGAGGCGTGAGCGTACCGGGCTGCGTGAGCGCCGCCGGGCGTATCGCGCAGCCCGGAAAGCGCTCGCGCGGCAACCGTGGATCAGTGGAAATGATATTCCGCGCGGGATTGAATACCGGGAGGGGGCCGGGCTGCTGGATATCCGCCATCGCCGCCGGCTGTGGGCGAATGAGACGGCCTGCGATATCCTGTTCGTCGTTTCTCTCCTGCTCCTGCCCTCTGGCGCATGGTTTCTGCCGCTCGGGCCGCCGGGATATCGTGTCATGGCCGTCGTCGGAACGGCCGGGCTGACGGTCGTGTTCTGGGGCTGCTTCGGGCTCTGGCTGGGATTATGGAGAATCCGGCTGTTCGATTACGCCGGGAAATTGACGTGGGGTGTGAAAACAAAGATCGTTTCCGTGTCGATGGCGGAGACCGGGCCGTCTGTTTGCTGCGGCTCTTCGGTGGATGGCGTGACGGTGAAGCATGAGATGAGTTTTCCGGGCGCGAGGCGCGAGGTGCGGATATGGATCGCGCAGAAGGTGAAACCGCTTCTCGATGCGCATCCGGCCGCGGCTTTGCCGGAGGAGATTCCGCCGTTTTCCGGTGAGATCACGCTTGAATTTTCAAAGTGGCTGCGCTGGCCGGGAACGGTGCTCTTCTCCCTGGCGGTATTGGCGTTGCCTGTGTGGTTCTCCGTGTGGTTCCGGCAGAAGGCGGGGGGGGATGCCGCATTGCTGGCGGTCGGGCTCTCCGGGGCGGTTTCGTTCGGGGCGTTGCTTTGTGTGGGCGTCCACATGAACTGGAAGGAGTATTGCCGGAGACGGTCTTTCAGCCGGTTCCGGACGCTGACGCTGCTGCCGTCCGGCTGGCGGTTTGACGGAGAGGAGAGTTTGTTTCTGCCGGCCGGAGAGATGCTGGAGCTGGTATTCGGAAGACGAAGCGGTTCCGAGATGGTTGCCTGCCTGTGCTTGTCGAACGGTGAATTGCGTGTAATTCCGGTCCGGTATTTCAAAAAATGGACGCTTGTGCAGCCCGCGATGAACTACTGGAATCGTCACTGCCTGCGTTTGCTTCACCGGATTGATCCGGGAGCGGAATCGGCGAAGCTGCCGTTTGCTCCGCATTCGAGAGCTGCCGCCGAAGGTTCATACCGGGCACGGTGGGGATTGCTTCGATGCGGAGTGACCGCCTGTGTCCTGTTTTTTCTGTTTCCGGAGGTATTCAAATGGCTCGGGCTTTCTCCGGATCGGGATATCCGGGCTGTTTACCTGATCGGCGTCGCCGGTTTGCTGGCCGGAGCCGGAGCGTTTATCTACCTGACATGGTTTGACCGGAAGAGAATTTTCCGCCGGTTCGATGGCATTGAGGTGACTTCCGGAGGGTTGAAGCTTTGCGGCCCGGAGCCGGTCCCGGTTCCATGGCCGGAGCTGACCCGGTTCCGGGCGAAGAAAATCGCATGGAGGCCGCCGTATGGCGGGGAGATGCAGACGGTGTACGAATTCCGGGCGATCCGGCTTGCGGAACGCGGAAGGAAACCGCAGTGGCGTTCTCTCTGCTTCCGCAGCAGCGATTTTCTCGATCCGGAGGGCGCGGCGGCGTTGCTTGCGCGGCATTGGGAGAAGCGGGGAAGTACAGGTCTCAAAAAGGAGGACGATGATGGATAAGGAGTTGAAGCGATACGGCGGGCTGGTGTATGCCGCGGTGGCGGGGGTGTTCGTCACCAGTCAGCTGCTGTGGTATCTGCGCGCGTTCGGGCAGAGTTACGGTTGGGCGCAGACGCTGAACACGCTGCTTCTGCTCGGGTGCATCCTGCTGCTGTTTTCCCCCGGTTACAAGCGCTATGCCGCCGCGAAGAAGGCGGAGCGCAAGCCGATGACGGTCCGCCGGAAGCTCGGGCTTGCGGCGCTCGGAGTTGCTCTGGCGGCGTGGCTCTGTTTCTCGTTCTGGTTCCTGAATTACGGGCGTTACCGGGCGGATGAAAACGAGGCGAAAGCGCTCTTCCGGGCCGGAAGAACTGAAGAGGCGTGGCACCCGGCGCTCCGGGCGCTGCCGGGCGGCGATCCCGAAATCATGTTCATCGTCGGGGAAGGATGGATGCGGGCCGAAGCGAATTCCGAACCGGTGAAACGCGGCTTTGAACTCGTGCGGGAGGCCGCTCACCGGGGATTCGGCCCCGCGCAGTTCCTGACGGCGGTGGCTTACGGGCGCGGCGCCGGAGTCGATACGGACCCGGTCGAGTCGTTCCGCTGGATGGAACGCGCCGCGAAGAGCGGAATCCCCGCCGCCGTCGGCATGCTCGGCGCGAAATACCTGGAGGGGAACGGAACGCTGAAAGATCCCGCCAGGGGGATGGGGCTGCTCCGGGCCGCCGCGCAGATGGGGGACGAATTCGCGATCGGATTCCTGAAGTCGCGTGAGCAGGAAAACGCCGCCGGTGATCCGCCCGCGGCAAAGTGATCCGCCTTTACCTGCGGTGCCGCGAGAGCTCTGCCGTTTCCGCCGGGCCCATATAGACGGGGGCGGCGAACCGGCTTTTCACTTTGGTCGTGCGGCACTTGTCGTCGAGCTGTTCCGCGACGGCCGATACGACCGCAAGATAGTCGTCGCGGCATTCAGAGCAATGCAGGAGTTCTGTTTCGAGGTATGAGCTCCCCTCCCGGAGCGGGAGTTCGCGGAACATCGCGAAGTCGCCGCGCCCGAGCTGCTTCTTCAACGGTTGCTGCTGAACCGGGCGGCTCCTCTGCCGCAGGGCGAAGAGGCGTGTGAGTTTCCGGCCGCAGTTTGTGCAGACCGGCTCCTCCTGCCGCGGTCTGCACACGACCGCGAGCGGCGCGAGAATCAGCACGAGCGCTTCGAGCGCCCAGTAGCTGTACCACTCCCATGCGCCGACCAGGCGCTCGCCCATGCCGCGCATGCTGTCGGTCGCGAGGAAATGGATCACCCGCCCCAGCCGCAGCGGGTCGAAGATCAGCCCCATGCTCCAGAATTCGTTCAGGATCCAGACCCAGCCGACCCAGCCGAGATAAACCGACCAGATTCCGAGCGCGAGCGTCGTGAGGAGCAGCCCGGACCGTGAACGGCAGCCGTACCGCGTCGCCAGATGGGAAATGCCGCAGCCGTTCAGCATGGCGAAGGCGAAAAGAACCGCGATCGTCGCCGCGATATAAGGGATGAAATAGCTCGTCAGCGCATAGAGAAAGCTTCCGGCCGGGACCGCGATGAGCGCCCAGATCAATATGGCGAATGCGAACGGCCCGCCGCAGTTCCCGGAAGGGGCGCGGTAGGGGGTCCCGTGGCTGTGGCGGGTTTCGGCGGCGACGGGAAGCGCCTCCGGCGGAGTCTCCGGCTTTGAGGCGTTCTCCGCGAGCTCCCTTGCGGTTTGCCCGGCGGAGTCGATGAGGTTGAGCCACTCCGGCGAGTGGCCGGGGCCGGAGAGTGTGCGCCGCGCGCGAAGCGTTTCCGGCAGGGTGAAGAACGGCCAGAGGATATTCGCCGTGAGGAGGCTCTTCCGCAGATGGCGCCCGAGCTCGCGCCGCAGGCATTTTTCGCAGCCGGCCAGCATGACTTCCCGCCACTCCGCGACGACGAGGAGACAGTTGATCCGGGTGATTTTACATACTTTGACGCTGTCGCAGTGCGCGCCGCAGCGCGGACAGTGGTTCAGCAGTTCGGCCTTGTTCAGCATTCCATATCTCCGCCGGTTGTGTTTTACATAAAATACCGTGCGGGCCGGAGAATGTCAATTCGCGGGATACGAATATTCGCCTTTCGGGAAGACCGCCGGGACAAGCGGCAGGAACGCGCCCGCGAGTGCGAGTCCGCATGTGTAGATGAGGCAGAGGCTCTGGTAGCGGCTGATTTCCATGCCGCCGAGCATCCACTCCGGCGCGAGCATGCCGCAGCCCAGCAGCAGCGACGAAGCAAAGCGGGAGAGCCCGGAGCCGCCGTAGGAGAACGCTCCTGAAACGGCCATCGCCATGACCTTGTTCCCCGGCGACGCGAGCGCCATCATTTCGGCGGAGGCGACGATCGAAACCGCTGCGATTCCGAAGCTGTAGACAAGCAGCAGGCCGGCGATGAGCCAGTAGACCGGCACACTGCCGCTCCCGATGAAGAAGAGCGCCATGTTTACGAGGAGGAAGAGCAGATGGAACGCGAGAAAGCAGTTCCGCAGCCCGATGCGGGCGAGCACTCTCCGGATGCAGAGGTATCCGAGCAGCATGCCCGAAAGCGACGCCGCCGATGCGAGAACGACAACGTTGTCCGGCGCGTGGAGACGGTTCTTGAGCGCGAGCATCATCAGAGGGACGGTTCCGAAGCCGGCGAGATTCAGCACGAAGAGATAGATGGAGAAGCCGGTCAGCCCCCGGTTTCCGGCGGCGCGCGCGAGTCCGGCGCGGAATCCGGGCGTTTCGCGGACCGGCGGTGTGAAGACGGGGATGCGCGAGATCGCGATTCCGCGTCCCGTGAAGATGACCGCCGCAATGAGGAGCACGGCCTGCAGCGTGCCGACAGAGGGAGTCCGCCCGATCGCGAAGCCGACCGCGAAGAGGAAGAGCGTCGCGGTGAGCTGGTGGCAGAAGCGCATCCGGCTGAAGTAGGGTGTCCGGCGGCTGCTCGCGAGGAACGTGTCGAGCAGCGGGAACCAGCTTGCGATGAAGCCCGTGAGCGAAAACGCGAAGAGGAGGAGCGCGCCGATGAGCACCGCGACGCTCCACTCCCCGAAGAACGGCGCTGCGACCGCCGCGAAATAGGCCGCCGACGCGACGGCGCATGCCAGAAGACTCGTGCGCCGCACCCCGGCGCGGGCCGCGACCGCCGCCATCGGGATCACGCACAGCCCGTTCAGCAGCGGCAGGACCGAGGTGGTCAGCATCGCGAGCATCTCCCCCGCGCCGAGCATTCCGGCGAAGAGGATGATGACCGCGCTGTCGGTCAGTGCGGTTTCTCCGAGGAAGCCGCAGCAGGAGGAGAGGATCGCGAAATTCTCCGCTCTGCGGCGGAGTGCGGTGGACGGATCGGCGTGGCGCATGAGAAAGTGACTCCTGATCGAATTGTTCTCCGCAGAACATACCGGGCCGCAGATCGGAAATCAATCTGCGGCCCGGCTTTGTTTCGCGGGAAAAATGTGACGGGCGTCACTTTGCGGCCCGGGTTGAAAACGGGAGCGTTACTTTCCCCGCAGCGGCAGCATGGCGGAACCGAGCGGGGCGAGGTCAACTTCTCCCTCCGGCAGCCGGACGCGCGGATTCACCGCGCGGGGCAGGGGGCCTCGGTACGGGCGGTCGGGCGAGGTGTTTTCGATGAGCAGCCACTCTCCGTTCCGCATGAGCCGGAGCGGCCCGGCGTCCGGATAGTATTCGGCTTTGGCAAAATCCAGGATATTGCGGAAGAACTGCCGCTCCTGCTCCGGTGACAGGAGAGGCCGCTCGTTGCCGGAGGCGTCGGCGCAGTGCAGCAGCCCGCCGAAGTGGATGCTGCTGCGCCCCGCATCGGCGAGGAGCGTGAAAACCGGTTCCCCCGAACCGTTCCGGGCAAGGACTTTGCCGCTCATTCCGGCGGCATGGGGCAGGGGGCGGCCCTCGAGTCCCGGCGCGTCATACGGTACGGCGAGGCCGCTGAGACCGGCGAGGAGCGGGTGTACGCCGGTTTCGAATTGCAGTGTCGTCGCTGTCTCTGCGATTTTTCCGCCGGTCGGGAAGATCGTCCGGTTTCCGCCCGGCTTCGGCCAGGCATGGCTCAGCGTGAAGTCGAATTCCTCCGGGGCGATGCGGGCCTGCAACCGTTTCGGCCCCGGCGCGGCGACGCTCCCGGCCCAGCCGAGCGCGAGGATATCCGCGGAAGTTGCGGTGAGCGCCTCGCGCATCCAAGGGTAGACCGCCGGCTGCAGGACGATCACGAGCCTGTAACGGTCGAGCAGCTCCTTCGAAACATACCCCTCCGTCAGGAAGTCGAACGAAGCGTTGAGCTCGAGCAGCGGCTTCAGGATATGCAGCTGGAGCTGCTGCAGCCGGTGCGGCAGCCAGCGGTCTTTCTCCAGCACGGCGAAGAGCGAGATCGACGGCAGGATGACGGCGACGTCGGAATATTTGCCGGAGGTGCGGTATTGTTTGACTTCATTGACGTTCTTCGCGAGTTTGTTCAGCAGCTCCGGCGTCAGGGCGGAGCCTTTCATGCCGTGATAGCGCGTCAGATGGTTCGACGGTCTGTTTCCCGGATAGTCTCCGAGAACGATCGGCACGGGGTGCACGCCCTCCAGCGCGGCATACCGGGCATAGGTGAGGGCGCGGGTTTCATCGACATACGGCGACCAGAGGTCGTATTCGAGCAGATTCAGCTTCCGGGAGTGGCCGAGCGTGTTGAGGCGGGTGTAGCTGAAGGTCGTTCCGCCGTCCAGGCCGTCCGGCCCCGGCACGCGGGGATAGATGTTCGAGGAGTAGTAGAAGTCGAAATCCGGATTCAGTTCGATGAAGCCCGGCTCGAGCCCCCGGAGGCTCTGGGCCCCGACATAGTGCATGGTTCCGGCGAGTGCGGCGGGGTTTTCCTCCTTGATGATCCGGGCGAGCTTTGCGATGTAGTCCGCCCCGGCGCGGCTCCGCCAGTACGACCAGAGATAAGAGTCCGCGTCGAGCAGGATCCCGCCGTCGGAGACGGCCGGCCATCCCGTTGCGCCGCGCCCGAGTTTCTTCATGAAATCCCGGTACGAGGCGAACGCCTCCGGGCTGAAGCCGGAGAGGTAGGTCATCTGCGGCCACGGCTCCGTGTCATAGAAGAATTCCGGCGACATCAGCGTGTAGCCGAAGAGGTACGGATTGTTGTCGCGGTAGTAGCGGACGGCGGCGCGGAAACCGGTCAGGTACTCCCGCATGAACGCTTCGTCGAAGAAGTTCACCGTCCGGTGCTGTTCGCGCAGGCCGGTTTTCTCACGCCCGTCCTTGCTGCGGAGGATCACATCCTTCGGGCGCAGCGAGGCGGCGCTGAAGGTTGCGACCGGGTGGAACCGGGCGAGGATCCGGGTCCCGTAGCGCATCGGCAGATACATCTCGTTTTCGCCGGGGAGATACCGGTACTCTTCGCCGATCGTTTTCCCGGCGGGATTGCGGAAGATATACAGCCCGCGTTCCGATGCGTCATACGGCAGTTGTGAGTAAACCTGAAAAAGTTTTTCCGGCGTGACGCTGTAGAGCATCATCATCGTGAGCTCCGGAACCGACTTCGGCGCGAGGCTGTCGTCGCGGAATTTGTCGTTGAGCGTGCGGGTCCCGAGCAGGATTTCGCGGAGGAAGGGCGATTTGTCCGCTTCGCGGCGGGCGAGACGGACGCGGTACTGGACGAAGCGTCCGTCGTTCGGTGCGAGCGGGACGCTGTTCGGCAATGTGCGCCAGGCGGGCTCCGGGGAGTCCGCGGCGAACGGCTCCGGAGAGCTCCGGAACTGAACTGTCACCGTCGTTTTCGGGAGCTGGCTGCCGACCCAGCCGGGAAAGCGCAGCGATTTCCCGGCTCCGAGGTCGATGACGCGCGAAAGGAGCGTTCCCCCGGAGGCGTCCGGAGAAAGCTCGAGCAGCCCGGATGACGAAACCGTGACTCCGGACAGGGTTCCGGTTCTGAACTGTTCCGCGGTTTCGAGGAGCTCGGCGGCTCCGGCCAGCAGGGAGCAGGCGCCGAGAAAAGCGATGATCGTTTTCCGCATGACGGGCTCCTACTGGGAATCTTTGGAGAGATCCCACGGGCCGCCGCGGGAGATCAGGACCGCCGACGGCACAGGCGTCGCGTGCCCGTCCCAGAAGACGACGTTGGCTTTCAGGTCGTGCCGGTAGGCGATCCTCGCGCCGGAGCCGCGGTCGGCGGAGCCGTTGCCGCTTTCTCCGCCGCTTTGGGTGTATCCCTCCCGTTCCCCGTAGTTGATCCAGTAGTCGGTCGAATCGGCGAACTGGATCTTGGCGGAGGGGCGCTTGACCATGCCGGTCTTGAAGCCCCGGAATTCGGCGGAGAAGCTGATGTATCCGGTGCTCATGGTGTAATTGAGCCCGTAGCTCCAGTCCATCATGTATCCGAACGGGGAGGCGCTGTTCTGGGCGTAAATCGCTTTGGGGCAGATGAACCCTTTCGGGACGCGGGTTGTGGATGAGACGTCGGGATTGACCCCGAGGTTTTTCCGGAAATCAGAATTCCAGTTGTACCCTTTGCGGTCGGAGCCCGCCGGGCCGTATGAAACCGGAACCGACCAGTCGCTGTTCGAATCGGCGTACATAATGTTGGCGCTGCCGAATCCCTTGAGCGTATTCAGGCACTGGGTCGCCGTGGCGCGGTCGCGCGCCTTGTTCAGCGCCGGCAGCAGAATCGAGGCGAGAATCGCGATGATCGCAATCACGACCAGAAGTTCGATCAATGTAAAATGTTGACGTATAACAATTGGTATGTGATGCT
>JABLYX010000082.1 GCA_018265615.1 Lentisphaeria bacterium
CACACACCGGTTGCAAGGGTGATCCGAAGCGGGCGGGCGGCGGTAAATCCTCCCATCGGACTGCCCTGGGCTGTCACCATGATATAAAAAGAAGAGGAGTCTTTGCGGGTGAAAACGCCATAATCGCCATCGATCATGCGGAACCCGTTGTCCGCCGCCGTCAGCAGTTCGCCCGTCAGGGTTCCGCCGGAGAGCGGCAGCAGATCCGGCTTGCCGGTGATACCGTCCCACTCTGTCGTCCCCGGATCGCCCTTCGGACCCGCCGGGCCGGTCTCTCCCTGCGGGCCCTGCGGGCCGGTTTCGCCCTTTTCCCCGCTATCTCCTTTCGGCCCCTGTGCTCCGGTTTCGCCCTGTGGCCCCTGCGGCCCGGCTTTAAGCAGGATTCCAGCTCCCCACTCTCCGCCGGGGCGGCGGATGCGTATGTATTTATCGTCGGCAGACTGCCCGTCGTGCCATGCGGCATTGTCCGTGCTATACTGGTATTCGTCCGGCAGAAGCCAATCTTCGCGCCGGATATAGCGGCTGTCAGCCTCGGCCCATGCGTTCGACCGGATGTACTCCGCCGCCGGGGACATCGCAATCGCGCCGGTACAGTCGAACTCAAACCGGGCACGGAATACGCTGCGTCCGTCAACGTAGACGTTGAGCTCGATTTTCGTGCCGGAAATCGACTCTTTCCCTTCGATCATCGACTCATAGACCGGGTTCGCCGCATCGAGCAGCCCGGAGAAAAGCCCCGTGTCACGTCCGCTTGAGTCGTTCCGGGCCGAAACGATGATCGGACGCTCGATATTGCGCACGGTCGCCCCCGCATCGAAGCTGCCGGAGGGCTTAAAAGGCGCCGGTTTGAAATCCGCGTCGGCCAGTGTCAGCGTCCATACATTCTGCTCTTTGACGGCTTCACAGTAGTTGACGATGTCCCCCTTGCCGAGGACGACCGTCCCGAGCGGGCGCATCTCGACCGTGCTTTGCGCCTGCAGCGTTTCGACCGGGCTCCCGGCAATCACGGCGGAAACGAGCGTCACGGGGTCGTACCAGTTGAAGTTGTTGTCCACGACGGCTTCGCCCGCCGCGAGCGTGTCGGCAAAGCGCGTGTCGGGATTCGTCACTTCGCCGCCGTTAAACTGCGGCGGACCGTCGCAGAGCTGAAAGGTCAGCCGCACAAGCTCCCCGGCGGAAATCGCCGGAGTGTACGCCCCGAGCGATCCCTCGCGGTTGTAGAATTCCAGTGTGCTCGTGTCGATGAACAGTTCAATCAATCGCTCCATTTTCCTCCTTGTAAAATTTGCATTTGTCCGGCCTGCACGCCTTGGCATACGACACGTGGCCGTCGATCTTGCGGCAGATGATCCGGTTTCCCCGGCACGGCAGATTCGGGAATGCCTTTTCGCCGGTATCCTCCGCGTATCGACAGGACGTCCCCGGCGACGCCGGAACCGCCGACATGAGGCGCGCGGCCGCCGGCGCGGAAGGCGCAGGCCGCGGCCACTCCGGGATATCGTATTGATAGACGGTGTTATCCGTATGGCCGCCGATGATGTACATCCGCCTGCCGGACGGGTCGATATACAGGCTGTGACCATCAACCAGGAGCCGGATCGAACTGGAGTTGTATGCCGCCGTCGAAATATCCCACGCGACCGCGAGCGCGTACTGGTCGATGCGCTGCCCCCCGGACTTCCTGAGATAGAGCTTTGTCCCGTCCGGCGAAAAATAGACCCCGGCCGGATCGCCTGCCGCAAGCTCTGCCGTCTGCGTCATGGCGGAGATATCCCATGCGGTCGCAAGCGTGTACTGGATGATGCGGCCAATATCGTCGTTGATGACGTACAGCCGGGTTCCGTCCGGCGAAAAGCACAGGCAGCCGGGAATATAGCTCAGGGAGACCAATCTGTTCCCGGCCGGATTGTCGATATCCCACGCAGCCGGGAGCGTGTACCAGTAGAGACGCCTGTAATATCCGTCCGTCAGGTACAATTGCGTGCCGTCCGGCGAGATATACAGCCCGGCCGGATTATTCGCGCCGAAGGCTTGACTCCATTTGACGGATTCCGCCGTCGAAATGTCCCACGCGGATGCCAGCGCATATTGCCTGATTGCGGCCCGCCAGCTTGAGGCGTAAAGTTTTGTTCCGTCCGCCGAGAGAAAAATCACGTAGTCATAAGACGCGAACGGAACAACCTGGAACGATTTTCCGGAGTAGACGCCCCAGCCGCACGGACACAGCTCGCAGCGCACGGCCCGGCCGTTTATCCGCATGGCGCGGCCCCCGTTGCGGTACAGCCTCATCAGCAATCCCCCCATATGATGATCTGCGGCTCCCCGTATGACTGGCGGCGGACAATCAGCGAGCCGCGCGCGACTTCGACCGTCGCCAGGAGGACGCGCCCGACATCGGCTTCCGCCGCGGCGCGCCCGGTCCTCAGCTCAAGCTCCGGCATTTTCGGCGCGGGCGGATTCGCGCCGGAGTCGAGGGTCGATTTGAGGTACAAAAAACGCATCCCGTCCCCGGACGGCACATCCATGGTCGCCGCGGTGACGACGAACGGATACCCGTTGACCCATGCGGAGCCGCAGTTTGCGGCGGCGGAATCCGCGCCGTCAATGACCCTGATTTTCAGCGCCCGCGTCCCGTCCTCCGCGGTTTCGCTCGCATCGACGACCGCGAAATATCCGTCGTACTCGTGATCGGCATCCTCGAAGCGGTGGCGCGGATCCAGTTTACGGGCGGCGAGCGGAGTGCCGCCTGCCTTCGCGACCGTACGCGCCAAGGCAACGCGGTCGTTTTCGCTCAATACATAGCCTGTCACCATAGCCCGTTCCTCTTCGGTTTTATGCCGCGGATTCCCGGAATCTGCAGCGCGCTCCATGATTTTGCCGTGAGATACTGATAATTGCCGTACATTGGCTCTGCGTCCTTCCCGAGCAGTTTGCCGTATGCATCCAGCAGCACGGGGGTCGTAATCGCTTTGCTGCCGCCTTCAGGGGCAAGCACGTACTTCCCCTTCGGGGTGATGTATACAGGCTTCGGGTCTCCTCCCGCGCTTTCCCGCGCCTTCCACCCGAGAAAAAGCGGCCGGAAGTTATGCCCGTACGACTTGTAGATGATCTGCGCCGTGATGGAAACATAGCTGCGTTTGCCGTCGTTCGTCGGGTTCGGCGTGAGCTCCGAGAGCAGCAGCGTTCCGGCCGGATAGCCGCGCCGGTCAATCGTGACCGGGTTGCCGTTCAGCGTCCCCTTGAATTCATCGACGTCGCGGTCATCGAAACGGCGCGCATTCCAGGTGATTTCAATCGTCGTGAAATAGCGCGGAACCTGCGGCGGATTGTCGTACGGGTCGCCGGCCGGATTCAGGATCGCCTTCTGCCTGCCGTCCGCATACCAGTACTTTTCCTCGACGACCATCTCCGCGCCGGGGACATAGCGGATGGATGGGGCCTCGTTCCACGGATTCGACACGCCGCCGGAAACGTCCTCGCCGTAGGTGTTGGAGTACTGGACGGTACACTGCCAGGTGTACGCGTCGACCGGTTTCCAGTCGAGAGCAACAGCCCGCAGCCAATCCGCGATCGGGCAGACGCTGCCGTAAGCCGGAGCGCCGTCCAGCGCCTGTACGCTTTTAACGGTCTGCGGTTCGTCACAGATCACGTTCCACGTGACCGACAATGTGTTCGACTGCCGTTCCACCCGGAACGAATCAGGAATCAATGGATGGATTCTCGTCATGATACCCCCTCAACATTCGCCAATCCGAGCGTCAGACCATTTGCTCCGAGCTTGCCGATTGCGGCCGTCTGCTGCCGCGACTCCGCAAGTTGATCTTTCTGCAATTTCAGCAGCTGGTTTTCAAAATCCTTTCCGGTGTTATACCGGGCCTGATAGGCTTCGAGACTGCCGCGCGCCGCCGTAGTCACCATTTTCATGACGTTGACGGAGACGGCAGGAGGCACGGAAGCATTTGCGCCCTTTCCGGGAGGCTCCGGTTTGGGGTTCAATTTCCCTTCCAGCCATGCTTTCAGATTTTCTTGTGCAGCTCCACGCTCGCGTTCAATCCGTTTCCACTCGTCATCAATGCCGCCGAAACGGTTGAGCAGTTTCTCAATGTCGATGTCTTCCAATTTCGGCAAAGAGGCGATTCCGCCGGCTTTCATTGCGTTCCGGATCGTTTGCGCCAACTGATCCTTCCCCGCGGAATAGACCTCACTCATGACCTTTTGGGCAAGCGGCAAATAATTGCCGGAAGCCGCCGCATGCACAATATCCGGCCACAGTTTGGCAAGCGTAGTCGGGATTTTCAACAAAGCGGATATCGTGTCCGTCACAAATGATTTCGTGATGTCTTGCATGTTCACGAACAGCTTGGCAATGGAATCGAACACCCATAAGCCGACTGTTTTCATATTGGTAAATACGACCTTCAGCAAATCCCCGATGCCCTGCACCACCAGCGACACCGTCGCCCACAGCATCTTGACCCCTGCTGAAATTTCGATCCAGACAGAGCGGATCGCAAAAACGATTTCAGGCCCCTTTTTCTTCAACACGGCAGCCCACTCGCTGAAAATATTAGTCATTCCTCCCGCTGAATCCTTCACGGAAAATAAATCGACGATGACGCGCCCGATTTCTTCTTTCAGGTCGCCCCACGCGTTTTTCATCTGCGCAATCCGGCCGCCAGTCGTATCGGCGGCGGCAGCGGCGGCCCCGCCGTAGCGCTTTTCCAGTTCGGCAAGGATGATGAGCTGCGCCTGCCGGGTTCTGCCCGCCGCAACCAGGGCCTTGATCTGCTCCTGCTGGCGAACAGAAAATTTCACGCCGATCTCAGCCAGCCCGGTCAGGGCGGAAAGCGGCTCCTGCAGCGACCTCCCGAGTTTCTTGATATTCTCCGGCACGCCGTTACCGATGACCTCCGACATGTCGAGCGCAAGCGCCGTCGCACGCTTGAACTCATTGCCGGTAACTCCGGTAAAGGCCAGTAACAAAGACTGATGCTTTAAAATCTCCTCGTCTCCGGTAGTGGTCATTCCCTGAAGCTCAGAGGCATAGTCTTTCAACTGCTTTGCACTGAGCCCCGCGGCGTGGCCGGTTGCCGTAAGGACACGTTCCAGCTTCTTCTCATTCTGCTCCTGAACCCCGTAGAGATTCACAGATCCCATCGCAAAATTCTTAAGAGAGTTGACGCCCAAAGCAGCCAGCGTAAAACCGGCGAACCGCTTGACCATGCTTGTGGCCTGTGCAAGCCCGCGTTCAAGCCCTTTGCTGTCAGCAGTCAGATATACCGCTAACGTACCGAGCTTTCCTGCCATGGTCATTTTCTCCTTTTATCTATAATCTCTGCCCCCACGCCGTTCGCATAGGCGATGGCAAGCTCTTCCATGCCGATTTTAAATGTTTTTTCCACTGTCGCATCCCAGTCAATCAGAAGATCGAGCACATCGACTTCTCCCCCGAACAGACCAAGTATAACGGCGGTCAGCTGCGCAAGATAGTATTCGACTTTTTCGACATTTTTCTGCTTTTCGGCAAGATAGGCCTGCCATCCCGCAATTTCCGGGTAGCTCAGGCGCTCCCGGATCACATCGATGCGCAGTTCCCCGCTGATCTCCGCCATCTGATAGAGTGCCAGTTCTTCATCCGTCAGATTTTTTTTTCAAGGCTGCCTGAATTTACGGCGGCAAAAAAACGGATCAGGTCAGTCACCGTCGCCATTGAAAATCCGAGGATGTCGTCCGCCGAAAACAGCTTTTCACCATTTTCCGGATCGAAGAACTGATCGGCCAGAAACGCCGCATTTTCCTCGTCCGACGCTTTCGAAAAGCGCTCCGTAAAACACCGGTAATCGGCGGCGGAATAAACCGCGACTTCAACCGGAATTGCCTCTCCGCCCATGGAGAACTCGGCGGTCCGGCGGCGGCGCGCATCCGCCCGTACGATACGCTCCCTGATTCCCATCATTCACCCCCGAGCGTCAGAACCGGCTTCGTGACTTCACCGGCTTCATTCAGGTTCGTCACCTGAAACGTCAGGTCTGCCGTCACGCCGGTATTGTTTTCGAAGCTTGCGTCTCCAATGCTTTTCAGGTCCATCCAGATCACGAGGGAGCCGGTTCCAGGGAACTCAATAGTCCACTTCGCGTTCCCCTCCGTAGCCTCCGCCTGATTGGAAAATTTGACCGTCATCGTCGGATCGTTGTACTTTTTCAGCGTTCCGAGTACTGCGGTCATGACTTCCACATTGCCGAGCTCCGTGTCGTCGATTTCTGTTTTCGACCAACCCGGAACCGTCAGTTTTGTGATGCCGCCGACCTCGGTGCCGCCCTTCTTCAGCTTTGCACCGTTCCCGTCAAAGATTTTTTTCCTTGCCATAGTCTACTCCTTGATTGCCCTGATTCTAAATTCCAGCGTACAGCGGGAGACCGAACGTTCCGATCCCTGCATCTCAAGCTCCGTATTATCCCATACCGATTCCATACGGCAGTATCCGACCTGCCATTCCCCAAGTTCAAACAGCTCTCCCGGGCGATTCAGCAGCGCAAACGCCGCTTCCTTTTTTTCATCGGCATCAGCCGCACGACGCGAGTAGATGTCGAGCTGCCATACAAAATCCGTTTCGGCGGTTGCGGTCAATTCGTCCTGTACGGGGACTTCCGAAACGGAGGACAGCACGCAAAACGGATATTTCGCATTCTCCGGCGCAAGCCGCCAGTAAACCGCCCCGAGCGGGACGAGCATCGCCAACAGTTCTTTTCTCATCCCGCTGTCGTCCTGCCTTTCTCCGCCAGTTGATTGAATTTCCGCACGGCCTCCTTTTCCACCGCGGCGAACGCCTCCTGCTTCGACTCCTCCAATGCAGGGCGCAGGAACGGATGCGCTTCGGCCTCCTGCGTGCCGAATTCGACCAGATGCGCATATTTAGACGGCCGAACCCTCTTGCCTTTATACTCTCCGATTACCTTCGGGTTGACGGAAACGCGCCCGTTTCCGCTTCTGGTCGCCCCCGCCCGGATCGCTTTCGCGAGCAATCCGCTGCGCTTCTTCACCTTCTTCCGGGCATTCTTCGCGACAACCGCCGCGCCCTTGCGCATTGCGGACTTGACTACTGTATTCCGGACGTTTTTCCGGATCAGGTTCAGATTCGCAATCAGCTCTTTGTCGCCGACGATTTTCCCGAAAGCATCCGCCATTACTTCACCTCCACGAGTTCGTTGACTTTCAGCGTCATGTCGCGGCGGAAGGTCGCGTCCTGCTTGATCTCGATGATCTCAAACGTCCGGTTTTCCGCCGGCCAGACGATCCGCATGTCCGGCTGAATCCCGGAGCGGTAACGCACCACGACCGAATGCGTGATCTCGGATTGCAGCTTCGCGAACTTCTCCTGCTCCGACGCCGCAACCGGCAGGATCGCCGCCCGCGCCTTCACGTAAAGGATCCACTCCGCGACGGATTCACCGTCCGCGTTCACCGTCCGCTCCGGCCGCCGGATCTCCACTTCATGCCGCAGTCTGCCCGCTCTCATGACTACACCTCGTAGACCGTATAGAGATCACAGACCATACGAAACGTGCGATTCTCGGTCAGCGCCGTTTCGGACTGGCTCTCGCGGTGTTCATACAGGTCCGCGGCGAGCTCCAGAACGAGCATCTTCAGCTCCGGCGGCAGTTTCTCCGGCATGTAACCGCATTCCGCCGCAATCACAAGTTCGCCCGACACAGCCGCCGGCAGCGTCAGGCGCGGGCGGATTCCGAAAGCGCAAAGCTGCGCCCCGGATACCGTCGCACCATCCGCCGTGACGGAGGAAACCGAATTCACCGGACAGGCGTGCAGATCCACCGCGGTTCCACTGCCCCGGTAGGCCAGCCGGATCGGACGCGGCGACAGCAGCCGCTGCGTCCGCGCCTCGACCGCCCCCTGTGCGAAACGGATCAGGCCGAGCAGCAGCACGTCCGACTCCTCTCCGTCACAGAGCGACAGCTGGCTCCGGAGTTCTTCGGCCGACACGGCCGCATCCGCCGGAACTGCACTATCCTGCCCGATGAATTCAAACATGCTACGCCCCCGCACCCATCGCGATCCTGACGCCGTTCGTGACGATCAGCGACGGATAGCGGCAGGTGATGTCACTGAAACCATTCAGGATCAGCCGCACGATCGCCTTCTCCGCAAACGTGGTCTTGTCAACAGTCAGGTCGAGCGCGCCCCAGTGCTGCAGGATCACCTGCGTCCAGTCCGTGAGATAGACCTTGCCTTCGCCGACGTTGCTTGAAATCGGAGCCGTAAATCCGCCGACACGGCCGGTACCGACCGCATCGACATTCGTCTCGTCGTAAACGTAGCGCCCGGTGCCGGCGGCGATCTCCGTATTCGCCGCGACCTCGTACGCATCCGGATCAACCGCCCAACCGTAGGCGGGGGCCCCGACCGGAGCGGTTTTGTACAGCACCTTCTTTGCGGCAGTCACGAGCTTCTTGTCGAAGATGCCGCCGGTGTTCGTGATCTTCGAAATCCCGGCCACGTTTGCGAGGCCGGTCATCTGGTCGTCGGCTCCGGTACCCTGGAACGCATACCGCTCAAGCACCCCGGTATACCCGGACTGGATCTCCTGGGCGATAAAGGTTTCAAGTGCCGGGGTCGATTGCATGAGCAGCTGCTTCGACATCTTCACCACGACCGGCAGACGGTGCGGGTTCGCGGTCTTCTGCGGAATCGAAAGCTGTTTTTCGTCCGCATCGGCGATTTCGCCCTTCGCAGTCCCGGTCAGCTGCGTACCCTGCACCGGCCACGTGATCGTGCCGGAGAGGCCGGTCAGCACCCGGACACCGAGCTTGTCCAGCACCGTGCGCGGATAGAGCGCCATGCCGTAATCGCCGACCGCTGTCGCAATAACGCCGGGAGCGGTCGCTGTCGTGCCCTCGTTCGCCCGCATATCGATCGGAATCAGGATCCCGGCGGCGGAGAGGCCGGAGCGCCGCGCGATCTCCTGCGATACCTCGCGTTCATAACCGATATCGACGTTTTCGCCCATCAGCGAGCGGATCACGTTGCCGATCGAATAGCTGCGCGTCTTCCCCTCGCCCGGCAACCGGAAGCGCGGCGTGTCATTCAACGTTTCGATCTGCTTCTCGGCGGCGAGATCGGAGTCGAGCCGTGCGATCTCGTCGAGCTTCCGGGACAGCAGCTCGCGTTTGTCGCTGTCGAGATTTGCGACGCCCGGCTTGCGGATGCCGTTGATTTCGCCGAGCAGCGCAGCGCGCCGTTCGAGCATTTCCTTCTGATTGTTCATGCAGTCACTCCCAGGTTGATTAGTTTGATTCTGAGCTCCAGCACTTCGGCCTCCCCGCTTGAACGTGCCGCATCCCCGTCGCTTCCGGCGCCGGTGCCGCCCTGAGCTTCGGATCCGGTCGCCGCTTCGGCTTCGGCTTCAAGCGCTTCGATATCTTCGGACCGCATTGCGGCCTGCGTACCGGCGTAAGCGGGAAATGTAACCGGGCCGACTTCGATCAGGTCGACGTCCCCGATCTCCCGCAGGTAACAGTTCGGATTCGTGTCATCCTTCCGCCACGTTTCGGTTTTCACCCGGAATGCAAACGAGCTGCCGGAGAGGTCGCCGCGCTCCACGAGAGTCCGCACGTCACGCCCCTGCGTCGTATCCGGCAGGTCGATTTCGTAGCGGAGCCCGGTCTGATCCTCCTGCAGCCGGAGCGTACCGGAGCTCAGCCGCCCGAGCAGATTGCCGGAGTCATGATTGAAGAGTGCACGCACATCCTGCTTATCCCGCAGCGCCCGTGCAAAAGCTCCCGGCGCGATGGTCTCAGTCACACTGCCGTAGCGGTAGCAGCTGCCGTCCGTGCCGTCCGGAAAGACCGCCGCATAACCGGCCAGCACCGCGCGCCCGTCCCCGGAAACACGCAGTTCAACCGGCGCGGCGGTCGACCGTATTTCACGCATCCGTTTCTTCATTGTCGTTCCCCTTGTCTGCATTGCCGTTGCTCATATTCAATGGTGAAAGCAGCCTGTCACCGCCATCCACCGGATTCATGTTCTCGATGCGGCGCGCTTCGTTGACCGTCATCCACGGCGCTCCCACCGCCTTCGACAGGACGGAGTAACGGACGGAGGTCTGCACCGAGAGCCAACTGTCGCGCTTGAACTCGAAGAAGTGCTGCCCGGCCCGTTTCTCCGCTTCGGAAAGAAGCTTGGCATGGAGCTCGTCCTCGATCTTCACAAGCCAACTGTCGAGGCAGTCGGTCAGGAAGCTCATGTTCTCCGACTCAAGCGAGTTATAGGCGGTGCGGCTCGTGTCGCCGAGCTTGTGCGGCGGGACGCCGTACCAGTTCGCGATGTCCCGGATGGAAAACTGCCGGGCTTCAATGAGCTGCGCGTCGCGCGCATTCATCGTGACCGTCTGCACCGAGAGCGGGGCCGGAGAGAGCGCCGTCTTGTGGCGCCGGCCCTGACCGCCGTACTTCGCATTCCAGCTGCTTTTCAGCAGGGCATACTCCTCCGCCTTCAATATCTGGCCGGGAGAAACAATCAGGTCCGGAGCCGCGCCGTTCGCGAAGAAGTCGGCGGAGTAGTCGCGCATCGCCTGCGCGAGCCCGCCGTCAGTCGCCATGTACTCGATGACGCTGTAGCCGACAAGTCCGTCGTAACCGAGCCCCTTGACGTGCAGCATGTCGAAGTACGGGATCTCCGCCGCGCGGTTATGATTGAGCTTCACGAGATAAGTGATGCGTCCGTCCTCCCGCTTCGGCTGCACATATTCCGGCGGAATGATCCAGAGTTCGAGCACTTCGCGGGTAAGCGGATCGCGGTGCAGATAAGCGTAGCCGTTGCCGCGGTGGACGACATGCGCGACGAGCGTCTGCCAGAAGTCCATGCGCGTGATGCCTTCGGCCGGCTCCCGGCGCAGCAGCCTGTAGCGCGGATCGGCGACGGCCCGGTTGCGGGTGCGCCCGTCGTCTTTGTAAAAGTGGCACGGGGTCTTGCCGACACTGGAGGCGATCAGGTTCACAGCCCGCCACACCGCACCGAGTTTCAGCGCGGTTTCCGGCGTGACAGTCACCCCGGCGCTGGCAAACCATGCGCTGAAGCTCTCGCCCGGAACCGCGTTTTCATTCACGTCGCGGGGACGGAAAATCTGATTCAACCAACCGAACATATTGTGGAACTCTCCCGTTTGAGAGAAGTATACCACAATATATCGTCAAGAGCAACAGGCAAAAAAACAGCCCGTACCAATATTAGTACGGACTTGCAAAAAAACAGCCCGCATCAAGCGCTTCATTCCTCCACATTGTCCGGCGGCTGACCGAAGCAGCCTCCCCTGTTTAACGTTTTTTTGCATTCAAATGCATATTCATACTATTGACATTTCCAAAGGTTGACATTATTTTATTTATTGTGCGGTGTTTTGTTACTGCATTGAGCAGCATGGAGACGCACAAGCCATAAGGAAAGGGCGGAGAATATGGACACGTTCAACAACATATGGGAATACCATTGTGCCATTAAGAAGCTGTTTGACAAAGACTCTGAAGAGTTCTTCCCAAACAGTAATGCTGAACATGCTTCCGCCATTCTGACTGAAATATTCCGCCATGCCAAAGGAGAGGTTTTGGTCTTCTGCCATGATCTCTCTGAATCGGCATGGGAGAGTGAATGTCTGCGGAAAGCCATTTTTACCGCGCATGCCAATCATGTTACAATACAGACAGCCGTGCAGGTTGCAGAACCGGATGTAAAATCTCAAAAGACGCTTGCATTCTTCCGGGAACTTGAAATTCCCATCTTTTTCAATCGGGATCGGGATTTCAGTTTCAACTTCATTGTTGCGGATCGGAAAATGTTCCGATTTGAACAGGATTATAACGTCTGTAGCGCGATTGCCTGTGCAAACAACCGTGAAGTAGGCGACCAGTTATCCGATTTGTTCAAGACACACATCGCTCCCGAAAATATCGCATAAGGGGAACGACCCAATGTCCAGTTGGCTGTACGACCCCACTAACAGCATGGTGGATTTCATGGCATTTTGTTTCGCCCTGAACACCATGTTTTCTTTTTCCAGGATCCAGCGCCGAATGACAATGTCCCTATGGACCGAGTTGGTGGATTGTCTCGACAGGTTGCGTCCACATATCGAAGATTGTGAAGCGGAGATGAAGAAACTGAATGAAACGGAAAAAGCACAGCTCGAAGAGTGCCTTCAACTGACCCAATGCTATGACCGGGCCATCAATCAGAAAAAGTCCTGTCATGAGTTCGTTCGGAAGGTATTTCAGGTATTCCGATATATTTTCATGGGAGCAGCAACCGTAAGCGCACTATGCCTGGTTTTTTCCCGGATGCCGTTCCTGACACAATGCCATCTATTCACTTTGATGCTTTTTGCTCCAACTATCGCGTTCTTTCTTTTTTCAGCCTGGTATCGCTTTTGGGTTATCAGCCGCAAAGTCGCTGAAATTAACAAGGAAGTTAAGGAGAAATGCCACAGCCTTGAGCAGGCAAAACGGGTCATGCATATCACCCTTGCCAAATTCCGAAACCCTCCGCCAGAGATAGTCGAATAAAAAAGCCGCCTCGTAAAAAGCGGCTTTTTCATGCAGCAGTCAGCGAAAAACGCGCTCATAGATATCGGATTCCTGCCGCATTTGACTGTTCTGTTTATGCAGGGCGGCCTTCACCTCCTGGGCAGCGGCTCCCGCAAGCCCGCAAAATACAATTCAGGCGCGGTAAATACAGGAAGTCACCACCGATAACGGCGCGGCTACCGCTTATGCCAGGGCTTATCAGGCCCTTTTGCATACAGTAACACGCACGCCGCAGATTGTCAAATCAACTTTCCGCTGTTTTTTCCCGGTAACCGCACAGGTTGCACTTCCGGTAGCGGATACGCGGCAACTGGCCGCGCGTACAGTATACGATCAGGCGCCCGGTCCGGCAGTTCGGGCAGACGAGGCCAGGCTTCACGGTTTTCAGATCCATTCGATCCCTCCTATGGAAAACGGTTTCGGCGCTTCCTCCGTGACGGCGAAGGCCGTCTTCGACGCCATCACCGCCGTGATGATTCCATCGATTTTCTTCGGACTGTTCGGCGTCTCTTTCACAAGCTTGATGTTTTCCTTGTGGTCCTTCGCGACGCGCACGTTGCGGAACATCCAGCCAAGCACAGGGTTGCCGAAGTGGCGGAACTTACCCGTCCGAATCAGGATCTCCAGTTTGTTTGTCGGTTCCGACATCTCACGGAAGTTCTGACCGACCGGAATACATTTCAACCCGAGCCCCGAATCCGTGAACCGCCCCGCCGCCTCCGCATCCGGATCCGGCAACCTCGACAGCCACTGCGCCAGCGCCGCCATTCTCCATGGGTCGTAGCTCATCGACTCCACCCGGAACCGCCCATGCTGCTCCGCGATCAGGTCAAACAGCTCTTCATCCGTAATCGCCGCCGATTCGCTGATCCGGATCAGACCCTGCTTCGCCCACTGCTCGTAAATGATGTTCTCCTCCGCCGTCGCGCGCGGCACGATGAATTCACAATGGAACGCGCACCGTTCCGGAAACAGCATCCCCACCGCAGAGATATCAGATACGCTTGAACGGTCGACCGCCATGCAGCAGCTTTGCCCCTCCAGCGATTCAAGCGGGAAGTCCGCCCGGCACGCATCCCAGAACGCCGGTTCGATCCATGCGGCGTTCAATGGTGTCTGGCAGTTCAGAAAATACTTCTTGAACCGGGCCAGTCCCGAAGCGGTCCGCGACATCTTGCGGAAGTTGTCACGATAAAAGCTTTCCGGCTCCGTCACGCCGATCGACGGATTCGCCTTACGCCACGTCACCGGGTCTCCGGGATCATCCGACTCCTCCGCCCGGAAGATCACCGGCAGAAATGACGGGTCGCTGATCTTCCTCTGAAGCACCTGAACAGCGTAATCAAGTTCACTGTTGCAGTAATTCTCACCCGGATCCGCAGCCGTCGTAATCTCCAGCAGCAACGGCTGCCGGCGCGCCCCCATCGACTCTGCCAGCGCTCCGGAAAATCCGCCGTCCCTCTGCGTATGCAGCTCGTCAACAACCCCTGCATGGGCGTTGAATCCCTGGGCAGATTCCTCGTCCGCCGGAAGCACCTGCAGAATCGAATCCGTTTCCTCGTCGAACAGCGTCCGATTCGTCCGCCCTTTCGGCGGCTTGATCCGGGCATTCAGCCGCGGATTGTTACGCACCATCTTCTTCGCCTTCCGATAGAGAATGTTGCCCTGGTTGACCGTCGATGCACCACAATACACTTCAGCCGTCGGCTCATCGTCGGCACAGAACAGAATCAATGCAATCCCCGCTGCAAGCTCCGTCTTGCCGTTCTTGCGCGGGACATACACCAGCGCACGCCGAAACCGTCGCGTCCCGTCCGGCCGCAGCCAGCCGAACAGATGTCCGACAAGCTGCTGCTGCCACTCCTGCAACTCGAACGGCTGGCCCGCCCACCGGCCTGTCGTGAACGTGAGCTCGCGAGGGAAGAAGTCAACCGCCCACTCCGCCAGCGCCGGAAAGAATTGTGATTCCCCAGTGTCCGCCCAGAAATCAAATCCGGCCAGCGACCTCTTCCAAAAGCTGCCGCGGCGTCTCATTTCATCGCCTTTCCCGGCTGTGGCTTGCAGCTTGGCTTTGACGCTCTACTCGCAAGATCAAGCAACGCCGCCCGCTCCGACATCGAAAGCGCAAATGCCGCGAAGTCGGAACGCAATTGCCGAAGCAGCTGATCACGCACTTTCATCTGCGGAGATATGTCTGTACCGGTCCGGGAAACGGCGTACAGGCCGGCAGCGAGAACATCCGCATGAGCCTGCGCGTAGAGAGTGAGGTTCTGGACCAGGATCAGCAGCGGCAGCCCCATGTGCGCCGGAACGAACTCCAGCGCCTGCGTCACTTTATCCAGCATAATACGTTCTTCATCCGAAAGCGTCAACGCATTCAGATCCAACACAGTCGGGGTTTCCCGATCTTCTGCCCCTTTGCGCTGCACCTTCAGCAGCTCCGCCGGAATCGGCCCGTGCCGGTCCTTCCGGTATGTTCCTTCCGCAATGTGCCGCGCAAGGCTCTTCCGCCCGCCGCCGCCTGATCTCCCCTTTACTCCCGGCATACATCCCCCCAACTGAAACCTTTGCGATAAGCCGCATGTATCCGCTTATGGCAAGCCGGACACAACCCGGCCAGATTCTCCCGGACGAAGAAATTCTCCTCCGTCGCCATCTCCTTATGATGCACTTCCGTTGCCAATCGTCCACAGAGGACGCACATCCCGTACTGATCCCGCAGTACCGCCAGCCGTAGTTCCTGCCAACGTTTCGAACTGCGCCGTTCCCGGTGCGGATCCTGATTTTTCCGCCACTTCATTTTTCCATTTCCTGCCATTTTCTGCCGAAAAGTGGGGGCTACGGTCTAAGGATTTTCCGTTCTCTAAAAAAAACGATCCCCCTCCGGTCTTTTTCCGGATTTTCAACCCCCGAACGTTCAGCCAGTTAATCCATATTTCCGTATCCCTATTTCATACCTCCGCCGGACTCCGGATCCTCCAGCTCAAACGTCCGGAAGAACTCCTTGCGTTTGATTCTTGTAGGCGTGAAATTCTTCAAAACCGGTAATCTATTGTTCTTTAACAATTTATATATTTTCGACTTACTTACGCCGAGGTAGAAGGAAGCTTCATTTACTGACAAAGTTGTTTTTGTGCGCTTTCGGCTGTTTTTGTTGTTTTCATGCATATTGGTTCTTTCCGTCACTTCCGGTTAACTTTTGTTTCGGATAATGGAGAACTATTGTTTCTGTTGAGAATCCGGTTGAATGCATCGGCCGAAACTTGTTCGTGACTCACGAAAACATCATCTCCGATGTAATGCAAAGTTTCCTCAAAGCTCGCATGTCCGGCCAACTGCTGGACCTTCCGGAGTGCAGTGATTCCGTCGCATCCCGCCCGGCGACGCTGAAAATAGATGAGGGTGAGGAAGGTCTTCCGCAGCCCGTGCAATGCAACGCCTCGCGGTTCAATCCCGGCTCGTTTCAGAAAGATACGGTTGTAATGCCATACCCTGTACCGACTCACTGGCCGGCCGCTGTTGCGAACGGAGAAGAGCCGGTCTTCGCGCCGAAAGACGAACCTCCGAAACACATCCGCACGCCATCGGACAACCGGTCCCCCGATTGCCTCCCATGGAAAGAAGGTTGAAAGCCGTTGCGGATCCTTGCTGCGTTTCTTCTCCAGCGTTCGCGTAACATACCGCCTCGGGCTTCCGTTCGGCTCAAACGCATCGCAGTCACGCAATTCCAACACCTCACCGATTCGGGCCCCAATCCCAAGGATGAGGCAGATAATTGCGGCATATACAAGCTCATGCGGTCCCGGATTCAGGATCACGCCGAGAAACCGGGAGAACTCCTCCTCTGTGAGCGGCCTTGTCTTTGCCCCCATCTACTGCTCCTTCAGTGGAATAAACCGGGCGAAGCTGTACCAGCAGACCGGACAGACTCCGGCAGGAGGGAACGGCCAGTGGAACGGTTTCCAATATTTTATTTTTTCTCCGTGGACAGGGCATCTCATCGCAACCCCCTCCCCTTTACGGCGGCGAACTGCATGATCTCGTTGAGCCGCTCGTCAATGCGGAATCCGTACCGTTGCCGGATCGCCGCATCATTGAGGTTACACGTCACGACAGTGCGCACGCCGTGTCGGAGGAACGACTGGTAGTAGCGATGATCGAGGATGTCGCACATGAGATTGTACGGCGTACCGAATTTCATAACCGGATACGACTCGGTCCCCATGTCGTCGATGACGATCGTATGTGGATCCCCGAGTGAAAACCGCCCTTCGAGCAAGTCGGTCCACTGCGTCGGCGTGACAGCCGGATCGAGGAACGCAGTCTCAAACTGCTTTGCGGAAACAACCGGCCAGCGGAAGAGTGTCGCGAGACATTCGACGCCGAAGCTCTTGCCGATGCTGGAATCTCCGAAGAGGAACAGCCCGCGCCGGTTTTTGCCCTCCAGCTCTGCCGCGCCGTATGCAAGAACTGTTTCGTACACCTCACGGTTCACCGGAGTATAGCCGCATTCCTGCAAATACCGCGCCATTTTCCCGACAGCTTCCGGAGACGGCTTCTCCGGTTCGTGCCGCCCGGTCCGCCGGCGAAGCTGTTCCGGCCTCGGGATCAGTGATGCGAGTTCAATTGCCATATTTCAATCCTCCCAATCCTCGCTGTGTCAGTTCAAATTCCGGCCGCTTATCCATGCTCGGCAACACGCGCCCACCCTTCCGGAATCCTTCCGGAGCGTTCTTCTTCGATCGCTCCCACGTCCGGACGGCGGCACGCCAGTCCTTCATCGGAGTTTTGCCGATGAGCCATCCCTTGGAGTCATAAAAGTCGCAGAACTCCCCGGCGTCGACGTTGTTCTGCCGGGATTCGCAGTACTCCCGCACGGCTTCGACGGCAGGCTTCACAAACCGCTTTTTCGGACAACGACCACTCTCACCCCCCTTCCGGGGGTGTATATTTTCCCCGTAGGGGGAAATATCGGGGGGGTCTGCAATAGGGGTTGATAAGGGGGGCTGTTTTTCTTCATTTGTATTCATTTCTATACATTTGTATTCATTTGAATTCATTTGTTTCCTCCATCTCTTCCGGATGGCCTCCTGCCGTACCCTGCTGACTTGCGCCTTCCACTCTTCGGCGCGGTCGATCCGCATGCGCTCGGCCGCGAAGACGGCGCGTACGTTGTAAGGCATGGAGTCCGGCCCGGGATCACTCCCGCCGCGATAGAGGATAAGTGCCCGCACCAGCGCCCCGAGCTCTCTGTCGGAGAACTGAAGCAGTAAGTCACCCTGCTCGCAGATGTCATAATAAGCCGCCATAATTGACTTTCAGTTACCTTGTCTTGTCGGTTTTCGCCTCAAAATGCTTTTCCGTTGACAATCGCAGGAAAGGGCAGATCGGCGCAGTGCCGGAGCAGGATGAGAAAAAAGCGGCATTTCATTTGACGCTTCATATACCTTCGGACACTGCGCGACTTCAGTGCAAAAATCGAAAGGAAAATGAAAATGAAAAATGCCCTGACCATAACATTCATCCTCCTCCTCTCCATACTCAATGCCAACAGCCCGTTTGACTGTACGGAAATCGCCGTGTATATCTGGCATTTCTGCGCAGCCGAACCGGAACGGATACGGATAATCTGCACCCTTCGAGCAAAACGATGATCCATTCCGGATGCCGTTGAATGGCCGCAATTTTGAATTCCCCGCCGGAATCTGCCTGGACAGCTCCGGCGGCGGCACGATTTCTTCAAGCTTGCTCATTGCGACATCCTTTCAAAATTTCAG
>JABLYX010000083.1 GCA_018265615.1 Lentisphaeria bacterium
GGCCGCGCTGTTCGAGCTGATCAACGCATTGTTCAACATCTCAAGCGTGGTTCCGGACAGAAGATAAATACCGCCGCCTCCGGCGCTTGCAGTATTACCTTCGATCGTTCCGCCGTCAACTGTAACCTTGATTCCGCCCGACGCATACACGCCGCCGCCATTCACGGCACGGTTGCCCGTCACTGCCATTCCAGACGTAATCAACACATCGGTTTCGCTCCAGATCCCGCCGCCGTTGCCCGTCGCCGTATTGCCCGAGATGCTTCCTGAAGTCAACGTCAGCGTCGAACCTGCTTCGGCATACACGCCGCCGCCGTCGGCCGCGTTGTTCGTGCTGACTGAGGCGTTGTTCAACATCTCAAGCGTGGTTCCGGACAGGAGATAAATACCGCCGCCTCCGGTGCTTGCAGTATTGTCTTCGATCGTTCCGCCGTCAACTGTAACCTTGATTCCACCCGACGCATACACGCCGCCGCCATTCACGGCACGGTTGCCCGTCACTGCCATTCCAGACGTAATCAACACATCGGTTTCGCTCCAGATCCCGCCGCCGTTGGCAATTGCGCTGTTGTCGCTCACGGTTCCGGACAATGTCAGGGTCGTCCCCGAAATCGCATGGATGCCGCCGCCGTTCACCTACGCCGTATTGCCGCTGACAGCCGAAGCCCCGTCCATGACCAGGATTGTGGCCGACTCCAAAGCGATGCCGCCGCCGTTCGCCGCACTGTTGCCCAACCCGGTCCCGCCGACAGTCACGCCATTCAGTGCGACCGTCAGCGCCGGGCCGGAAGCGTAGATGCCGCCGCCGTCGCCCGTCGCCGTATTGCTGTGGATTGAGCTCGTGCCGTCCGCCGTGATCACGCTCGTGTATGATGAGGCCGAGGTCGTGACGATCGCCACGCCGCCGCCGTTCTCCGATGCAGCATTGTGACTGACCCCGGAACCGTTTATCATCGCAAGCCCCGCCCCGTCGGTCAGATAAACACCGCCGCCGATACGTGCGGAGTTGCCGCCGGGACTTCCGCCGACAGTTGTTCCGTCCAGCGTCACAACCGTTGCCGAACCGGTCGCATAGATCGCTCCCCCCCGGCTCCCCGCACTATTCCCCGAAAGAGCGCTTCCCGTCACCGTCATCGATTTATTTGTGTAAATCGCACCGCCGCCGCTGGAGGCGCCTGTCCCGTTGGCCTCATTCTCAGTGAAAGTCGAATCCGAAAGCGTGAACTCCCGGGTGGAGGTATGATAGATCGCACCGCCGCTGTTTGCGGCGGCGTTCCCCGTAAACGTGCTGCCGGTCACCGAAACTTCGCCGTACCCCTTGAGGTAGCCGTAGGAGCTGATCGCGCCGCCGTAGTTCGCCGTGTTCCCGGTGAATGTGCTGCCGCTGACTTCCGCCTTGCCCCAATTCAGCGCGGAACTCCAGTAACCGACGCCGATCGCGCCGCCGTAGCTCGTGGCGGAGTTTTCCGTAAAAGTGCAGTCCGTGATCTTCAGGTACGCGCCGTGAAGCAGGATCGCGCCGCCGACACCGCCGTTCAATACGGAATTCTCCGTAAATGTGACGTTCTCGATCGAGGAGGTCAGTTGCGGATCCGCATTGCGCTGAGTTACATAAATCGCGCCGCCGCCATTACTTCCGAACTTTTGCCCCAGAGTCCGGTTTCCCGAAAACACGGCCTTGCTGGCCGCGGTGATGGTCAGAGTCCCATGCGTGTAGATCGCACCGCCGTAATTGTTCGCCTGATTATCGATGAACCTGATGTTCGGCGCATCGATGTACAGGACGGAACCGCTCTGGCCGGAAATGGCCCCGCCGTCGGCATCGTCAGCCGTCACGGACTTGTTCCCCTCGAACAGGATATCGCTGCCGGTGATCGCGAGGTTCCCGGCAAAGAAAATCGCGCCGCCGAGCCCGTTCTTGTGACGGAACGCCTCGTTGTTCCGGAATACGGTCGAATCACCGCTGATGGTGATATTGTCCGTCGCCGAAGCCGAGTAGATTGCACCGCCGTACCCCATGCCCCGGTTGTCGGCAAAAAGCGTATTTTTGCCCGAGATCGTCAGCATCGCGCCGTCCTTCATATTGATCGCGCCGCCCTCGCCGCCGGTCTGAGGAGTGGTTCCCGCCTGGTTGTCGCGGAACACCGTATTGTCGCCGATGATCGAAAGCGAAGCGGCGCTTCCGTTGATGGCGACCGCGCCGCCGCCCCCGGCCCGGTTGCTCAGGAAACTCGTGCCGATTCCGCCGACGGTGACGGCGTCTATGGAATTGATCGCACCGCCGCGCCCGGTCGCCGTGTTGTACTGGAACACGTTGCCCGAACCGCCGATCACGATGGATCCGGCCGCATCGACGCCGCCGCCGTTGCCGGTCGCCGTGTTGTAGCTGATTTCGGTTCCGCCTTCGATTACGAGCTTCGCGGAAGAAGCCAGCGCAATTCCGCCGCCGTTTTTCGCCCTGTTCCCCTGACTGACGTCGCCGGCCGTATCATATCCGCCGATCACTGCCCCGTTCAGCGTCAGCGTCGCGGAGGAGCCGGTGACAAAGACGCCGCCGCCGCTGCCCGCCGACGCGCTGTTCAGGAACACAGCGAAATCCGCGCCGATCGTGAACGAGGTCGCGCTCCAGATGCCGCCGCCGTTCCCCGTCGTCGCCGTATTATTGCTGACTTCTCCCGAGGTCAGGGTCATGCCGGTCCCGGAAGCCGCGTAGATGCCGCCGCCGTTCCCCGCCGTATTGTACGAAACGACCGAGCCGTTGACGGTGACCAGCTTCGCGGAAGAGGCCAGTGCGATGCCGCCGCCGTTCAATGCGCTGTTCGCATTCGCGGCGCTGCCGCCGATCGTCGCGCCGTCAAGCGTCAGCACTGCGTTGGTTCCGGAGGCGAAAACGCCGCCGCCGTTCCCTTTCACCGCACTGTTCGAACTCACTTCGACCCCGCTGCCGATCGTCAATGCCGCGCCGGTCCAGATGCCGCCGCCGTTCCCCGTCGCCGCCGAGTTGCCGGAGATGGTTCCGCCGTTCAGCGTAACCTTCGCATTCGCCGCAAGATAAAGCCCGCCGCCGTTGCCGCCGGCCGTATTGCTCCGGATCTGTACATCATCGCTGTTGACGTTAAGGATCCCCTGCCCGGCGACATAGATGCCGCCGCCGTTCCGGCTCGTTCCGCTCGTGGTGGTGTTGTCATGGATATCGGTATTCCCGGTGAGCGTCAGCGTCGTCAGGTAAGTGGCGCTCCCGCCGAGGTAAACGCCCGCGCCGTTATTGGCGGTGTTGCCGTAGATCTCCGTATCACCGCCAAGGGTCACGGAGGGGCCGCCCGCAAGCGCGCCGCTGCGCCCGCCGACGACCATGATGCCGCCGCCGCTGGAGGAAGCGGTGTTGTTGTAGATCTTCGCGTCGTAGATCTCGACGTTGCAGGTTCGGTCAATTGCAATGCCCGCGCCGAGCGCCCCCTGGTTGCCGTAGATGGAGACGCCGCTCCCCTTCGCGATGGTCATATCCGAGTCGATCAGGTAGATGCCGCCGCCGCTGCCGTACAGGCCGCTCCTCGAAATGTTGTTGTGGATTTCGACATTCTTCCCGGTGATGACCAGCGTCGCCAGATAGTTCATGTTGAGGCCGCCGCCGCGGCCGTAGCCGAGCGCAAGCGCCTTCGCCTCGTTGTCATGGATCTTGACGTTGTCGCCGAGCGTGAGCTTGTTCTTATTGACATAGATGCCGCCGCCGCCCGCAGCGCTGTTGTTTTTGAAGACGGAGTCGGAGACCGTGAGCTCTTTCGCGCCCGCGGCGAGCAGGAGGCCGCCGCCGAGCCCGTTATTGTGGAAGTTGTGGTTGTCGTCGACCGTCACATTCTTCAGGTCCGCTTTTCCCTGGATCAGAGTGATCGCGGCGCCGTTCTGAGAACCGTTTTCGGCAACGTGATTTGCGTTGGTGTTTCCCTTGATCACGACGTTGTCGCCGGCGTTTCCGCCGATGAACAGGCCGCCGCCGGACCCATCGTCGTCACACTGCATCTTGATCGCCGTACCGTGGCTCGCCTGGTTGTCGTTGATCTGCGTCGTGCCGGTGATATAGAGCTTGCCGCGCTGCAGCAGGATCCCGCCGCCGCCGCAGTGAATTCCGGACTCCTTGCCGTTCCCCACGGTCACAATGTTGTTGTTGACCTCCGACGCGCCGGTAATCGTAACCTCGCTTCCGGTGCCGTTCAGTCCGATCATGATTCCGCCGCCGCCCGCTCCGGCGACGTTGTTCATGGCGGTCACACTGTTGTGATTGACCTTCACATCGGTCAGCGTAACCTTCGAACCGCCTGCGATATAGATGCCGCCGCCGCCGGGACTGCCCGGCGCCGTACCGGTCATGACCACAGCGTTATTGGAGATGTTCGTGCCGGTCACATTCGCATTCGCGCCGGTACCGATGTACAATCCTCCGCCGTAACGGCTTGCGGTATTGTTCGTGATTCCGCCCGCCCCCGTCGCCGTAATCGTGCTGCCGCCGCCGACCGCAACACCGCCGCCGTTCAGCGCGCTGTTGTAAGCGATGCTCCCGTCCGTCAGGATGAGATTCGCGCCGCCGGCCAGGAAAACGCCGCCGCCGCTGCCCGTCAGAGCGCTGTTCCCGTGCGCCGCAGCGGTTCCGCCGACGACGCCTCCGTTCAGCGTCACAGTCGCCGCCGTTCCATCCGCATAGATGCCGCCGCCGTTCACTGCGCTGTTCGCCTGAACGGCGACTCCGGAAGTCAGGGTCATGGCCGCCGCCGTCCAGATGCCGCCGCCGTTTCCGCTTGCGCTGTTGCTGCTTACGCTGCCGGAGGTCAGAGTCAGGCCGGTTCCGGCCGCAGCATGGATGCCGCCGCCGTTCACTGCACTGTTATAAGAGACCGCCGCATTGTTGAGGACAAGCTTCGCGGAAGAGGCCAGCGCGATGCCGCCGCCGTTCAGCGCGCTGTTGGCGCTGCCGGAGACGCCTCCGACGGTCGTCCCATTCAGCGTGACAAGCGCCGCGGAGCCGGTGGCGAA
This sequence comes from Lentisphaeria bacterium, assembly GCA_018265615.1. Taxonomy (GTDB): domain Bacteria; phylum Verrucomicrobiota; class Lentisphaeria; order Victivallales; family Victivallaceae; genus Victivallis. The sequence goes on from JABLYX010000083.1 coordinate 5,026, forward strand.
GATACCGCCGCCGCTGCCCGCATCAGCCTGGTTCGCATAGAGTTCAAAATCCGCGCCGAGGGTCAGCGCCTTTCCGTTCGTATAGATGCCGCCGCCGTTTCCGGCGGTCACGCTGTTGTGGTGGACCGCCCCCTGGCTGAAGATCTGCGCGACCCCGTTCAGATAAATGCCGCCGCCTGCCGCCGAAGCGGAGTTGCAGCTGATCTCGGTATCCGCATCCATCGCCAGATAGGCGTTCGTATTCAGGAAGATGCCCCCGCCCTGCTTCGCGCTGTTCCCGCTGCCGGCAGTGCCGCCGATGGTCACGTTGTCCAGCGTCACATCAACCCGGTAGGTCGCGGAACTCGTATACGCGGAAGCATAGATTGCGCCGCCGTCGCTGTTGACGGCAGTGTTCCCTTCAAAAACACAATCGGTCAACGCGAGCGACGTCTTTGCCGCCGCGGAGTCGGATGAAACGAAAATCGCGCCGCCCTTGCCGCTGCTGCCGGTCGCCTTGTTCCCCGTGAACTCCACGTCGGTGATCGACAGCTCGACATACGACTTGTGGTAGATCGCGCCGCCGCCGGTGACGGCCTCGTTCCCGTCGAAGGAGGTTTTCACCGCACCCGACGGATCGTCGGAGATCGTCAGAGAGCCGCCGTAGAAACTGCCGCTTCCGTCCTTGATGGAGGCATTGTAAATCGCTCCACCGTAATTCGATGCCTTGTTTCCGACAAACGTGCTGTTCGCAATCGTGACATCGGCGGCGCCGCGTGACCGTGTTGCGCTCGCGGAACTGAAAGCCTCGCTGAACGTGCTGATCGCACCGCCCTGCCCGCCGGTGTTCCCGGTGAAGGTGCTGTTGGAGATGTCGATCTTCGCCGCACCGTGCGTCGAGGTGTAATACCCGCCGCCGATCGCGCCGCCGCGACCGTAGTTCGTGTCGGAAACCCAGTTCTCCGTGAACGTGCAGCCGTCCACCTCGACCCACGCGCTGTAGACGAGGATCGCGCCGCCGAGCCCGCCCCGGTAGAAGCCCGAGGTGGAGTTGGCCCAGTTCCCGGTGAAGGAAGCGCCCGCAATCACGGATTTGTACGCGGCGTCTTTGCTGCTGTTGCGGATGTGGACCGCTCCGCCTCCGTTCAGGTAGAACGCCTTGCTGGTGATGAAGTTGCCTTCGAACTTCGCACCGCAGTCATTCAGGACAAGATATCCCGCGTAGACCGCGCCGCCGTAGTTCTGCGCCTCGTTGTTCTTGAAGGTGATGTTCCCGGCGTCGATGAAGAGCCGCGCCGTTTCGCTGTTGACCCAGATCGCGCCGCCGTTGCCGTTGCTGTTCGTTTCGTGGAAAGCCTTGTTGCTGTCGAACAGGATATCGCTGCCGGTGATGTCCACGGCTCCCGTGGAGTAAATCGCGCCGCCGCCGGCGGAGCTGCTCCCGATCCGGTACGATTCGTTGTTGCTGAACTGCGTGCCGTCGCCGCTGATATCAAGCGTTCCGGCCGTCGCAATCGCGCCGCCGTAGCCGTTTCCGCGCGCCAGGTTCTGCTCGAAAACAGTGCCGGTGCCGGAAATGTCCAGCGAAGTGCCGCTTCCCATGTAGATCGCGCCGCCGAAGCTCGATTTGTTCAGCCTGAACGCCGCGCCGTCCCCTTCGATCGAGAGCGAGCCGTTGTTGTGGATATAGATCGCGCCGCCGCTGCTGAGCGCTTCGTTGTTGGTGAACGCCGTATCGCTCCCGCCGATGACGACATCACCGAGGGAGTAGATCGCTCCTCCGTTGCCTTTGGCGTAGTTGCTGTCGAATTCGCCACCGAGGATCGTCAGGGTGCTGCCCGCCGCGGCATTGACCGCGCCGCCGTTGCCGGCGGTGTAGCCGTTCTGCATGGTCACGCCGTCGAGTGTGACGCTGGAGTTGGCCCCGACCGTCATGATCTGGGCGCCCTGCGTCGTCACCGTGCCGAGCCCTGCCCCGGCCGTCCGGTCCGTTGCGACGGAGTCCCCGGCGAACTCCGAACCGCCGTCGAATACAAGGTTGTTCACGGTTACGGTGAGGTTCGCACCCACGCTGAACATGGTTCCGCCGGCGCTTCCGGTCCAGGTCAGGGTGTAGCCGTTCCCGTCGATGTCGATGTCGCGGCCGATCGTGATCGTGCCGGTGATGTCGAAGCTGCCGACGATGGTGATGCTCGCGTCGGAGCCTGCCAACGCGTTCAGCAGCTCCGTCTCATTCGAGGCGGAGGCGAGCGTGTAGCCGTAGCCGGAGACGGAGATGTTCACAGCTTCGATGGGACCGAGCGTATACTCAAGATCCCAGTCGCCGCCCGCCCCGGTGGAGTCGACCGAGGCGGCGACGTCCGCGCCCATGATGTCGCCGAGCTCATAAACGAACGCCTTGCCGGCATCGTTCCCGGCGAGGTTGCAGCTGTAAAGCAGGAGATCGCCATCCTCGGAGATGTGCTCCCCGATCGCCGCAAAGGCGTCGCGGTTCTCCGCGACGTAATCGGAGTCGATGATATCCCCGTTCAGATAGAGATAACCCGCATTGCCGTGGGAGAAAATGCGGATCGCGTCATACTGCCCGTCCGCCTGGTCGAGGAACTCGTTGATCTGGTCGAGAGCGCTGCCGTCACCGTCGAGGTAGAGAATGTCGGTGTCGTCTCCGAATTCGGCGGCGATCCTGTCCGCATCCTTGACTTCAGAGCCGATGATCACCAGCTCGCGGCGGCCGGCGTCCGATTCCGGCAGGAAGCCGTCGGCAAAGGCGACCGGCTCTTCCCCGTCGTCATCGCCGTCACCGGCAACCTCATCCAAAACCGCCGCAAAGTCGTCGGCATAGCTGTCCGAGCCGGGATCGAGCAACGCAACTTCAGCGTTGTCACCGAGATGCGCCTGCAGCCCGTCCCAGAAGTCGGAATCGGCCTCCGCCCCGGATACGACAACGGCGCGGCCGACGGTACGGCCGTCAAGCGCCTCGGCGATCCTGTCGAGGATTTCCGCACTGGTCTCATCCCCGTCGAATCTGACCACGACGACGTTGTCGCCGGCCTGTTCCTGAAGTTCGTCCGCGCCCTCCGCATCGCCGGAGATGACGATCAGCTCAACCCCGCCGGACGTTTCCGTCTCTGTTCCATCCGCCTCCGGGGCGGTTACCGGCGCACCGCCGCCGGAATCCGGCCCGGGCCCCTGCATGGGGCCGGCGGTTGCGGCGGCATACTTCTCCGCCTCGCCCTGGCCGCCATCCTGCTGATCCGCCCCCTCGGCCTGGTTCTGTGCTTCATCGGCATACGCGGCCTCCACGGCGGCGGCGGCTTCGAACAGGACACGGTCTTCCAAACGATAAATCATGAATGCACTCCGGATTGTTTATTATGAACAAAACATGTTATATGATCAAAAATGCCGGTACGCACCGAGACGGAAAAATCGGGCGCACAACTATATTTCTTAAAATCACAAATATACTGAAACAGACGAAAATCAACCGCGAAAATCCAAAATATACGTAAAATCGAATGCCATGAAATATATGCAACAGCTGCCTGAGAAAAAATATAGCATCCGAACGGAAACAATTCAAGCGTACCTCAAGGAAACGGAATCAACAATATATCATATTAATTACAAAATATTTATACAATAAACAAAGGTCGTTCAATCAATTTCCGAGCAGAAGAAAATTCACAAAAAAACAGAAAAGCAGTTGTTTTTGCCGAAAAAATGCCTATATTGTAAAATCATAATTAAGAATATTTTCCATGAACACGATAAAATGCATAAAATCGGGATTGGAAAATTAAATTTCCTCAGATTCATAAAAAAAAGAAAAGGGAGGTTTTCCGGAATGAAGAAAAGCAATCGAGTGGCATGCTTGTCGGCAATCGTACTCGGAATCGCTGTCGGCGGCTGCAAAACCGCGGAGGATTACCGCAACGAACGCGCCGAATACACCGTGAAGCATTTCGAGAAAGCCCAGCTCCGCGAGCTGGAACAGGGACGGGTTTACACCCTGACCGATTGCATCCGGATTGCGCTTGAACACAACCTCGACCTGAAGGTCTTCCAGCTCGAAGAGGCTGTCGCCCGGGAAAACCGGACCGCCGAAATGCTCGGCATGCTGCCCGAGCTCAACGTCAACAACACCCTGACCGACCGCGACAACACCCCCGGCTCCAGCAGCCGCAAAATCCAGGACGACGGAATGACCTACGGCGCCAGCACCAGCCAGGACCGCACCGTCAACTATTTCAACGTCGACCTCGCGCTCAGCGTCCTCGACTTCGGCCTGGCGTGGTTCAACACCCAGCAGGCGAACGACCGCCATCTCATGCGGGAGTACTACACCGAACGCGCAAGCCAGAACCTCACGCTCGATGTCGTGCGCGCCTACTTTCAGGTCGCGGCCGCACAGCGCTCCATCAACATCACCACCGGGCTGCTCGAGCAGTGCCGGAACCGTTATGACCTGATTGAAAAGCTGGCCGACGCAAAAATCATCACTCCGTTCCGCGCCTACGACGAAACCCGCCGCTTCGTGGACATGGAGAAACGGCTGACCAACTATATCCGCAGCTACGAAAACGCCTGCGTGGAGCTGCGTTCGCTGCTCGGGTACTATCCCAATGCGAACATCAAGGTCGACGACTCGGTCCTCGAAAAGCTGCCGGAGATCGATCTGCCCGAAATCGCCACGATGGAGCAGATTGCGATGCTGCAGCGCCCCGAACTCTACGAATCCGACATCAACAAGCACATCAACGTCATCGAATGCCGCAAGACCATCCTGATGATGTTCCCGAACGTCCGGATCTTCCTCGACTTCACGAACAGCAACAACTCCTTCCTCTATCATCAGAGCTGGTGGGAGATCGGCATCCGCGCGGCCTACAACCTGCTGAAGACGCCGCAGATGATCTACCGTTACCGCGCCTACTCAGCGCAGGTCGACAGCCAGGAGCTTCAGACCTACGCCAAGGCGATCGGCATCATGGCGCAGGTCCGCATGGCCCACGCGAACATCCTCGAAAGCAGGGAACGGTTCGACATCAACGACCGCGTCTACAACATCTACAACCGGAACCTTCAGAACTCCCTCAAGAACCAGAAGGTCACCGGCGGACTGTCGCAGCTTGAACTCGACCACATCCGGCTCGCCACGGCGGAAACCGAGGTCGACAGCATCTTCGCGCGCAGCAACTACTACATCTCCTATTACCGCATGCTGAACGTGCTCGGCGTGCGCAACCTCGGCGCCGAAGAGGTCGCCACCCTCAAGGCGGAAATCGACGCCGCGCGGATCCGTGCGGAAAAGGAACTCGCCGAGCAGGAAGAGGAAGCACGGCTCGAGGCGGAAAAGCTCAGGCGGCAGGAGGAAGCCGCTGCGGCCGCGGAGGCGGCAGCCGAAGCCGCGATTGAAACGGAGGCGGCTCCGGCCGAATCCCAAACCACTGCGCCGGAAGAGACTCCGGCCGAACCGGCCCCGGCCGTGTGAAAGCCGGGCCACTCAGGAATGCTGAATGACCAGAATAATTCGAATCATCTTTCCGGCAGTCTGTCTGTCGGCTCTCTGCCTCTCCGCCCCGGCGGACGATGCGTATCGGGCGCTCCCGGTGAAAGCCGTGTTCTTCCCGATGCGCGAGGCGGTGCTCTCCTCCCGCATCGACGGGGTCATCACCCGGTACCGCTTCGCGCCGGGCGAGCGCTTCAACGGGGGCGACACCCTCGTTGAGCTCGATCCGCAGGAGCGCGAGAACCAGCTCAGGCGCGCCGACGCCGCCTTGAAAGAGGGGCGCGGCAACCTCGAATTCTCCCGGAAGCAGTTTGAGGACGCCGTCACCCTTTTCAAGGAGTCGCTGCAAAGCGAACTCGAAGTCAAACGCAGGGAGCTTGAGCTCCAGATCGCCCAATCCCGGTTCGAAACGGCCGAAGCCGAGCGCGACAACGCCGCGCTGCAGCTCTCGTTCTGCACGGTGAAGGCTCCGTTTCCGGGCCGGGTCGAAAAAATCCTGACCCGCGAATTCGAAAATGTGCGCAACAGCCAGCCGATCCTCGCCGTCATCGACGACAACCGGCTGCTGGCGGTCATGCACCTGCCCTCCGCCGACATCCCCCGGATCCGGCTCGGACAGCCGGTCGCGATCCTGGTCAAAGAGACCGGAACCGTGGCCCGCGGCGTCGTCCATGAAATCGCGGCGCGTGCCGACCACCGCAGCGAAACCTTTGAAATCAAAGCGCTTGTCGATAATACAAGCCGCAAACTGACGGCCGGAATGTCGGGCGTCCTGCAAAAATCAGGTAAAGATGACGGAAAATAACCTCCAACGCGAAAACCTCGAGCTCAAAGCGCGGCTTCAGGCCATGGGCGGCATCCTGCGGCTCAGCCATGACGCGGTGCTCCGGCCGGACCTGAAGTCCCTGGCGGAACACATCGTCAACAGCTCGCGCCCGCTCGTGCAGTACATCCGCGCCTGCCTCGTCGCCACCGACGGGGCCGCGCCGCGGATCCTGGCTGAAATGAGCCAGCCGGAGGTCAACAGCCATTCGGAGTACGCGGAGAACATCCGCCTGATCGCCGCTTCGCTGAAGGTCGATTCCCCGCTCGAGCTCTCATCATCCGGCGCCGACGGCTGCGCCCTCTCCGATGCGGCGCGCCGGGCCTGCCATGAGCTGCTCGGGGAGAAGCGGAGACTTTATGTCATCCCCCTGAGTTCCCCGCGCATCCCCGGCTCAAAGACGCATCCCTATCTGTGGCTCATGGAGTTCAGCGGCAGCGTGCCGCCCCATGTGAAAACCTCGACGGGACTGCTCGCGGACGAATACGGCAGCGCGCTCTGGAGCTTCTCCGCCGGGAGCCGCCCGTGGAAACGGAAACGGCTGCTGCGCCCCCGGAACATCCTCCCTGCGCTGCTGCTCCTGTTCCTCGCCGCGCTCTTCACGGTCCGCGTGGACAACAACATCGCGGCGGAGTTCGTGCTGAAGCCGAAGACGACCTTCAGCGCCTACACGAAATTCGACGCCGTGGTCCGAAAATGCCATGTGCAGGACGGTTCGAGGGTCGAGGCCGGAGCAGTGATCCTCGAGTACGACACCGAACGCATGCAGTTCCAGCTCGCGGCGGCGGAAGCGGCTTTCCGCACGGCGGACGCGGAGTACGAGCAGGAGTCCAAAGCCGCGTTCACCGATCCTGAAAAGCTCGCCCGGGTGAAGCTCCTCGCCCTGCGCCGCGAACAGGCGGCGGTCGCGATCGACGAGGCGAAATGGTTCCTCGACCACAGCGTCGTGCGCGCCCCGGTCACAGGGATGATCGCCCTCGCCGGCGGCAGCGCCGACAAGCTCACCGGGCGCGCGCTGCGCACGGGCGAAAAGGAGTTCGACCTCTTCGGAACCGACGGCGTCGCGGCGGAAATCATGGTCCACGAACGCGATTCCGCCATCCTGTCGCAGTCCCCGGCCCTCACGCTCTTTCTGCACACGAGTCCGGAGCTGCCGATCAGGGGGGAGATTCTCTCCATCCGCCGCTATCCGGAGCTGACCGAGCAGAACTTCTACAGCTACAACATCCGTTCCGAACTGACCGGCGACCGGCTGCCGGAGCTGCAGGTCGGCATGCGCGGCATCGCCCGCCTGAGCGGCGAGCGGGTCAAGCTCGGCTACTATCTGTTCCGCAGCCTCGTGCTGTGGTACCGCGGAGTCTGACCATGACGCAGAAAAACGGAAAAACCATGACCGGCGAACTCCGCCGGGATATCGAGCTGATCCCGCCGGGGGAGCACGGGGATTACCCCATGCTCTTCGACCCGGTTTCGGATCACTACTACAAGCTTGACGCGCGGACGGGCGCCATCCTCGCGCTGATGGACCGCAGCTACGAGCTCGGCGAATTCTCCGCCCGGCTGAAAGCGGCGGGCATCGATGCCGGCCAGGCGGAGCTGTACGGCATCGTCAGCTTCCTCCACAGCAACAATCTGCTGCTGCCGGAGTACGGCTCCGTCGAGCAGCGGAGCCGGCAGCTCCGCGAGGCGAAGGCGAAAACCCTGTGGGAACGGCTCGCCGGGTCGTACCTCTTCTTCAAGCTGCCGCCGGTCCACCCGGACAAATTCTTCACGCGCTCCATGCCGTTCGTGCGCATGCTCTTCAACCCGGTGGCGCGGTATGCGCTCCTCGCGGCCTCGGTGCTCGGCTACATCCTGATCCTGCGAGAATTCACCGACGTCGGGCGCGCCTTCGTCGACTCGCTGTCATGGGTCGGGCTGGTCAATTACTTCTGGGCGCTGCTGGTCGCGAAAGCGCTGCACGAGCTGGCCCACGCATACGCCGCGAAGAATTACGGCTGCCGGGTCCGGGCGATGGGGGTCAGCTTCATCGTCTTTTATCCGCGGCTCTTCACCGACCTGTCGGACTCCTGGCGGCTGTCGCGCCGCAAACGGCTGACGATCGACCTCGCCGGGATCGCCGCCGAGCTCATCTTCGGCGGAATCGCGGCGCTCTGCTGGGTGTATGCCGCGCCGGGCCCGTTCCGCTCGACCATGTTCTATCTGTTCACGGTCAGCGCGGCCGGAACACTGCTGGTGAACGCGAATCCGTTCATCCGCTACGACGGCTACTACATCCTCTGCGACCTGCTGAACACCGACAATCTCATGCAGCGTTCGGCGGAATATGTCAAAGGGTTCAACCGCAAGCTCTTTCTCGGTCTCGGCAGGGTCCCGGAAACCCACGGGACGCCGGGCGCGCTGCTCTATCTGTTCGGCGTCGGCTCTTTCGCCTACCGGCTCTTCCTGAGTTTTTCGATCATCCTGATCATTTACTTCCAGTTCGCCAAGCCGGTGGCGCTCGCACTGGTCTGCCTGAGCTGCTACTCGATGATCTGGATGCCGTTCTACCGCGAATACCGGTTTCTGTCCGGGGTCCGCCGCAAGATGGACCTGCGGAAGGCGGCGCTTCTGGCGGGAGGAGCCGCGGCGCTGCTCGCGGTGTTCCTCATCCCGCTGCCGTGGTCGCTGACCATGCCGGCGGAGCTCGCGCCGCGGAGCCGGATGCTGGTCACCGTCGCGGAATCGGGGTTCGCAGAAACGGAGCTGCCGAGTGATCCCCGGAGCGTTGCGCCGGGCGACCGGCTCCTGGCGCTGAGCAACGTGTTCCAGGAATTCAACCTGCACCGCTACCGCCTGATTACGGAGTACGGCCGGACGGAGCTTGAAATCCTCCGCTCGTCGGCCGACACGCTCGGTTTCGGGCCGCAGGCGCACAAAAAGCTTCAGTCCGACCGGCTTACGCTTGAAGAGATCACCCGCCGCCGCGGAAACCTGACGATCCGGGCCGAAGCCGCCGGAGTCTTCGTGCCGCGCCTCGCGGAGCTCTCCCCCGGGCGCTGGCTCGACAAGGGGACCGCGCTCGGTGAAATCATATCGCCGGAATGCGTGGTGCACGGCTATGTCACGGAGGACGGATACCGCGACATCCGTCCGGGCGACGAAGTCGAATTCCAACTGTCCGGAGAGCTCGGGGCGGTCCCGTGCCGGATCGAATCGCTGAACCCGGTCCCGGCCACCTTCCGGGAATCCGCCCTGATCCAGCAGTACGGCGGGACGGTTCCATGCTATCCGCCGGTTCCGCCGTCGGCCGAATTCAAGCCGGTCGCAACCCTCTACCGCGTCACGGCCCGCCCCCTCACGGAGACGCCGCTGATCCCCGGGCGGACCGGGCGGATCAGGGTCCGGAAGTCCTACTCGCTCGCCGGAGAGCTCCGCCGGACGGTGCTTCACGCATTCCTGCGCGAATTCTCCTTCTGACCGGAATCACCGTCCTGCCGATACGGGCGGGGCTCCTCCTGCTCCGCGGCTTCCGGAGTCAGAAGATTGGTGGGGATGTAGTCAAGCTTCAGCGCAAGCATGAGCCGCAGGCTTTCGCGGGTGTCGGCCGCGCGGAGGCAGGCGCGGACGCCGCGCCGGTGCGTCTCGCCGATCAGCTCCGCCGGAGCCGCGGCGGGGTCGGGACAGTTCCAGGAGACCCCGCCGTTCCCGAGCTCCGCGACCCGCAGCATCTGCTCCGGGGTGCTGAAGATGTGATGGATGAAGATCTTCCGGTTCAGGCGGCGGCACGCTTCGAGGTGTCCGAACTCGATGGAGGAGAGGACGGCGCACGCAAGCATGTCGAGCTCTTCCAGTTCCGCCAGGATCCGCCCGATATCCGCGGTCTTGCTTTCGACGAAGGGCACGGCCCCGTGCTTCCGGCAGATTTCGAGGTACTCGCGGAAAGAGGGCAGCCGGAGCGACTCCGGCGGCAGCTTATCCGCGCCGTTGCCCCGGACGATCCGCAGCTTCCGGAGTTCGGCGAACGTGCTGTCCGCAATCGGAAGCGCGGCGTCGAACCCGCCCCCCGTATCCGCGTTGTGACAGCAGACAGGCACACCGTCGCGCGTCATGTGCACGTCGGTTTCGACGGCCCACATGCCGAGCTTCCCCGCCGCCTCAAACGCCGGCAGCGAATTCTCCGGCGCCGCCGGCGTATATCCGCGGTGGCCGATGAGGCGCGGGGAGCCCGCCCGGTCGAAGATGGAGGAACTGCCCATCAGAACACCTCGAAGCCGAAGAGGTGGAACGCTCCGCTGCCGTAGGTGTGGAAGAGCGCCGCGCTCGCATAGGTTTCGAGCGGAACGAGCCGGAGCGCGACGCATTCGACGTCGAGCCGGTCCCGGATCAGCCGCATGATGTTGCCGTCCTTCTCATAGACGGTGCGCCACGGGCCGTCCGCCTCCTCCTGCGCCTCGAGCCGGAATTTCCTGAGCAGGCACTCCGGGAAGCCGAAGCCGGTTCCGCCGTAAGAGCGCGCCCGGAACAGCGGCATCGGAATCTTCATGAGGTTCGGATTTCCCTCGACGAACTCCCGGTCGAGATCGCTGTCCGCTACCAGCCGGAAGCCGGAGAGCTTCACCCTGCGCCCGAACGAGTAAACGACCGGGGAATTCAGCTTGCCGAAGAAGCCGTTGTCGGCCCCGTCGATCCGGCGGTCGACGCCGTTGCGGAGAAGCTCCGGATTCCCGGCCGGGGAGGTGAGCGCGGCCTCCCGGCTCAGGGCGGGGATCCCGCGCCGGAAATGCGGCAGGAAGCAGTCGTCCTCCTGCAGCAGCGCCTGGATCTCCCGGATCCTCTCCCGGCACGCCTGCCGGGGGGAGAGGCCGTTCTTCACGGCGACGGCCGCGGCGGTTCCGACCGCCTGCCCCATGACGCCGCAGGTTCCCATCACGCGGGTCGTGCTGAAGGCGATGTGCGTGGCGCTGATGTTGCGCCCCGCGAACATCAGATTTCCGATATTCGCGGAGAAGAGGCTGCGCAGCGGAATGCCGTACGCGCCGGTCAGCCGCCGCTTCTGCAGGTGCGCCCCCGCCGATCCGGCGAGGCGGAATCCGCCCGGCAGATGGTTGTCGATCTGCCAGCCGCCGTAGGCGACCTCGTCCTCGAACGAAGCGCCGTTCTCGACATCGTTCTGGGTCAGGATGTAATCGCCGACATAGCGGACGCTCTCGCGCTTTCCGGGCAGAAAACCGACCCATTCAAGCTCCCAGTTCTCCGCGCCGTGGTCGCCGTGGTTCTTCATGTGATCCCAGCAGCCGAAGGCGATCCGGAGCAGCTCGTCGCGGATCTCCTCGGTGTCGTGGATGGAGTGCTGTTCGCCGCCGAGCTCGATCCAGTAGAAGTTCGTGTTCAGGTCCCGGAGCATCGTGTGCGGCTTGTCGTGCATCTCGGCGTCGGTCGTGAAGCGGTACGCCCAGGATGGCGGCGTAAATGCCACGGGGTGATCGGTTTCGCGTGCCTGCAGCAGCAGGCTCATGCCCATCGTGCAGGAGTCGGCTTCATCGAGCGCGAACTCCTCGCCGTACTCGCTCTTCGCCTCGCGCCCGAAGCGGTGTTCCGCACCGGTGAGCGGTGCGAGGATGCTGTCGCCCGAGCAATCCGCGAAGAGCTTCGCCCGCACGGTCCGCCAGGTGTAGGTGGTCAGCTGAAAACCTGTGACGGAGACGATATTGCCCGCCTGCGTCTCCGCCCGGCAGCAGGCGCAGTTCAGCAGCAGCGTGATGTTCGGCTCGAAGCGGACCTTCTCATACAGGATCGAATCCCAGATCGAGTAGTTGCGCCCCGGATTGCGGCGCATGTTTTCGAGCGCGATCTCTTCGAGGATTCCGGTCTCCTGCAGATAGGGCATCCGGCTGCCCGCGCCGCAGATCCACATCCGGATTTCGGACGAGGCGTTGCCGCCCAGCACGGGGCGGTCGTGCATCAGCGCAACCCGGATTCCGTGCCGCGCCGCGGCGATCGCCGCGAGCATCCCCGCGATGCCGCCGCCCACCACGCAGAAATCCACATCATGAACACTTGACTTCAACGATTCCATAGAATGTCTCCTTTGCACAATATTATACCCCGGAAGCACACCGGAGGCAACCGGAGAGACCGGCGATTTGATGAATAAAAATGAATAACCACTGGAAGAACGGAACGTGCCGGAGTATAGTAATCGTCATGAAAAAGATCAATTCGACCATGGTGGCGCGACGCGCCGGCGTATCGCAGGCGACGGTGTCGCGGGTGCTGAACAACCATCCGCGGGTGGACGACAGGACGCGGCGGCTCGTGCTTGAGGCGGCCGCGGAGCTCGGCTACCCCGTGCGGCTCCGCGGCAAAGCGCTGCGGATCGGCATCGTCATGTCCAGAGACACGCCGATCGGCAGCTACCAGGCGATGGCGGTTTCGGCGCTGAAAGCGGATGTCTACCGGAGGGGGTGGCAGATGGAGATCGTCTTCAACGAGGATCTCGGCGTGCTCGGCTCCCGCGCGCTCAGCGGCGCGGTTTCGGTCTCCGGCGACTGCGAGCTGAACCGGAGATGGAGCGAATTCACCACGCTGCCGCTCGTGCGGTTCGCCGCGCTGAGCGCGCATTCCGACAACA
>JABLYX010000022.1 GCA_018265615.1 Lentisphaeria bacterium
TATAAAATAGCACCAACAATTCAACATGCAAGCTCAAATCGTGAGAATTATGCAAAAAACACGGCTGTCGAAGAAATGCAATCACCCTCCGGCAGAAGGACGCCTCTCCTCTCCATCTCCGTAAAGTGCGCTGCCACAGACATCTCCACCATAATCCATGCAGACGGCGCGGAAAACTGAATTCATCTTGCCCCACGGCGTCTTGCCATCGTTCCATTCGCATACAGGACAATATATTCCTGTTTTGCATGATTGCCGGGCTTGTCCATGATGAAAATCGCATCGCCTTTCCGGTCATCCAATCGTCCGCCGCCGTAAAAGATGTAGCGGCAATGCTCCTCAGTCAACGGCTCACCCGCGGCCATGCGGCGCCAAACCCGGTCGCTTTCAGCCAATTCCATCCGCGCAAGCCCGGCCCGGCAACGACGGCCGCAACAGACGCGATGCATCCGGCCGCACAGCAAAGCAGGCTGATTCCAAGCAACGGCATGAATTCCCACTCCGCATACCAATTGCGGCAGGAGCGGAACAGGAGAGAACCGTACTTTTTCACCGGTTCACTCATCCGTCCCGCCTTTCTGCCGGGAAACTGTTCCATCCAGATGCAGGATATGATAGCTTCTGTCCGGATGTCTCCCCGGTTTATCTATCATCAGAATCGATCTTTCGGGACGATCCGTCAATTTTCCGCCGCCGTAATACACGTAATCGCAATTATTTTCGTTCAATTCACCATTCTTTGCCGGACGAATGCCGGAAAATGGACAGCGATAGATGGAACAATCCGTCAGATATCCGGCAGATCGCAGATGCTCCATCCCTGCCGCCCCGTTTTCCGGAGGCAGCCACCCGTCATTTTCTCCGGCATACTGCGCCAACGCAATACCGAGCTGCTTCAGGTTCACGGAGCAGGAAATCATACGCGCATGATCGGAATCACACCGCAGGAATACCCACAGTGTACTGTATCCGATCAAAAAGATCAGCAGCCAGGAGAGGGCAAATCCCCACCACCAATTCCGGGTTTCCTGCACAAAGGCAGCATAAATGCTGACCATCGCCGCAGCCAGCAGACCAAGCGGAATTCCGAAGAAGAAATATTGCAGCCGCCTTCCATCAAAAACCATCCCCAGATATGTCAGGCTGAAGCAGATTCCGGTAAACAGAAAAGCGAAGATCCATAAGTGCAGGCAGCTGAACTTCCGTCGTGTTTTCATCGCCTCCTCCGTTTTCTCCTATCGAAACAGCAACAGCTGAATTGAAGCCGCTATCTTAAGGACCCTTTCCCCTTATATTATACTGGATAATCTGTCGGCTGCCAAGCGGTCTTTATAAGTTATGACAGAAAGTCACTTATTTCTGATAACTATTCTTGATTTTATCAAAACTGGAAATATTGTATATCAGCGAGTATAGTATTACCACAGAAGCAGGCGGGAGACCTGCAAACCCATGACCCAGGAGGAGCTATCATGTCACTGGTAACCAAAGCCGCGCCCGATTTCCGGGCAAATGCCGTCATGCCGGACAACACCATCGAACCGTTTCAGCTTTCCAGCCTGCGCGGAAAATACGTCGTGTTGTTCTTCTACCCGATGGACTTCACTTTCGTCTGCCCGACCGAGCTGATTGCGTTCGACAACGCACTCAAACGCTTCAAGGAGCTCGACACCGAACTCGTTTCGGTCTCAGTCGACTCGGAGTACAGCCATTTCGCATGGAAGCAGATCGAACGCAGCAAAGGCGGCGTCGGCAACCTGCGTTTCCCGATGGTCGCAGACTTCACGAAGCAGATTTCGCGCGATTACGGCGTTCTCGTCGATGATGCGGTCGCACTGCGCGGCCTGTTCCTCATCGACAAGGCAGGCGTCGTCCGCCACGAAACGATCAATGACCTCCCGCTCGGACGCAACGTCGAAGAAGCGCTCCGCGTGGTGAAAGCCCTGCAGTTCACCGAAAAATACGGCGAAGTCTGCCCGGCCAACTGGAGCGACGGCTCAGAAGGCTTGAAGCCGACGGCGGAAGGTATTTCCGCCTACCTGACCAAACACGAAAAATAATCGGAATTTCTTTATGCTCCCCCGGCCGCGAAATGGCACGGGGGAGCTTTTTATTCCGGCGCGTCCAGACGCGGAACGCCCTCCGGTTTTCCTGTATGGAGCGGTTCGTCAAGCTTGAACATCCAGCCATCGCGGCATTCAAATACCGGAACATATCCATATAAATATAACCGTTGCGCCGCAACTTCTCCTTCCCGGGAGATCCAGAGCCAACGGCTGCCGATCATTCCGGCGAGTTTATCCGGAGCCGTGAATTTCACGCCCCGGCGCAGGTCTTCGAGAGCCAGCATTTTATCCCGGTATTTTCCGGCTGCGAACATCGGATCGAGCCCGCACAAAAAACGATATTCCGGCAAAGCATAAATCAGCTGCGGGAAATCCCCCCAACTGAGATGTCCGATCACGCTGCCGGGCGGTACCTTTTTCTCTTTCACCCACTCCGCCAGCTCCCAATACGGATTCCAGGTCTCCTTCGGCGCCCGACAGAACCAGCCGATGCTCCAGAGAAGAGCCGCGACGGCATAGAGTGCACATATGCGGCGAACGACCGGCCGGCGGTCCAGCGGCTGCTGCCAAGCTGCCAACGCGACTGTCAGCGACAACACCCCGTACTCCGCCATGCGGAAGTAGAAACAAAGCCCGATACCGGTTCCGATCCCGAGAATGGCGAGAAACAGAAGCTCGCAATTTACCGGACAACGCCGCTGCCGGCGCAACAGGACGATCCAGGCGGCAAGCAGCGGAAGCGCGAAAAGGAACGGCGCATTCCGAAGCGTGTCCCATCCCCCGCTTGTAAGTTCGCTGCCACCGCGCAATCCGGATCGGGAAAACAGCATCTCAAGAACAACCTCGCCCCCCTGTATTTTCCAGATCAGAAAGCTGTTCGGAAACTGCGGGTGCAGCAGCAATGCGACGGCAACACCGGAAAGAGACACCGCCGGCAGCAGCAAAGCTTTCCACTCGCGCCTCGAAAGCACCGCCGCAAGCGCATACGCCCCGGCCGGCATCAGGACAAAATGCGGATTGCTGTAGCAATATCCGAACACCATTCCTGCGGCAAAGCATGTCAGCCATTTCCGGCAGCCGCGCATCAATACCGGAGTACAGAATCCCCAGACTGTCAGAGCGAACAGAGTGATTGCCAGAACATGGGGGCGAAGCGCCATAAGCCGCTCCGCCAATTGCGGGGAAAGAGCGGCGAACAGCAGTGTCCAGCGCCAGATCCCCCGCACCCGAAACCGCAGCAGCAGAACCGTCACCGCCGCCAACAGCAGGAACATCAGAAAGAAGCTTTGAAAATGAAACGGCGGAGCATTGCCCAACCCGAGCAGATCATTGCTCCGGAATACTCCACTCAGCAGCAAATGGAATCCCAACTCCTTGTCACTGAAGTTCTCCTGCCAGACCGACATCGTCGTGGACGGGAATTGCTTCGAGGCAAAGACGGACGGGCCCGCTTCCGCCATAACCGCATGATAAAAAGAGTCACGGTCGGACTCTCCGTCGGGGCAGACAAAAAAAATCCGCATTGCCGTGAGAAAAACCAGCGGAAGCACAATCGCCGCAACGATCTCAAGCAGGCGGCTCCTTATGCGTTCCGCGCGGTTCAACATCACACAGTACTCCTGTTCAGTATCCGCCGGCGCGCGAAAGCAGGCCGTCGAGGTGGCTGATATCGTTCCATGTCCCGAGCTGCCAGCAATCGTCGGCGCGCAGAATGCGGCTCAGCGACACATTGCCGACCTGCGGCTGACGCGGCAGCGGCTCCGTGATGCCGAGAATATGCTTCAGCATCCCGCGGATCACACCGCAGTGGGTGACGATCAGAATCCGTTTTCCACACTCCCGCTCCGCGAGCTCATCCAGAAAGCGCCCGATCCGGCCGTAGACCTCGGCCTTCGATTCGCCGCCCGTGACCGTACACTCCGCGCGGTCGTGCAGAAACGCATCCACCTCCTCCGGAAAAAGCCGCTTCACTTCGTCGAACGGCTTCCCGACCCACTCGCCGAGATCCCATTCCCTGAGCTGCCTTGCCGGAATGATATCCGCATACGGCGCAACGATCCGGGCAGTCTGCATCGCGCGATCGAGATCGCTTGCGTAAACCGCGTCGAACCGCATATCCTTCAGACGGGCCGCCAAGCGGGCCGCCTGTGCAAGGCCGTTTTCATTCAGCGGGACGTTGTTCTGCCCCTGCACGATATTCCGGCTGTTCGCCGCCGTCTCGCCGTGGCGGACGATATAAAATTCCGTCATGTTTTCCATCGATAAAAAAACACCCTGCAGGAGTTCTCCCGAAGGGTGCCTTTCCGGTTGATCTGCCGATTACATGACCATGATCGAGAACACCAGCGCGAAGATCGCACAGGTTTCGATCACGCCGAGAACCATCAGATCGTTCGCGAACCCCTGGTTCGTCTCCGCAAACGAGTTGCAGCCGCCGGCGGCGGCCTTGCCCTGGAAGGTGGCGGAAATCATCTGCGCGAGGCCGCCGAAGAGGCCGATCGCCAGGTAAAGCGGCCAGTTCTGCGGATTCTTCACCGCAGCGCCGTTGATCAGAATCATCATGATCATGCCGTAAATCGTCTGCGAAAGCGGCGCGCCGGCCATCGCAAGCAGCAGGAACGGAGCGGGTTTATCCTGCTGATAGCACTTCTTCCAGGCGCCGATCGCGGCAGCACCGGCAAAGCCGGTTCCCATCGACGAACCGATCGCGGCGAGACCGACCGCGGTGTATCCGCCGACCTTCGCCAGCGCCATCATCATTTCCTGTTCCATGCCTAATTACCCTCCATTTTCTTGCTGTTACAAAAAGGTTTGAATTTTGATCCGGCCCAGGTCAGCCCCACGTGGTTCGAAAACTCCAGCGTATTCAACCGCACCCCGTGGACCATCACGCTCATCAGACAGAGCGCGATGTTGAGGACATGACCGAAAAGAATCACGACCGCCGCCGGCAGCACCGTCAGCCAGGCCGGCCCCAGCTCGAACACGGTTTTACCCATGTCGTTGAAGCTCGACGCGATATAGTAGCCCGCCAGGCCGACCGCGAACAGACGGATGTACGACAGAACGTCGACAAAACTGTTGATGATGCTGAATGGAAACTGGAATATCTGCGCGACATCGGTCCAATCCACATCGGCGGCAGCGACCATCACAAACCCGATCCCGTAGAACCAGTACATGATCAGGGGAAAGTCGCCGGGGAAAACCAGCAGCCTGATCGTCAGGATGAAGTTGCCGATCAGGAAGAACACCCACCCGAGATTGCCGATGACGCTGCGGACCGTACCGTCATGCAGCGCCTTCCAGATCCGCCCCATCGACAGCTGAACGAGCGCCAGCGAAAAGCAGATCAACTGCGTATATGCGTTTTTAATCGTCTCGTCGGTCAGCTGCGGAATCTCCGCCCACCTCAGCCACGAGGGGCTCGCCGTACCGAAGATATTCGAGGTCATCAGTCCCCAGGCGATCGTCGCAACCGAAAGCAGCGCGAAGAGCCGCACCGGCAGCGCCGCCGCCGGCTTGCCGCGGAACTTCCACGCCGCGAACAGCGTTCCGGCCAGAAAGATCATGCCGTAGCCCGCATCGCCGACGATCATCGCATAGAAAATCGTGAAGAAAATCAGCACACCCGCGGAGACGTCGATCTCATCATAGCCCGGTTCGATTCCGAGAAACTGGAACAGCGGCTCGATCGTCCGGACCCATTTCGAAGTTTTGATCAGCGTCGGAACCCGGTCGCCCGGCTCCGGATCCTCGATCATCAGCCCCCAACCGTTGTCATCGGCCGCCTTTTCCAGCTCCGGAACCGCCGGAGCCGGAACAAAGCCGGAGAGCGAAACGATTTCGCCATGCTCCGCGAGGGAGTCGCTGACCCGGGAGAATTCAAGCTCTCCGGCAAGCAGTGCGACCCGTTTCGACGCAGCCGGGATCGATACGAGCAGCTCGCCGATCTCTTCCTCCAACGCCCGCAGCTCGTCCCGCAGCCCGGCCTCACGGCGGCGCAGCGACGGCGGGTTGTCCTCGCTGCCCAGCCGCACCTCAGGCAGAATGTTCTCCGCGATCGGCCCGGTCGAAATCACCACGAAGTAAAACCGGCCGTTCTCCTCAGCAATCACCTGCGTATCCGCCTCTTCAAGCGCTTCGGCGGCTTCGAGCGCGGCGGCGCGGCCGCAGCAGAGATAGACGTAAACACCGTTCCTGCGCAATTCATCGATCTTCGCCCGGTCGAAATCACCCCAGATCGCGAGGTGCTTCAGCCGCTGCCGGACCGACCCGAGCTCAGCCGCGACTTTTTCGCGGGAGTCGAACAACTGCGCGGCCTGCGCAATCACTTCGGCGCCGGAACGCGGCTTCGCATGCCCGTCGACCGGAGTTCCGCATGTTTCGCATTCCTTTTGGTACTTCTGCAGCTGCAGAAGTACCCTGCGGGCGGCATCGTGGGACTCGGCCAGTTGCTGGCTTCTGCCGGACTCGGCGCCCTTGACCAGTTCAATCTGCATCACGCCGAGACGCCGGAGCGCCGTCAGCGCCGAGTTCTCTTCGGAACCCAGCGCCAGCAGCGTGACTTTTTTCATCGGTACAATCATGTTCCCCCCTCTTTTTCCGCCAGGGCTACGGGCGGACCTGTCCGTTGCCGCGGACGAGGTATTTGTAACTCGTCAGCTCGTCGGCGCCCATCGGGCCGCGGGCATGAAGCTTATCCGTGCTGATGCCGATCTCCGCCCCCATTCCGAACTCTCCGCCATCCGTGAACCGCGTCGACGCATTGCAGTAAAGCGTCGCGGAGTCGACGTTCGCGAAGAAATAATCTGTGTTTGCTGGAATCGAGCTCAGGATCCCGTCGCTGTGGCGCGAACCGTAACGGTTGATGTGCGCAACCGCCTCTTCGACGGAGCCGACCATCCGGACGGCCAGCACGAGATCGAGATACTCCGCGTACCAGTCCTCCTCGGTCGCCGGACACGCCGCCGGCTCGAATTCGCGGAATTCCGCATCGCCGTACAGCCCGACGCAGTGCTTCTTCATCGCCGCCAGGAAAGGAGGGATGAACGCCTTCGCGATTTTGCGGTTCACAAGCAGCGTCTCAAGCGCGTTGCAGGCACTCGGGCGCTGGCACTTCGCATTCGTCACAATCGCGACCGCTTTTTCAATGTCGCATTCGGAATCAACATACAGATGGCAGATTCCCTTGTAGTGCTTCAGCACCGGCATCGTCGCCTCGGCGCAGACCAGCCGGATCAGCTTTTCACCGCCGCGCGGAATGATGAGGTCGAGATACTGGTCCATTTTGAGCAGGACCGGAACCGCCGCGCGGTCGGTCCACGGAACGAGCTGCACCGTGCCGTCCGGCAGGCCGCATTCGACCGCGGCCGCGTCGAGCAGCTTTGCGAGCGCCATGTTCGAGTGAAACGCTTCGCTGCCGCCGCGCAGAATCACGGCGTTGCCGGCCTTGAGGCAGATCCCCGCCGCATCGACCGTCACGTTCGGGCGGGATTCATAGATGATGCCGATCACGCCGAGCGGCACGCTGATTTTCGTGATGACCAACCCGTTCGGGCGGGTCGTTTCGGAGAGCACGCGGCCGACCGGATCCACCTGGGAGGCGACGACCCGGAGCCCCTCCGCCATCTCTTCGATGCGGCGGTCAGTCAAGGTCAGCCGGTCGATCATCGCGGCGGAGAGCCCGGCGGCTTTCGCGGCTTCAAGGTCTTTCTCATTGGCCGCCCTGATCGCGGGGGCCGCCTGCCCGATCGCCTCGGCCATGCGGCGCAGACAGCGGTTTTTCGCGTCGGCCGGGAGCACTGCGAGCGCGCGTGACGCGACAACAGCCTTTTCCCCCATTTCACGCAGAACCTGCGTCATCGTTTCGACATCGATCGCATCCGCCACTTTGACCACTCTCCCTTGTATTCGTCACTTTGATCCACAAATCATGTATTAAGATACCCCGCTTTTCGTCAAGTTGCAAATTTCCGGCGCGGAAATCGGGGGCCTATCGCGAGATTTTTCTCAAAAAAGTCTCCCGGGATTTCTCCGGTTTCCGATTCCCGGCGCCGTGAATCGTTCCGGCGGCAAAAATTGTACGGCGAAAATGGCTCCCGCGATTTGAAATTCCGGTAAACGGCGCTATCTTATTCTTCTTGTTTTCATATGTCTTATCAATACCTTATACAGGGGGAAATATGCCGGTTGATATTTTGGTCGGAACCCAATGGGGCGATGAAGGGAAGGGCAAGCTCATCGACGTGCTGACGCGCGATGTGGACATGGTGGTCCGCTTCCAGGGCGGCAACAACGCGGGGCACACCGTTGAGATCGGCGACGAGCACTATGTGCTCCACCTCGTCCCCTCGGGCATCTTCCGCCCGAATGTGGTCAACGTCATCGGCAACGGACTCGTGGTCGACGTCCTCGGACTTGTCGAGGAGATGAAGGGCATCGCCGCCAAAGGCTTCTCCATCGACAACATCCGCCTCTCGAACCGCGCCCAGCTGATTTTCGAATACCACAAGCGCGCCGACGCCCTGAAGGAGTCGAACGCCGGAACGAAGAAGATCGGCACAACCAAGCGCGGCATCGGCCCCGCCTACGCCGACAAGATGAACCGCACCGGTATCCGCGGCATCGACCTGACGAATCCGGGCCGGCTCGAGGAGCAGTTCCGCACCGAAGCGGCCAGGTACAACAAGCTTTTCGCGGAGCATAACATCGCTCCGCTCGACATCGATGCCGAGTGGGCGCTCGTCCGCGACGCGGCGACGTTCCTGGCCCGGTTCGTCTGCGACACCGTCTACCTCGTGAACGAGGCGGCGAAATCCGGTAAAAAGATCCTCTGCGAAGGCGCGCAGGCCGCGCTGCTCGACATCGATCACGGCACGTATCCCTTCGTCACGAGCAGCAACACCGTCTCCGGCGGCGCCTGTACCGGAGCAGGGATCGCCCCGCAGAAGATCCGCGACACCTGGGGCGTCATCAAGGCCTACACGACCCGCGTCGGCGAGGGGCCGTTCCCGACCGAGCTGTTCGATGAAAACGGCGAAATCCTGCGCAAGGTCGGCCACGAATACGGCGCGACCACGGGCCGTCCGCGCCGCTGCGGCTGGTTCGACGCGGTCGCGGGCCGCTACGCCTGCATGGTCGACGGCGTGAACAAGCTCGCGGTCACGAAGCTCGACGTGCTCGACAGCTTCGATAAAATCGGCATCTGCGTCGCTTATGAGATCAACGGCAAGGTCACGAAGGAGTTCCCGGCTTCGGTCGAAGAGCTCGCGGCGGTCAAGCCGGTGCTCGAATGGCTGCCGGGCTGGAACGAGGACATCAGCAAGGTCACGAGCTACGGCCAGCTTCCGGAAAACGCGAAGAAGTACCTCGCGCGGATGACCGAGCTTGTGGATTCCGAGCTTGCAATCGTTTCTGTCGGCCCCCGCCGCGACCAGACGTTCGAGGTCTGACCGGAACATATGCACAGCGGATGCGGGGGTGAGAGGGAGCCGGCTCCTTTTCGCCCCCCTTTTCATTGAAACGGCAGGAAACAGGAATGCGAACCGCGAAGAAAAAACCGGAGGGAAGCTGGCCGATCCGCATCATGCGCTATCTCGGCGGATACGACTTCGTCCAGATCACCGCGCTCCTGTTCCTTGTCTGCACGGGGCTGGTTTTCATCTACTCCACCGGGGTGCAGATCGGAACGCCCGTCGCGCTCCGGGCGTTCAACCGCCAGCTGCTGTGGGTCGGCGGCGGGCTTCTCCTCTGGCTGACCGGCTCATCGATCAACCTCCGCCGCACCGAATACAAGGTGCTGTCGCTGATCTTCTACCTCGGGACGCTGGTCCTGCTGATGCTGCTGCCTTTCATCGGGCAGAAGGTGAACGGGGCAGTCAGCTGGCTGGACATTCCCGGCGTGGGTTTCCGGCTCCAGCCCTCGGAGTTCGCGAAGCTTTCGCTCATCATGCTGCTGGCGGCGATGTTCTCGACCGCGATGTTTTCAGTGAACAAGTTTTTCTGCCTGCTGCTCTCGGGCATCACCGTGGCGATTCCGCTGGTGCTGATCCTGAAGGAGCCGGACTTCGGCAGCGCGCTGATCCTCGTGCCGATCTATCTGGCGATCGTTTTCTGCGCAGGGCTGAAATGGCGGTTCATCATCGTGGTCAGCGCGACCTCCCTCTGCGGGCTCGCGCTGGTCGTGGCAAACGAGGTGCTGCGCATCCGGCCGTTCCTGAAAGGGTACCAGCTGAACCGGATCCTCGCTTTCCTGCACCCGGAGGATTTCCTGGCAACCACCGGTTACCAGCCGTACCAGGCCGGACTGGCGGTCGCCTCCGGCGGGCTCTTCGGCAAGGGGATCGGGGAAGGGACCCAGAATTCGCTCGGGTTTCTCCCGCAGATGGCGGCGAACAACGACTTCATTTTCGCGATTATCGCGGAAGAGACCGGCT
Organism: Lentisphaeria bacterium; assembly: GCA_018265615.1. Lineage (GTDB taxonomy): Bacteria > Verrucomicrobiota > Lentisphaeria > Victivallales > Victivallaceae > Victivallis. The sequence continues at coordinate 10,505 of JABLYX010000022.1, forward strand.
TCATCGGCTGCACGCTGATCTTTCTCGCGTACCTGCTGCTGCTCTATTCGATCCTCCGGACCGCGTTCCTGACCGACGACCCGTTCGGCCGATACCTCTGCATCGGCATCGGCTCGATCATCTTCGCCCACTGCTTCATCAACATCGGCATGAGCATCGGAATCACCCCGGTGACCGGACTCTCGCTGCCGTTCGTCAGCTACGGCGGATCGTTTTTCCTGATGCTGATGGCCGCCTGCGGGCTCATGCAGTCGGTCTACCGCCACCGCGATGACGGGAAAGTGTGATTTCAACCGGAATTCCGCCTCAGGAATAACTTTTTTCAAAAAAAGTTAGACAAAACTAATTTATTTACTTGCATTCTGTTTTCCGGGTGATATAGTAATGGTGTTCTCCGGAAAAGAAACGGGCACTCTTTTCCCCGGCCCTCCTTCGGATGCTTTTTCTGCATTTTCAGCATCCGCAGGAGGGCTTCTTTATGCAACAAAAAACGCCCTGCCGAACCGGCAGGACGTTTCTGGGCGTAAAGCGATGCGGCCGGTCACCTGATGAACTGCACCGCCGGGCCGGCCTCGACGGTTTTCCCGTTATATTCGAAGCGCGCATTTTCGCCCGTGCTCCACACCGCCAGAACCTTTCCTCCCTCGGCGCGTTCGAACACCAACGCCTGCACACGGGGCGGCACCCCGGCGACGCGCCCCGCGAATTTCGGCGCGCGCCCAAGCGCGGCCGTCATCTCCCGGTAGGCGGAATAGGCGGGTTTCGGCGCATAGTTCCAACGGACGATCCCGAAGTTGTTCTCGCGCTCCGCCGGGCTCTCGCCGTCGCAGTGGAAGTCGTAGAAGTAGAGCCGGTCGATTCCGTCCGCGAGGTAGGAGAGATAGAGCGTCTGGAGCAGATGCGCCTGCTCCTGCTCCGTGAAGCCGCCCGCAAACTGGATCGTACAGCCGAGAATCGCCCCTTTCCGGTTTTTGAACGTGTAGAGCGCGATCCCCTCGCCGGCCGGCTCGCCCCTGCCGTCAATCGCCTCGACCAGCGGCGTGTAGGCGTCGCCCTCCTTCACATTCGCGGCGGTCAGGAAACGCGTGGTATAGACGTTCCTGAGGTCGCCGATCCCTGCCTCCCTGCCCGCTTCGGTCGTCCGGGCCCGCATGGTGAACTTCGGGGCGCCCGGCTTCGTCCACCACGCCTGATACCCGATTCCGTAGTACGGATGCAGCTCATCCGCCGCGCCGCGCGTCGACCAGTTCCCCTGCTTGTTGCGGTAACGGATATTGTACATCGGGACCTCGCCGAACGCGAGCAGGATCCCGCCCTTCTTCACGTACTCGAGCATCGGCTTCTGATACGCCTCTTCGACGGTCGTGTGTTCGCAGCCGAGGAAGACGGGCAGCTTCGCCGGATCAGCCTTCGCAAGCTCGCCGGGCGTGACCGGAACGACCTTCGCGCCGGGCAGCCAGTTGCGGGTCTCCGCGAAGTCGCGGTCTGGATACTCCTGGGAGACCGGCGCGCCGACGACCAGCTGCTCCGGCAATGTGCGCCCGATCTTCCGGGCCGCGGCTTCGATCGCCTTGATCAGTACATCGGACTGCTGCGCGATCAGGTTGCTGCGGTTCGTGGAACCGCCGCACTCAGTGATCCAGAGCGGCTTCCCCGCATCGCCGCGCTCCGCCATGGCCGCCTTGAATTCCGCCATGCGCTTCTGCTGGAAGATGCTCCGGTCGGGGCCCCAGCCGTACGGGTGGACCGCAATCGCATCGAAATACCCCCTGGCTCCGGCTGCGTACATGTCGCGCAGATACCCGGTGTTCCAGCCGCAGAGCCCGCCGACGATCACGATGTTCTCCGGATCGGCGGCTTTCAGCTCCTCATAGGCGATCTTCAGCAGAGGGACATACTGCGCGGCATTCGGATTCGGCTTCCAGAAGCCGCCGTCCTGCTCGTTCCAGATCTCCCAGATCCTGAGCTTCCCCTTGTAATGCCGCGCGCAGGCGCGGACAAAGCTGCGCCATTCCTCCGGGTGCCTGTAGAGCGGAACGGCGTCGGGACGGCTCTTCACGATCTCCCAGTCGTACCCTTCGAGGATCGGCAGAAAATGGATCCCGTACTCATCGAGCTTTTCGAGCAGCTCGTCGTAGCGGCTGAAATCGTACTGTCCCTTCTTTTTCGCAATTCCGGAGAACTTCATGTCGTGGCGCAACGAGGTCATGCCCGCGTCGCGCATCATCCCGAGCTGTCTGTCGATATTCTTCCACTCCATCTCGGAGTGCGGATGAGCGGCGATCCCCCACGGGGAATCCGCGGCGATACACGCCAGGGCGGCGGCAAGGCACAATGCGCCTGTCATTCTCTTGAGAAAAGTCATTCTGTTTTATGGCTCCGTTGATCCGGTTGTTACATTTTGCGCAGTTCGAGCTGCTTCGTGACGAGCTTCCGCACCTGCATGACCCCGTTGCGCAGCTGCGGGGAGTTCATCGATTTCGTGTGCCCGTCCATGAAGGAGACGTTGGCCTTGTCATGGTGCCCGAGCCAGATGCCGGAATCCGTCCCGCCGCTCGGAACCCCGACGCCGTTGCTGATATGGCTGTACTGGTTGATTCCGCGCGGAACCTTGAAGTAAGCGCCGGAACCGTACTGCGCGGTGTCGGCATAAACGTGCAGCTCGCTCGGCCGCCGGGCTTTGTTCAGCATATAAAAAACATTCGCCGAGTTGATCATGTTCATGTATGCGCCGGTCTTGTCCGTATTGTTCGTGTAGCTCGTGTCCCAGACGCCCATGTACATGCCGTTGGTCTGCCAGCCGTCAAACTGGCCGGAACTCTCCCCTGTGTGGAACGGACAGACGAAAACCTTCTTGCTTCCGGGAGAGATATAGCTCGCGAACTTCCCATCCGCCGTATAATCCCAGTTCGGCGCCGCGTTCAGCTTGACGCCGAGGAGGACATCCGCGAAGGGGCGCCCCATGGTGTTGACGACCATCCGGCCGTTGTTATCGTTGGAGTACATGAGCTGGGCGGCGATCACCTGCTTGTGATTGCCGGTGCACTTCGCATCTTTCGCCCGGTCCCGCGCCGAATTCAGCGCCGGAAGCAGCATTGACGCGAGAATCGCGATGATCGCGATCACGACGAGAAGTTCGATCAGTGTAAAATTCCTTTTCATCGTTCCACCTTTCCGATCTGGGTTGCGTTGATATCTTTCACGGTCCTGCCGAAATGAATCTCCGGAGTGATGACATAGTGCGTCGGCGCGTTTTCCGCCTGCTCGAAGTGCTCCCTGACAAGCCGGACCGCATGGTGTGCGACACGGTCGCGGCGGCTGTTGATCGTCGTGAGATCGACCTCGAAGCCGTGGACGCTGTGACCGAGCGAAATCAGACTGAAGTCGCGGGGAACCTCGAGCCCGCATTCGTTCGCGGCGCGAACCACCTCAAGCGCCGGGAGTTCGGATATGAGGAACAGCCCCGTGAACTCCGGCTTCGGATTCTCCTTCAGGTACTGCCGGAAAAATTCGTAACTCCTGGTCGGGGAGTGTTCCCCTACTCGGATATTCGGATTCAGCACCTCGATGTCGAGCTGATACGCCTCCGCGCATTTCAGGAAACCGGCGACGCGCTCCCGGACCATCGGCAGCTCCGGCTCCGAAATCATAAGCGCCAGCCTGCGGTGCCCGTTCATCAGCAGGTGCGTCGCGGCCAGGACGCCGCAGAACTCGTTGTCATTGTCCACATACCGGCACCCCTCGACCCGGACCGTCCCGTAGATGATGACCACCGGGACCGGCTGCGCCATCATCCGGTTCAGCTGGTCGGTCGTGATCGCCTCATGCCCGTACGGCATGAACAGAATCGCGTCGGCTTTGAGCCCCGGCAGCATCGCGACGCCCTCCGCATTGCTCTGCATATCCACGATGTCCAGATCGAAGCCGCCGGCGGCGGTTTCGCGCTGCAGCAGCTCCGGAAATTCGTTCCGGAGGTTCGTCACCCAGGCCGGGATCAGGCAGGCGATTCTGCCGTAACGCGGCGCGCGGCGGACGAAATATCCGCGCCGGTCCTGCGCCTCAAGCACGCCGGACTCACAGAGCCGCTCCATCGCCTGCTTGACCGTGATCTGGCTCACGCTGAACTCATCCATGATCTGCCGGACCGACAGAAACTTCTCCCCGACGCCGAGCCTCCGGCACCGTTCCTTCAGGTGCTGCGTCAGCTGATCCGCACGGCTGAATCTGATATTGCTCTCGACCATTGTGTCCTGTATTTTCTGTGTTTATTTTGGATACAGTATATATTATGACACAATCCGCCCCGAATGTCAAGACTGTATTTATAAAAAATACACTTTATCTCCGAATATTCCCGGAATGCTGCTTGAATATTAAATTTATCTGAGTAAATTAATTACAGAACCACCATATAGGGGAAACAATCCATGAATCCGGTTGACGTGCTGTCGGAGCTGCGGAACAAGCTGCTGTTTCACACAGAGCTGACGCGCGAGGAACTGTCGGCGCTGACGGGACTCTCCGGCGCATCGATCACAAACTATACGCGCCTGCTGCTGGATTCCGGCGCGATTGCGAAGGAGAGCTTCCGCGTCCCCGGCGTGAAGCGCCCGGTCGAACGGCTGCGGCTGCTGCCCGGGGAAGAACGCGCGCTCGCGGTCTCCGCCTCCCCGGAGCAGGTCGAAACCCTGCTGCTCGGCTGCGACGGAAGCATCCTTGAACGCAGCGTTTTCAACGTCGGCGTTCCGGCCCAGTCCGCCCTTCTCCGGGCAATCGACGACGCCGTGCGCGCCGGAGCCGCAAACCGGCCCGTCCGGGCCGTCTCGCTCTGCGTCGACGGCATGATCGCCCCCGAGCCCGGCATGATCTTCCGCTTTGAAGGCATTCCGGACTGGGAACCGTGCGAGGTCGCCGGCCTGCTGGAGGCATGGCATGGGATCCCGGTTCAGCGGGTCTTTCCGCGGATCATGGCGGCGACGCGCGGATTCGCCTCCGCCGCCGCGCGGCCCGACCGCACCGGATATCTCCAATACAGCGGCGGGCGGCTGCGGATCGGCAGCTTCGACCGTTACCGGATCAGGCTGGGAAAATGCGGAACGCCCGGCAACGCGATCCACCGCTCCTGCGGCGTTGCGTCCGGCCCCTGCTTCTGCGGCCGCGGCGACTGCCTCGCCGCCTGCCTCGCCGCGGCGGGAGAGAACATATCCGCAATCACCCCGGCATTCTCCGCACTTTTCACGGAAGAGGGGATCCGGACCGTCGGGATCGACTGGCCGGAATACGGCGGCAGGCTCGCTCTGTCCCTCTCTGCGGCGGGAATCGACGCGCATATCGCAACCGGCACGGAACTCATCACCGGGCGCGGCCTGCGGGAACTCACGGCCGAGCTCATTCCGATATCAGAAAGGATTACAGGAAAATGAAAACAGCCCATTATGACGTCATCGTGGTCGGCGGCGGAATCGGCGGCACGGCCGCGGCGGTTTCCGCAGCGGAATCCGGAGCAAAAACGGTGCTGATCGAATCGAGCTGGCGGTTCGGCGGCGTTCCGGTCAACTCGCTCATCGCGAGCTTCTCGCAGCCGATTCCGCCGGGACGCACCGCGCCGACCTTTCAGGACACGCTCATGAACCTTCTTGCCGCGCGCAGCGCGCTCCGGAACGAAGAATTCGACGATATCGCACTGTCGATGATCCTTGACGAACTCCTCACCCGTTCCGGCGCGGAATTCCTGCTTGGTACCGAAATGACCGGCGCGGAAACCGCAGAGGGGCGGATCACGGCGGTTACTGTTCACAACATCTCCGGCAGCGCACGGCTCACCGCCGATCTCTTCATCGACGGAACCGGCGACGGCAGCCTCTGCGCCGCCGCCGGAGCGCAATTCGAGCAGGGCGACCGCGCCAACGGTTCCTGCCAGCCGATGACGCTGCCGTTCTTCATGGCCGGCGTCGATTTCGACCGCATGCCGCCGCGCGACGAAATCAACCGCCGCTACGAACGCGCGAAAGCGCGGGGGCAGGTGCACAATCCGCGCGAGAACGTCCTCTTCTTCCGGCTGCCGGTTCCGGGGACACTGCTGTTCAACACGACCCGGCTGATCGGATATGATCCGACCGACGCCGTCGCCCTGACCCGCGCCATGGTCGACGCGCGGCGCCAGGTAGCCGAAATGAGCGCTTTTCTGAAGACCCTGCCGGGATTCGAGCGCGCCTACCTGAGCCAGGTCGGCGCGAAGATCGGTGTGCGCGAAAGCCGCCGGATCCGCTGCGACTATATGTTCTCCGAGGAAGATATGAACCGCGGCGCGCAGTTTGAAGACGGGATCCTCCGCAGCACCTCCCATGTCGACATCCACAGCACCACCGGCAGCGGCACCCGCTTCGAGCCGCTGCCTCCGGGCGTGGAGGGCTATGAGGTGCCGTACCGTTCGCTGCTTCCCGCCGGGCTCTCGAACGTCATCATCGGCTCGCGCTGCATCGGCGCGACGCATGAGGCGTTCAGCGCGATCCGCATGATCGGTCATGTCGGGGAATACGGGCGCGCCGCCGGGTTCGCCGCCGCGGAATGCATCGGGCAGAGAAAGCCGCCGCGCGAAATCGACCTCGCACCGGTCCGGAAAAAGCTCGGGCTGGCCTGATCAGCCGCGCAATGCGTCCAGCGCCTGCCGCAGGTTCTCCAACGGCAGGCCCACTACATTGTCGAGGTCGCCGTCGACCGACGCCACAAGCAGTTCGCCGTGTTCCTGGATCGCATAGGCCCCGGCTTTGTCCAGCACATGCACAAGAGAGAGATACCGTTGCGCGGTCCCGACATCGAACGGCTTGAAGGTCACCCGCGTCGTTTCGCTCCAGACCCGGCGGAACTCCGGCTTCCGGCGCAGCAGCGCAAGTCCGGTCACGACCTCATGCGTCTTCCCGGCGAGCTCCGTCAGGATCGCGAGCGCATCAGCTTCGTCGCGCGGCTTGCCGATCACCCGCCCGCCGAACAGAATGACCGTATCGGCCCCGAGAACCGGGTTCTCCGGGTGCTTCGCAGAAACAGCTGCCGCTTTGCGCTCCGCATTATACGGCGGAACCTGCCGCGGATCGGCGAGCTCCGCCACCTCGTCGACATCGGCCGACTCAATCGCAAACGGAACGCCCATTCCCAACAGGAGCTCGCGGCGGCGTGGAGAACTAGATGCCAGAATCAGCATTCGCATCGTCCGCCGGTTCAAACCTCTTCACCGGCACGGCCGGAGCATGGATTTCCGGCGCCGGCGCTTCCTCGAGCGTATCGATCCGGAACTGCACCTTGCGCAGCGACGCAATGCCGAACAGCTTGCGCAGCGTCTCGATCAGCCTGGGGCGGATCACGCCGGAAACCTCCGGCAATCCCTTGCCTCCGCCGATGAACGTGCAGTAAAGCAGCAGCGAATAGCTCCTGCCCTGCCGGTACAGCTGAATCCGGCGCACATCAAGCTCACCGAATTCGTCCAGCACTGAACGAGCGGCCTTTTCGACCGCGTCACGTGAAATGGTCAGCTCCCCGTCGGCGTCCGGCACCACGATCGAGCTGCAGCGGCGCTTGCGGAACAGGAGCCGGAGAATGATCCGGAGAACCAGCAGGAGAATCAGCAGCCCGATCACCAGGCCCGCCCCCGCCGCATATCCGATATTGAAGTCGTTGTCGAGCAGCCCTCGATAAAGCCCGCCCGAAAAAAGCTGTTCGAAACCCATTCCGGCACCTCCTCAAAGACAAATCAGGGTACGCCTGTGACCGGCGCACCCTGAACGGTTAGTTCATCGGGATCGAATCGATCTCCGCGTCCTCATCGTCGGAATCCCCCTCCGGAGCCGCGTCGTCGATATCCTGGAACAGGACGCCGACCTTCGTGACAGTCATTCCGGTGACCTTCTCGACACCCTCGATCACGGCCTTCTGGACCTGCGGAGCGACCTCGGGAATATTGAAGCCGATCTTCAGAACCAGCTTGATCTCGATCATCACACGGTTGTTGTCGTCCATCTCGATCGTGATCGCCCGGGCCATCCGGCGGTTGCCGACGAATTCCGCGATGTTGTCCACCAGCGAGCTGCCGGCGAGGCGCGAAACCCCTTCGACCGACAAAGCCGCCTTGCGCACCAGCGAAGCGATCACATTCTCGTGAACCTTCACCTCGCCGAGTTCGGAACCTTCCAGCGCCGCGGCCGTGCTGTTGGCTTCGGTCTGCGGTGCCGCCGCTTTCTTGTTGTTTGCTGCTGCCTTCATTTTCCGTCCTCCTTATGCTGCGAGCTCTCCTGCATGAAGCGCTCGACAAACCCGGTGTCGTATTTTCCCTCGTTGAAACTCTTGTGGGAAACAATCTGCTTCTGGAACGGGATCGTGGTCTTGACCCCCTCGATCGTCATCTCATCGAGCGCGCGGCGCATGGTCGAAAGCGCCTCTTCGCGGTTCCGCCCCCAGACGATCAGCTTCCCGATCATGCTGTCATAGTAGGACGGAATCTTATAGCCGGTATAAGCATGCGAGTCAACGCGCACATTCGGGCCGCCGGCCGGAATATAGAGCGCCAACCGGCCCGGGCTCGGCGTGAAGTTGTTGAACGGATCCTCCGCGTTGATCCGGCACTCGATCGCGTGCCCGTTGATCACGACATCCTTCTGGCGGAAGCTCAGCCGCTCGCCGGCGGCAACGCGGATCTGCTCCTTGATGAGGTCGATCCGGGTCACGGCTTCCGTCACCGGATGCTCGACCTGAATGCGCGTATTCATCTCCATGAAGTAGAAATTGCCGTCCTCAGTGTAGAGGAACTCGATCGTCCCGGCGCTCGTGTAACCGGCCGCCTTGGCCGCCTTCACCGCCGCCGCGCCGATCCGCTCCCGCAGCCGCGCCGAGAGCGCCGGCGACGGCGCCTCCTCGATCAGCTTCTGATTGCGCCGCTGCACGCTGCAGTCGCGTTCGCCGAGGTGCAGCACATTGCCGTAATTGTCGGCGATGATCTGAATCTCGATGTGGCGCGGATTCTCAAGGTATTTCTCCATATAAAGAGCGCCGTTCGCAAACGCGCTCTCCGCCTCGGAGCGGGCCGCATGGTATCCCTGAATCAGGCTCGCATCGTTGCGCGCGATGCGCATGCCCCGGCCCCCGCCGCCCGCAACCGCCTTGATGATCACGGGATACTTGAGCTGGTGGGCCATCTTCAGCGCCTCCTGCTCGGAAAGCAGGATGCCGTCACTGCCCGGCGTGGTCGGGACCCCGGCCTTTTTCATCGTGTCGCGGGCAACCGCCTTGTCGCCGAGCGCACGCATCGCTTCGGGCGTCGGCCCGATGAACGTGATGCCGTGCTTGCGGCACGCTTCCGCGAAATATGCGTTCTCCGAAAGGAAACCGTAGCCCGGGTGGATCGCATCCACATCGCAGATCGCCGCAACCGACAGAATCCGGTCGATCAGCAGATAACTCTGGTTCGAGCGGGCCGGCCCGATGCAGACCGCTTCATCCGCCATCCGCACCGGAAGACTGTCGGCGTCCGCCTGGGAGTAGACCGCAACGGTCCGGATGCCGAGTTCCCGGCACGCCCGGATCACACGGAGCGCGATCTCGCCGCGGTTGGCTATCAGGATTTTATTGAACATAGTAGTGTACCGTCACCTTGGTTATTCGATTACGAACAGCGCTTCCCCGTACTCGACCGGCTGGCCGTTCTCCACGACGATCTCCTTGATGACGCCGCCTTTTTCAGCCTTGATCTCGTTCATGACTTTCATCGCTTCGATGATGCCGACGACCGTATCCGGAGTCACCTTGTCGCCGACCTTCACAAACGGCTGGGCTTCCGGCGACGAAGCGCGGTAGAAAGTCCCGACGAGAGGAGAGTCGATCGTCTCGGCCGGGGCGGCCGCCGGGGCCTCCGGAGCGGCGGAGGCCGGAACCGCGGCCGGAGCCGGGGCGGCCGCAACCGCCGAAACCGGAGCGGCGACCTGAGTCACGATCTGGGCCGGGGCGTTGCTGCCGCGGCGGATGCAGAGGTTATACTCTTCTGCCTCAATCTTGAATTCGGTCAGATCATGATCGCTCATCAGCTTGACTATCGTCTTGATTTCTTCGATTTTCATTGCACAAAACTCTCCCTGGAATGTTGGGGTTTAATGACACTTACTTCTTATTCTGCTTTTTCAAATGGGAATACAGGCCATGGAGCGCAAGACCGTACGAGTCGGCTCCGAATCCCGCCACGACGCCGATGCAGACCGGGGCGGTCAGGGAATGGTTGCGAAACTCCTCGCGGGCGTGCACATTGCTCAGGTGCACCTCGACGACCGGGAGCTTCACTGCGGCGATCGCATCGCGGATCGCCACAGAGGTGTGTGTGTAGGCGGCGGGATTCATCACGATTCCGGAAATCCCCTCCGCAACGGATTCGCCGATCCGGTCGACGATCGCTCCTTCATGGTTGGATTGAAAATCAATCAGCTCACAGCCGAGCTCGGCGGCAAGCTTCCTGAGGCGCGATACGATCGTCAAAAGCGTATCGCTTCCATAGATCCCCGGCTCCCGGAATCCCAGGAGCTGAAGGTTCGGCCCATTGATCAGTAGTATTTTCATAACCAATTACTATAGCACAGCGTTCCCGCTATTTCCAGTTTTCCGGAAATATTCTCCGCAAAATCGAACGTTTTCACTTCAATTCCTGCAGTTCGATCTGCGGTTCGGGCTGCAGTTCGATCAGGCGGTTTTCGTTGAACGGCGCACCGGAAACCTCGGACGCACCGGAATTCCGGAGCCCCATCAGGATCAGCACCCCCGCCACGACGAACGCAATCACAACCAGCGCAAGCGCACCGGCAATCAGCAGCACGAGCTGCCGCAGCTTGCGCTCATTTTCCTCGCTGACCTCATGATCGACCACCGTTTTGGAGATGTCCTCGGGCAATTCGTACTGCAGCCGCTCGCGCAGCCCGGCGGTCAGCGCGTCGGCGTCCTCCCTGCCGACGCCGTAGAGCGCGCAAAGCTTGCGGATATAACCCATGACATAGACCAGCTGCGGAAGGGTCCTGTAGTCCTCGGCTTCAAGCGCCTCGAGATAGATTTCACGGATCTTGGTCTCCTCCGCCAGTCGCCGGATCGTGTAGTTGTGGCGGCGGCGAAGCTCCGCGAGGCAGCTTCCGAACGAACCGTCGCCGACGACCGGGCAGAACGTCTTCGGACGGACCGGGGCGTCGGGCACTTCGCGGACCTCGGAATCGATCGGCCCGACAGGCTCCTCCGATTCTTCCGGCTCCGGCGCCGGCTGTTCGTCGTTGAACAGACCGGGCTCTTCCTCGTTTTTCCGGCCGGGCAGCAGCCCGTTTTTCAGCTCTTCCATGGTATATGACCCTTGCCGTGTTGGGTTGTTTCTTCCATTCAATATAATGCGTTTCCGCACTTTCTGCAATTTTTTTCGCGTTTTACTCTTCGTCCATGCCGTCGAAAATCAGGATTTCGCGCTTGTTGCCGCTGCCGGAGGCCGCGCCGACGATGCCGCGCTCTTCAAAAAGGTCCATGATCTCCGCCGCGCGGTTATAACCGATTTTCAACCGCCGCTGCAGATAGCTCGTGCTCGCCTTCCGGTCAAGTACAACCACTTCGAGCGCACGGCGCACGTTGTCGTCGTCGCCCGGGCGCATATACTTCTTGATGACCGGGGCGATATCGGTATAGTCGTCGTCGTCATAATCGATTGCCTCGTCGTCGATCTCCTCCTCCATCGCCTCCTCTTCGGCCACGACCTGCGCATTGAAGTTCTGCGGAGCCTGGTCGGAGACGAATTTCACGACCTGCTTGATATCCTCGTCCTTGACCCACGCACCCTGCACACGCTCAAGATCCATTCCGCCCGGCGCGAGGAAGAGCATGTCGCCCGATCCGAGCAGCTTCTCGGCCCCGTTCTGGTCGAGGATGACCCGGCTGTCGATCATCTGGCCGACGCGGAACGCAATGCGGGTCGGCAGATTCGCCTTGATGACGCCGGTGATGATCTGCGTCGACGGCCGCTGCGTGGCAACCACGATATGCACGCCGGCCGCGCGTCCGAGCTGGGCGATGCGGGTGATATATGCCTCGGAGTCCTTGCGCGCATCGGTCATCATGAGCTCCGCGAGCTCGTCGATGATCACGATGAGCACCGGCATCTTCGCCGGGACCTCGACGCCGTTCTCGTCGATGACCGGCTCCGCATTCGGCCGGCTGTTGTACTCGGCCAGCTTCTTCACGCCGGCTTTCGCAAGAATGTGATAGCGCTTCTCCATCTCGGTCACGGCCCAGCGCAGCGCGATCGGGACCTTCTTCGAATCGTTGATGACCGGGGTAATCAGGTGCGGAAGCCGCTTGTAGTCCTCGAATTCCACAATCTTCGGGTCGACCATGATGAGCCGCAGCTCATCCGGCGGAAACTTGAAGAGCAGACTCATGATGAGCGTGTTCATGCAGACCGACTTACCCGATCCGGTGGATCCCGCGATCAGCAGATGCGGCGCCTTCGCGAGATCGAGCATGACCGGGTTGCCCGCAACGTCCTTGCCGAGCACGATAGGAATCGCGGCGCGCCCCTTCTGCCATGCGTCGGACTCCATCACCGCGCGCATGAAAACCGCTTCGGTCTTCGTATTCGGAACCTCGACGCCGACGACGGGGCGGCCCGGAATCGGAGCGAGCACGCGGACGGTTTTCGCGGAGAGGTTCATCGCGATGTTGTCCGCGATCGCCTCGACCTTCTTCACATTCACACCCTCGTCGAGGGAGATCTCATAACGCGTGATCCGGGGACCGGAGATATAACCGGAAACCCGGCCGGAAACCTTGAAGCTGTCAAGCGTGCGCTGCAGGATCTCGCGAGCGCGGGCGATCGCCTCCGGCGCTTCTCCGACCGAATCGGAGCCCTTGCTCAGCATCGAGAGCGGCGGCAGCACATACTCCCGGCTGTCGGCGATCGCCTTCTCGCCCTGTTCGACCACTTTGGTGCTGACGGCCGGGATCCCGCGCTCCGGAGAAACCTGGGGGCGCGCGGCGGCCGCCGCCGGAGGAATATTCGCTTTCCAGTCCGGCCGTTCCGCCGCGGCAACAGCCTGGGAACCGCGCCGTTCCGGCGCCGGAGCCGGCTCGGGAGCCGCGATCAGCTCCGGCTGGGTGACTTCCGCATCCGCGTCTTCCGGCGCCTCTTCTTCCGCCGCGGCGGGGCGCCCGTTGCGGCGGAGCGCGCTCAATGCATCGCGCATGCCGCTGAAGAGCCCGCCGTTCCGGGCGGTCTCACTCTCCGGCCCGTCTTCCTCCTCCGCATCGTCGTCGTCCTCCTCGCGGGCGGCGGCGACCATGGCGGCGCGGCGGCTCCGCGGCGGCTCGGCTCCGCCCTCCTCCCACGGCCTCGGCGCAAACACCCGGTCACGCAGCAGCGTGTGCCAGTCGGAGAAATAGATGATGATCGCCCCGCCCATCACGAGCGCCCATCCGAAAATCGTGGTCCCCACCGCGCCGATCAGCTGGCGGAGAACTCCCTCCGGCAGTTCCATTGAATCGACGGAAGGAGCCGCGAGCACCTGCCCGATCACTCCGCCGGTCAGCGCGAGCTCGGGAACGCCGCTGCGGCCGATCCCGATCCGTTCCGTCATCGACACGAACGGGTACGGCGAAAGTGCGAGCAGAAGAACCACGCCGATGAGAATCATCGCCTCGCCGGTGAAAAAGAGCCCCGGCTTCCCCCTGCCCGGCAGAACCGCGCGCAGCAGCCGCAGCAGCGTGACGAACGCCAGCACATAGGCCGCCAGCCCGAAAAGGTTGAAGAGCCAGAAACCGAAGTACGCGCCCGCATTGCCGATCCAGTTCGACGGCGGAGCGTCGACCCCGCCGGAGATCGCCGCGCTGTCCGCCGGCGAATATGAGAAAATCGCCAGCAGCGCAAGCAGCAGCAGCGCGATGTAAAAGATGTACCGCACCCGGAAGCCGGAGCTATCCTCCGGCCGGGACGGGACTGCAGAATTGGCCATATTGCACCGTTACCTTGAAGTCATACAGATCCAAACGGAGTAATATAAACCGAAGGTTCCGCAAATGCAACCGCTTAGGGTAATTCAACCGAGGATTTTATCGACTTCTTCCGCCGAAACAAAGCGGTGCGCGTTCCAGCCATGGCGAAGCGCCCCTTCGATCAGCTCCGCACGGTCGTCGAAGTAGAACTCCGGAACGCCGAATTCCGCCTCGAACGCCTCGAACATCGCCGGCTCCGGCTTCTTCGCGTGGACCTCGCAGCTGTAGATGCCGTCGGGAACCGCGGAAGCCGCCGGGAACTTCCGCCGGACCTCGTCGAGGTGCGTAACCGACGTATCCGAGAAAAACACAGGCCTGAACCCACGCGCCCCGAGCCCGGCGACCAACTCCGCCATGCCCGGAACCGGCTCTCCGATGATCGACCGGAACGCACGCTCGAGCTCTCCGTCGGAAAAGCTTGCCCCTGTCATTTTCCGGAACCCCTCGAGGAACCCGGCCGGGGAGAGTTCCCCGCGCTCGAACCGCTCCCCCGCCAGAAACAGCACCTCCGGCGGAATATCGGCGAAACTGCGGAATCCGAGCACCCCGAAGCAGCGCTCCGGATGAATTCCAAGACAGACGTTCCCGATATCCAGCGCAATTACTCTTTTCCGCATTTCCATCATTCTCCATGGTTTCGTTTTCCTGATAGTATAACACGTATTTCCGTAAAAAACCAATTGCATTTTCAAAAAGCGCGTGTTATAGTTGAATTTATGAAAGAGGGGATGCGGCGGAGTGGAGACCTCCGTATCCGGTTCGGAGCATCGGACGCAATTTCAACTGAGGAGGAAAGCGATGAACGATCCGAAACATCTGACGACGGCGGCCGGCGCGCCCGTGGACGGCGACCAGGCTTCCATCACGACCGGCAAACCGGGGTACACGCTGCTTCAGGACAGCCACACGGTCGAGAAGCTCGCGCACTTCAACCGCGAACGGATCCCGGAACGGGTGGTCCATGCGAAAGGGGCCGGCGCGTTCGGCCACTTCAAAGTCACAAGCGACCTCACGCAATACACCTGCGCAAAGCTGTTCAGCGAGGTCGGCAGGGAAACCGAGCTTTTCGCCCGCTTTTCAACCGTCGGCGGCGAGCGCGGGTCGGCCGATTCGGCGCGCGACCCGCGCGGATTCGCGGTGAAATTCTACACCGAAGAGGGCAACTACGACATGGTCGGAAACAATACGCCGGTGTTCTTCATCCGCGACGCGATCAAGTTCCCTGATTTCATCCATACGCAGAAGCGCAACCCGGGTTCAAACCTGAAGGATGCAACCGCGTTCTGGGATTTCCTGTCGCTCACGCCGGAGTCGATGCATCAGGTCACGATCCTCTTCTCGGACCGCGGCACCCCGGCGGCCTACCAGAAAATGGACGGCCACTCGAGCCATGCCTACATGTGGTACAACGATAAAAACGAATACGTCTGGGTCAAGTATCACTTCAAGGCGGCGCTCGGATTCCAGACCATGACCGGCGACGAAGCGGAAGCGCTCGCGGGATCGGATCCGGACCACGCGACCCGCGAGCTGTACGATGCGATCAGGCGCGGCGATTATCCGAAGTGGAAGGTCTATGTCCAGATCATGAAGCCGGAGGAGGCGAAAAGCTACAGATTCGACCCGTTCGACGTGACCAAGGTCTGGTATCATGCGGATTATCCGCTCATCGAGCTCGGAGAGATGGTGCTCGACCGCAATCCGGAAAATTATTTCGCCGACGTCGAACAGGCGGCGTTCAGCCCCGCGAATTTCGTGCGCGGCATCGGCCCGTCGCCGGACAAATTGCTGCAGGGGCGACTCTTTGCATACGGGGACGCGCACCGCTGGCGGCTCGGCGCGAACCATCAGCAGATCCCGGTCAACGCGCCGCGCTGCCCGGTGCACACCTACCAGCGCGACGGCATGATGAACGTAAACGGCAACGGCGGCGGCGGGCCGAACTACTGGCCGAACACTCAGGGAGGGCCCGGCCCGGACAAGGCGTTCACGCCGCCCGACATTCCGATCGAAGGCTCGGTCGCGCGCCACACGATCGAGGACGACGACATCGACTTCGTGCAGCCCGGCGAGCTCTACCGCCGCGTTCTCGACGATGAAGGCAAGGCGCATCTTGTTTCGAACATCATCGGGCACCTCTGCAATGCGAAGCAGAACATCCAGTACCGGCAATGCGCGCTTTTCTACAAGGCGGATCCCGATTACGGAACCCGCGTCGCAGAGGGGCTGAACCTTGATGCCGGCAAGGTGCGGCACCTCGCGATGATGACGCAGGACGAGCGGGTCAAGCTCACGCTGTGACGCCGCCATGAAGAGGCTCCCGCCCGGAGCCGGCGGCCGGAACTCCGCGCCGCCGGCCTTCACACTGATCGAGCTGCTGATTTCAATATCGGTCGTCGCGCTCCTGGCCGGAATGCTGCTGCCCGGGCTGAACCGGGCGCGCGAGCAGGGCAAAAGCGCGAACTGCCGGAGCAATCTGCGCATGCTCGTCCAGGCGAACCTCTCCTATGCCGGGGAACAGGGCGACTGGTTCGTGCCGTATTCGCTCGAAAAGGAGCCGAACGCGACCGGCCAGCTCTGGCTCGGCTACCAGACGGTCGCGGGCAGCGGCGGACACGGCTCCGGAGGGGCGATCTCCGGCACGATCGACTTCACCCGGAATCCGCTGCTCGGCGCTTATTTCGGCGGCAGGGGCGCCGTCGCGGTCTGCCCGGCGGAGCGCGGCCGCATCCCTGACCTCACCGCGACCGATTACGGCGGCGGCTACGGGTACAACGCGCTGTGGCTTGGACGCTATATCAGCGAGGGACAGTGCTTCAACCTGAAAGCCGGAGCGATCCGGAACGCGGCGCGGCTCATCATGTTCGCGGACAACGCGAGGACGGCGATGGGGCCGTTCAGCTTCGATCCCCCGCAGCTTGCGCCGTATTTGTACTGCCGTGAAAAGCCGGCGCTCTGGGGCGGCGAATACGCCTCCGGAACCACCGCAGGCCGCCACACGGGAAAAGCAAATGCCGGCTGGAGTGACGGACATGTGACGGCACAATCCGTCACTTTGCTGAACAGCGACGATGTCTCCCGGAAGTACCGGGTCGGCCACCTCGGAACCCGCGATTCCGACCCGTACAGGGCCGAATTCTGACCAGCGGCCCGGGTTACTGCTCCAGCCGGAACTCCCTGAGCTCGGCGGGGCCGCCGCTGACCAGCAGGAACGCGTGCGTACACTCCTCCGGAACCGGCACCGAAAGCCTGAACGGCTTCCATTCCGCGTCGGGCCTGACCTGCCGCGGGTGAGAGGAGATCAGCCTCTTTCCGGCCATACAGTTGATCTGCAGCAGCAGGGGACCGCCGCTCTCCGCGCCGCGCGCCTCAACCGAAAAGCGGATCTCTTTCCGCTCCGGCTTCGGAGCCTGCATGGTCAGGCTGTGTGCGCCGTCGATTCGGATGCCGCCGCCGGCGAGGCGCGCGAGCTCCTTTCCCGCATTCACATAGACCGCGCCGTTCTTCCCGGAGCCGGACTGCCTGAGGAAGCCGGGGTCGGCAAAGAGGTTGCCCGGCAGTTCCGCAGCCTCTTCCGCGCGCGGAGTTTCCCGCGGCGAAACCGCAGCCGGGCGGACCGCCGCGTCAGCAGGGCCTTCCCCCGCGCCCTCAAGTTCAATGAGTGAAACGGAGTTCGGCGGGAACCCGAGCCCGAACCGGAGCTCGTTGTTCAATATGGAGAATTCGCCGCGGTCGGAGACCGGCAGCACCGTGTTCTCATCCGCAAGCGCACCTCCGCCTTTCCAGACCTGATACGCGTTGCCGGTGTCGCGGCTCAGCAGATACCGGGTCATCTTCACGCGCGCGGTACCGAAAAACTCCGCGGCTCTGGACACCATGATTTCCGGCGTCGCCGCGATCGCGGTTTCAACCGGCGGGCCGTTCTCCGGAATCCGCGCGCCGAAATTCCAGGCGAGGATCCGCAATGTCTTCGCGGCGGGCTCGGCAGCCGCGAACGAATTGACCGCTCCCGAACGGGTCGATTCAACCCGGGTTCCATTCAGCATCGAAACCATCCGGAACAGGTTGTACGCGGCTTTCGGATACGCTTTGCCGTATGCGTGCGGATTCGTGAACAGGCCGCACCATCCCCAGATGTTTTCCGGTTTCCCCTCCTTTTTCTGAAGGAGATCGGTCGTGACAAGATAGAGCGCGTCGTCGACCCCTTCCTCAAGCATGGTTTTCAGGAATTCGGCGGACCATGCCGCGCCGATGTGGTCCGCATTCACCATCGACTGCTCCGTGGTGTTGACATGGTAGCTCGGCCCCCATTCGTTGATCTGGATCGGCACGCCGGGAAGATACCTGTCCCGCACACGCTTCAATGAGCCGAGCATCTCCGTGAACGGCGGATAGAGCGCCTCATATTCACCGTGCAGCGACGTGATGTTCCCGTAAAAGTGGACGCCGATGAAGTCCAGCTTCAGCTTCTCTCTTGCGGCGTCCTGTACAAAACGCTCGCCCCAGTTAAACGATCCGAAGCGGAACGTGAACGCCCATGAGAGCGCCGGACCGCCAAGCGTGAGCGGGATGTCGGGATGGCGCTTTTCAAAGATCCGGGCGGCTTCCGACAGTTCGCGGTAGAGCCGGAACATCGCATCGTACAGCTCGGCGGAGCCGCGCGCCGGAAGCTTTTCCGCCGGAGAAACCACTCCGCCGATATCCGGCTCGTTGAACGCCTCGAATACCGCGTTCCGGCAGCCGAGCGTCACGAGCACATGCTCGAAAAACGCGAGCTGGTAGTTCCGGTAGAGCGTGTAGTCGGTCGGTCCGACCGTCCGGTTCCGCCGGAGCCCCATGATGCGCCCCTCGTCGCTGTCGGCCGCGACGACCTTCCGGATCTCCTCCGGCAGCCGCTGCGCGATGATGATATGCGGAACCGCGCCGGTTTCGCGGCAGGTCGCGAGGTGCGCGTCAAGGCGGGTCGCCTTCGACCGGTCGACGGTATAATTGCCGCTCTCGTCGAATCTCCCCGGAAGCAGGTCGACGTTGATGCAGCGGATCTTGCGGATGCCGAGCTCTTTCAGCCCCCGCGTAGTGCCGGCGTCCGGATTGAACTCCCAGCCGGCTCCGAGCGTGAGCTTTTTCAGCTGGCCGACGTCGTCGCCGGAGGGCGACAGATTCTGCGGAACAGACGGGCTGACCCGGATTCCGGCGGCAGGGAGCAGCATGGCGCCGAAAAGCGCTGCGCCGCAGATGATGAAGCGTTTCATAAGATGATTTCCCGATCTGACATGATTACCAGTTGTGATCCCAGAGATAGCGCTGTGGGAACATATTGCCGGGCAGCTTCAATTGATCCCCGACGCTCGCCGAGTCCGGAGAAACCGCTTTCCCGTGTCCGTCGACGAAAAGGCTGTTTGCGCGGCGGCTGTGGATGAACCCGGCACGGTCACGCGAATCAGCGCCGGTGTAGCGGATGTCCCCCCAGTTCCGGTTCGCCATCGGCATCTTGTAGGTCCCGCCGTCGGTGAGCGTGATGATCTGCGCCTGCCGTTTCCAACCGGTCGGACGACCGATGCCGCACTTGCCCGGATTGGCGTCGAACAGCAGCCCGGGAGTCAGCTCCTGATTGTACGCATAGTTCGTGCCGGCGCCGTAGTTGTCTTTGGGGCAGGGATTCGACGGGCAATCGAACACACCGCGCGCCGCCTGCCCGGAAATGTTCGCGGTATTCTCGGTTATCATGCCGAGCTGGAGCATCACGTGCGCAAGCCACCAGTTGTAGTGCTTCGATACCGTATTGCCGCCCGCACCGTCCACATGCGCCTGAAACGGCGGAAAATATCCGCTGTTCGCATCCGCGTACAGGATGAATCCCTGCCCGAGCTGGCGGATATTGCCGAGACACTTCGCGGATTTGCCGCGCTCCCGCGCCTGGTTCAGCGCAGGCAGCAGCATCGCGGCAAGGATCGCGATTATCGCAATTACAACAAGAAGTTCGATCAGTGTGAATTCATCCCGGTTACGCTTCATTCTTCTGCTCCCTGGTTGAAATGCCCGGTTTCCATGTCGCCTGATGAGAAAAATTGCAAAGCTCCGCGCCCGGAGAATGGATTGCACGGACCAGATGATCGGCCGCCAGAAACCCGACCTGCGCCGGGTCGAATTCGAGCCGGCTCCATTCGGAAGCGCCGTTGAGCTCGCCGCTGCGGTTCGCCAGCGTGATGACGCCCAGATCGCGCCCGGGTTCGATGCCGTTTTTCCCGAGCCAGCGGCAGAGCCCCGGGATATAGTGGTCGTCCGCCACATAAAGAGCGTCAGGCGCATTGCGTTCGAAGAGCGCGTCGAGAGAAACCGCGAGGCCGGCTCCGAGCGGTCCGCGAAGCGTGATGACCTCCTGGTAATCGAGCCGGTGGAACGCAAGGCGCTGCTGAAAAGCCGCCCGTTCCGGCGCGGCCGAATGGGAGTTGTCCTCCATATTCACAAGGGCGATACGGCGGTAGCCGAACCCGGCAAGCAGATCGGCCGCCCGCCGCACCGCCTCATCCGTGTCGATCTGGATCAGCGGCTCGCAGTTGACCGGCGTGCTGCCCGGCCAGAAATAGATCGCCGGAATTTCCACCGCGCCGAACGCGAGACGCAACGCGGCCTGAACGGTATCGTTCCAATAGCTCTCGAAGAGATAGCCGTCGCAGCGGTTGCGCCGGAACTCTTCGGCCAGCGCCTCCGCCGTCTTGAACACCTCGAGCCCCTCGGAATATTGTGAAAACAGCACTGCGGTGTGCCCGAGCGACTCGAGATGAACCCGGGCCGCCTCGAACAGCGTATAGTTCGTGCGGGTCAGAAAGCGGATGTCCCCCGGAATCCCGATCCGGAGCCCCTGCGCCGAGCGGTCGGGCCGCCGCGTCTGCGGTTCCTGCGGTTCAGGCAGGAAAATCTGTTCCGGCAGGATCCGGGTCAGGTGGGCGACAGCATCGTACTCCGGCGCCTCCGCAGCCGGGAATACCTTGCGCACGAATGTGCCGGAGCCGTGCTTGCGGGTCAGGAACCCGCGCTCGACAAGCTCGTCAAGCGCCCGCCGGATCTTCTGGCGGTTCTCGTTGAATATGCGCCCGAGCTCCGGTTCCGAACGGAGCCGGACCCCGCTCATGCACGGCGGCTGGCTCAGGTAAAATTCAAACAACCGGACAAGTTCTTCTTTTTTCATTCGGTATCCTCTCTGTGTCTTCCGAGATAATTATACCAAAACTTGTCCTGTTTGCCAAGCGAATTTCCAATATAAATTCAAAAAAACCATAAAATATCGTACAACTCGAATATAATTTGTCCAACAGAATCAAAAAACTCTCTCCCGCAAAAAGGAAGGAGGCAGCAGAAACCGTCACGGCCGGCAGAAGAAAATGCCGAACAGCGCGGAGAGAAGCAGAAGGCGGATAAAAGAAAACTTCGTCTTCATGAGGATCGGAACCGTGACGACGGCCAGAAACACGCATCCCCAATTGATGCCGAACCCGCCGAGGCTGCCGCCCGCGCCAGTCAGCATCTTCCAGAATTCTCCCCACGGGATCTCCGCGCGGAAAACCGACAGCTCGGCGAAAATCACCGCTGCCGACAGGACCAGCCCGAACGACGCGGGGCGCATTCCCGCCAGGAACCCCTGCACCGGGATGCTCGTTTCATACTTTTTCAGGAGCTTGATCGCGAGGATGACAAGCACCATCGCGGGCGTCACAATCCCCAATGTCCCGAGACATGCGCCGAGAATCCCCTGCTGCGTGAAGCCGACATAGGTCGCCGTGTTGATTCCGATCGGCCCCGGCGTAACCTGCGCGATCGACACGAGGTTCGCAAACGCCTCCGGCGTCAGCGCCGCGCCGGGAGAGGTTCCGACCAGCTCGGCGGAAAGCAGCGGAACAAGCATGTAGCCGCCGCCGAAGCAGAGCAGCCCGAATTTGAAAAATGCCCAGTAGATCGCCCAGAGCGTCATTTCCGCGCCTCCTTTCCGCTTTCCGCCCCTTTCAGGCGCAGAACCGCGACCTGCGCAAGCCCGAGCACGATCGCCCCGACGATCAGCCAGGCCGGATTCATCCGGAAAACGCTCATGCCGACGAGGCAGCCCGCCGCGATCAGCCAGCCGAGCCACCCGTTCACTGCCTTTTTCCGCATCTTGAGCGCAGTCACGATCACCATGCCCACGATGCAGGCGATGACGCCGCGGAACGCCCCCTGCACATACGGATTCTCAATCACATGCGCCACCGAGGAGATCGCCGCCGCAATGCCGATGATGATGACCAGCGACGGCAGGATCGAACCGAGCAGGGCCGCAAACGCCCCGGCGAACCCGTTGATCCGCCAGCCGATATAGACCGCCGAGTTGCAGGCGAGAATTCCGGGGACGGTCTGCGTGACGGTGATCATTTCGAGCACATCGTCGTCCGTGAGCCAGCCGCGGCGGCGGACGAACTCCTCCTGCGCGGCCGCGATGATCGCGTAGCCGCCGCCGATCACAAGGCTCGTGATCCTGATGTACGACCAGAAGAGCACCCGGTTCTTCTCCCAGGCGCCGATTTCGGAAAAGTGGCGGGAATCGGGACTCATCGCTTCTCGGCTCCGAGCAGAAAGCGCAGCCCGTCCTGAATGTAGTGATCCCAGAATTCCCAGGTGTGGCTCCCGGCGTCCTCGATATAACGGTACTCCGGCCAGCCGAGCCTCTCCATGTGGTCGCGGAAGCGGTGATTCTCCGGCAGCAGCCCGTCCTCCGAGCCGCACACCTGCAGGATCCGGGGCTTCGGCAGGCCCGACTCCATGACCCTGCCGGAAAGCGTGAAGAGGTCGTCGCCGTTCGCGACGATCCGTTCGGCCGAGCCGAAAATCCGGGTCAGCTCCTCGCGCATCCCGTCGCGTTCATTGCTCTCGAACCAGCCGCGCGGATCCGTGACCGGGGAAAGTGCGACCGCCCCGGCGAACCGCTCCGGGCAGCGGAGCGCCAGCTTCAGCGCCCCGTAGCCGCCCATTGAAAGGCCGGCCGCGAACGTATCCTCCCGCTTCATGCTGACCGGGAACAGATTGCGGACAATCTGCGGCAGCTCCTCCGAAAGCATCGTCCAGTAACGGTATCCTTCGGCCATGTCGGTGTAGAAGCCGCGTTCACCGGCCGGCATCACAACGACGAGACCGTAAGCGGCGGCATAGCGCTCGATCGAAGTCCGGCGCATCCAGATCGTATGGTTGTCCGAAAGTCCATGCAGCAGATAGAGCACCGGGTATTCGGCGCGTCCCGCTTCCCCCGAGGAGACCATGCCGATCTGCGTCGCCGCTTTCTGCGGGACGAGCACATTCATGCTGCAGCCGCGCCCGAGCACGTCGGAATGAAATTCACACTGAAGAAAAGCCATCGTTAAACTCCTTAAGGTTTGAACGCATCAGTCACACGAATGAAGAAACGGCCCGGACCCCATCCGACCCTCCGCCGGCGCCGTTAAAATCCGAATTCAGACTGGATCATGCCGAATTCATCCTCGTCGCTCCCGGACGCGGGTTTCTCCGGCTGCTTCTCCGGTTTCGCGGCAGGAGCCTCCACGCGCGGACGCTTCGCCTTTTTCGGCGGCTGTCCGTCGTCCTCCAGCACAAGCGGCTCCGGGACGATCCCGGCAGGCTTCTCAACAACCGTCGTCACCGTCTCCTGCGGCTCATCGTTTTCCGCCGCCGGTTCCGGTTCCGGAGCATCCGGTTCTTCTTCACCCTTTGCCGGAGCACATTCCGCCTTTTCCGTCACTTTCTCCGCAGGAACGGCGGATTGTTCCGTCACTTCTTCCGCCGCCTGTCCGTCATTTTCCGCATCCTCATCCCTGTCGGCGGCGGCGAACTTCAACGCCTCGATCTCCTCCGGCGTAAGATACCGCCTGTGCGTGATCTTCGCAAGCTGCCTGCCGGTGATCAGAAGCCCGCGCGCTTTCGGAGTGCGGACCGGAAGCTCCATCAGATTCAGCTCCTTCTCCGTCATTTTGCCGCGCGCATTCGTTTCGAGCAGCGCATAGACCGCATCCGAACGCGGGGTCAGAAGCTCAAGCCTGCACTTCTCCGGACAAATCATATACTCCTTGTCGAGGATGAAGCCGCCGATCGTGGTCCGTTTGCCGTAGTATTTACCGGAAGAAGTTTCGCGGTAGATCACGCCGAACTCCGTCGATGCATCGTATTTGCGGAAATCGTACAGCTTGCCGATGAACAGCTTCTCCGGCGGCAGCGCGATGACCTTGTAGCTGCCGCTCCTGCTCACGCAGACGAAACGGTCGAATTCATTGCAGGCGATCGTGTCGTCGCTCTTGATCGCGGTCCCGATATATCCGTTCTTGCGGTCCCATCCGACCTTGATGTTGTTCAGCGCCGCGGCCGTCCGGTCGATCTTCTCGAGATGCTCGATCTCGGTCCGGCGCGGATACTGGTCGCCGTATTTCTCAAGCAGCTTTTTCAGATAGCGGATCGCGTACTGCTTGAGGCTGCCGAGGTTTTTGCCGATCTCCTCCATCTTCGCAAGCACCTCGGCGATTTCGCGTTGGTTCTTCTCGATGTCGAAGCGGGAGATGCGCCGCACCGGCAGCGCGAGCAGCTTGTCGACGTCCTCGTTCGTCACATCGCGCCGCAGCAGATTCCGGAACGGGGCGAGACCGGCGTGAACCTCCTCATACTCCTCCTCCTGGCTGCCGCACTCTTCGATGCGCTTATAGATGCGGTTCTCGAAAAAAATCTGCGCGAGCGTCTTCGCGTGGAACAGGTCCTCCTGCTTCGCGAGTTCGATCTCAAGCTCCCGCTTCAGGTATTCGAGCAGCTTGCGCGTGTTGCGCCGGATCACATCCGTGACGCTCATGACCGCCGGGCGGCTCTCGCAGATGACCGTGAGATTCACCGAAATCGACACCGAACAGTCCGTATACATGAAAAGTGCCTGCCGGGTCCGTTCCGGATCGTAGCCGCGGGTCGGGATGATCTCAATCTCCGCATGCTGCGTCGTATAGTCGTTCACGCTGGCGATCTTGATCTTGTTTTTCTCCGCCGCCTTTTCGATCGAGGCGATGAGGCTCTCGGTCGTGGTCGTCGCCGGAATTTCACGGATGACCAGCTTACGCCCCTCAATATCGATCTTCGCGCGCAGCGTGATCTTGCCGTTGCCGTCCTGATAGTCGCTGACGTCCATGAGGCCGCCCTGCTGAAAATCCGGATACAGCTCGAACGGCTCGCCGCGCAGCTCGCTGATCTGCGCATTCAGAAGCTCGTTGAAGTTGTGCGGCATGATCTTCGTCGCCATGCCGACCGCGATGCCGTCGCTGCCGAGCATCAGGAGCGACGGAATCTTAACGGGCAGCACGACCGGTTCCTGGCTCCGCCCGTCGTAGGAGTCGACGAATTCCGTGATGTCGTTGTTGAAGAGCACCTCACGCCCCATCGGCGAAAGGCTGCACTCGATGTAACGCGGCGCCGCGGCAGGGCTCCCGGTCAGGATGTTGCCGAAGTTCCCCTGCTTCGTGATGAAGTACTCTTTGTTCGCCAGCACCACAAGGGCGTCGCCGATCGAGGCGTCGCCGTGCGGATGGAAATGCATCGTGTTGCCGATGACGTTCGCGGCCTTGTGCGTGCGCCCGTCGTCGATCTTGTAGAGCGACCACAGAATGCGGCGCTGCACAGGCTTCAGGCCGTCGTCAACATCCGGAATCGCGCGGTCCTTCACGACGTAGCTCGCGTATTCCAGGAAGTTCTGGTCCATCATCGCGCGGAAATACTCGTTACTGCCGCGGTGGCGCACCGCCGCGACGGCGGACTCGTCCGGCGTTTCCGGCTCGATCCCCTCGATTTCGGGCTTTTCCGGCTCGTCACTCATATTTCGGCACTTCCAGGTTTGTCATGATGTATTCGCGCCGCTTCGGAGTATTGTTGCCCATGAAAAACCCGAGCAGCTCCGGGACGTTCTTCATATTATCGAGCGTGACCGGCTGGATGCGCATCTCTTCCCCGATGAACCTGCCGAACTCCTTCGGCGAAATTTCACCGAGCCCTTTGAACCGGGTGATTTCGGCCTTCTTCCCGAGCTTGCGGGCGGCGGCGTCGCGCTCGGCCTCATTGTAGCAGTAGATCGGCGTCTGCTTCGGAGCCTGCACCCTGAAAAGCGGGGTTTCGAGCACATACAGATGCCCCGACAGCACAAGCTGCTCGAAGAACATCAGGAAAAACGTGATAAGCAGGTTCCGGATATGCAGCCCGTCCACGTCCGCGTCGGTCGCGATGACGACTTTGTCGTAACGCAGGTCGTCGACCGAATCCTCGATCCCGAGCGCCTGCATGAGGAAGGTCAGCTCTTCGTTCGTGTAGATCTTTTCGAACTTCTCACCGTAGCTGTTCATCGGCTTGCCGCGCAGCGCGAAAATCGCCTGGCAGTTCACGTCGCGGCACACTTCGAGCGAACCGGCGGCGGAATCGCCTTCGGTCAGGAAAATCATCGTATCGGAGGATGTCACGCCGCGCGGCCACTTCTCGCCGGGATGATACTTGCAGTCCTTCAGCTTCGGAATCCGCAGCTTGCTCTTGACCGCGGCGGCCTGCCCTTTTTTCTTCATCGCCTGAATCTGGCGGTGCATCTGTTCGTTGCGCGAAACCTTGTCCATGACGATCTCGGCGACCTCCTTGTTCTTGTGCAGGAAGTCGACGATCGCGTCGCGCACAGCCGCAACCACGGGGCCGCGCACATCGGTGTTGCCGAGCTTGTTCTTGGTCTGCGATTCGAAAATCGGGTCGCGCAGCTTGATCGCAATGGCTCCGGCCATGCCGTCGCGCACGTCGTCGGCTTTG
Source organism: Lentisphaeria bacterium (assembly GCA_018265615.1). Classification (GTDB taxonomy): domain Bacteria; phylum Verrucomicrobiota; class Lentisphaeria; order Victivallales; family Victivallaceae; genus Victivallis. Next base: position 37,373 of record JABLYX010000022.1, read on the forward strand.
AAGCTCTTGCCGGAAAATTCGTTGATCGCCTTCAGCACCCCCTCCTTGAACGCGGAGAGATGTGTGCCGCCGTCGTTCGTGTACTGCCCGTTCACAAAGCTGTACGAGGTTTCGCCGTAATTGTCGCTGTGGGTCAGTGCAAATTCGAGCGTCGGGGTCTTGAGCGCGATAACCGGGTAGATCTTGTCCTCGCCGATCTCGGTTTCGAGCAGATCCTCGAGCCCGCGCCGCGACAGGTAGAGCTGACCGTTCAGGTAGATGGAGAGCCCGCTGTTCAAATATGCGTACATCCAGAGCCGCTTTTCGAGATACTCGGACTTGAACGCATACCCAGGAAAAAGCTCGGAGTCCGGCGTGAAAGCGACGAATGTCCCGTTGCGCTCCGCGGTCTCCCCTCCATCCTCACCCTGCAGGATGCCGCGCTCGAAGCGCGCCTCGTGGAACCTCCCGTCGCGGTGCGAACGCACAGTGAACTTCTCCGAGAGCGCGTTCACGGCCTTGGTGCCGACGCCGTTGAGGCCGATTGAATAGGCGAATGCGTCGCCCTCGTATTTGCCGCCGGTGTTCATCTCGGAGACGCAGGCCACGACCTTGTCGAGCGGAATTCCGCGGCCGTAGTCGCGGACCGTCACACTGCCTTCGTCGAGCGTGATGTCGATGCGCTTGCCGACCCCCATGGTGAACTCGTCGATGCAGTTGTCGATGATCTCCTTGACGAGCACGTAGATTCCGTCGTCGGGGTGGGAGCCGTCGCCGAGGCGGCCGATATACATGCCGGGCCGATGGCGGATATGCACCAGCGGCGACAGCGTTTTGATGGAACTGCTGTCATATCCGTTCGCCGCTTCCGCCATGTTCCGCATTCCTTCGTTAGTTCGTTCGACCGTAGAAGGAATAATATAACATTTTTCCCTGAAAATGCAAGCGGAAACGCGAAAAATGCAATGGCACGCACATTCATTCCAGACGGTTTTTCCGAAAGGCCTCCTTCAGGATCTGCAAACGTGAATTCACGCCCGGTTTCCGGCGTTCCGAAACGCGGTCGGCGCTCCAGATGCGCCGGGGGGAAGTGTCGGCAATCTCCGCATCCCACGCATCGGATTCCCGAAAGGCGTGATAAGCCCAATCCCATCTGTACTCCTCGAACAGCTCGATCAGATCCCGCAAATACCGGTCCGCACCCGGTGACCAGCGGGCAGCAGAGAATTCTCCGACCAAAATCCGAGCGCCGTATCGTTTCTGGAATGCGATCACCGGCGCGAGCTCGTACCGCAGTTGCTCTTTGTCATATCGGACGCCATTAATCATTCCGGGGTATGCTTTCAGCTTCAGTCGTGCCAGAACGTCTTCACCAAGGCCGATTCCCTGATGGGAATAGGCGCCGGGCAGATAGGCGTGAACTTGATAAATCAGGTTGCGGAGCGGAAGCGGGTGCAGGTACGTGAACGCCTCCGGGCAGTTCCAGTTGTTGGAGGCAATGATAATCGGCGTTTCCGGATCGATTTCGCGGATCGCTTTCGCCGCCTCATACTGCAGCTGGAGATACCCGCGCTCCGCCTCGAACTTCTGGGCAGGCTCATTCACAAGGTCGTATCCGTAAATCACACTCTTTCCGCAGAATCTCCGGGCGGCCTCCCGCCAGAACCGGAGGAAGGTCCGATAATACTCCTCGTCGTTTGCCATCCGATGCAGTGCCCGGCCTCCGGCCGCTTCCGCCGCCTCTTCTCCCGCCGTACCGAGCAATGCGATCCGCCCGGAACGGCCACCGGGAGGGGTATGCAGATCGATGATGAGTTTCATGCCGAGCCGTTCGAATTCCGGCAACAGCCTCTCAAGTTTATCCATCTGCCGGCTCATCCAGACCAGATACGCCTTCGGCTTGTCCAACACGTCGTCTGGCGCCCACAGCTGCCAGCGAACCAGATTCGCGCCAAGTGCGGCCATGTCTGCCACATCTTCAGGAATGGCTTCATCGGCACGGGGACTCATGAAACCACGGAATGCCGGCAGGTCCCGTATCTCCGGAGAATACGCGCACTGAAAGCTCTCCGGCAATGTGACCGGCGGAGACAGGAACGGTGCAGGTTCCAGCCGGATTTCGCGAAACTCGATCCGTCCGGCAGCGCCCTGAAGTCCGCACTTCAGGACTCCCGCATCCGCATCCACCGGGATGTCGGCGGCAAAGCGGATCAGCTTCCACTCCGACGAACCATGGAGCCGTTCCGCTCCCGGATATTTCATAAGCTTTCCGGTCCGGTAGGCCAACATGAATTTTCCGCCATGATACGGCTTCTCGGCCCCGGTAATCCCCCTGTAACGGATCCGGGCCGAAACAACTACTGCTTTGCCCCGGTAAGGGATGAGATCAACCGGAAACGAAGCGGCGTTCATACCCGGAACATCCTGCTGCTCCGTCACCACAACGCTCAGGACCGTCCCATCCCCGGTATGGGCGACCCGGATGTTTTTCCCCGCCTTCACCCCGGAAAAATCGGCGATGGCAGCCACCTCCCCCCAGACGAGGCAGCAGACGCAGCACAGAAATAAAGTCAGTGGCATTTTCATGATAATTTCCTTTCCCTCTAAAACATGCAGGCTTGAGACACTAGCGGGAATACGGCAGCCAGACATCGCCGGCGCACTCGTACAGCTTCCGTGGAGAAACCGCTGCAACGTGTCCGTCGAAAAAGAGCACATTCGCGAAATTCGCATGCACATAAGCGACCTTCCCGTCCAGCAGCGAGGCGGAATCCCGATTGATCAGCCACCACCCCTGATTGCCGTTGGGGCCGGCCGCCGGATTGTTGGTCTCGACCTGAAGCAACTTCGACGCGGGCTGGACAACCCTGCCAAAGCGATGAAACTGCTTTTTGCCGTCTTTCAGAGTCTCCGTACCGTTCATGCCGAAAAATGAAATGAAAGTCTGGCCGGGAAAGGAGGCATGCGAGGTCCGGAACACATTCGGAAACGACGCGACTTTTGGACACAGGCGCCCGACAGGAACATACTTTCTCCCTGAATCCGACGTTCCGAGAAAATAATTATAATAATTCGCATTGCACGCCGACTGATACCAGAGATTCGTGTAATTGTCGTGCAGCATCGGCAGGAAATCGTTTGCATCCGCCGCATAGAACTGCCCCGCTTTTCCCAGCGTCTGCATCGTCGATACGCACTTGATCGCGATCCCCCGTTCCCGGGCCCGGCTGACCGCCGGCAACAGCATCGAAGCGAGAATGGAGAGAATGGCAATTACAATCAGAAGTTCAATTAAGGTGAAATAATGTTTCATCCAACTATCCTCCGTCAATCGATTTTTCGTCCACTGCTTTAATTATACCCGAAAGCAGTGGATTCTGCAATGAGACAAAGCAGTTTCCGATGATAAACTTTTAACACTTTTCTTGACTTTCCCGATGAGAAAAACTACGTTAATCAAAAATGGAGAATTACGCCATGCTCGTTAACGGCGACACAATTATCCGCTGCCTGGAGCCAGTTGCCCCGCTCAAAGCGGGGAAACTCTATTTCGCAAATCCGGAACCGTTTCCGGAGGAGCAGATCTATATCCACTCCTGCGCCCGAATCATCACGGTCCTTGAGGGAAAAAAGCGGCTCGAATTCGCGCAGGACGGAAAACGCCGCAATCTCTGCCTCGAACCAGGTGATTTCCTGATTGCCCATCCGGGCGGCTGGACAGTCGAACACTGGGAGGAGCCGCACCGGATGATATCCGTCGCGTTCTGGAAAGATTTCGTACGCGTCATCCACCTCGCTCACGACGGCAGGCCGCCTTACCCGCCGCCGCCGGATGAATTCCACCATACGCCGGAACCGCTGACCGAAGCGGGAAAATATATGCTGGCTGCGCTTCTCGCCACCGCGCGCGATGTCGATTACGTCCGCTGCAACCTTGCGGCGTTGTTCGGAGTCATCACGGAAATGCTGAATTCTGAACGCTCGGCTCTTTCGCGGCGCGAGCTTGACTGGAAACATGTCCTTGAGCTGATCCGACTCAACTTCACCTTCGATATCGTGCGGCAAGATATCGCGGAGATGGCGGGAATCCATCCGGCCCGCCTATCCCGGCTGCTGAAATTCTACTGCGGCCGGAGCTTCAACGAATGCGTGAATGAAATGCGCCTCGAATATGCTGCGGAGCTGCTGCAGGAGGGAGGACTCACCATCAGTGAAATCGCGGAACGCTGCGGATATCACTACACCAACTATTTCATCCGCATGTTCCGGAAACGCTTCGGCACAACCCCGGCCGCCTGCCGGAAAAGAACAGCAGCCGCAGTTATCGCCGCCCCGGCTGCTGAGTAACCGCAACGCTCTCCTGCCAGACCACGCGCTTTCCGGCTGAGTCGTACAGCGAAAAATCCCAGCGGTTCCCCTCGGTGCGCACCCGGAGCAGATAGCGCCCTTCCGGCGCATAGCGGATGCCGCTGATCGCCCCGGTCCGCTCAATGACGCGCCGCGCAACCGGAATCATCGCCTCCTCCGCGTCAACCGCGACGGCGGCGCCGGAGCAATTCTGCAGCGTGTAGCCGAAAAGTGAAGTGACCAGATCATTTTCGGCGCCGCGCATATCGCGCTCGGCCGGCCGGGGATTCGTCACGATCTCCCCCTCCGGCGGGTCGCCCGGCGGCAGCATGCAGCAGCCGGCGAACAGCAGCGGCAGCAGGATAACGGCAAAACGGCGCATGGCTCCTCCTATTCCAGGTCCCGGCGTTTGCGGCAGATGCAGATCGAGTTGCACCGCGGGCAGCGCGTGAGGTTGACCGACTCCTTGATGATGAACGAATGGTGGCAGCTGTCGCAGTGGAACAGCGTGCTGTTGCTCAGATTCCAACTGTAGCGTTTGACCCGGTAGACCTCCCGGCACCAGAGAATGCCGATGAAAATCAGCCAGAGCGCAAAAAACGCAAACAACGCATTCGCATAAGAGATTCCGATCATGGCGCACCTTCCTCCCGCTTCATTTCCGGCCAATAGACGATGATCGTCTTCCGTGTTTCAAACCGCTCGCCGGCGACGGCTTCCAGAACCGCATCGTCCAGCGCGGAGACCCCGCAGGACTCCGCAAGGTGCTGGCGCATCATGCCGGGAACGCCCCACACCGTCACAATGGTGGGGCGCACCGGCGCATCCGCAGCCGGCACGCGCAGCCGTGCGAGCCGCAGCTGCGCGCCGTCCCCGTCGGTGACACGCGGCTCCCGGACCGGCGGAACCGGGCGGAACGAACGTTCGTCGAAAGGACCGCCGCGGTACGGTTCCGGCTCCGCGGACGAAATCGGCCCCAGCACGGTGTATCCGGGCAGGGGCGGCAGCTTCGGCGCGGCGAGATTGCCCGCAGCCCCCTCGTCCGACATCCGGGCGATTGCCCGCTCCCGATGCCTGTCGAGCAGCGCCACGTACCCTGACCGCGCATCGGCGCGGGAGATCTGCGCCGGATCATGAACCGCCGCCCAGGAAACCAGTTTGTTCCACTCCTCCTTCGGCAATCCGGACTGCGTGAGAAGCGTCACCCCGGGGCTCTGTCGCGTTGCGGCCGTCCGCGTCCCGGGCTGATATCCGGCCAGGAAAAACAGTGCTCCATGCACAAGCAGTGCGACCGCCAGCGCCTCGACCGTGAAAACCCAGCCCGGCGTGATCGACCGCGTCAGCAGATATTTCGGAATCCTCGCCATACTCCCCCCGCCGCCTCCGGCCTCATTGCCCGAACACCGTCTCCGGGCGCGCTCCGGACGGCACCGTCACCAGGAAGCTCGCCAGTTCGGCGGCCTCCGCCAACGCCATCACCTCGGCGCTTTGTTCAAGCGTCACCTCCCGGTCCGCCAGAATGATGATCGTAGCGTTCCGACTGCGGCCGTGAACTTCGTTGAATTGCTGTTTCAGCGCCTCCGGCGTAACCGGGCGGTCGTTGAAGTAGAGCAATCTCCCCTTGCCGTCGCTGCTCCGCGTAATCGTGACCACGAACCGTTCAAGGTCCGCAAAGCTCGACGGGCGCACCCGGGGCGGGTTGACCCGGATCCCGGTGACCCGCACAAACGAGCTCGAAAGAAAGAGGAACAGCAGCACGAGAAACAGGATGTCGATCAGCGCGGTCAACTCCGGCCAGCCGCTCTTCGGCTTCAGTTTCGGCTTGTAGCGCCGCTCCCCGATCGATGGCGTGTTATTCACGTTCCGCCTCCGGTTTCACGCCGGACTCCCTGCGGCGGCGTTCGATGAAGCCGAGCATCTCGAGCGAAGCCTTCTCCATATCGAGCGTGATCGAGTTCACCCGCGCCACCAGATAGTTGTAGGCGAGGTAGCACGGGATCGCGACCGCCAGCGCCGCCGCCGTGGAGATCAGCGCCAGGTTGACCGCGCCCGCGATGTCCGTCGCGGAGAACGCCTCGCTGCCCTGCGCGGCTTCAAATACCTTCATCATTCCGAGCACGGTTCCGAGAAAGCCGATGAGCGGCAGCACGAAGCCGAGCGTCGCAAGCAGATTGATGTGCCGCTCGAGCTTCGGGATCTCCTCGAGCGCGGCGTCGTCCACCGCCTTGCGGATATCCTCGTCGCCGCGCTCATATGCGCGGATCGCCGCGGCCAGCAGCCGCGCCGCCGGCCCGGGCGTATGGTCGCAGAGCGTCAGCGCCTCGACGAACCCGTCGCGCCTCAGAACGTTGAACAGCCCCCGCAGCACCTCGCCGATGTTGATCTCCTCGCGGTGAAACTGGAACACCTTCTTCAGGAAGATGAACAGCGCAACCACGCTGCAGAACAGAATCACCCACATGATCGGACCGCCGTCCTCCATCAATTTCAAGGCCAATGACATTTCACGGTTTCCTCTGTAAATTGTATTTCCGCTGAATCTCCTGCCGGATCCGGTTGAAATCCTCCCCGGTCGGCAATTGCAGTTCCTCCAGGATCCAGATCACCCGGAGCGCGTCCCGCGCTCCCGCCGGAGTGCCCGGCTTCAGGTAGGCCAACGCCGCAGCGTATCCGGCCTTGCCGGTCCAGACCGGGTCCGGCAGCACTCCGTTCCGCTTCTGGTCGAGCGCCAGGTAAAGGACCCGGTTGTAAACCTCGAGCGCTTTGTCGAGCTCGTCTGAAAGCTCCCGGCACTTGCCGAGCTTGTAGAGGCTCTGGAGCTGAAGACGCGGATCGGAAGAGTCTTTCGCCAACTCTTCATAAAGCTCTGAAGCGGCTTTCAGGTCGGCCGGATCAAGCGTCTCCGCATAGATGCTGTAGCGCGAATCGGCGATCCGGCCGGCGGCGATCCGCCCGAACAGCCCCTCCGGGCGCAATTCCCGTGCTTTCCGGTAATGGGCCAGCGCCACGGCATACCGCCCGGCGTCGGATTCGAGGTTTCCGGCCAGCAGTGCCGCATCCGCGGCGAACGAACTCTCCGGACAGGTGTCAAGCAGCGCGTCGAGCAGCGCCGTCGCCCGCACCGGGTCCTGCTGCGCCACGGCAATCTGCGCGCGGCGGTAGAGCAATTCCGCCGCGACCTCCGGCTCCTTCGCCGCCCCGCGCCGTTCCAGCTCGCCAAGCTGGGCTTCCGCCCCCGGCAGGTCGCCTCCGGTCAGAAGGTAGTCCGCAAGCTGGAGCCGCGCCTCCACGCCGCCGGTCGCCCCGGGAAAACGTTCATCGAGCAGCTTCAACGCCCGGTCGACATCGTCCTGCCGCTTGCCGAAGCAGCCGGCCTGCATCGCAAGATAGAGCGCGCGCGCCGCGTCGGACGGCGCCGGCTTCAAGTCGGCGTAGCGGAAAAAACCGTCCGCGGCTGCGGGATAGTCCCGCAGCGCCAACGCGAGCTCCGCCGCCGCCAGTGTCGCCGCCGGCACATACTCCGAATCAGGGTGCAGGATCAGAAAACGCTCATACTCGCTGCGCGCCGCGGCCGACTGCCCGCGCTTCTCCAACAGGAATGCGCGGAAGTATTCCGCCGCAACCCGGAATTTCGGATCCTTCGCATCCCGCAGCTTTTCCGCAACGGGAACCGCCTCGGCGTAAGCGTTGAGCGGAATCAGTGACTGAAGCAGCCAGAAACGCGCGGTTTCGGCATGCGGGCCGTTCACGTCCGCAACCGCCTTCATCAGCTTCGCCGCGCGGGCGAAATCGCCGCGCCGGAAGAAATGTTCGCCAAGCAGAAGCTCCCCCTCCTGCTTCTGTGCGGGAGTCTCCGCCTGTTCGATCAGATAGCGGAACATCGGTTCGGCCATGTCGTAGAGCTTCGCGCCGGAAGCGGCCACCGCCGCTTCGCGCGCGGCGACCAGACGGCTCCCCGCCGGAATCCGGTTGTCACCCGTAATGCGCGAATAGAGCTCCACCGCCTGCTTCACATCGCCGGAACGGGCCAGGAGCCGCGCGCCGCGCATCAGCAGACCCGTCCGGTCCGGCGCATCCGGGAAGAACTTCAAATAGCGCCGCACCGTCTCCGCCGCCTGCACCGGATCATGTCCGGCCTGCAGGTTGATGAGTTCACGCAGCGCATTCTGCCGCTCCGGGTCGGATTCCGCCAGATCGAACGCATCGGCCCAGAGCTGCTCCGCCGCTTCGCGCTGCTTCCGTTCCAGGGCGAGGCGCGCCCCGTCGGAGGCAAGCTGGTAGAGGATCGGCGACGGTCGCTTCCACCCTTCCTTGCGCAGCTCCGCCCAATCCGCCTGAAAGCGGTCGAACGCTCCGCCGCGCAGAGCAGTAAGCAGATCGAGATAACGCCAGTGTGCGGGATTCTCCTTGCGGTACTTCCCGGCGGCAAGCAGCACGGCGGCCGTTTTTGTATCGCCGGATTCGATCAATGCATAGATTCGCGCTTCAAGCGCACGGCGCGCCCATTGCGGCAGATCCGCATTTTCATTCTCGAGCTGCTCGAATTTTTCAAGCGCGCCCCTGTAGTTCTTCTGGCGCAGGCGCGCCTCTCCGACGCCAAGCCCCGCCGCACAGGCGATATCCGGCTCGGAGGCGCCCGATGCGAGCGAGGAGAAGAAATTCTCCGCCTCGCCGTAGCGTTTCTCGGCCATCAGGATACGGCCGGGCAGCATTCCGGCACTGCGGGCCGGAAAGCGGGAACGGTATTCGGCAAGCAGCTGCTTCGCATCCTCGATTTCTCCCTCGCGCAGCTTCGCATCGGCCATCGAAAGTGTATTTGAGCCCCACTTCTCCGCATCCTGCCCGGCGACCAGCCGGGCATTGTCGAAGAACTTCGCGGCGCTTTTGTAATCGCCGTTTGCGAACGCCTCTTCACCGAGCCGGCGCTCCGACACCTCATCGGCGCAAAGCGGCAGCAGGAGCATCGAAAAAAACGCCCCCGACGCCGCGATGAAAATTCCTGTTTTCAATCCGCCACCGCCGGATTTACTCTTCGGCCCCGGCTGCGGTTTCCGCCCCGGGCTCGCCGGAGATTTCGTCGAGGACGACTTCTCCACCCTTGATCTTCGCGTTGATCTTATCCATGAGCTTCTGCTGCAGCTCTTTGGAGTCGGCGATCAGCGCCTTGGTCTGGTCGCGCCCCTGCCCGAGCTGTTCGCCGTCGAGGCTGAACCAGCTGCCGCGCTTCTCGAGGATTCCCATATCGGTCGCGACGTCGAGCATCGAACCGGCCTTCGAAATGCCTTCGTTGTACATGATGTCGAATTCGGCCTGCCGGAACGGGGGCGCCATTTTATTCTTGATGACCTTCACGCGCGCCCGGTTGCCGATGATATTGCCGGCCGGGTCCTTGATCGTGGTGGTCTTGCGGATATCCATGCGGATCGACGCATAGAACTTCAGCGCGTTGCCTCCCGTGGTGGTCTCGGGGTTGCCGAACATCACGCCGATCTTCTCGCGGATCTGGTTCGTGAAGATGATGCAGGTTCCGGTGCGCGAAACCACGCCCGTGAGCTTGCGCAGCGCCTGCGACATCAGCCGCGCCTGCAAACCGACATGCGAGTCGCCCATCTGCCCCTCGATTTCCGCCTTCGGAACCAGCGCCGCCACGGAATCGACCACAAGCACGTCGATCGCTTCGCTGCGCACCAGCGTATCCGCGATATTCAGTGCATCCTCGCCGCAGTCCGGCTGTGAAATCAGCAGATTGTCGATATCGACGCCGATTTTTCTCGCATAGCCCGGGTCGATCGCGTGCTCCGCATCGATGATCGCACATTTGCCGCCGTTCGCCTGCGCATTCGCAATGATGTGCAGACAGAGCGTGGTCTTGCCGCTCGATTCGGGTCCGAAGATCTCGACGATGCGGCCGGACGGCACTCCGCCGATCCCGAGCGCAAGGTCGAGCGCGAGCGAGCCGGTGCTGATGACCGGCACATCCTGCTGCGCCGCGCCGGTGTCGCCGAGCCGCATGATCGAGCCTTTGCCGAAGCTCTTCTCGATCTGGCCGATCGCGATCTGAAGGTTTTTGTCTCTGCTGCTATTCTTATCGGTGGCTTTCGTCTCTTTTTCCGCCATGATCCGTACTCCCTTTGAGAATTGTTTCTGTTTTAGATATCGAGGTCTTTCACACCCGCCGCATGCTTCTCGATATAGTCCCGGCGCGGTTCGACCACGTCGCCCATCAGAAGCGTGAACATCTGGTCGGCGATGATCGCATCCTCCATGGTGACTTTGATCATCTTGCGGGTTTCGGGATCCATCGTGGTTTCCCAGAGCTGCTCGGCGTTCATTTCACCGAGACCTTTGTAACGCTGGATGCGCAGCCCGGTCTGCCCGTTCGCACGGACCAGCCGGAACAGCTCTTCGAGCGATTCCGCCGGAGTCTCCACGCCGTCGCCGGACGATACCGCATAAAGCGCCCCGCTCTTGTCAAATACATTCGTCGGCTTCAGATTGTGCTCGGCGAGCGCCCCGATCAGCGCTTCGCAGTTCGCCGCCTCGAAGATATCGGTGATGTCGAAGTGGCGCGCAAGCTCCGCGGCACGCTCCGCAGCGGCGGCTTCGGAAGCTCCGTCGCCCGGAATCACCGCCGGGGCGGGGCCCGCCAGGCGCTCCTCCGCCTCATGCAGGAACGCATGCTGCTCCTCCGATGAGTACAGATATTTCAGCGTGTTCGTGCCGTCGGCTTCGCGCACGGTGATATGGCTGACCGGGCATTTCCCGTCTTCGCGGATCGCCTCGAAATACTCCTGCGGCTCGATGCCGCTGCGGCGCAGCCCCTGCGACACATGGGCCGCGCGGGTGTAGAGCTCGATGAGCGCAGTCAGCTGCTCCGGAGTCAGCAGCGTGCCGCCGGCCGTCTTGACCGACAGGTCTTCGCCGCCGAGCTGAACGAGGTAACGGTCAAGCTGTTCTTCGGTATCGATGTACTGCTCTTTTTTCTTGCGGGTGACCTTGAAGAGCGGCGGCTTCGCGATGTAGACGTAGCCCGCCTCGATGAGCGGCTTCATCTGCCGGAAGAAGAACGTCAGCAGCAGCGTGCGGATGTGCGAACCGTCGACGTCGGCATCGGTCATGATGACCACGCGGTGATAACGCGCTTTCGAAACGTCGAACTCCTCGCCGATCCCGCAGCCGATCGCGTAGATCAGCGACTGGATTTCCTTATTCGCAAACACCTTGTCGATCCGCACCTTTTCGACGTTCAGCAGCTTGCCGCGGATCGGCAGAATCGCCTGGATCTTGCTGTCACGCCCGGATTTCGCCGAGCCGCCCGCCGAGTCGCCCTCGACGATGTAAAGCTCACACTTGGAGGGGTCGCGGTTCGAGCAGTCGGCCAGCTTGCCGGGCAGCCCGAGCCCTTCGAGCGCGCCCTTGCGGCGCACGCTTTCGCGCGCCTTCTTGGCCGCTTCACGGGCCCGCGCCGCGAGCATCGCGCTGTTGCCGATGTTCTGGGCGATCTGCGGATTCTCCTCGAGATAGTCGCCGAGCTCCTCATTGATGACCGAAGTCACGATGCCCTGCACATCGGAGTTGCCGAGCTTCGTCTTGGTCTGCCCCTCGAACTGCGGGTCCGGAACCTTCACGCTCACGACCGCCGACAGCCCCTCGCGCACGTCCGTGCCGGAGAGCGCCGTGTCGTTTTTCATGCGCTCTTTGGTGTAGTTGTTGATCGTGCGGGTCAGCGCCATCTGGAAACCGGTCAGGTGGGTGCCGCCCTCGATGGTGTTGATGTTGTTCGCGTAGCTGTAGACGTTCTCGGTGTTGCCGTCGTTGTACTGCATCGCGACTTCAACGTCGATGCCGTTGCGTTCGCGATGGAAGTAAATCACATCGGGGTTGATCAGCGTCTTATTGGCATTCAGCATCGAGACGAATTCGCGGATGCCGCCTTCATAGTGGAACACCTCGGAGCGCTGCGGATTGCCGGCATCGAGACGCTCGTCGGCAAAGACGATGCGGATGCCGCTGTTCAGGAATGCGAGCTCGCGCAGACGCTTCGCAAGGATATCCCGCACATAGACCGTGTCGGTGAAAATCGTGCTGTCCGGCTTGAAGGAGACCTTCGTCCCGCGCTTCGCGGTGGGGCCGAGCTGCTTCAGCGGCATCGTCGTGATGCCGCGCTCGAACCGGATCTGGTAGGCGATCCCGTTGCGGTAGACTTCGACCTCCATCCAGTCGGAAAGCGCATTCACGCAGGAAACGCCGACACCGTGCAGACCGCCGGAAACCTTGTAGGAGTTATGGTCGAACTTGCCGCCCGCATGCAGGATGGTCAGCACGACTTCAACGGCGGGTTTCCCTTCACCCTCGTGGATGTCGACCGGAATACCGCGCCCGTCATCCTCAACCGTGATCGAGTTGTCCGGGTGGATCGTCACCGCGACATGGCTCGCATACCCGGCCAGCGCTTCGTCGATCGAGTTGTCGACGACTTCATACACCAGGTGGTGCAGCCCGCGCTGCCCGGTGTCGCCGATGTACATCGAAGGCCGCACGCGGACGGCTTCGAGCCCTTCAAGGACGGTGATCTTGCTGGCGCTGTATTCGGATGCGGAACTGTTTATGTCAACGGTATTTTCGCTCATGTCTCCCACTCTCTTTCGATGGTTGTATCAACAGATGGACAATATACAGCCATCCAAATGCAATTTCAAGGAAAAAGACAAATACTGATTGCATATTTTGCGCGCGCGTGATATTTTTTTATAATATAAAACAACCAGTGGAGGTTTCCCGTGGCCGGCGCCCAGATCACCTATTCCGAAGAGCTCAAACGCAAGCTGATTCACCTCTCGTCGCTCTGGATGGTTTTCGCCGTCGTGCTGATTCCGGACCGCTGGATCACGGCAGGGCTGTTCGCGCTGCTGCTTGTAATCACGCTCGTGTCGGAGCACGCCTACGCCTGCAAATGGCCGGTGCTGACGCCGCTTTACGGATTCTTCTTCGGGCGCATGCTGCGCAGGGAGCCGGAGCCGGGCGCGTGGATCGTCTCGGGCGGCAGCTATGTGCTCATGGCGGCACTGCTCGTAACCGTGCTTTACGAACGGGGCGCGGCCGGCGGCGCAATGGCCGTCATGCTGACCGGAGACGCAGCCGCCGCACTCATCGGCCGCCGGTTCGGGCGGCATCGGGCGCCGAACAACAAAAGCTGGGAGGGGGTCGCCGCGTTCCTCGCGGTCGGCTATCTCGCACTGGCGATTTACCTCACACTGACCGGAGCCCCCGCGGCGCTCTACCTCGGCGGCGCAATCGCGATGTTCCCTGCCTGTGCGGCGGAACTCTTCGAAAAGCAGCTCCGCATCGACGACAACTTCTCGATCCCGGTCATCATCGGAGCCGGGCTGCAGCTCACACTGTTCCTGACGGCCTGACCGCGCGGTCCCGGATCAAAGCTTCAGGTTGTCAAGGGCGCCCCAGCGCGCATCGGGCTCTTCGCCGTCGCCGCAGGAGCATTTCCCCCTGTTCCAGTTTTTGCCGCAATGCGGGCAGAGCCCCCGGCAGTCGTCGGAACAGAGGAGGTTCATCGGCAGTTCAAGCAGCATTTCGCCGCGGACATCCTCGGAGATGTCGAGCTCATCCTCCTCCGGCAGCTCAAAGAAGAGGCAGACACCGGAGTTCTCGACGTCGCAGTTCACCGGTTCGAGGCAGCGGCCGCAGATACCCGTGAGCGAGGTCCGCACCTTGCCTTCGACCAGCGCGCCGCCGGAAACGGCCTTCGCGAGCAGGTCATAATGTACGGGAGCGGAGACGGAAAGCAAATCGGAGGGCTCGATTTCGAGCCATTCCGCGGGTTCGTCCCCGACGAGCTCAATCGGCTCCTTTTCCAAACGCGCAACGGAAAATTTGATCATCTGCCCGCCTCCTTCATCGCTTTGATTTTCGCTTCGATCGCCGGAACCATCGCCGGGGGGACGTAACTCCTGAAATCCGCGCCGAGCATCGCGACCTCCTTGACCATATGGGAGCTCACAAAGGAGTTCTCCTGAGTCGGGGTCATGAAGATCGTCTCGCACGAGTGGCGCAGACTGCGGTTCATCAGGGCCATCTGGAGTTCATATTCGAAGTCGGAGAATGCGCGCAGCCCGCGCAGCACCGCGTGGGCCCTGAACTGTTCGATCGCATCGACGAGCAGCCCGTGGAACATCACGACCTTCACATGCGGGATATCTTTGCAGCAGCGTTCGATCAGCTCCCTGCGCTCCTCCATGGTGAACATCGGGGACTTCTGGGAATTGACGGCGATTGCGACGATCACCTGATCGAACAACAGGCCCGCGCGGACCACCAGATCGAGGTGGCCGTTCGTAAACGGGTCGAAAGAACCGGGATACAATACGGTTTTCATCGGAATTTCCTGTCGTAGAGTTGTTGACGAGCGGTTATAGTCAGTGTATCTTAATATACGTTACGATTCAATATTATGCAAGGGGAAGCCGGATTTTACCCTCCGGATTCGATCACGATATGGCGGACAACCTGTTGAAATTCACGGAAGCCGGGCACCTCGGGCTGCCGGGCGAAAGCCGGAAAAAGCGGAAACTCACGCTCGGGATCGGCGTCTTTGACGGCGTCCATCTCGGCCACCGCCTCATCATGGCCGAGGTGCTGAGCACGGCCGGAGAGACCGGCTCGGTTCCGGCGGCGATGACATTCGACCCGCATCCGCGGGCGGTGCTCCGCCCGGATGAATCCCCGATGCTGCTGGTTCCGCTCAAAGAGCGCGTGCGGCTGCTGCGGGAGGCGGGCGCGGAGCTGGTCTGGGTGTTGCCGTTCACGCCGGAATTCGCCCGGCTCAAGCCGGAGCAGTTCCTCGACCGGCTGTTCGGCTGCCCGGAAATCGAGGTTGCCGGAATCTGCGTCGGGCGGCAGTGGCGGTTCGGCCGCAACGGCGGCGGCGACAGCGCGTTCCTCGAACGGTACGCCGCCGAGCGCGGCATCCGTTTCCACGGCTGCCCGGAGCTTGAGCTGAACGGGGAAGTCGTGAGCTCGAGCGCGATCCGCCGGGCCGTCTCCTCCGGGAAGCTGGAACGGGCGGCGGAGATGCTCGGCCGCCCCTACCGGCTGATCGGCACGGTTGAACGCGGCTATCACGCCGCCAGCGACCGGCTCGACTGCCCGACCGCAAATCTTGCGTTCTCCGCCGGGGTCCTGCCGCCGGACGGCGTCTATGCGGCAGCCGCCTATCGCAACGGCGAACCGTGCGCCGCGGCGGTCAACATCGGATTCGCCCCGACGTTCGGCTGGGAGCAGGCCAGGCGGCGCGTCGAGGTGCACCTGCTCGGCTTCTCCGGCAATTTGTACGGCAGCGAACTCGGCGTGGAGTTCCTGCACTACCTGCGCGAAGAGCGCACGTTTCCGGAGCCGGAAGCGCTGAAAAAGCAAATCGACCGGGATATCGTTCAGATACGCCATTTTTTCGAACAACATTCATCAAACAGGAAAAGGTGATTTTCAATATGGAGAGCAGAACCTATCTGGCCAGCGACCTGGCAGGGGAACTCGGGCTGCCGCGCAGCACCATCAACGACTGGCTCGTGCGCTACGCCGATTATCTGGAAGTGGAGACCCGCGGCAAACGCAAGGTCTATTCGGAGAAATCGCTGCGGATCCTGAAGGAGATTTCCGGAATGCGCAACGACGGGAAGAGTTCGTTCGAAATCGAACAGCTGCTCGCCTCCCGCTACGGAATCCGCCCGGAAGTCGCCGCGCCGCACACTCCCGAAAACGCGGCGCAGGGAAACGGCGAGACGCTTCCGGCCCCGGCTCAGGAAAGCGGGCTCCCGGCGCTGCGCCCGGCGTTCGAACAGATGAGCATGCAGATCAACACCGAGTTTCTGAAGCTCGCGAACCGGCTTGAGGAGGCGGAGAACTACCGCAAACGGCTGGTCCAGCGTATGCGGATCGTCACGGCGGGCATCCTGATCGGAGTCGCGGCACTGATCCTCCTGCTGACGCTCCTGATGTATCAGGCGTTCAACCGGATCGAACGGAAAAACCGCGAAGCGGCCCAGCAGGTCACGCGCGAATCCGGCGCGAAAATCGACGAAATGACCGTGGTGCTCGACAAATCGCGCGAAGATTTCAAAGAGAACCTCACCAGGCTCAAGGACGAAATGGGCAAACAGCGCGAGAGCTTCGAAGCACGGATCCGTGAAATGGAGAAGGATGCGGCGACCCGCACCGAAGCGCAGGTCATCAAGCTCAAGGAGGAGTTCGCGCAGAAGCAGCAGCAGGAGCTCCGCAGGCTCGTCGACGCACATGAGAAAAAACTCAGGGAGGCGCAGGCCGCGAATGCGAAATCGAACGATCTCCGGCAGCAGGCCGAGAGCGAAGCGAAGGCCGCCCAGCAGAAGCTCAGCCAGGGACAGAAGGAGCTCGACGAGCTGCGCAAGCTCCTTCAGGAGCTCGATGCGAAGAAACTCGAACGTACGGCGGAAAAGAAGCAGCCGGAGCCCCCTCCCGCAAAGCCGGAGGAAACAAAGTGATCGCCGGACTCGGCACCGACATCGTCGAAATCGGGCGCATCGAAAAGATGCTCGAGAAGTTCGGCGACTCGTTCCGGGAACGGATCTGCACCCCGGCCGAACTGGCGGAGGGAAGCCGGCGGAAACACGCCTCGACCTATTATGCCGGGCGCTGGGCCGTCAAAGAGGCCGCGGCGAAAGCGCTCGGCTGCGGAATCGGGGAGCACTGTAATTTTACGGATGTGGAGCTCGGGAACAACGCCTCCGGGGCGCCGTTCCTGAAGCTGGGCGGAAGGGCCGCGGAATTCGCGGCGCGGCGCGGCGGCGGGAAGTTCCACGTTTCGCTGAGTCATGAAGCGACTTACGCCACTGCGGTCGTCATCTGGGAGATCAACTGAAAAAGCGGGTTTCATGAGGGAAGAGTTCATCTTTTCCGGAGCACCGCCGGCCGATTCGCCGGTTGCGGTCCACCTGGCCGGAAGCAGCTGGTGCGACGGCAGCTACTCCATCGGCCGGAGCGATGCGGATCTCTGGGTCGCCGAATTCATCGAATCCGGCACGGGGACGCTGACGGTCGACGGACAGACCTGTCATCCCTCCGCCGGGGACCTTTATCTCGTACCGCCGATGAGCCGCCACCATTACTTTTCAAGCGCGGACTCTCCCTGGATCAAGCATTGGGTCAACTTCTCCGGCCCGCTGATGCCGGAGCTGATCCGGCTGTACCGGCTGGACGGAGTCATCCTCGTCCCGGGCTTCTCGCGCCCCGAGCTTTTCAAAAACGTGCTTCACCAGCTCCGGCTGCATCCGCAGGAGGCGCACACCCGGATCGGTCCGGAGTTCCTGATGGGGCTCGTCGCCACCATGGCGGCCGATTTGCGGGCGGCGACCCGCAAGCACCAGCCTTCGCCGGAAGCGGCGGCCCTGCGGGAGTGGCTCGACACGCTGGTGTTCGCGCCGGCGCCGTCGCTGGATGAGATGGCGATGAAAATTTCCCGCTCGCGCGGACAGACGATCCGTATTTTCAAGGCGGAGTACGGTGAAACGCCGGTCCAGTACCTGATCGGCCGCAAGCTTGAGGCGGCGCGGGTGCTGCTGCGCGGGTCGCCGGTCGCGATCAAGGAGATCGCGGAACAGCTGCATTTCTCCGACGAATATTACTTCGCGGCGATGTTCAAACGGAAAACGGGAATCGCGCCGGGCCGTTACCGGGCGGCAGGTGCAAGTTGAAAACAGAAGTCCGTGCCCGCGCCTATTCCTCTTTTTCCAACCGGCGGAGCAGCATCTCGGCGGGAGTCAGGAACTTCTTCTCCTGATTGCAGGCGCGGCAGCAGACGACGAGGTTGCCTTTCGTGCTTTTCCCGCCGCGCGCGACCGGCACGATGTGGTCGAGCGTCAACTCTTCCGGCGGAAACTTCCTGCCGCAATAATGGCAGACCCCCTGCCGGAGCAAATTCCGGTAATACGGCGTTTTGCGCAACTCGCGCGCCTTCGCGCGCTCCTTTTTGATATGCCGCTCGTCGCGGTTGATTTCAACCCAATCATCCATAAAACAACAAATCCACTGATAAAAAAGGCGGGACGCCGCTCCGGGCCTCCCGCCGGGAAATCCGCGTTATCCCGCGATGCGGCCGGTATCGAGAATCTCGCGGATCGCCCTGGCCACGGTCGGGAGCCGGTGCGGCTTCGGAAGGAATCCGCACGCTCCCTGCTTGAGCAGGTCGTGGACCTCCGCCTCCGAAACAAATCCGCTCGAAAGCAGGATCTTCGCATTCGGATCGATCGAACGGATTCGGAAAAAAGTCTGGTGCCCCCCCTGCTTCGGCATGATCATATCAAGCAGGACAAGGTCGATCTGCGACGGATTCGCCTCGTAAATCTCGACGGCGTCAAGGCCGTTCTCCGCGAGAAGCACGGAGTAGCCGAGCTTCTGCAGCGCCTCGATCAGGAAGTCCCAGATCGTTTCATGGTCGTCGACGATCAGGATCGTCTCGGTCCCTCCCGGTAAAGAGTTCACTTTTTTATTCATTTTTTATCGATTCCCTTACTCGTTCCTGCCGCACAGCCGCAATGGGGGGTTCCCGCGGGCCGGGCCGCCGGAATTGCGTCCATGCCGTTTTTCAGCGGGCAATTCCGGAAAAATCTTTTTTAATTCCTGCTTCCATTGGCGTTATGGAAAAGTCATGTATATATTATACTCGATTTCCGGATGAATGGCAAGCTTCCGAACCATAAATTGATAAAAAATGGCGCTGACATACTATCAAATCCTTGACGTCGACAGCCGGGCGGGATTCGCCGAGCTGAAGCGCGCGTATTACCGGCAGGCGAAACGCTGCCACCCGGACCTGTTCCGGAACGCCCCGGAGAAAACCCGGGAGTTTCAGGCGCTCGCACTCGCGTTCGACATCCTCTCCGATGCGGAGAAGCGGCGAAAATACGACCGCAGCCTGCTCTCCGACTCGGAGCTGCTACTCCGGGACCGTACCCGCCCGGAGGAGCCGATGATGGATTCCGAAGCGGACGACATTCTGGAAGAGCTGATCGTCGGCAACCATGCGCCGCCGGAAAGTTCGCTCGCGACCCTGCTGGCGGACCTTGAAAAAACCGAAATATTCATGACCTACCGCGAAGGCCGCGACCATCTGCGGCACAGCCGGTACGAAAATGCCGAGGACTGTTTCGCGCAGGCGGTCGGCGCAGCCCCGCAAAACATCGTCTTCCGGATCTGCCTCGCGCGGGCGCTCTCGGCCCGGAAGAAGTACGGCGCGGCCATCCGCCATTACCGCGCCGCGATCGGAATCGGCCGCAGGCGGGTTCCGTGCCAGCGTCTGGTCCGGATACACCGCGAGCTCGATGAGCTGACGCAAAAACGCATGCCGCTCTTCGGCTGGCTCCGGCGGCTGTTCCGCGAAGCGCCGGCCCAGCTCGGGCCGGACGACGCGGATGAGATGATCGATGAACTGAACCGATCGCTCACGCGGGCGGCGAGAAACCTGAAACTGGAGAACCGCGATGACGACTGATCCCGCCCGGAGCCCCGCTTTCCGGGAGCTCTGCAAACTCACCGGGCAGGCCGTGGCCCGCTACCGCATGATCGGAGAGGGCGACCGGATCCTCGTCGGCCTCTCCGGCGGCAAGGACAGCTTCATGCTGCTGCATGCGCTGCATGCGCTGAAACGCAAAGCACCGGTCCGGTTCGAACTGATTGCCGCGACCTTCGATCCCGGTTTTCCGGAGTTCCACATCGACATGATCGCAGAATACTGCCGCACACACGGCTGGGAGCATCGCGTCGTCAGGCTCGACATCGCCGCGATTCTCGAAGAAAAACAATATGACGGCACGCCGTGCGTCCTTTGTTCACGCCTCCGGCGCGGCAGACTCTACGGCCTCGCTGAACAGGAAGGGTGCGGAAAACTCGCACTCGGCCAGCATTTCGACGACATCGCCGCATCGTTCCTGATGAGCCTCTGCCGCGGCCAGGGGCTGAGCACGATGGGACCGAACGTCGCGGCGAAGGCAAAGGAGAAAATCCGGATCATCCGCCCCTTCGCGCTCGCCCCGGAATCGCTGATCGTCCGCTGCCGCGACGAGCGGGAGCTCCCGCTGGCGGGAAAATGCCGGTACGAGAAACAGCTTGCGGAGGGCGACCGCGCCTACTTCCGCGGGCTCCTCGACGATCTTTCGGAGCGGATCCCGAATCTGCGCAGCCAGATGCTGCGGTCGCTCGGAAACATCCAGGCCGAATATCTGCTCGACCCCGCGTACCTGGAACTCGAAGCCGGAGGCAGAACAGAAAAGAAGCCGGATGCAGGGAAAACATCCGGCCCGGGAAAAAGGGAATAGGGAAAGAAGTATCCGGAAACTCCGGGAATAGAATTTCCGTCCTTCTGTTATTCAACATACTGCCGTATCGGAAAGAAATCAAGTCCATTTGATAAAAAAATATCTATATTTTTATACTTTTCCTTTTCCGGCGTGAAAAAGTTGCCGCTATGGTTCACCGGCGCTATATTATACTGTATCGGCAATTGAGATTGCTGTTTTTTTGCAATTGCAGGAGACGGCCAATTGGCTTTGCTTTTTTTGAGCAAAGAAGCAAGGACGATCGGGCGTTCTTGAAAGCAGTAAAAAACGGTAAGGTTAATTGCCGATGCAGTAATTCAAAAAAATGAGGAGGCCAATACGATGGAGAGCCGGCAGGAACCGGAACAGATGACCTATCTCGGCGCCCGGCTCGTAAAGATCCTCGACCTCGGCGTCAGCGGAAACCTCTATGGCGGGAGGATGCTTGAAATCACCGCGGAGCAGGGTGCGGTTCACGCCGCGAAGTGCACAGGAGAAGCGCATCTCGTCGGCTACCGGTTTTCGGAATTCTACCTCACGCGCCCGGTCAAGGCCGGCGAAATCCTCGATTTCTACGCCGGGATCCCCCGCACCGGGAAAACCAGCATCACCTTTGTCATCGAAGCGCGGGTCGGAAGCGAGCGCGCGCTCCGCGGCGAATGCACCTATGTCGCCGTCGACTCCGAAGGCAGGAAAAAACCATTGAGGGGAACGGAATCATGAGCATCCGGCTCGCAGTCGCCACCGATATCCACTACTCCGGCAGGCCGAATCTCCAGCATCCGGGGCGCAAAGGCGCATATGGGGCGCTGCTCCTGAAGCGGTTCCTGAAGCTCCTCGAGATGGAAGGCTGGCCCGATGCGGTCATCATCGCGGGAGATCTGATCGACCCGGCGGCCGCGGCGGATCACGCCGCCATCGCCCGCCTCACTGAACTCGGCGATATGCTGCGGGCGGTTCCGGTCCCGGTCATCGTCATTCCGGGCAACCACGACCTGCCGCCGGAGATCTTCTACCAGTCGGTGCCGGCGCCGGCGGAATACGTCGAAACCGGCGGCTGCCGGATCATTCCGTTCTTCGACCCGGAACGGCCCGGCTGGAACGCCGAGCGGCTGCCGGATGAGATGGCGAAATTCGACCGGGCCCGCGCCGGCTTCCGGGGGCATCTCGTCGCGCTGCAGCATGTCACTCTTTTCCCGCCGGGAACGGGCAGTTCCCCCTACGGCTATGTGAACCGCGACGAGATCATCGCGAAAATGCACGAAACCGGCTGCGTGCTTTCGATCGGCGGCCATCACCACTCCGGCAGCGAGATGGTCTTTGACGGAAAAACCTCGTACCTCGGCGTCCCGGCGCTCTGCGAGGCCCCCTATTCGTTCGCCCGGATCGAAGTCGACGACCGCGGCGTCACGAAGTACGAGGCCGACTCGTTCCGGCTGCCGGAGGGCTACGCCTGGCGCGACGGCCACACCCATACGCTCTACGCATACTGCAGTGAAGACATGGACCTCATTGCGGAAAAGGAGCTCATGGAGATGTTCAACCTCTCCGGCTGCGATGTCACGGAGCACTCCGCACACATGTCGTTCACCTACCCGGAATTCCGGCAGCGGCGCAAATGGTATTTCGAAGGAATGAGGGAGCCGTGCTCCATCAACCGCGCCCCCGACTTCTTCAACTATTGCCGGAGCTTCGGGGACGAACGGTTCCGGATCGGTTTTGAAGTGGACATATCGAAGGAGTGCGAACTCGCGGCGGCACCCGGGCTGCTTGAAAAGGCGCAGGTCCTGATCGGCGGAATCCATCACCTCGACCCGTCCCGCCCGGCAGCAGAGCTCGGAGAACTGCACCTGCGCATGATCGAAGCGTATGGAAAAGCGGGAATCCCGGTGCTTGCGCACCCGTTGCGCATCCTGCGGAGGCACAAGATCGACCCGGAGCCGTATTTCGATCGGATCATCGTACTCCTGAAGCAATACGGCATGGCCGCCGAGGTGAATTTCCACCACAACAGCGCCGATCCGGAATTCACCCGGCGGGCGCTGGAGGCGGGGCTGAAGCTGAGCTTCGGCAGCGACTCCCATTCGCTCGCGAACTTCGGCTTCCTGCAGCCGCATATCCGGCTGCTGCGTAAACTCGGATTCAACGGCACCTGGAGCGACATCCTCGTCTGAGCGGTCTGGATTTTTTACGGAAAAGCGTTATATTAGAGGATATGGAAAGGATCTTTTCCGCATGACAGACGAATCGAAAAACAACGCCACACTGCTCGGGCTGGGACTGGACAACCGAGACGGGCACCGCCGTATCACGAAAGGCGACAATTTCTGCCTCGTCGGCGGCTCCGAAGAGACTCACGACCGGATGGCGGAGACCGCGATCAAATTCAACGAAAAGCTCTCGAAGCGCGGTAAACGGCTCGGCGACCTCTCCCGGGAGGAGTTCCGTGACATGATCAGCGAAGCTTCGGGAAATTAGCCCGGAGCAATGGCAAATCAATGCATATCCGTATCCTCCTGACTTCTCTGCTGCTGTTCTTCTGCGGCACCCTGGCGGCTCTCCCCGCAATCGCGCTTCTCACCGAAGGAGATGAATCCGACCGCTTCGCGGACCTGGCCGTCGCAAAATACGGAACGGAATTCACCTTCGTGGAACGCGAAGAGATCGAGCGGCTGCAGAAGGAGCACCGTCTGCAGCAGTTCAAGCCGGCTGTTTCCCCGGGGTTTCTGAAAGCGGACCTGCTCGCGGTCATCGAAAACGGACGCGGCGGAAAAGAGGGGGAGATCCGCCCATCCCGCCTGATTGTCTTCGACTCCTCGAACGGGCTCCGCCTGCTCGTGCGCCCGCTGCCGGACGATCCGGAGGAGAGCCTCGCCGCCTTCGGCCTCCTGCTGCGGGAGGCTATGCAGAAAACACTACCCGGAAAAGCAAAGCTTCTCACGCTCGCAGCCGTCCGGAACGGCGGAGTCGGGGAACACCTGGAGCCGGAAATCCGGTACGTTGCCGCAGACCTGCAGCGTCGGCTGCAATACCTCCCCGGCGTCATCGTCACCGAGCGTGAATTCCTCGACAGGCTGCTTAATGAAGCCGAACTGAAAGGAATCCCGGCGAAACTTCCGCCCAATGATCTGCTGCTCCGGCTTGAATTTGTGCCGGACGGCGGCCGGAAAGAGGATTTCCGGACGATTCTCCGCATCACGGAAGCCACCGGCAGGCTCCTGTTCAGCCGGGAGTTCTCCGGCGCTTCCAGAGCCGACAGCGGCGCAATAGCCGAAACCGTTGCAGATGCGTTGCGGATCATTCCTTCTTCAACGCCTCCTGCCGCGGAAGAGGAGGCACGCTGCTTCTTCAGGGAAGCCATGTACCAGAAATATCAGGGTGATCCGCGCCAGGCAGTGCGCCGCCTCTATTCGGCCATCGCACTTGCCCCGGCCGTTGCAGGCTATCGCACGTATGCCATCGATACCCTGAGCAACGAACTTCCTGAAAGAAATCCGGATGAGTCCATCGTAAAAATTCTCAACGAAATCAAAGCACTGGACCTCTCTTACCGGAATTATCCGGGCTCCCGATCTCTGGCGGCAAGCCGCAGCCGTGACCTCCTCTGGCGGCGATACTACGAAGCTTCCGGACCGGAGCGCCGGGAAATCAGGGAGTGGCTGAACAAAAACCGCTCCTACTTAATCTCATGCCTGTGCCCTGTCCCTGCGGAGTCGCCGCAAACAGAAGAGGAGTTGGAAGAACACGCCGTGCTTGCCGGAGAACGGTTATATCCCTTCTATTTTTTCGATGAGGCCGCATATTGGAAATCCTGCATTGCGGAATGGGGAAAACTCGCGCTGCATGCCCGGAATTTTCCGGAGGCAAACCTTTTCCCGTCCATCCGGAAGTATATCCAACATGAATTCCGGGAAGCGTTCGAACGGACTCCCGCCGTCAAAGCCCGTCGACTTCTCGAAGAACTGGAGACAATCCTGCTGAAGTCGGAGCATCCCGATCTGAAGCTGCTGGGACTGCGGGCCGGTTTCTTCCGGAAGCTTCCCCTGCCGGAAAGCGGAGCCGACGCCATTCGCATGGAATTCATCGACAGCCTGTTGAAAACCGGACGGCGGAGCCGGGAGGAGTATTTGAGTTTTCTCCGGGAAATCCCGAACGAGACGAGAGACATATCGGCGCTCCTCGAACAGCGCTTCGCACAAAAATTACCGGCGACAGATCCGCGCTCCCTCGTCAGCGCCACCCCGGATCAATTGTTCGCGCTGCTTCAGGATCAGGATGTCAATGCGCTCGAAATGCACCGGGAGCCGTGGTTGTCGCAGCTTTTCCGCCATTTTTCCAAATTTCCGCCGCAACTGCTCGCTGACTTCAACCCGGATTACACGATCCGCCAGTTGGGATGGACGGGAGGAAAAATCATCGCAGGCGCTTATGAGGACCGCATCGGCTATATCCTCTCCCGGAAAGGCGGACACTTCCTGCTGAGCCGCTGGGACGCCAGCAGACAGCAGCTGCAGATATGCCGGACTTACACACAAACGGAACTGCACCTGCAACACGGCAGTTACGGAACCGCCGCAATCAATGTCGTGGACGGCCACCTGCTGATCGGGACCGCCGACCAGATCCTCATCCGGTTTCCGGACGGGAAAGAAAAAATCCTCACCGGATTCAGCGGCGGAACCGTTCATTCCCTGACCCTGCACGACCGGAGGATTTACGCGTTTCTGGGAGCACATGCCGATCCTTTCCTGCGCGCATCCGCCAATATCCTGATCTCCTGCGATCTCGACGGCGGCGATATCCGCACCCATATCTCCACCCGGCGCGATACGCCGCAGAATCAGTTCGACAGCCTGACGCCGCATCTGGTCTGGGGGCTCGGCATCGACCGGAAAAGCGGGAAGCCGCTCTTCACTACCCAAACCCCGATGATGCGCCGCAATGGAATCTGGCAGTTCGACACGGAAACCGGCGAGGCCCGGGAGCTGTTCAGCTTTTCCCGGGGAAAAATCATCACCGTATATGCCAATCGGCGGGATAATTTTTTCACGCAGCAGGGCAATGAACTGTTCGTCAACGTGAGCTCCATCAACAAGCCTCAACCGGTGAACCTGTTCCTCCACCTGAACCTCGATACCGGCGAAACCGCCGTCTACGGTTGGGGCGATGAGGAGAGCCTGAAAACCAAAGGAGCTTCCCGTTCCTGGGGAAAGCTCATGAATTTCTACGGCCCTTTCCTTCTCCGCGGCGGCCACTTCTGGTGCGCGGGCGGCAACCGGGACCTCTCCGGAGGAATACAGCACAACGTCATGATGGCGCACCTGTATCCGGACGCTCCGGAGAAATCGCCGCGCCTGATTCTGCCTGCGGCGAGAACTCTGTTTCCCGGTGCGACGCCAGCCTCGATCCTCGCGGTTTACGACGATGCGGCATACGAAATCACCTGCACTGCCGAAAGGGAGTGAAGCTATTTCTCCAGAATATCGCGGACGGACATGCTGTCGATCAGCCAGCGGTCTTCGATTTTCCGGAAGGTGCAGTACAACTCCCGTACCTCGTTCACTGTCTTGCCGTCATTCATCCTCGCATCGAGCAGCCCGGTGAATACCGCCGATGCCTTCTCCGGCGAATCCACCGTGACCGCGAGATCGCGGATGCTGACTTCGCAGCTCCGGAGCACCCCTTTGCTGCGTGCAAGCAAACTTGTAAGTTCGGCCGGCGTGTAGGTTCCGACGAACATCTCGTGCCGGAAGTCGATCTTGCATTCCGGCGCAAACACCTTGTCGGTTCCGCTCGCCTTCAGCATCCCCATGGCATTCTTTTCATTGTCCCGCTTCGACGCAATGTCGCAGAGTGTCCGCAGCGTTTTGCGGATCTGCGCTTCATCGCTGTCGCGATTCAAGTACCAGAGTGAAAGACCGCCGAGCGCCAGAATCGGAACCAGCACCAGGAAAAACCACTTTTTCGGAAAGATACCCATTTCAACGTCTCCTCACTCATTGTGCGTTCAGCTCGGCAAAGCTGAGCGGTTTAAATGTCTTCCGGAGCGCGTCGCGCTTCTCCGGGTCGACAGTCAGATATTTCCATTTCGCAAACACGAAATCGTGCGGCAGATAGTTTTCCAGCCACGCATGGTTCAGCTGGTAGGCGATCGGGAACCCCTCGAACACCCACGGAACCTTGTCCGCAAGATAACGGGCCATCGCCTTGTACCGTTCGGTCCGCTCCGGCGAATCCGGCATCGGCAGGATCTCCTCGAACATCCGGTCGTACTCCGGGTCGGAAAAGCCGATCCGGTTGCAGCCGCCGATGTTTTTACTGTAGAAGAGCTGAAGGAAATTCTCCGCATCCGGATAATCTCCGACCCATGAGAGCCGGAACAGCTGCAGCTTCCCCTGCCGCAGCTTCTCATAAAAACGCGGATTGTTGTTCAGCACCGGCTCGATCTCAATGCCGATCTCCGCCAGATCCGCGACAGTCAGCTCGCCGAGCTGCCGGTAGGCCGAATTGTTGCCGGTCTGGTCGAAAGTGAAACGCAGCCGCCTGCCGGTCGCCGGGTCGATCCCGTCCCTGAATCCGGCTTTCTCCAGATGCCGCTTCGCAAGCTCGGGATCATCCGCGCACCACGGGTTCCGGAACGACTCGTCGAACCCGGCCACGCCGGGCGGAATCGGCCCCTGCGCCGGAATCAGCTGATAGTTCGTATGCTCGACCCGCCGCCGCACATTGTATGCGAGGCTGATCGCGCGACGCAGTTCGAGGTTGCTCCCGAGCAATGGGTCCGTGAAGTTGAAGCCGACATAACGCACCTCGAACTCCGGGGTGCGCAGCAGCCTGATGCCGCGCGCCGCCAGCGCCGGGGCGAGCTTCTCGCCGCCGCCGGCCACAAGGTCGAGATTGTCCTTGTCCAGCGCGTTCAGGTCGAGCCGCCCCTGCAGGAACATCAGATATGACGACATCGGCTGCTTCACAAGGTAGAAAACCACCCGATCGGCCAACGGCAGCGGGCGCGTGCGGTCGGCCGGATCCTCGGCTTCGGGGAAATACTGCGTACGGTAGTCCGGGTTGCGGTCGAGCTGGAGCTTGTAGTCGTTGATCCAGGCAGTGAGCCGGAACGGGCCGGAGCCGACCGGACGACGCGCCAACTCCTCCCCGTAGTACTCCGCCGCGCGCCGCGACACGATCCCGGCATTCGGCATTGCCAGCATGTAGAGGAAGCGCGGGTCCGGCTTCACGAGGCGGATTTCGAAATTCAGGTCGTCCAGAATATGGAATCCCTCGATCCCGGCGTCATAATCCGGAACTTCCGCCTCATGGAACGCATCGATCCCCCGGATTTTGCCGCGGAAGAGCCAGTAAACCGGGCTGTGGTTCCGGCGGTCCGCGATGCGCAGGATCGAATAAAGCACATCCTTCGCCGTGATCCGGCGCGCCGATTCCGGCAGTCCGTCGAAACAACGGTCGGCGGCGAAGCGGAGGTCGTCGCGCAGCCGGAACGTGTAGACATCGAGCGTGCTGTTCGTCTCCGGCATCCCGGCGAGCATCGACGGAACAAGTCGGTACGGACGCGCGACATAATCGTACTCGAGCAGCGTATCGTAGATGCCGGCCACCATGTTCCGGCTCGAAAGATCGTCGGCCTGGGCCGGGTCAAGCGTCTTGACCCGGCTGCCGCCGGAGGTGTAAAGCGTCCGCGCCGGAGTTTCCTCCTTCGCGGCATGGACGGAGAAGCAGAACAAAAAGAGCGCCGCCGCCATCAGGCGGAGCGCTCCCGCAATGCTGATCCTCCGGTATCCCACTCTTACTTCGCGAGCTTTTCAAACCGCTCGAGCTGGGTGTTGTAGAACGCGTGGCGTTCCGCATCCGGAACGTAGGTCTTGACCTCGAACGAATCATTGACCACCTTGCGCGCGTCGGAAAGCGACCCGATTTCACCCGCCGCCATCGCCTGGGCGAGAAGGTTGCCGATCGCGGTCGCCTCGACCGGCCCCGCCACGACCGGGAAGTTCAGCGCGTCGGCGGTCAGCTGCATCAGGAGCCCGTCCTTCGTGCCGCCGCCGACGATGTTCAGACACTGGTATCTGACGCCGAGCAGCTTTGCGAGCACACTGAGCTTGCTGCGGAAATAGAGCGCAAGCGAGTCGTAGATCGCCCGGACGACTTCGCCGTCGTTCGTGATCTTCCCCTGTCCGGTCCGCTCGCAGAAATCGATGATGCGCTGCGGCATGTCGCCCGGCGTGACAAACGACGGGTCGTTCGGGTTGATGAGGAACCGGCACGGCTCCGCGCTGCGGGCCATATCCTCCATCTCCGCGAAGGAGACGGGGGATTTGGTTTCGTTCCAGATGCGGCGCGTCTCCTGGAAGAGCCAGCTGCCCATGATGTTCGAGAGGAAACGGATCTTGCCGTCGAGCCCGCCTTCGTTCGTGAAACTGAACTTCTCCGACTCTTCGCTGCGGAACGGCCTGTCGATCTCCGCGCCGAGCAGCGCCCAGGTTCCGGCGCTGATGTAGGCCCAGCTTCCGCGATCAGGAGCCGGAACCGCGGCAACCGCGCTCGCGGTGTCGTGCGAACCGACCTTGATGATCGGAACCGGGCCGCAGCCGAACTCCTTCTGCAGCTCCGCCGACAGTGTACCGGAGAAGGTGCACGGCTTCACGATCCCGGGGAACACATCGCGCGGCAGACCGAGCCGGTCGATGATCTCCCAGTCCCACTCCTTCTTTTCCGGGTCGAGCAGGTTCGTCGTCGAGCACTCGGTGTACTCGCTCGTGCGTTCGCCGCCGAGGTAGTAGGCCAGCGCGTCCGGCATGGTCAGAAAGAAGCTCTCTTTGAAATCCCCGGGATGCATGCGGTGATGCGCCGCAAGCTGATAGACCGTATTGAGCAGCATGCACTGAATGCCGGTCCGCTCGTAAAGCTCCTTTTTGGAGACCTTGCTCCATACGTCGCTCTCCGGCGAATTCGTGCGGACGTCGCGGTAGTGGTAGGGCCAGCGGCGCATCTTTCCGCTCTTTTTATCGAAGAAAACATAGTCGACGCCCCAGGTGTCGATACCGATCCCGTCGAGTTTCGGCTCGACCGCAATCGCCTTGCGGAGCCCCTCTTTCAGTTCACAGCAGAGCTGCGGATAATCCCAGAAAATCGCGCCGTCCTTCTCGGTCGGCCCGTTCGCGAAGCGGTGCACTTCCGTCAGCGACAGCCTGCCGTTTTCAAATTTTCCAATGATGGCGCGGCCGCTCGAGGCGCCGAGGTCAAACGCAAGAAAGCTGCTCATAAACTCTCCCCTTATCCTTCTGTATTTTTCCTGAAAGCGTCTTCGCCGTAAATCTCGCCGAGCCGGTCGTAGCTCATCCGGATCAGCTCTTCGGTTTCATCCCAGCCGATGCATCCGTCCGTGATCGAAATGCACGGGTCCGGCTTTTCGCCCGGCTTGATTTTCTGCAGGCCCGGCTGCAGGTTGCTCTCGAGCATCACACCGGCAATTGCGGTTTCGCCCTCCTCAATCTGATTCAGCACATCCTTGAGCACAATATTCTGCTTGCGGTAATCCTTGCCGGAATTCGCATGGCTGCAATCGACGACGATCGCGGGCGGAATCTTCGCCTTTTTCATCGCGACCTTCAGGAACGCGATATGCTCCGCGCCATAGTTCGGGCCGCCGCCGCCGCGCAGCACAATGTGCGCATACGGGTTGCCGCGCGTGCGGAAAACGCCGACATGGCCGTCTTCCAGCACACCGATGAAGCTGTGCTCGCTGCGGGCCGTCGAAATCGCGTCGATCGCGATCTGGAACGAACCGTCCGTCGCATTCTTGAAGCCGACCGGCATCGAAAGACCGCTGCCGAGCTGGCGGTGAGTCTGCGCCTCGGTCGTGCGCGCGCCGATCGCGGCCCACGAAACCGCGTCCGCAATATACTGCGCGATGATCGGGTCGAGCATTTCGGTTGCAACCGGCAGCCCGAGGTCGACGATCTTCAGCATGAGCTTGCGCGCAATGAAGATCCCCTTCTCGATGTTGTAGCTCTCATTCAGGTCGGGATCGTAAATCAGGCCTTTCCAACCGATGGTGGTGCGCGGCTTTTCGAAATAGACGCGCATGACGATCATGATCCGGTCCCTGACCTCGTCGCTGAGTGCGCGGAGACGCTCCGCATATTCAAGTGCGGAGTCGGGGTTGTGTATCGAACACGGACCGACGATCATGACCAGTTTTTTCGATTTTCCGTCGAGGATGTCGCAGAGCTCCTGCCGGGCATCCATGACCCGCATGACCGCGTCCAGCGACAACGGCAGCTCGGAACGGATCGCGCCCGGGCTCGACAATACGCTGCGGCTCGCGATATTGATATTATTACTGCTGACCATGAAATATATAGTTCCTTTAAAGAGAAAATAATATACAATCCGCCGGCCGTTTTTACAAGCGGCACGGCAAGATTGTCACGGGAGAATCCGCTCCCGCGCGCACGGAGTTTTTCTCCGCGTAAAAAAGGAAAGGCGGCACAGCCGCCTTCCCTGTTCATGCGTTCCCTCAGGACGCCGCCTGTTCCGCGGCTTCCTGCGATTTCTTCTTTGCGATTTTGGATCGCGCGACCGCGCTGGTGTCGAGGTCGCCGAGCATGATCCGGATGCGGCGGATATTCTCTTTACACTCCGGAATCTTCACCTTCTCGAACAGGTTCACGCGTTGCGACGTGCTGCGCAGTTCCACAGAGAGGAGCCGGTGCTGCTCTTCGAGCACCTTGTATGCCTCACGCAGCGAAACCGCGTCCTTCAACGCACGGACCGCATCGTCCACATACCAGTCCGTATCGAAAAGATCCCACGGAACCGGCTCGAAATCGACCCGGTCGAAGGTCGGAATCGCAATGCCGGCGATATTCGCCTCGCCCGTGACCACGCTCCTGACCCGGACGAGCCCTTCCAGGAACACAAGCTCGTTCTCCCTGCTGAACAGTTCGAGGAAGCTGTCCATGCGCCGGACCAGTTCCTCCTGCTCGGCAAGGTTCTTTTCGAGCTGCTCGGTGCTCAGCCGCACCTCCATCTGCAGCTGCTGCTTCTTGAGCTGCAGCGTCGGAAGGAAGCGGACGAACTGCTTGAGCGAATCCTGCTGTACCTTGAGCTCGGTTTTCGTGAATTTGATCTTGGCCATCGATTGCCCTCCGGGCTTACTTCTTCGCCTCGGGCCAGTACTTGTCGACGAGGTCGGTCTTGATACCGACTTCATTGCGGTCGAAACAGTCGGCCAGGATCTTCCAACCGAGATCGAGCGCATCCTCGAGCAAAATATTGACCGACAGATCCATCATGTTCTTCTCGAAAAGCCTGCCGTACTTCAGCAGCTTCTTATCCCACGCGGACATCTGGAAACCCATCGACTGCTTTTCAAGCGTGCTCCTGTAGTCCGAATAGAGCCGGATCATCGAGTCCATGATCGCGCGGTGGTCCGGCCGCGTCTTGCCGTTGACCTGCTGCTTCAGACGCGACAGAGAGCCGAACGGCTCGATGCGTCCGTTGCGCAGATAAAACTGCCCTTCGGTGATATACCCCGTGTTGTCCGGCACCGGGTGGGTCACGTCGTCGCCCGGCATCGTGGTGACGGCCAGAATCGTGATCGAACCGGCGGAGTCGAAGTCCACCGCCTTCTCGTAACGGCTTGCAAGCTGGCTGTAGAGGTCGCCCGGATAACCGCGGGTCGCCGGAATCTGCTCCATCGTGATCGCGATTTCCTTAAGCGCGTCCGCGAAGTTCGTCATATCGGTCAGCAGCGCGAGGACCCGCTTGCCCTCGAGCGCAAACTGTTCGGCCACGGCGAGCGCCATATCCGGAACCATCAGGCACTCCACGGTCGGGTCGGACGCGGTGTGGATGAACATCACCGTGCGCGACAGCGCGCCGTGCTCGTCGAGCGTATTCTTGAACTTCAGATAGTCGTCGTACTTGAGGCCCATGCCGCCGAGCACGATCACGTCGACCTCGGCCTGCAGTGCGATGCGGGCAAGCAGCTCGTTGTACGGTTCGCCCGCAATGGAGAAGATCGGCAGCTTCTGCGACTCGACCAGCGTGTTGAACACGTCGATCATCGGGATATTCGTGCGGATCATATTGCGCGGGATGATACGCTTGGCCGGATTCACAGAGGGGCCGCCGATATCGACCATCTCCGAAGTCACCTCCGGGCGGCCGTCGCGCGGCGTCCCGCGGCCGGTAAAGACACGCCCGAGCAGCGCGTCGGAGCTCGAAACCTGCATCTCGCGGCCGAGAAAGCGCACCTGATCGCCCGTGCTGATGCCGCGGCTGCCCGCGAACACCTGCAGCGAAACCTTGCCGTCCGCCAGCCGGATCACCTGGGCGAGCGAAACGCCGCGCGCACTCGTTACTTCGGCCAGTTCGTTGTAGCTGACGTCGTCGGCTTCGACCGTGATCACGTTGCCGGCGATATGGATGATTTTGTGATAGACTTTACGCATTTACCGTGCTCCGTTCCGCGATTTT
>JABLYX010000084.1 GCA_018265615.1 Lentisphaeria bacterium
GGACGTCAAAGCCGTCCTATACGCGCGCGCTGACTTCTGGTTTATTCAAGCTTGCTCACTCAAACCAGCCGGGCGGCAGGTGGTCGCGTTCGGCCTCCAGCAGCTCGTTCATGATGTTTTTCGCATCGCCGATGTTGTTCACGATCGGGTCGGCGGCGAGGGCGAGCAGGAGTTTTTTTCTGTCGCAGGAGACGGCGGCTTCAGCGGTCAGCTCATGCGTATCGAGCACCTGCTGTGTGAGTCCGAGCAGCCCACGCGGCATATCGCCGACCGGCAGGGGACGGGGACCTTGCATGTCGAGTTCGCAGCGCAGTTCGAGGAACGCGTCGGCAGGCAGGTTTGTGACCGCCCCGCGGTTTGCGGAATTGATGTAGAATTTTTTGCCGAGGTTGCCCCACATTGATTCGATGATGTCGGTCGCATGGTCGCCGCGTCCGGTTTCGAAGAGAGCTGAGACCGGGGTTTCGCCGGTCGCGAGCTTGCGGGTTTCGGCCCACGCCGCTGCCATCTCTTCGGCGCGGTTGTAACCGTCGAAGCAGATGATCGGCTCCGGCGTAACCGGAGTGACTCCGTATCCCTGGAAAAATGGTACGTATTCCTTGGTATGGCTCGCCGCCGTCGGGAATGCGCCGTAGAGCTCCATCAGAGCGAGCTCATAGTTCGCGTTGAGGCGGGGCTTGGCTTTGGACGAGGGGGCCTGGTCGTATTCGTGCCGGGCGGCTTCGCGGGTCTTTTCGAGCAGGAGCGGCATGAGGTCGCGTCCGTCGCAGCGGCATTCGAGGATCCAGGTGCAGTGGTTCACCCCGGCGATTTTAAGCTCGAATTTCGCATCGATTTCCGGGGTGAACTCCGTTTCCGAACCGATGACGCCGAGTTTGCGCAGGTACATGGCGCGGACGTACGGCTCGTGATTGCCGTCGCAGAGCGCGAAGCTGTGCACATCGGGAGCGTTGCGCATGAGCCCGATTCCGAGTGTGGAGGTCGGATTCACGAAATTGATGAGCCACGCGCTCGGGGCGAGACGGCGGACGTCGTCTGCAATCCGCAGGACTTCGGGCAGTTCCCGGAGGGCGCGGAAGATGCCGCCGGGGCCGATGGTGTCGCTCGAACACATCGTGACACCGTATTTACGCGAAATCCGGGTGTCGAGTTCCCGGTAGTAGGCGTTGCGGAATGAAAATGAAAGGACAACGAAATCCGCATCCTTCATGACGGCGGTGCGGTCGGTCGAACCGAGAATTTCGAGCTTCACTCCGGCGTGCGTTTTTGCGCGTTCCGCGATGGCGGTCATGGTTTCGAGCACGGCGGGGTCGGTGTCGACCAGCGCCAGTGTACCGCCGTTCAGGATGGGGCTGTGGATCATATTGTAGATGACCGGCTTGCCGAAGAAGTAGCTTCCGGCTCCGATCACGACGACTTTGGGTCCGTTTTTCATATGGGTTCCTCCTGGTTTATGTATATTATACTCTATCGTGCTTGCATCTCAAAGAGGAGAGATGTATCTTATCGGGTAATTTTGTTGCGTAATGGGTGGGAGGAGAGATATGATTGAGACGGTATTCCGGCCGACGTTGAGCGGATCGGTTGCGGCTCCCCTGCGGGCACGCTCCGCAGGGCATTACCGGGTACGGCGGCCGTGGCGGGAGGAGCCGCGCCGGAAGATGTTCCTTGAATTGTTCTGGGGAGTCGACGGAGAGGGGGATTTTGTCGCGGATCATGGAGAAGTGTGGACACTGCATCCGGGAGAGGCGGCATTCTATTTTCCCGGAGATACGCACCGGATTTCGGCGCGCAGTGCGGAGTGGGAGTATTACTGGCTCACCTGCGACGGGGACCACCTGGACGAAGTGATTGCGGCGTTCCGGCTGGAGCGCCGGGCGGCCCGTGCCGGACGCTGTCCGCACGAGCTGTTCGCGCGGCTCGGCCGGGAACTGCGTGACCTGACGACGGCGGGAGAGTTCCGTGCCGGTGCGACCGCGTATGAGATTATGTCGCTTGCATGCATCCGGGGCGGGGAACATGTCGATTCGCTTGTGGAGGCGTTTCAGACGCTGATTGAGGAGCAGTTCGACGATGCGGCGCTCTCCATCGATGGAATCGCGGAGGAGCTCGGCGTGCACCGTTCGACGCTGACGAGGCTGGTTCGGCGGCAGACCGGAGTTTCGCCGGTCGAGTATTTGATTTCGCGCCGGATTCAGGCAGCGGCGGGACTGCTTGCCGGAACACGGTTTTCGGTCAAGGAGATCGCGCTGAAATGCGGCTGCCCGGACCCGAATTATCTGGCGAAGCTGCTGCGGAAACGGCTGGGGCATTCGCCCTCGGAGTTGCGCAGGGAAGGGCAGTGACAAGCCGTCTTTATGTGAGGTTGATTCGCTCCACACGGCCGGGGGCCTGGCCGAGAAACCGGGTCGCGTGGCGATGGAACTCCGATGGCAGGTCGGTCACGAAACAGCCGAATGACGGCGTATTGTCCGGGCGCGCCGCGATCTTGTTCTCTTCGAGGAAGCCGGCCGTGTATTCCGCGCAGGCCGTCGCGCTGTCGAGGATCCGGACCCTTCCTTCGAAGTAGGCGTTCAGCGCTTCCGCGAAAAGCGGATAGTGCGTACAGCCGAGCAGCAGCGCGTCGGGCGGATCCTTCCGCAGTTTGCCGAGGTAAATGTCGAATACGGCGGGGACGATTGCTCCGTCGGTCACTCCCTCCTCCGCCAACGGCACGAGCAGCGGGCAGGCGATGCTTTCGACCCGGATCGAGCAGTCTCCTGCGTGGATTCCGCGCCGGTATGCGTCGCTGTTCACCGTCGCGCGGGTGCCGATCACGGCGACGCGCTCCACGCCGGAATCGATGACCGCGCGCACACCGGAGTCGATTACTCCGAGGATGATCCGGTCGGGGTAATCGCGCTTGAGCGATTCGAGCGCAACGGCCGAAACCGTGTTGCAGGCCGCCACCACGAGCTTGACTCCGCGCGAAAGCATGAATTCGACGTCCTGATGCGCGAACTGGATGATCGCATCGACCGATTTATCCCCGTACGGCACACGCGCCGTGTCCCCGAGGTATGCGACCGCTTCGCCGGGCAGCTTGCGCCGCAGCGCGGCCGCGACGGTAAGGCCGCCGAGGCCGGAGTCGAAAATGCCGATGGGCCGGTTGTCGAATGGTTTCATCTGTGCTGCTCCCGTTCCGGCTAATATAACGCGTAATTCCGCGCTTTCAAGAGAAATATGCTTGAAAGCGGAGGGTTCCGCCGGTATATTAATGAATCGTCGACCGCAGAGACGGTGAATCATGGTGAAATTCCGTGGCTGTCGCGCAACCGTTATAGTCGGATCCCGTTGCGGTCGGAGCAAAGTATTGTTGTGCGCGTAACACAAAGGACAAGGCCATGCACCACTATTCTCCCCGCTCCCGTCTCTTCACCCTTATCGAACTCCTCGTCGTGATCGCCATTATCGCGATCCTCGCTTCGATGCTGCTGCCCGCGCTGAACCAGGCGCGTGAGCGGGGCAAGGGCGCGAAATGTCTCGGCAACGTCAAACAGATGGGGGCCGGCATGTCGATGTACACGGCTGACACCGGCTATTTCATGCCCGCCTACGGCGTTTACGGCATGGGGACGAAACCGGCGCTGCTGTGGATCGGGGAACGGTTCTCCGGCGGCAAAATCGATATGCGGTTGGGACTGCTCGCCCCGTACCTGAACGGCAATGTCATGGTGATGGTCTGCCCGTCGTGGTCCGAACCGGTTGACGTGGAGAATCTTGCGCAGGGGGCCGGATACGGACTCAGCGTCTATGGGGTCGGCTCGCAGGAGTATTTCATGAAGGACGGCCAGAAACAGGGCAGCGGCTGGAAGGACGGCAAAGCGAAGAACCCCTCCCGCACGATTGCGCTCGCGGATACGGTCAGTGCGAACAGCTCCTCGCTCGGAGAGGGGCAGTCGTTCCTCTATTCACATTTTCAGGTGAAGGACGGGGTCGAAACCGCGACGGTTTCGGGCCACTCCGACAATATCCATTTCCGGCACGGCGGCCGGGCGGACGTTCTGTGGGCCGACTGCCATGCGTCGTCGGAGGCGATGGGGTACTGCAAGGATCTGTCGGATGAGTTCCTCTCTGCGAACCGGGTGGGGAACGTCGGCTCCAAGGACAACGAACTTTACGACCCGTTCTAGGAGGAGCCATGAACAGGAAACTGTTGATTCTGACGGCAGTCGCGATTGTCGCGGCCGGGGCGTATTTTCTGTTCGGCCGTTCTTCCTCCGGGGTGCGGCTGGAGGAGTGTATGCCTGAAACCGCGCGGGAGACGGCGGCGTTTGCCGAACGGGCTTTCGAAGCTTACCGTGCCGGACGGACTCCGAAGGAGAAGCGGGCCGGTTTCGCCTCCATGGATTCCGAGCTCACGCAGAAGTTGGAGAAGTCGCTCGACGGCGCCGGGGAGCCGGAATTCGCCAAAGCGCGGGTTTCCACCGCGGCGGGAGACCCGAATACCTATTGCGTGGATGTCCCCTCCGGCGGGCGGACGCTGCGCTTCATCGTCGAGCGCAGCCGCGGCAGGCTCTTTCTCGCCGTCTGCGGCAGCGCGGAGTAACGCCATGCAGACCTTCATGGACAAGAAAATGTCGCCCGGCGTGCCGCGCGGCATGATGGGGTATCCGGTTGAGCTGCTGGAGGATCCGGCGGCGGCGTGGCGCACGGCTGCTGCACTGGATTCTCCCTCGCCGCGGTCGCTGTATATTCACATTCCGTACTGCCGCAGCCGCTGCCTCTTCTGCCCGTTCTATCTCGGCGCGGCGGAGCGGAGTGAGATTGACGAATACGTCCGGCTGCTGAAGCATGAGCTTGAAACGTGGGCGGAGGCGGCAGGGCGCTTTCCTGTAAACTCCGTCTATTTCGGCGGCGGAAGCCCGAGCGAGCTGGACGGCGGTGAGCTTGTTTCGATCCTGGAAACGGTGCGGCGGAACTATCGCCTCGCGGCGGATTGCGAAATCACGATTGAGGGGCGGATCGACGACCTGACGCCGGACAAGGTGCGCCGTTTCGCCGATGCCGGTGTGAACCGGCTGTCGATCGGGATCCAGACGTTCGACACGCAGCTGCGCCGCAGTCTCGGGCGGCGTTCGGACCGCGCGGCGATCCTCGCGCGGCTCGGGGAGCTCTCCCGCCTGAATGAGCTGGCGGTCGTGATCGATCTGCTGTACGGGCTGCCGGGGGAAACGTTTGAAATGTGGGAGCGCGACCTTGATACGCTCTTCTCCGAAACCCGGATCTCCGGTCTCGATCTCTATCGGCTCAGGGTAGGCGAGGGGCTGCCGTTGGCCGCTGCGATCGCGGCGGGAAAACTGCCGCCGGTTCCGCCGGATGAGGCGGTATACGGCATGTTCCTTGCCGGGGTCGCGCGCATGAAGGCGGAGGGAGCCGTGCGGCTTTCCCCGGTGCATTTTGCATTCGAACCGCGCGAGCGCAATCTCCACAATACGGTTTCGAGCTCGAAGCATGCGTGTCTGCCGTTCGGCATGAAGGCGGGTGGACGGATCGCCGGATACCGCTTCATCCAGCAGGTCGATTTCGGAAAATACCGGGAAATGGTGACAGCCGGAGAGAAACCGGTTGTCCGCGCCGGAAAGCTGCCGCCGGATTTTCCGGTCTGCGGCGTGCTGGCCGGACAGGTCTACCGGCAGATGCGGATCTATCCGGCCCGGGTTGCCGCCGCCGCTCCGGAGAAATTCCGCGACGGGGTTGCACGGAATCTGGAACGTGGTATATTGGAGTGGATCGGGCGCGGTTTTCTGACCGCCGGCGAATGCGGTGGATTCGCATTGACCGAGAAGGCGAACTATTCGCACCGGGCGATGGCGTCCGATCTGATGGAGAAAATCGCGGAGGCGTTCGAATGAGAAGAGTGCTTATGATGTTCTTTGCCGTTCTGGCCGGCTCCCTGTCGGCGGAGGTCGTGTCGGAGGATGCGGCGTCCGTCCGCTTCCGCCAGCCGGACGGCGTGACGGTGACGCTGAAGAAGAAGCCGGAGCGGACGGTCGTTTGTCTCGGCTCGCTTGTGCAGGTCTGGTACGCGGCGGGCGGCACGGCGGTCGGGATTCCGCGGATCCGGAGCACGGAGACGCTGCCGGAGGCGGCGCGCGATTTGCCTGTATTCGGGAGTGCGTTTTCTCCGAATCCAGAGAAAATCGTACAGTTGCGCCCTGATTTCGTGCTTTTGCTCTCGCGTTATGAACGGCACCATGCCCTCGCGGAGCAGCTTCGGCGCGCCGGGGTCGAGACGGTCGGGGTCGAATACGACAACTACACGGATTTCGCGGGGCTGCTCGATTTCTTCTGCCGGCTGAACGGCGGTTCGATCCGGGAGAATCCGGAGGCCGCCCGGGTCACGGGAGAGGTCGACGGGATCTGCCGCGAAGCCGCGAAGTTCCCCCCTCCCTCCGTCGCGATCGTCTTCGCCGGAACGGCCGGATTCAAGCTCGAAGGCGGGGAGTCGAACACCGGGACCATGGCGAAAATGCTCGGCGCGAAAAACATCGCCGCCGGGGAACCGGGAAAGCGGGTCAGCTTCAGCTACGAGCGGCTGCTGATGGAGGATCCCGATGTGATCTGCGTTGTGACCATGGGGGACGAAGCGATGCTGCGGGAGAAGTTCCGGCGTGAGATCATGTCGCAGGAGGCGTGGAAGGAGTTGCGCGCAGCGAAGTCCGGCCGGGTCCATTTTCTGCCCGCCGATCTTTTCCTGTACCTGCCCGGCACGCGTTTTCCCGAGGCGTTCCGCCATCTCGCGAAGCTGCTGCACCCCGGCTGGAAGGAGGAGCTGTGATTTCATTGCGCACACTTCCCGGACGGTTCGCGGCGCTGGCGGCGCTGGCGGCGCTGCTGGCCGGGGTCATGCTTGTGAGTTTGCGGTTCGGCTCGCTTGAGCTGTCGTTCGGAGAGATCCTCGATACGCTTTTTTTCAAGAGGGAGGGGATCGATTACCAGATCATTTTCAACATCCGGTTGCCGCGCGTGCTGCTCGGCGCGATGGTCGGCGGCAGTCTTGCGGTGTCGGGGACAACCCTGCAGGGGGTCATGCGGAACCCGCTTGCATCGCCCGGCATCATCGGCGTTTCGGCCGGCGGCGGGCTGGCCGGGATCCTGGTGATGCTCGTGCTGCCGCAGTTCGGCGCATTTCTGGTTCCGGCGGCGTTCTGCGGTTCGCTCGGCACGGCGGTGCTGGTTTACATGCTCGCGTGGAAGCGCGGCGTGAACCCCGTGCGGCTGATCCTGGCCGGAGTCGCGGTCTCCGCGATGCTCGGCGCGTTCAGCAGCGCGATCCTGCTGCTGAACGCCGAAAAAGCGGGCGGCGTGCTCGACTTCACGATCGGGTCGCTTGCGGCGCGCAGCTGGCCGCAGATCAGCCAGGCCGGGCCGTATATGGCGCTCGGCTTCGCCGCGGCGCTGTTCCTGAGCCGCCGGCTGAATATCCTCGCGCTCGGCGACGAGGTCGCGGCGGGCCTGGGGATCCGGGTTGAACGGACCCGGCTCGCGCTGCTCGCGGCGGCGGCGCTGCTCGCGGCGGCGGCGGTCAGCGTGGCGGGGCTGCTCGGCTTCGTCGGACTGATCGCGCCGCACATCGTGCGGATCGTGATGGGGGCGGACAACCGCTTCCTCGTTCCCGGTTCGGCGCTGTTCGGGGCCGTGATGGTGGTCGGCTGCGACACGGTCGGGCGCATGGCGATGGATCCCTCCGAACTGCCGGTCGGAGTCATCATGGCGCTGCTCGGGCCGCCTTTCTTCCTCTGGCTGCTGAGGAGGCACAGTTATGAAGCTTGAAATACGGGAGCTCTCGGCCGGATACGGCGCGAAACTCGTCCTCGACGGCGTGGAGCTTGAGATTCCGGCCGGAAAGATCATGACGCTCGTGGGGGCGAACGGCAGCGGCAAGTCCACGCTGCTCAAGGTTATCGGGCGGCTGCTCCGGCCGCGTTCCGGCTGCGTGCTGCTCGACGGCCGGGCGGTTCACGACTGCGACACGGCGGAGCTGGCGCGGAAGATGGCGATCCTGCCGCAATTGCACCA
Organism: Lentisphaeria bacterium; assembly: GCA_018265615.1. Lineage (GTDB taxonomy): Bacteria > Verrucomicrobiota > Lentisphaeria > Victivallales > Victivallaceae > Victivallis. The sequence continues at coordinate 8,062 of JABLYX010000084.1, forward strand.
CGCGGCGGGCGAAACGACGGTCGGGGAGCTGGTCGGATTCGGCCGCTTCCCGCACCGTGCCGGCTTCGGGGCGCTGAACGCGCATGACCGTGAGGTGGTCGCGGAGATTCTGCAGCTCACCCGGCTCGAACCGTTCCGGGAGCGGAGGCTCTCGACGCTTTCGGGCGGCGAGCGGCAGCGGGCGTGGATCGCGATGACGCTCGCGCAGGAGCCGAAGCTCCTGCTGCTCGACGAGCCGACCACGTTTCTCGACATCCGCTGCCAGTTCGACGTGATCGAACTTGTGCGCGGCCTGAACCGGCGCTTCGGCATCACGGTGCTGATGGTGCTGCACGACCTGAATCTCGCGGCGCGCTGTTCGGACGTCCTCGTTACGCTGAAAGGGAAGCGCATCCGCAACATCGGGACGCCGCGGGAAATCCTGCGGCCGGAAATCCTCCGGGATATTTTTGAAATCGAAGCCGAAATTCATGCCGGCGCGGACGGCGTCCCGTACTGCGTTCCGACCGGAAGCGCAAAGGAGAAAAATTGATGAAGTGTCTGGTTGTTTACACGAGCCGCGGCGGCAATACGGAGAAGCTCGCCCGGGCGATCGCTTCGGCGCTCGGGCCGGAGTGTGTGTGCGCGAATGCCTCCGATGCGCCGCCGCCGGAGCGGTTCGACTTCATCGCACTCGGCTTCGGCGTCTACCGCGGCTGGCCGGACGGCGACATGCGCGCGTATATGAAGCGCTGCCGCCGGAAGGAGGTCGGGATTTTCATGACGCTCGGCGCATGGCCCGATTCCGAGCACGCCTTCAACTGCATCGGCCGCGCCGAAGGGCTGCTTGAGAGCTGTACCGCGCGCGTGAAGTTCATCTGCCAGGGCGGCTACACGCCGGAGTATCTTGCGCGCATGAAGAGCCGCCCCGCCGATTCCCCTCATGCGTGGAATGAGGAGCGCGCCGCGCGCGTCGCCGAGGCGATGAAGCATCCGTCGGAGGAGGATCTGAATATTGCGGCGGAACGGTTCCGATCGGCGGCGGAGAAACTTGCAAGCCGTCCTTCCCGTCCGGAGAGGGCCGGAAGAAAGGCGCAGGTTCTGGCTGTTTTCGGCAGCACGGTTCCGGGGGCGGAGCGCGCGTATGAGGGGATCGAAGCGGAGCTGCTGCGGCGGAATCCGGAGCTGCCGCTCTTCCGGGCATACACCTCCGGCGTGGTCCGTGAGCGGCTCGGCGGCGGCGTCCCGTCGCTCCCGAAGGTACTGCAGCGTCTTGTGCTGGAGGGATATGCGGCGGCCGATGTCACGGCCGGATTCCTTTCTCCCGGCGAGGAGTTTCACAAGCTTCTGCGCGACGTATCGGCGTTCCGGCCGCAGCTGGAGCTGAACGTGAGCCGTCCGCCGTTTTCGAGCCTGCCGGAGCTGCGGAGCTTTCTCGCGGCGGCGGTCTCGGGCGTCCCCGCGGAGCGGCAGCCGGATGAGGCGGTCGTCTTCATGGGGCACGGCAATGCGGACGGCCGCTCGGACTTTCAATATATGGCCGCGGCGGCGGAGCTGAAGAGGTTCGACCCGGAGTTCCGCCTCGCGTGCGTCGAGGGGAACCCTCCGTTCGGCGAGCTGCTCCCCGGCATCGCTTCCCGCCGGGTCTGGCTGCTCCCGCTGATGCTTGTGGCGGGGGACCACGCGTTGAACGACATGGCGGGCGACGGGCCGGATTCCTGGAAGAGCCGGCTCGAAACCGCCGGGCACGTGTGCGAATGCGTGCTGCACGGTCTGGGGGAAAATCCGGCGGTCGCGCGCCGTTTCGCGGAGGCGTTCTGATGGCGGCGGCATTCTACGGGGTCGGGCTCGGGCCGGGTGATCCGGAGCTCGTGACGCTGAAGGCGCTGCGGGTGCTGCGGCAGGTCAGGCGGATCTACTGTGTCGCGTCGCGCCAGTCGGAGCGCAGCGTGTCGGCCGCGATCATCGCGGCGCTGCCCGGCGTCACGGCGGAGGTAATTGAGCTTGAATTCACGATGTCGACCGACTGGGGCGAGCGGATGGCGCGCATCGATGCGCACGCGGCGGCGGTTCATGAAGCGTTGAAGGGCGGCTCCGATTGCGCGTTCGCGTCGATCGGCGACCCGATGACCTACAGCACCTGCTCCTACCTTCTGAGGGCGCTGCTGAAGCTCGAGCCGCAGCTCGCGTATGAGATCGTGCCCGGCGTGAATTCGTGGAGCGCGCTCGCCGCGAAGAGCGGTGAAGTGCTCTGCGAGGATCGCGACGTGCTGCGGATCGTGCCGAGCTATTCGATTGCGGAGGGAGAAGTGCCGGAATTCCCGGAACACAGCACGACGGTGCTCCTGAAGACCTACCGCTCCCGGAACCGGCTGCTTGAGCTGCTGCCGCCGGGCTTCCGGGTGGTCTACGGCGCGAATCTCGGGTTGGAAAATGAAATCTGCTGCTCCGGCGCGGAACGGATCGAACAGCTTCCGGAGGCGTATCTATCGATGCTCGCGGTAAAACGGTGAGAAAGCGGCTGCCTGCCGCGATTTCAGTCACAGCGACGGCGGGGGCCGTGTTCTGTTCCGTCCCCGCCGCGCTGCCGCACGCTTTCGCGTCGCTGGCGGGAATCATTGCGGCAGTGCTGGCGATCTGCGTCGTGACCGGCATCCTCGAATTCCGCTGCTGGCTGCACCGGATTGCGGTTGCGGCGGGCCCCCTGATGCGGCTCTCGCGGCTGCCGGAGCCCTGCGTGCTCGCGTTTGTCGCGTCGTTTGCTTCGGGGAACGTCGCGGCGCTGATGCTGGCCGACGGCCGCCGCGAGGGAAGGGTCACGCGGCGCGAGATGATTGCGGGCGCGCTCTGCTGTTCGGTTCCGCCGGTTTTCATGTTCACCGGCTGTCTTGCGCTGCCGGTGATCGGTGTTCTCGGCTGGGCGGGGACGCTCTATTTCGCCGTTTCGTTCGGCACGATGGCGTTGGCGCTGCTGCTGTTTTTACTTGCGGCGCGCATGCTGTCGGGGCGCGGAGGGGACGGGACGCGAAGCGTGGAGGCGGCTTCTCCACTGCCGTGGAGCGAGGTCAGGCGCCGGGTCGCGAAGCGGACGTTCGGCTTCCTCGTCCGGCTGCTGCTGCTGACCGTGCCGTTCTACCTCTGGACCTCGTGTGTGATCCAGCGCGGCTGGCTGAATTTCCGGGCGCCGGAGAACTGGGGGGCGTTCCTGTCGCCCGGCGCGCTGACGGTGCTCGGCGCGCGCTTCGGCGGGCTGCTCGCGTCATCCGGTACGGCGGCGGAGCTGTTGAAGCAGCGGCAGATTACGATTCCGCAGCTTGTCATCGCGCTGCTGATCGGCAATATCCTGAACGGGATCATCCGCATGGTCCGGCGCGGACTGCCGGTGTCGATGGGAATTTATCCGAGGGGCGACGGCGCGCTGATCGCGGTCGCGGGCGTCGGGACGAGAATGGTGCTGACGGCGCTCGCCGTCGCTGTGATATGGAGTCTTCAATGATGATCGAACATGGCGGAAACCTTGCGGCGCTGGCGAAACGGGCCGGCTGCCGCCCGGAGGAGATCCTCGACTTCAGTGTGAATTTAAACCCGCTCGGGCCGCCGCCGGGGGCGTTCGGCTGCTGTTTCCGGAGCTTCGGTGCTCTCGGCGCGTATCCGGAGCCGTATGCGGAAACGGTCGCTTCACTGCTGGCCGCGCGGTGGGGCGTCGCGCCGGAGCGGGTCGTCCCCGGGAACGGCTCGAACCTGCTGCTGAATCTGTTGCCGGGCCTGTGCGGCGCGAAGCGGGCGCTCGTCGTCGTGCCGGGCTATCTCGAATACGAAGCGGCGTGCCGGAATGCGGGACTCCCGGTCGAGCGGTTCGTGCTCCGCGAGGAGGAGGGTTTCATTCCGGATCCCGCCCGTCTCGGCGCGGCGGTCCGGCCGGGCGACCTTGTGATTCTCGGGAACCCCGGCAATCCGGCCGGCTCCGTTGTCCCGCGCGCGAAGCTCGAAGCTGCCATTGTTGCGCACCCGGACAGCTTGTTCCTTGTGGACGAAGCGTTTATCGAGTTTGCAGGTGAAGCGGAATCGCTCGCGGGGCGCGCGCTCCCGAATCTGGTTGTCAGCCGTTCGTTCACCAAGTTTTACGCGCTGCCGGGGCTGCGGATGGGGGCGATGGCCGGGCCGGAGCCGCTGATGGCGCTGCTGCGCGAACGGCAGGGCGAATGGGCGCTTTCAATCCCCGCCTGTGCGATGATGGAGTTTCTGCTTTCACTGCCGGAAGAGGGGTATGTTTCCGGCAGCCGCCGCGAAACCGTGCGTTTGCGCGCCATGCTTGCAGCGGGTATCGGGGCTCTGCCGGGCTTCCGGGTCTATCCGTCGGGGGCGAACTACCTGCTGTTCCGGAGCGGCCGCGCCGGGCTTCCTGAGGAGCTGCTGATGCGGCGCCGGATCGCGGTGCGCGACTGCTCCGGCTACCCCGGCCTCGGCCCCGGTTTCTGCCGCGTCGCGGTGCGGAAAGAGGAGGATCAGGAGCGGCTGCTCGACGCGCTGGGGGGGCGGGCTCCGCATCTCGTGAAAAAGCGCCGCACCCCCGCGCTGATGCTGCAGGGAACCTGCTCGAATGCGGGCAAGAGTGTGCTCGCGGCGGCGTTCTGTCGGATCCTGCTGCAGGACGGCTTCGCGGTCGCGCCCTTCAAGGCGCAGAATATGGCGCTCAACTCGTTCGTCACGCCGGACGGCGGCGAGATCGGCCGCGCGCAGGCGGTTCAGGCCGAGGCGTGCCGGCTCGACCCCGATGTGCGGATGAACCCGATTCTGCTCAAGCCGAACAGCGACCTCGGCAGCCAGGTGATTCTGCACGGGCGCGCGATCGGGAATTTCGGCGTGCGCGACTATTTCAGGCGCAAGCCGGAGCTGTGGCACGAGGTGGCGTTCGCGTACGACTCGCTCGCGGCGGATTACGACGTGATCGTGCTCGAGGGGGCGGGCAGTCCCGGCGAAGTGAACCTGAAGAGCGGCGACCTCGTGAACATGCGTATGGCGGAGCATGCGCAGGCGCAGGTGCTGCTTGCGGGGGACATCGACCGCGGCGGCGTCTACGCATCGTTTGCCGGGACCTGGGCGACTCTGGAACCGCGCGAGCGCGAACTGGTGAACGGATTCATTGTAAACAAGTTCCGCGGGGACCCATCTCTGCTCGGCGGTGCGCACGAGTGGCTCGGGCGAATGACCGGGCGTCCCGTGCTCGGTGTGATCGACTACCGGCACGACCTCGGGCTTCCGGAGGAGGACTCCGTGAACTTCTCCTTCGTCCGTCCCGCCCGGAAGGAGTCGGAGACGCTGGATATCGTGCTCGTGCAGCTCGGGCACATCGCGAATTTCACGGATTTCACGCCGTTTGAGATCGAGCCGGATGTGACGCTGCGGAAGGTCTCAAACGCCGACGACTTCGGTGAACCGGACGCGGTGCTCCTGCCCGGCAGCAAAAGCGTTGCGGCCGACCTCGCGCGCTTGCAATCCTGTGGACTTGCGTCTAAAGTATGCAGTGCGGCGGAGCGCGGCGCACTGATTGCGGGCGTCTGCGGCGGGCTTCAGCTGCTCGGCGAACGGCTGCTTGACCCGGACGGGATCGAATCGGCGGCGCGCGAGGTGCGCTGTCTCGGGCTGCTGCCGCTCGAAACCGTCATGCGGCGGACGAAGACGCTGCGGCGGACACAGGCGTTCCTGCCGGACGGAACGGCGGTATCGGGGTATGAGATCCACCACGGTGAAACGGTTCCGCTCGTTTCCGGCATACCGGAGATCCGCGACGAAGCGGGCCGCGCGGTCGGCTTCGTGCGGGGAAATTGTTTTGTCACTTATCTGCACGGCGTGTTCGACGACGACCGCTTCCGGCGGCAGTGGCTCGACCGGCTCCGCGTCGCGAAGGGGTGGGCTCCGAAGGGCGGCGTGACCGCCGGGTACGGTGTGGAGGATGCGTTGAACCGGCTGGCGGACCATGTGCGTGGCCGGATCGACGTCGAACGGCTTTACAGACAAATGGGGGTGCGCTGATGCTGCGGGAAAATGACCGGGGACTTCTGCTGAACCTGACCGGCGACGGCAAGGGGAAGAGTTCGAGCGCATTCGGCATCGCGGTCCGCGCTATCGGCTGGGAGTGGCGCGTGGCTGTGCTTCAGTTCCTCAAGGGAAACCGGCCGACGGGGGAACGTAACTTTTTCACAACCCGTTTCCCTGGAATGATTTTTGAATGCTGCGGGCTCGGGCTTACGACCCGGCCCGGCGATCATGCCGGAGCGGCGCGCCTGGGGTGGGAGCGCGCGAAAGAGCTGCTTGCCGGATTCGACGGCGAGCTCTTGATCCTCGACGAACTGAACGTCGCGCTCCGCAACGGCTATATCGAAGCGGAAGAGGCCGCGCGGGTGCTCGCCGCGCGCCGACGCGGGCTGAATGTCATTGTGACGGGGCGCGGGGCGCCGCCGGAGCTCATCGCCGTCTCCGACCTTGTTTCGGAGGTGCGGGAGATCCGCCACCCGTACCGGGACGGCCTTCCGGCGCAGAAGGGACTGGACTACTGATGAACGCATTATTCGATACGATCACCTGGGATCGCGACGGCGCCGCGATCGAAGCCGAGAGCTTCCTCCGCATCGATGCGGAGGCGGATCCCGCCGTCCGCGCGCGCTTTTCCCCGCCGGAGTGGCGGGTGGCGCGGCGGCTCGTGCACACCTGTGCGGATTTCGCGATCCTCGACGACCTTGAATTCTCGGGCGACGCGGTCGGGGCCGCACTTGAGGCGCTGTGGCGCGGGGCGCTGATTTACTCCGATTCGAACATGATCAAGTCGGGGCTGTCGGTCCCGAAGCTGAAGCGGTTCTTTGCGGGCTACGAGCGGGAGTCGATCGTCTGCCCGGTCGCGGAGACTGAAACGGGCGCATACGCGCGGGAGCGCGGCATCACGCGGGCGCTCGCGGCGGTGGAGCTTCACGCGGACGAGCTTGCAGGGGCGATCTTCCTCTGCGGCAATGCGCCGCTCGCGTTGGCGGGCGTGGTGCGGCTCGCAGTCGAACGCGGTATTGCGCCCGCGCTGATCGTCGGTATGCCGGTCGGATTCGTGAATGTGGTCGAGTCAAAGAAATTGCTTGATCTTGTGGAAGTTCCGTATGTGCGGATCTCCGGGCGGCGCGGCGGCAGCCCGCTCGCGGTGGCGGCACTGCACGGCATGATGGAGAGCGGCCTCGAGTGAAAACGGCGGGAACACTGCGCTGCGGCTGGACGACCGGCAGTGCGATGACGGCGGCGGCGATCGCCGCGTGGCGGGGCGCGGGCGGCCCGGTCACGCTCGTGCTCCCCGGCGGCGAAACGCCGGAGATTCCGGTCGCGCGCACATGGTCCGGCGGAGCCGCCGTCGTGAAAGACGGAGGGGATGATCCCGACGTGACGAGCGGCTGTGAGGTCGCCGTGACCGTCGCGCCTTTTTCGGGCGAGCCGGACGGGGCGGATCACGCGGTGCCGTGCGGAGCCGGTGTTCTTGTCGTGCGCGGCGGCTCCGGCGTGGGGCGCGTGACGCGGCCCGGCCTCGCGGTTCCGGCCGGCAAGGCGGCGATCAATCCGGGGCCGTGCCGGATCCTCGCTGCGAATATGGAGCGGGCCGGGTTCGGCCGCGTTCCGGGTGAGCGGCTGCTTGTGACGGTCTCCGTTCCGGGGGGCGAGGTGATCGCGGCGAAGACGCTGAATCCGGTGCTCGGCATAACCGGCGGGATCTCGATCCTCGGGAACTCCGGCATCGTGCGTCCGTTTTCAAATGCGGCGTACGCGGCGACGATTGCGCTTCAACTGCGCAGCGCGGCCGCGAACGGCGCGAGAACGGCGGCGCTGACGACGGGGAACCGGACGACGGCGGCGGTCCGGCGCGACTGGCCGGAGATTCCGCCGGAAGCGGTCGTGCCGATCGCGGATTTCATCCGGGTCGCGGTACGTGCGGCGGCGTCGGCCGGATTCGGCCGCCTCGTGATCGGCTGTATGCCGGGGAAACTCTTCAAGTACGCCTGCGGGCTTGAGAACACCCACGCGCACAGAAGCAGGCTCACATTGTCGCGTCTGCGTGAATTCGGCGCGGAGCTGCCCTGTGTGCCGCTCGAAGAGTTCGATACGATGGGAGAACTCGCGGTCCGGATCGGTGAGGAACGTTACCGGGCGGTGCTGGATCCTGTGTACGAAAGGGCGTTTGCGGTCCTGCGGGAGTGGGCGGGTGCGATGGAGCTGGAGCTTGCGCTGTATGGCGATGACGGAAGGAGGATCCGATGAATCCGGTTCAGGTGATCGGTTGTGACGGTTCGGGTTTCACGGAGCGCGTGCGCGCCGTGCTGCGCGGGGCGGAGCTTGTGCTCGGCGGCAGACGGCTGCTGGCGCTGGCCGCTCCCGAATTGCGCGAAGGCGCGGAGTGCATCGAGCTTGGCGCGGAGCTCACGGCGAAGCTCGCGGAGGCGCTCAGGGAGCGGAACGGCCGCAGGATGGCGGTGCTCGCCTCCGGCGACCCGCTCTGCTGCGGCATCGGCGGAACGCTGCGCCGCCTTGCGCCGGAGGAAGTATTTGAGTTCCACCCCGCGCCGACTGCGTTCCAGCAACTGTTTGCGCGCCTCGGCGAACCGTGGGAGGGAATGACGTTTTTCCCGCTGCACGGAGAGCCCGGGGCGCTGCCGTTCCGCCGCATGCTCCGGAGCCCGCTTGCGGTGGTTTACTGCGATGCGAAGCGGACGGCGCGCCATGTCGCCGCGGAGCTCATAAGCCGTTATCCCGCCGCTTCCGGCAGGCGGGCGGCCGTCGGCTGCGACCTCGGGCTCGCGACGGAATATGTTGGAACGGGGACGCTTGCGGCGCTGGCGGGGGACCGGAACGCGGAGCGTTCGCTCTCGCTGCTTGCGCTGCTGCCGGATGAAACATTTCCCGCGCCGGAGCTCCCGCTCGGGCTGGCGGACGAGTGCTATCTGCATTCAAAGCAGATGATTACGCATCCCGAGATCCGCGCGGTCGTGCTGGCGAAGCTGCGTGTCGCGCCCGGCGTGATGTGGGACGTCGGCGCCGGGAGCGGATCGGTCGGGCTCGAAGCCGCCGGGCTCTGCCCCGCGCTCACGGTCCACGCGGTCGAGAAGAACCCGGAGCGGTTCGCGGAGCTTGAGGCGAACTGCCGGAACGAGGGGTTGAAGAATATCGTCGCCCGCGCCGGAAAAGCGGAGGAGTGGATCCCGCTGCTGCCGGAACCGGACCGCGTGTTCGTCGGCGGCGGCGGGGCCGGGCTCGAAGGGATCCTGCGCGGCTGTT
>JABLYX010000085.1 GCA_018265615.1 Lentisphaeria bacterium
GTTCCGACCACCCGGCACCGTTCCAGTAATGTATCAGAAAAACGCATGGAGTCAAGCCCGCCGGGGAGCTTCCACCAGATATAAGGCGCATTTTTTCCGCCGAAAACCGTATATCCGGCCCCGGAAAGCCCCTCGCGGATGATCCGGGCGTTCTCCATGTAATAGTCGATCTGCTCCCTGACCTGCGACAGCCCCGCTTCGGAATAGACCGCCTCCGCGCCGCGCTGGACAACATAGCTCACGCCGTTGAACTTCGTGCATTGCCGCCGGTTCCAGAGCGCGTTCAGGCTGTGGAGCGTGCCGTCGGCGGCGCGCCCCCGGAGCGCCTTCGGGACTACGGTGAACGCACAGCGCACGCCCGTGAAGCCCGCCGTCTTCGAGAACGATTTGAATTCGATCGCAACCTCCTTCGCCCCGGGGATCTCGTAGATGCTGCCGGGCAGCCCGGGCTCGCGGATGTACGTGCTGTAGGCGCTGTCGAAGAGGATGACGCTGCCGTTCTCCTTCGCATAGGCGACCCACTTCGCGAGCTCGCCGTGCGACAGGACGGTTCCGGTCGGGTTGTTCGGGCTGCAGAGGTAGATCAAGTCAACCGGATACTCCGGCAACGCCGGGGCGAAGCCGTTCTCCGCCGTCGCGGCGAGATAGGCGACGCCTCCGAAACGGCCGTCCGGACAGAATCCGCCGGTGCGTCCGGCCATGACGTTCGTATCGAGATAGACCGGGTAGACCGGGTCGCCGACCGCAATCCGGCTGCCGGAGTCGAAAATCTCCTGAATATTCGCGACGTCGCATTTCGAGCCGTCGCTGACGAAAACCTCGTCGCGGTCGAGTTCGATGCCGCGGCTGTCGTATTCGGCGCGGATGATCGCGTCGATCAGAAAGGCATAGCCCTGTTCGGGGCCGTATCCCCGGAAGGTCTCGCCGGAGGCCATTTCACCGACGGCCTCATGCATCGCCTCGACCACAGCCGGGACGAGCGGGCGGGTCACGTCGCCGATCCCGAGCCGGATGATGTCCGCGCCGGGATGGGCGGCCTGATAAGCGGCGACCTTCTTCGCGACCGCCGCAAAGAGGTAGCTGCCGGGGAGCTTCAGATAATTCGAATTGATTTGCACCATTTTAAAACGTCTCCACAAGTTCGCCCCGGAACACCTCGACGGCGGGGCCGGTCATATACACATGGTTGTCTTCCGTTGAATGCTCGATCACGAGCTCGCCGCCGTCGAGCAGCACGGTCACACAACTGCCGGTGCGCCCCGAAAGATGTCCGGCGACCGCCGCCGCGCAGCTGCCGGTGCCGCACGCCGTCGTAACGCCGCACCCGCGCTCCCAGACACGCATGCGCACCATCCGCGGGCCGCGGACCTCGACGAATTCGACGTTGATCTTCTGCGGAAACTGCGGGTCGCATTCGAGAACGGGCCCCCACTTTTCGAGCTCGACAGCCCGGATGTCCGGCACAAAGATGACCGCGTGCGGGTTTCCCATCGACACGCAGAACGCCGTGAACCCGCACCCGGCGGCGTACAGCTTCACCTCGCGCGCCTCCGCGCCGGGGTCGCCGGCCACGGGAATTTCGCCGCGCAGCAGCCGGGGTTCGCCCATGTCGACCCGGACCGTGCCGTTCTCGAGCACCTTCGGGCGGACGATTCCGCCCTTCGTGTGGAGCTCGAATTCGTCTCCGCGCGCAAGCATGCGCCGCCTGATGAAGAGCCCGACGCAGCGCGTCGCGTTGCCGCACATCTCGGGTTCCGTCCCGTCGGAGTTGTAAATACGCATCTCGAACGCACTGCCGGAGAGGTGGCGGATCGTCACCACTCCGTCCGCCCCCACGCCGAAATGGCGGTCGCAGAGCCGCTCGGCAACGCCGCGGGCATCGAAGGCGGACGATTTGGAAAGCTCTACCAGGATGAAGTCGTTGCCGAGTCCGTGCCACTTCGAAATTTTCATGATGCACCCTCCGTCAGATACCGGTCCGCATCGTGCGCGGCGCGTTTACCGTCTGCGATCGCCCGAACCACGAGCGACGCGCCCGAAGCGCTGTCGCCCGCGACGAAAATTCCGCGCTCCGGAGCCGCCTGCACCCGGCCGCGCGCATCGACCGTGAGGCCGAGTTCCACCGCAACTCCCTCCGGGGCGACGCCCGTGAAGCCCATCGCAAGCAGCACGAGGTCGGCAGGCAGGAACTCCTCCGAACCGGGGAGCTCCCGGAACCGGAACGGCCTGCCGGGCGGGGAGAACTCCCACTCGACGCCCGCGGTTTCCAATCCGGTCACGCGCCCTCCCTCCATGCGGAATTGCTTCGTAACGAGGCTCCAGCGCCGTTCACCGCCCTCTTTGTGGCTCGAGCTCGTGCGCAGCATGTACGGCCACTGCGGCCACGGCGTCGAGGGAGAGCGCATTTCGGGCGGCTCCGGCATGATTTCAATCTGGAGGGTCGAGGCCGCGCCCTGCCGCACCGAGGTGCCGACGCAATCGCTGCCGGTGTCGCCGCCGCCGATCACGACGACCCGCTTCCCGGCCGCCGAAACCGGCAAGGCCGCACACTCGCGGCCGATCACCCGGTTCTGTCCCTGCAGAAACTCGAGCGCGAAGTGAATGCCGTCCGCCTCGCGGCCCGGGATATCGAGATCGCGCGCCTGCGGCGTCCCGATCGCCAGCACGACTGCGCCGTGGCGGCGCGCGAGGTATGCGCCGGAGAGGTCGCGACCGACTTCGGTGCCGCATTCGAAACGGATCCCGGCCTCCTCCATCAGCGCAATCCGGCGGTCGATGATCCGCTTCGAGAGCTTGAAGTCCGGAATCCCGTAGCGCAGCAGTCCGCCCGGAGCCGCGTTTTTCTCATAGACCGTGACTGTGTGCCCCGCGAGGTTCAGCGCGGTCGCGGCCGCCAGCCCCGCCGGGCCGCCGCCGATCACTGCGACGCTCTTTCCGCTGCGCGCCTTCGGCTCCGGCGGCCTTACGCAGCCGTTCCGGAACGCGGTCTCGACCACGGCCTTTTCAAGCTGGCGGACCATGACCGGGTCGCCGTCGATGCCGTCGGTGCAGGCCCCCTCGCAAAGCGCGGGGCAGACCCGGCTCGTGAACTCCGGGAAGAAGCTCGTGCTGCTGAGGAGCTCCCAGGCGACTTCCCAATTCCCGGCGGCGGCCGCCGCGTTGATCTCCGGAATCACGTTCCCGAGCGGGCATCCCGCTCCGTGACAGAACGGAATGCCGCAGTTCATGCAGCGCCCGGCCTGGTCTTTGAGTTCATCGAACGAAAGCGCGCGTTCGACCTCGTCGAAATCCCGGCGGCGCTGCTCAACCGGGCGGTAAACATCCTGAATTCTCTGATTCATCGTTTTCTCTCCTTATGCTTCCGGTCAGTTGTCCTGCTTGCGGCGGTCGACGGCTTCGGCGTCTTCGCGCGCCATGCGCCCGAGCGCCTGACGGTACTCGACCGGAAAGACCTTCACGAACTTCGGACGGCTGTTCACCCAGTCCGCCAGAACGGCATGCGCCTTCTCGCTGCCGGCCGCTTCGGCGTACTCGCGCAGCAGCGCGAGAAGCCCGGCTTCGTCCTCGCCGCCCGGCTCGACCGTCTCGAGGTCGACGCTCCCGACGTTGCAACGCAGATCGAAGTCGCCGGTTTCATCATAGACATATGCGAGCCCGCCGGTCATGCCCGCCGCGAAGTTCACGCCGGTCGGCCCGAGCACGACGACACGGCCGCCGGTCATGTATTCGCAGCCGTGGTCGCCGACTCCTTCGGCGACGAGCGTCGCGCCGGAGTTGCGGATCGCGAACCGTTCGCCCGCCTGCCCGTTCAGGAAAATCGTTCCCGACGTGCCGCCGTAGCCGACCACGTTGCCCGCAATAACGTTGTCGGAGGCGCGGAACGCCGCTTCCGGAGCGGGGCGGATCACGATCCGGCCGCCCGATATCCCCTTGCCGACAAAGTCGTTCGCCTCTCCCGAGAGCTCAAAGGAAATGCCCGGCGCGAGAAACGCGCCGAAGCTCTGCCCCGCGCACCCCGTGAAGCGGACCCGGATCGTGCCGTCCGGCAGCCCTTTTTCGCCGTAACGGGCGGCCACCTCGCCCGAGAGCCCGGTTCCGGCGGTGCGGTCGACGTTGCGGATGCGGCATTCGATTTCCGCCGGAACGCCCTTTTCAAGGCTCTCCGCCAGCTTCGGCAGGAGCTCGCGGCGATCGAAGCTTTCAAGCGGCTCCTTCGGCGTAGAGGCGTCGAACCGGACCGCCGTTCCGGCGGCGGGCTTCAGGAGCTTCGAGAAGTCCAGATTCCGCGCCTTGTAGAAATCGATCGCGCGGTTCATTTCGAGCAGGTCGCTGCGTCCGCACGCCTCATCGAGCGTGCGCAGCCCGAGCCGCGCGAGATGTTCGCGCACCTCTTCGGCGATGAAGCGCAGAAAGTTGACGATGTACTCAGGCCTGCCCGCGAAGCGTCGGCGCAGCTCCGGATCCTGCGTCGCAACGCCGACCGGGCAGGAATTCTCGTGACACTTGCGCATCATCACGCAGCCGAGACAGACCAGCACGGTCGTCGCGAAACCGAACTCCTCCGCGCCGAGCAGCGCGCCGATCACGACGTCGCGCCCGGTCTTGAGCTGGCCGTCCACCTGGATTTTCACCCGGCCGCGCAGGTTGTTCAGCACAAGCGTCTGCTGGGTTTCGGCGAGCCCGAGCTCCCACGGCAGCCCGGCGTGTTTGATGCTGGTCAGCGGCGAAGCGCCGGTGCCGCCGTCGTGCCCGGCAACGAGGATCACATCCGCATGCGCCTTGGCGACGCCCGCCGCGACCGTCCCGACGCCGACCTCCGAAACGAGCTTGACCGAGACGCGCGCTTGCGGATTCGCGTTCCGCAGGTCGTAAATCAGCTGCGCGAGATCCTCGATCGAGTAGATATCGTGGTGCGGCGGAGGCGAAATCAGCGTCACGTCCGGCATAGAATGCCGCAGCTTCGCAATGAAGCGGTCCACCTTGTGCCCCGGCAGCTGCCCGCCCTCGCCCGGCTTCGCGCCCTGCGCCATCTTGATCTGCAAATCCTTCGCGTGGCGCAGGTAATCGATGGTTACGCCGAAACGGCCAGAGGCGATCTGCCGGATCGCGCTTGCGCGGTTTTCACCGTTCGGGCCGGGCACGCGGCGGCCCGCATCCTCGCCGCCCTCGCCGCAGTTGCTCATGCCGCCGAGGCGGTTCATCGCGACTGCGACCGCCTCGTGCGCCTCGGGGCTCAGCGAACCGAGCGACATCGCGCCGGAGACGAAACGCTTCACGATCGCATCGGCGCTTTCAACTTCATCAAGCGGAATCGGCTTCGTTCCGGCGAATTCAAAGAGTCCGCGCAGCGTGCAGAGATGCCCGGCCTGATCGTCGATGAGCTTCGAATACTCCTTGAATTTCGCGTAATCGCCGGTCTGCACCGCCTGCCGGAAGGCCGCGAGCGAAACGGGCGTCCAGAGATGCTGCTCGCCGTCTTTGCGGAAGCGGTAAACGCCGCCCACCGGCAGGAGCGGGCCGTCGTCCTCTGCCGCGGCCCGGCGCGCATCCGCCTCTTCGGCGATTTCGGCCAGGCCGATGCCGCCGATCCGGCTCGCGGTGCCGGGCAGATACTCGTCGATGAGCTCGCGCGAAAGCCCGACCGCCTCGAACACCTGTCCCGAACGGTAGCTGCGCAGCGTCGAAATGCCCATCTTCGACATGACCTTCAGCAGCCCCCTGCCGACCGCGTTGATGTAGTTCGCGGCGGCCGTCACGGGGTCGGCCGCGATAGCGCCGGAGCGGGCCAGCCCGGTCACGGTCTCAAGCGCGAGATACGGGTTCACCGCCGTCGCGCCGTAGCCGATGAGAAGCGCGAAATGCATGATCTCGCGCACTTCGCCGGACTGCACGACAATCCCCGTTTCAGGCCGCAGCCCGGCCGCAGCCAGCGCGCGGTTCACGGCCGCCGTCGCCAGGAGCGACGGGATCGGCGTCGTGCCGGGCGCGGGGTCCCGGTCCGAGAGAATCAGGATGCGGCAGTTCTCCCGCACCGCCTCGACCGCGTCGGTCGCGAGGCGCTTCAAGGCCCGGCCGAGCATGCGCCCGTCGCCGCCGGCGGGGAACTCCATCGGGAGCACTTTCGCCCGGAAACCGCTTGCGCCGATCTGCCGCAGCCGGGAAACCTCGTCGTCGGTCAGCACCGGGCGCCGGAGCTTCACGAGCCGGGCGTGCAGCGGCGTCTCGGCGAGGATGTTCCCCTGATTGCCGATATAGGTCAGCAGACTCATGACCAGCTCCTCGCGGATCGGGTCGATCGGCGGATTCGTCACCTGTGCGAAGAGCTGCTTGAAATAGTTGAAGAGCAGCTGCGGCCTGGCGGAAAGCACCGCGAGCGCCGCGTCGTTGCCCATCGAGCCGACCGGTTCATGCCCGGTCGCGGCCATCGGGCCGATCAGGAGCTCGATGTCCTCGCGGGAGTAGCCGAAGCGCTTCTGCATCGCGAGCAGGTTGCCCGGCACGTCGGCGGGGGTGATTTCGGAGAAAAGGCCGTGGACCGGAATCTTGTTTTCCTCGACCCAGCGGCGGTACGGCCTCCGCCGCGCGGCGCGGCTCTTGATTTCGCCGTCCGGGATCAGGCGGTGGTTTTCAAGGTCGAGATAAACCATCCCGCCGGGCCGCAGCCGCCCCCTGCGGACCACGCGGGCCGGGTCGAGGTCGAGCACGCCGGTTTCGGAGGCGAGGACGAAGAGCCCGTCGTCGCAGAGCGTGTAGCGCGCCGGACGGAGCCCGTTGCGGTCGAGGATCGCACAGGCGTTCACGCCGTCGCTCGCGGCCACGGCGGCGGGGCCGTCCCACGGCTCCATCAGCGCGGAGTGGTATTCGAAGAATCCGCGCACGTCGCGCCCGAGGTGGTAGTTCTTTCCCCACGCCTGCGGCATCAGCATGAGCATTGCGTGCGCGAGGTCGCGCCCGGCCGCAACGAGGAGTTCAAACATGTTGTCGAGCGAAGCCGAATCGCTCTGCCCCGGCGAGATGAGCGGCAGGAGCTTCTCCATATCGTCCCCGAAGAGCTCCGACGCGAGGTGCGGCTCGCGGGCGCGCAGGCTGTTCAGGTTGCCGCGCAGCGTGTTGATTTCCCCGTTGTGCGCGAGGTAGCGGAACGGGTGCGCGAGGCTCCAGGCAGGAAACGTGTTCGTGCTGTAGCGCTGGTGAACCAGTGCGAGGGGGGATTTGAACGCCGGGTCGCCGAGGTCGGGGTAGAACTCCTCAAGCTGCGTCGCGAGCAGCAGCCCCTTGTAGACGATGCTGCGGCCGGACATGCTGCAGATATACGCCTCCGGGACGGACTTCTCGATCAGCCGCCGCATGACGAAGAGCTTGCGCTCCAATGCGGCGCGGTCCGCGAACGCCTCCCCGCCGATGAAAAGCTGACGGATCGCGGGACAACTTTCACGCGCCGCGCGGCCGATTTTCTCCGGCACGACCGGAACCTCGCGCCAGGCGATCACGCGCCCCCCCTCGGCAGTGACGATGCGTTCGATATCGCCTTCGCGCCCGAGGCCGCCGAAGACCATCGCAACGCCGTACCTCCCGGCTTCCGGGAGGCCCGGCACAGCCCTGCGGAAAAATTCATCCGGAACCGAGAGCAGCAGCCCCGCCCCGTCGCCGGTGTCCGGGTCCCCGCCCGCCGCGCCGCGGTGCATGAGCCGCTTCAGCACGGTCAGCCCCATCGTTACAATTTTGTGTGAAGACACATTGTTCAGGTCGGCCACCATGCCGACGCCGCACGCGTCGTGCTCGTTGCCGAAGCTGTAGAGGCCGTTTTCCGGCACCGGAGGGCGGTCGAACCGCTGCTGCTGTCGTAGCTGTTCCATAAATTCAAAGCTCCTTTCCGAATGTTGACTTTTCGTGACGGATAAGCAAATGGCGTGCCAGATTCATCCTGAGCGGAAAACCTCTTCCCGGCACTCGGAACGTTTTACAGAATCGTAAAACCCGTCCCCCTGGTTTTACAATTTTGTAAAACAAACCTCCCGCCCTTTCCTGTCTTTCCGTTCAAATGAAAATTGGCACGCCATTTGCTTAAACGACGGCAGCGGAAACCAACCGAATCACAGGAGGATCCATCATGAGCAACCAGAACCGGATGAAAGCCGTCAATGCCGTGGCGGAAATTCACGGGGGCGAACCGATGCCGGCTGCGCCCGTCTGCCTCGACTGCTACGCCGAGGATGTCTTCAACATCGACTGCATGCGCGAATACCTGTCGAAATCCGCCTGCGAAAAGCTGCTCGCGACCATCACGGGAGGCGAGGCGCTCGACCCCGCCATCGCCGGCGACGTCGCCCACGCCATGAAACACTGGGCGCTGGAACGCGGCGCGACGCACTACACGCACTGGTTCCAGCCGCTGACCGGCTCGACGGCCGAAAAGCACGACGCCTTCCTCGAACCGGAAGGGGCGAAGGCGATCATGAGCTTCTCCGGCAAAAACCTGATCGTCGGGGAGCCCGATGCGTCGAGCTTCCCCTCCGGCGGGCTGCGTTCGACCTTCGAGGCACGCGGCTACACGGCATGGGACCCGACCAGCCCGGCCTTCATCAAGCGGCACGCGAACGGCGCGACGCTCTGCATCCCGACCGCGTTCTGCAGCTACACCGGCGAGGCGCTCGATAAAAAGACGCCGCTGCTGCGCTCGATGCAGGCGCTGTCGGCCTCCACGAAGCGGCTCATGAAGTGCTTCGGGCTCCCCGAAGAGCGGGTCACGATCACGCTCGGTCCGGAACAGGAGTACTTTCTCATCGACAAGCACTTCTATCTGCAGCGGCCCGATCTCGTGCAGACCGGGCGGACGGTCTTCGGCGCGCCGCCGCCGAAGCACCAGCAGCTTGAGGACCACTATTTCGGCTCGATCAAAGGCAGAATCCTCGCCTTCATGACCGAGGTCGAGCAGGAGCTCTGGAAGCTCGGCATCCCGGCCAAGACCCGCCACAACGAGGTCGCCCCGGCCCAGTTCGAGCTCGCTCCGGTGTTCGAGGAGCTGAACCTCGCCTGCGACCACAACATGCTTGTGATGGAAATCCTGCGCCAGGTGGCCGACCGCCACGGCCTCGTCTGCCTGCTGCACGAAAAGCCGTTCGCGGGCGTCAACGGCTCCGGCAAGCACAACAACTGGTCCGTCGCATATGGAAAAAGCAACCTGCTGAATCCCGGCGGCGATCCGCACCAGAACGCGATCTTCCTGACCGTGCTCACCGCGATCATCGAAGCCGTGGACCTGCACGCCGACCTGCTCCGCGCCGCCGTCACCGGGGCGGGCAACGACCACCGGCTCGGCGCGAACGAGGCGCCGCCCGCAATCATTTCGATGTACCTCGGCGACCAGCTCGCGGACGTGATCGGCCAACTCGAAAAGGGCGCGCCGACTTCGAGCCGCCATCCGGGCGCGATGAAGATCGGGGCCGACACGCTCCCGCCGCTGCCGCGCGACGCGACCGACCGCAACCGGACAAGCCCGTTTGCCTTCACCGGCAACAAGTTCGAATTCCGCGCGCCGGGCTCGAGCCAGTCGTGCTCGGGGCCGAACACGATCCTCAACACGATCGTGGCCGAGGCGTTCGACCGCATGAGCGGCGTGCTTGAAAAGCTGAAGAAGGAGGAGTTCAACGCGGGGCTCCAGAAGCACCTGCAGAAGGTCATCCGGGCGCACAGGCGGATCATCTTCAACGGCGACGGCTACACGGAGGAGTGGCTGAAGGAGGCCGGAAAACGCGGGCTCCCGAACGCGAAGAGCACGATGGAGGCGCTGCGCTGCCTGACCGCCCCGGCGAACGTCGCGGTACTCGAAAAATACGGCGTCTACAACCGGCGCGAACTCGAATCGCGCTTCGAGGTGTTCCTCGAGGAATACCACCGCCGGATCCGCATCGAGGGCGAGATCGCGCTCGAGATGGCGACCAGCATGATCGCCCCCGTGGTGACGGCCGAATACGGCAGGGCCGCGAAATCGCTCGCCGCCGCGAAGGAGGCGGGGCTGACCGCCGGACTCGCCGCGCTGCAGGCCTCGGCCGCCGCGCTCGGAGAGGGGCTCGACGAGCTCACAGGGAAATGCGCCGCACTCAAAACCGCGCTCGGCGGCCTGCACGAGGAGATCCTCGCGGCGATGGCGGAGCTGCGGCGCACGGTCGACGCGCTCGAAAAGCTCGTCGCGGACGAGTGCTGGCCGCTGCCGAAGTACCGCGAAATGCTCTTCGTCTACTGAAGAAAGGAGTCAACGGCATGTCGGACCCGGTCAAACATGAGTGTGCGGTCAGCATGCTGCGGCTCCGCCGCGGCATCGATCACTGCATCCGCAAATACGGAACGCCGCTCTACGGCCTCGAACGCCTCGCGCTGCTGCTCGAAAAACAGCACAACCGCGGGCAGGACGGAGCGGGCGCCGCCTGCGTCCGGCTGAACCCGGAGCCGGGAGAGCCGTGCTATGCGCTTGAGAAGTCGAACCGGAAGATGCCGCTGGCCGATCTGCTCGAGCGGATCGGCGCAGCCGGAGTATACGCAGGGGAATCCCCGGCGACGGCGGAGGTGGCGCTGCGCCGCCACCCCTTCTGCGGGGAGCTCTACCTCGGCCACCTGAGGTACGGGACCTTCGGCCGGCAGGGGGTCGAGGCGTGCCACCCGTTCGTGCGCCCGAATTCGTGCCTGAACCGCACGCTGCTGCTGGCCGGGAACTTCAATTTGACCGACACGCAGGCGCTCTTCACGAAGCTCGTCGAAACGGGGCACCATCCGGCCAGCCGGGCGGACGGCTACCTGATTTTGCAGATGATCGGCCACTGTCTTGAAAAGACGCTCGACCGGAAGCCGCGCAGCTTCGACCTCGCGGAGGTGCTGGCCGAGGCGTGCGGCGGATTCGACGGGGCGTTCACGCTCTGCGGCCTGCTCGGGGACGGAACCGGCTTCGCGGTCCGCGACGCGGCGGGGATCCGGCCCGGCTACTGCTACTTCGACGACGAAATCGCCGTGGTGAGTTCCGAACGCCCGGCCATCCAGGCCGCGTTCGACTGCACGACCGCCGAGGTGCGCGAGCTGCCGCCCGGAGAAGCGCTCATCATCGGCCGCGACGGCAGCGTGGAGTTCCGCCCCTGCCTGCCGCCGAAGCCGCCGAGGCGCTGCGTCTTCGAGCGCATCTACTTCTCGCGCCCGAACGACGCGGAGATCCACCGCGAGCGGCGCGCGCTCGGGCAAAAGCTGGTTCCGGCCGTGCTGAAGGAGGTGGAGGGCGACTTTGCGAACACGCTCTTCTCGTACATCCCGAACACCGCACAGGTCAGCTTCCACGGGCTGTTGGACACGCTGAACCGCATCGCCTGCGCCGAGGGCCGTACCGTGCGCTTCGGGCAGATCGCGGTCAAGGACGCGAAATTCCGCACCTTCATCGCGGACGCCGCCAGCCGCCGGGAGTTTTACATGCACATCTACGACGTGACCTACGGACTGATCCGGCCCGGCTCCGACACGCTCGTGGCGCTCGACGATTCGATCGTGCGCGGCAACACGCTCAAAAATGCGATCCTGCCGATCTTCGACCGGCTTTCTCCGAAAAAGATCGTCATCGCCTCCGCCGCGCCGCCGATCCGGTACCCGGACTGCTACGGCATCGACATGGCGAACCTGAAGGAGCTCGCCGCCTTCGAAGCCGCCGTCGACCTGCTGCGCGAACGCGGCAGGTTCGGCCTCCTCGAACGCTGCTGCGAAAACGCGGAGCGAGAGCTCGCCGGCCCGGCGGAGGCGATGACGAACTGCGTGCGACCCGTCTACGACGAATTCTCCGACGGGGAGCTCGCCGCCGCGATCGCCCGCCGGCTGCGCCCGGACAATATGCGCGCCGAACTCGCGGTCATATTCCAGAACTGCGCGGATCTCGCGGAGTGCTGTCCGAACCACTCCGGCGACTGGTATTTCACCGGGAACTATCCGACGCCCGGCGGTTTCCGCGTCGTGAACCGCGCGCTGGTGAACTACATGGGGAACATAGACGCAAGAGCCTACTGAACAGAGATTTTCATCGAAACGGAAGGAGCAGGGAGATGTTGAATTGGAGAGAGCGGCGGGAGCGCGCCGCATTCCTCGCGCTCGCAAACGGGGCGATTTTCCGGGGCTGGAGCTTCGGCGCCCCCGCCGACACGCCCGGGGAAGCGGTGTTCAACACCGGCATGAGCGGTTACCAGGAGCTCCTGACGGACCCCTCCTACGCGGGGCAGCTCGTCACGCTGACCGCCCCCGAAATCGGAAATTACGGCTGCAATCCGCAGGATGCCGAATCCCGCGGATTGTTTCTGAACGGCCTCGTGATCCACGAGCTCAACGAACCGTCGAACTTCCGTTCGGCGGAATCGCTCGCGGAGTACCTGAAGCGCAACGGGAAACCCGGTATCGCCGGAGTCGACACGCGGCGCCTCACGCTCATGCTGCGCAGCGAGGGCAGCATGAAGGCGTACCTCCACGCGGCCCCGGAGCCTCTCTCCGAGGCCGAGGCGGTTGAACGCGCCCGCGCCTGGGAGGGGCTCGACGGGCGGGACTATGCCGCGAAAGTCACGGCGGGCCGGCAGTACGAGTGGAACAGCGAGGGAGACCTCCGCGTCGCCGCATTCGACTTCGGGATCAAATACAACATCCTGCGCGGCATGGCGGCGAACGGCATGCGCGTGACCGTGCTCCCGGCGGCGGCGACGGCGGCCGACGCGCTCGCGCTGAAGCCGGACGGTGTCTTCCTCTCGAACGGCCCGGCCGACCCCGCCGCGCTCCGTTACGCGGCCGATACGATCCGCGCCCTCGTGGGCAGAGTTCCGCTCTTCGGGATCTGCCTCGGGCACCAGCTCTTCGGCCTCGCCTCCGGCGCGGAGTGCGGACGGCTGAAATTCGGCCACCACGGCTGCAACCACCCGGTCCGGAGCCTGCTGACCGGCAGGGTCGAAATCACCTCGCAGAACCACAACTTCGCGCTGAAGGAAGAGACGCTGCCCTCTTCGCTCGAAGTCACGCATATCAATTTGAACGACAACACAGTAGAGGGAATCCGCCACAGGACGGAGCCCGCCGCGTCCGTCCAGTTCCATCCGGAAGCCGCGCCGGGGCCGCACGATTCGTTTTCCCTCTTCCGGGAATTCCGGCAACTCATGGAGCGCTGAAGCATGACCAGACACATTTTCATCACCGGCGGGGTCGTTTCGAGCCTCGGCAAAGGGATCACGGGAGCCGCGCTCGCAATGCTGCTCGCAAAACGCGGCTACCGCGTCGCGATGCAGAAGCTCGACCCGTACCTGAACGTCGATCCCGGCACAATGAGCCCCTTTCAGCACGGCGAGGTCTTCGTGACCGACGACGGAGCGGAGACCGACCTCGACCTCGGCCACTATGAGCGCATCGCAGGGGTCGTCTGCTCCAAAGCGAGCAATTTCACGAGCGGAAAGATCTACAGCAACGTCATCGCCCGCGAACGCTCCGGCGGATACCTCGGCGGCACGGTGCAGGTCGTCCCGCACATCACCGACGAGATCAAACGGGCCATGCAGTCGCTGCACCGCCCGCAGGTCGATATCGCGATCACCGAAATCGGCGGCACGGCGGGCGACATCGAGAGTCTGCCGTTCCTCGAAGCGGCGCGGCAGTTCAAGCTCGCGGCACGCAGGGATGACGTGATCTTCCTGCACCTGACGCTCGTGCCGTACATCCGGGCCGCGAAGGAGCTCAAGACCAAGCCGTCGCAGCACTCGGTCTCGACGCTGCGCAGCATCGGCATCGCGCCGGACATCCTGGTCTGCCGCACGGAGCTCCCGATGGAGCCGGACCACTTCAAAAAACTCTCGATGTTCTGCAACGTCCCGGAGGATTGCGTCATCGAGGAGCTCGACGTGCAGGACTCGATCTACGAGGTCCCGCTCGAACTCGCACGGCAGGAGCTCGATCAGAAGGTGCTCGGGCTGCTGCGGCTCGAGCCCGGCGAGCTCGACCTCGGCGAGTACCGCGCGTGGCTCGACGGCGTACTGCACCCGGAGAGCGAATGCACGGTCGCCGTGGCCGGCAAGTACATCAAACATCAGGACGCCTACAAGAGCATCTACGAAGCGCTGCACCACGCCGGGATCAAAAACCGCGCGAAGGTGAAGCTCCTGCCCGTCGAAGCGGAAGAGCTTGAAACCGGCGATGCGGAGGAAATCCTGAAAGGGGCCGACGCCGTTCTCGTCCCCGGCGGCTTCGGCGAACGCGGCGTGCGCGGCAAGGTCAGGGCGGTCGAATACGCGCGGACGCACAACGTCCCGTTCCTGGGCATCTGCCTCGGCATGCAGTGCGCGGTCATCGAATTCGCACGGAACGTGCTCGGCTGGAAAGACGCGGACAGCACCGAATTCGACGAGACTGCCCTTCACCCGGTGATCGACCTCATGGAGGAACAGCGCGGCGTCACCGGCAAGGGCGGCACGATGCGGCTCGGCGCATACCCGTGCGTGCTCGCCCCCGGCAGCCTGAGCGCAAAGCTCTACGGCACCCCGCACATCAGCGAGCGCCACCGCCACCGCTACGAATTCAACCCGAAGTTCAAATCCGAGCTCGAAGCGGCGGGGCTCGCCGTCTCCGGCGCGAGTCCGGACGGACTGCTCGCCGAAATCGTGGAACTCAGGGAGGGGCACCCGTACTTCATCGGCTGCCAGTTCCACCCGGAATTCAAATCCCGGCCCCAGCGGCCCCACCCGCTCTTCGACGGGCTGGTCGCGGCGGCGCTTCAACGGAAGAAAGGAAACTGATATGCCGAAACGCGACGACATCAGGAAAATCATGCTGATCGGCTCCGGGCCGATCGTAATCGGACAGGGGTGCGAATTCGACTACTCCGGCGTACAGGCGTGCAAGGCGCTGAAGCGCGAAGGGTTCGAGGTCGTGCTCGTGAACAGCAATCCGGCCACGGTCATGACCGACCCGGAGCTCGCCGACCGCACCTACGTCGAACCGCTGACCGCCGACATCCTGCACGAGATCATCCGGCGCGAGCGCCCCGACGCGCTGCTGCCGACCCTCGGCGGCCAGACCGCGCTGAACCTCGCGATGGAGCTCGACAAGCGCGGCGTTCTCGAACGCTACCGGGTCGAACTCATCGGCGCGACCGCCGCGGCGATCGAACGCGCCGAGGACCGCCGGCTCTTCAAGGAGAGCATGCTCGGGATCGGCCTCGACCTGCCGCGCTCCGGATCGGCCCACTCGATGGCCGAAGCGCGGGCGGTCGCCTCGACGATCGGCAGCTGGCCCTTGATCATCCGCCCCGGATTCACGCTCGGCGGGACCGGCGGCGGCATCGCGCACGACGCGGAGGAGTTCGGGGAGATCGTCGCGCGCGGGCTCGACGCGAGCCTGAACACCGAGGTCCTGATCGAAGAGTCGCTGCTCGGCTGGAAGGAGTTCGAGATGGAGGTCATGCGCGACAGGGCCGGCAGCGCGGTCATCGTCTGCTCGATCGAAAACCTCGACCCGATGGGCGTCCACACCGGCGACTCGATCACGGTTGCGCCGATCCAGACGCTGACCGACCGAGAATACCAGGAAATGCGCGACGACTCGCTCGCGGTCATGGCCGCCATCGGCGTCGAAACCGGCGGCTCGAACGTGCAGTGGGCCGTAAACCCCGAAACCGGGCGGCGCATCATCATCGAAATGAATCCGCGCGTCTCGCGCTCAAGCGCGCTTGCCTCGAAAGCGACCGGCTTCCCGATCGCGAAGATCGCGGCGCTGCTCGCGGTCGGCTATACGCTCGACGAGCTGCGCAACGACATCACCGGCAGCACGCCGAGCTGCTTCGAGCCGTCGCTCGACTACATCGTGACCAAAATCCCGCGCTTCACCTTCGAGAAATTCCCGATGGCCGACTCGACCCTCGGCACGCAGATGAAGTCGGTCGGCGAAGCGATGGCGATCGGCCGGAACCTGAAGCAGTCGCTGCAGAAAGCGCTGCGTTCGCTCGAAACCGGGCGCGCGGGCTTCGGGGCCGACGGCAAAGACGGCAGATACGAGTCGATGGACGACGAAACCATGCGGGCCGAACTCATCCGCCCGAACGCCGAGCGCATCTTCGTTCTCCGCGCCGCCCTGAAGCGCGGCTGGAGAGAGGACACGCTCCATGAGCTTACGAAAATCGACCGCTATTTCCTGCGCCACCTCGCGGAACTCGCAGCCTTTGAGGAGGAAATCCGTTCCGCCGGTACGCTCGCCGGGCTCGAACGCGACCGCGCGCTCTTCCTGCAGGCCAAGGAGTCCGGTTACAGTGACCGCCAGATCGCGTTCCTGCTCGGCGCGGCGGAGCAGGAGGTGCGCGCCGCCCGCCGCCGCATCGGCCTCGAGCCGGTCTACGGCACGGTCGACACCTGCGCCGGGGAGTTCGAGGCGGTCACTCCGTACTACTACTCCGCCTGGGGCGACAGCGGGGAACCGGTCCGCGACCGCGGCGGAAAAAAGAGCATCATGGTGCTCGGCGGCGGCCCGAACCGCATCGGCCAGGGCATCGAATTCGACTACTGCTGCTGCCACGCCGCCTTCGCGCTGC
>JABLYX010000086.1 GCA_018265615.1 Lentisphaeria bacterium
CCGAAGCTTTCGGGCGATCAGCCCGAAAGACCCGAGGCCCGTGGCCGAAGGGGGGCAACTTTTTGGGGAACACAGGAACCGTTGCCATGCCGAAACCGAACATTCCCGATCTGCCTCCGTTTTTCCGGATTCTGCCGAACCGCGTCTGGAGGACCTACCTCGGCGGAAAAACACTCGACGACCTCTCCGGGATCTCCCCCGCCGCCGACTCGCATTTCCCGGAGGAGTGGCTCCTCTCCGACACCGCCGCCGTGAATCCGGGCCGGGAGCCGGAGGGCATCTCGAAGCTGGAACTCGACGGCCGGGAGGTCAGCTTCACCGCTCTCGCCGGGCTCGCGCCGGAGTATCTCTTCGGGCCGGCGCATCTCGGACGGTTCGGCCGGAAAGCCGGGTTTCTGCTGAAGTTTCTCGACTCCTCGGTGCGGCTGCATATGCAGTGCCACCCGACGCGGGAGTTCTCCCGCAGGCACCTGGGCGCGGATGCCGGAAAGACCGAGGGGTACATCATCCTCGGCTGCCGCGAAGGAGTCGAACCGTATCTGTACCTCGGCTTCCAGCGCGCCGTCAGCCGGGAGCGCTTCAAAACCCTCGTAGAGGCCCAGGACACGGAGGAGATGCTGAAGCTCTTCGAGCGGATTCCGGTCAGAACCGGCGACGTTTTCCTCGTCCCCGGCGGCATGCCGCACGCGATCGGAGAGGGGATCTTCATGATCGAGATCATGGAGCCGACCGATTTCGTCGTGCGTTTCGAATTTGACCGCGGCGGCTATGTGCTGCCCGAAAACGCCCGTTTCATGGGGCGCGGAATCGACTTCGCGCTTTCGATGCTCGATTTCACGCCGTATCCGGCGGAAGAGGTCCGTGAGCGCTTCTTCATCCGTCCGCAGCCGAAGAGCGACGTCGGCGGCTGCCGGCGCGAAGCATTGTTCGCCGGGGAAAACGCCCGCTGCTTCCGCGCCGACCGGATCCGTGTGAGCGGCCGGGCGGCGGTCGCCAACGAGGATCTCTCCGTGCTGGTCGTCACCGGCGGGAACGGCACGCTTTGTGCCGGAGCCGCCCGGACCGGGCTCTCCTGGGGCGACCGGATCCTGATCCCTCACGGAGTTCGCGAATTCACTCTCGACGGCTCTTCGCTCGAGGCTGTGCTGGTCATGCCCCCGGCGCCGGAGGCGTAACCGGCGGCGTTATTTTCCGCCGGTTTTCCGCAGCTCCCGCTTTGCGGGGGCGAAGCCGCCTGCCGCTGCGGCTTCGAGGCAGCGGCGCGCGGCTTCGGAGCGGTCGCTCCGCAGGAGTCTGTACATTTTGTATTGCACGTGCGCCGGATAACCCGAAAGCTTTGCGAGCCGTGCATCGATCGAACGTTCGAGGAAACGGGCGGCCTCCGGAGAGGCTTTTCCGGCCAGCCGGAGCTCCGCGAGTTCGAGCCATGCTTCTTCCCGGGTCTCTCCGGACGCATCTTCGCAGTCGAAAAGCTTCAGCAGATATGCTTCCGCTTCCGGTTTCCCCTCGGAGCGCAGGAGCCTGCCGAGTTCGAGCAGGGCGTCGGCGCTGTCGTTTTCGGCGGCGCACACGAGCCAGCGCCGGGCGAGGCGCGGATTCGCCGAGAAGCCGTCGCTCCCGTCCCGGCAGAGATGGCTGAGGCGGAGCGCCGCGCCGCCGTGGCCGAGTTCGGCGGCCCGCGAGAAGTAATTCAATGCGCGCCGCAGGTCCTTCCGGACCCCTGTCCCGGCGGCATGGAGCTCTCCGAGGCGGTGCAGCGCATATGATTCGCCTTCCTGCGCGGCTTTGCGGTAGAATCGCAGGGCCGCGTCCGGATCCTTCTGCACGTATTCACCGTTTTCATACATGACCCCGAGATTGTAGGTCGCGGCCGTGTTGCCGCGCTCCGAGGCCCGGGTGTACCAGTCGAACGCGCGTTTCCGGTCGGCTTTGACGCCGAATCCGCTGTTGTACATAAAACCGGCCATGTGCATGGCCCGGGCGTGGCCGAGTCCGGCGGCGCGTTCGATCAGTTCGAGGGCGCGTGAATAATCCCGTTCCACCCCGTTTCCCGCATAGTAGCACAACCCGAGCTGGTACAGGCTTTCCCCATCCTCCTCGTCGGCGGCGCGGCTGAACCACTCGACGGCCTTGCGGTAATCGCGTTCGAGGCCGTCGCCGTCGCGGAAGCACTCCCCGAGCCAGCGCATGCTGAGTGCGTCGCCGCCGTCCGCTCCGAGCCGGAAATACTCCGCCGCTTTCCGACGGTCGGCTTTTTCACCTTCGCCGTTACAGGCGAGCTGGCCGAGCGCCCGGTACGCCCGGGCCACGCCGGCTTCCGCCGCATCCAGGAAGTACTTCCGCGCCATGGCGTAATCCTGCTTTGTCCCTTCGCCGTCGCGGTAGAGCTCTCCGGCGAACAGCATGGCGTATCCGTCTCCGTTCCGTGCCGAACGCAGATACCATTTCAACGCTTCCGCAACGTTTTCTTCGACTCCGTCGGCGTTGTAGTAAGCGTTCCCGAGCTCAAGCTGGGCGCCCGCATGGTTGCGCCGCGCGGCGATGCGGTAGTATTTCAGCGCGAGCGCGCGGTCCTGCGGGAATCCCCCCGTGCCGGCGCTGTAATGTTCGGCGAGATTGAAAGCCGCGAGGTCGTCCCCCTGTTCAACGGCGCTGCGGTAGAGCCGCAGTGCTTCGGCGGCGTCATGCTCTCCGCCGTCGCCGTCGGCATACAGGTTCGCAAGATTGTTGAGGGCCGGGACGTTCCCCTGCTCGACGGCGCGGCGATAGTAGCGGCGCGCAAGTTCATACTCTTCCGCCTGATGATAGAGCCTGCCCAGGCTGAACTCCCCCCATTCGTCGCCGGAACCTGCGGCGCGGCCGTACCAGAACAGCGCGAGCCCGGGGTCGGCGGGAACGCCTTTCCCCTCCTGGTGGATGCAGCCGAGCGCGTACTGCGCATCGGCGTCTCCGGCGATGGCGGCGGCGAGGTAGGATTCGGCGGCTTCGGCTTCGCGTCCCGCGAGTTCGAGGGAGTAGGCCCGGCGGTAGAGCTCCTCCGGGGAACTTCCGCGCGCCGCCGGCGGCAGACAGAGAAGCGCCCCCGCGGCGAGACATGATTTCAACAGCGGCATATGCTTATTTCCTTAGAGCTTATTCCTGAATAAGAAAATTGTGCCTTCCCGCGTTAAATTCCCATTCACTTGACCGCCTCAAACGCCGATGCACTGCGGCATCGACTTATTTCGGCAGTCGGCGCGACTGTAAATTTAACGCTTCGCCTTCCCAATTCCTTATTCAGGGATAAGCTCTTATTGCTATGGAATATATACCGGGATGCGGAAAAGTCAAAAAAGTTTCATAATTCTCCGGATGAAATGTTGCATTTAGGCCGCAGATTGGATACATTATCTAAGAAGCAGGGCGTTCAGGCAGGAAGGGATTACATGAGGCGGGGATTTTTGGCGGCAGCCGGTGTTTGCGTGCAGCAGCCCCTGCTTTACTTTCTGATGGCTGTCATCCTGGCTTTGCCGCCGGTGTTCCTTACTGTGCTCCCCGCATCCGATGTGGCTTCACGCTACGCACCGATGGCGGCGGCGTTTGCGGACGGGGAGTGGGCGTATGCGTTCCATCCGCGGGTTCCGCCGCTGCTGCCTGTCCTCGGCGGGGTGTTCGCATTCCTTTTCCGCTGTGACGGGTTCCTCGGGGTCAGGCTGGCTTCCCTGCTGCTGTATGCGTTCGCGGTATTTCCGCTGTTTGCGCTTTTCAGGCGGATCCTTCCGCTCCGGGCGGCCTGTTGGGGAGTGCTCTTCTATCTTTTCTGTCATCCGCTCCTGCAGTATGCGGGGGAGGGGCTGCGCGATAACGGCAAGACGCTCGCGCTCGCGCTTGCGGCCTGGGCGCTGCTCTCGCTGTGGGGCTCGCCGCGCCGGCTGCGGTATTATCTCTGGCTCGGCGCCGGGATCGGCATCGGCTCTCTGTTCCGCACCGAGCTTCTGGTTGCCGCCGGGCTCCTGCTGCCGGTCGCCGCAATCCGGGAATGCCTGAAGAAACAGGTCCCGTGGCGCACATTCGCCGGCGGGGTCGTTGCGCTGCTGCTCCTGCTGCCGGTCGTCGCCGTCAATCGGCATTTCACCGGTTATCCCGTTCCCGACGTGCGTCTGGCGGCCTGGCTGCAGCAGCGGGAGAAGCGCGCTGTTGCGGCTCCCGCTGCTGCTCCTGCAAGGGGCGCGGCCGTATCCGGCAGGGCGGCCCCGGCGGAAGCCGCGCCGCCGCCGGTGCCGAGAAGGAATCTCGGCATACTCGAGTATCTGCATGTCTTATTCGAGGGGTTTTATCCGGCCTATCTGCTGCCGGTCCTGCTCGGCGCCGCCTGGCGGATCAGGCGGCGGCAGTGGAGCGTCGAAGAGTCTGTGCTCGCATGTGTCGTGGCCGGAAATGCGGTTGTCACGGCTCTGCTGATTCTGCTCGGAGAGCGGTATTTCTACCTGTCGAAGCGGTATCTGCTTCCGGCGGCTCCGCTGGCGTTCGGCTGGGGCGGTTATTTTGCAATTTCGCTGTGGGAGTACTGCCGCGGCCGCTGGCGGAAATGGTTCCCGGTTCCAGTGGCCGTGCTGATTTTTGTCGTGTGCGCGGGGATTCTTTACGGGGCGGCTCTGGGGCCGGTGATCCGCGGCTTCACCTCGGGAAAACAGTGTGCGAGAAAAAACGCGGTGCTGACATGTGCGGAGGCGTTCAGGAAGGATTACCGGGGGGAGAGCCGCGGGGAGCGCCGGTTCCTGCTGACCAATTACCGCTCCAACCGCCGCCCGTTTGTCGTGGTGCCCGATGCGGTAGATGCTGCGCCGATGCTTGCCGGCGGCAGCCGGGTTTTCGATAGGCGCATGGCGGATTACCTGGTGCTGGCTCCGGAGGCGGCTCCGCCGTCGCCGGAATGGCGGCGGATCGCGGAAGTTCCGGGGTATCGGGATGAGCGGCATGTGATATGGGGGAGTCCCGCCATTGAAAGAGGAGGGAAGTGATGCGTTCGGCAAGAATACGGATTCTCATCCTGATGTTGGCGGATATCGTCTGTTTTACGCTCGTCCCGCTCGTCGTGCTGTGGAGTGTCGACACATTCATGCATGATATTGCGATTTCGTGGGAGTCCTACCGGTGGATGTGGCCCTTCATCGGCGTCTTTGTCGGCTGCAATGTGTTCATCCGGCTCTATCACGGCGATGTCGCGTATCCCGGCGCGGCGCTGGGGGCGATTGAAGAGCTGCGCCGGATTTTCTTCTCATCGGCGCTGACTTACATTCTGCTGTTCGCTTATCTGGCGCTCTCCCTCCGGGTGCAGGGGGTCTCCCGCTCCACGCTGATTCTGAGCTGGCTCCTGACGTTTTTGTTCCTGCCGATTTTCCGCTGGTGGGCGAGATGCCTGATGAAGCGCTCCGGCATCGGCCAGATCAATGTGCTGATCGCCGGAGCCGGCGTCACCGGAACGATGGTCGCGCTGGAGTTGCGGCGCGACCGGTATTTCGGGTTCAACGTCGTCGGCTTCCTCGATGACTCCCCGGCGCTGCGCAAAACCTGCCCGGTCGAAGACATTCCGGTTGTCGGGTCGCTCCGGTATGCGCGGAAGGCCGCCCGCAAATACAATACGGACTACATGATCTGCTGCATTCCGATCACGCTCGTGACGGAGATGCTTGAGAGCTACTCGAAGTATTTCAAGCATGTGATGATCATCCCCGACAACCGGGTGTTCCCGATTTCCTGGGCGTATCCCATCTATCTCTCCGGATTCAGCGGGATGGAGATCCGCAATCAGCTGCTGCTGCCGATGCCGCGCATGGCGAAGGGGCTTCTCGAGCTGGTCGTTTCGCTCATTGCGTTTGTCACGCTGCTGCCGGTTTTTCTGATCCTCGCGTTTCTGGTGAAAGTGACCAGCCGCGGGCCGATTTTCTACCGGGCCAGACGGCTCGGCGTGAACCGCACGACGGTCCGGGTGCTGAAATTCCGCACGATGTACATTGACGCGGACCAGCGGCTCGAGACGCTGCTGGCCGAGGATCCTGAAATGGAGCGGCAGTGGCGCGAGAAATTCAAGCTGGACAACGACCCGCGCGTGACGCCGCTCGGCAGGTTCCTGCGCAAGACCAGCCTCGACGAGCTGCCGCAGTTCTGGAACGTCCTGACCGGCGAGATGTCGGTCATCGGCCCGCGCCCCATTGTGGAGGCCGAGGTGAAATATTACGGCGACCGTTACGCCCTGCTGAGCCGGGTCAAGCCCGGCATCACCGGGTTGTGGCAGGTCTCCGGGCGCAGCGAGCTCGATTATCCGCAGCGTGTGAACCTCGACATCAGCTACATCATGAACTGGACGATCTGGATGGACTACTACATCTTCCTCAAGACCGTCAAGGAAGTGATCCTCTGCCGCGGCGCCCGCTGAACCCGGAAGGTGGCCGGAGGGGGCGCCGCCCGCCTCCGGACTTCCTGCGGCTATCTGGCCGGTGAAAGAATGACGAATGCCGGGAGCCCGGGGATTTCGTAGCGGTCGAGGATGGCCTGCACCTGCGGATCCCCCGGTTTTTCCGCCTGGAACTTCACGACGACGTACCGTTTCAGGAGCTCCCGGACCTGCGGATCCGGAAAGACGTCGCGCTCCATCTCTTTGCAGTTCTTGCACCAGGTCGCCCAGAAATCGATCAGCACGGGCTTGCCGGTGCTGCGCGCTTCCGCGAGCTTCTGCTCCATCCGGGCGATCTCCTCGTCCGGGAAGAAGCTGCCGGGCAGCAGCGTGAAGCCGGTCCAGCCGTACCATGCGGCCGCGAGCAGGATGACGATGCCGAACACATATTTGACCGTCACCATGAAGCGCCCCGGCTTCGGCAGGACGCCGAACCCGGCTCCGGCCAGCGGCCACGGCAGCGCCATGCCGATTCCGAGCAGGAAGGGCAGCCCGAGCGCGAAGTAGTTCCCGCCGTTGTAGAGTTCGGTCGAAAAAAGCAGCACGCCGATCACGACGGGCGCGACGCAGGCTCCGGCCAGCAGGGCCGCCACGGCGCCCATCACGAAGGCGATCACGGTTTTGCCGCCTTTGAGCTGCTTCGGGCTGACTTTGATTTTTCCTGAGAAATCGATGTTGAAAGCGCCGAACATCGCAGCCGCGAGGATCAGGAACACGGCCGCGATCACGAAGTTGAAGGTGCTCGATGAATTCAGTTCCCCGAACCTCGCGCCGGTCAGGATCACGACGACGCCGAGCAGCCCGTAGGCCGCCGCCATGCCGGTTCCGTACGCGAGTCCGCGCCGGAACCCGGCGGAGCGCCCCGCGCCGTCCGCGCCGATGATCGCGAGGTTCACCGGAATCATCGGCAGGACACAGGGCGTGAGGTTCAGCCCGAGCCCGCCGAGCAGCGTCAGGAGCAGCACGAGCCAGATGCCGGTGTCGGCGAACATCCCGCCGGAGCTTTGCGTGCCGGCGTTCCCGGTCGGCGCGAGGAACTCCCGGAACTGCGCCGCGTCCAGCAGCCCGACCGCCTTGCGTTCAAGCGTGAAGCCGTCGAGTCCGGAGCCCGGCGCTGCGCCCGCCTCGTGCGGTTTCGCCGGTTCTTCCGCCACGGCCGGGGCTCCGGCTATGGCGAGCGGGACCGTCTTCGGCATGAAGCAGAGCGCCGACTCCGTGCCGGAGGCCTTGCGGCACCCCTGATAACGGACGGAGCCGGAGAAGGGGGGCTCGCCCCTGAGCTTCCAGACCCATTTCCCGGCGGGATAGATTTTGACGTGGCCCATGAATTCGTCGTTGACATCCTCCGCCTGCGGGGCGGAAACGGTTGCGACGGCGCTGCCATCCCGCCCGGTGATGTTCAGCCGGAACGAGTTGTTCGCATAGAAATAGTGTCCCGGCGCGACCGTGACGGTCAGCTCCAGTTCGCTGCCGGAGGCGGAGGCGCTCCAGTCGAACGGCTGCGGCTTCGGTGCATCCGCCCCCCGCACGGCGCAGAGGAGCCCGAGCGTGAGCGCGCAGAGGAAAAATTTTATTTTCATGATCCAGCCTGTGCGTTACTTTTTGTCGATGACCGCTTTCAGGGCCGCGATGTAAGCGGCGGCGTCTTTCGCGCCCGTGATTTCACCGAGCTTGTCGCCTTTCGGGTTCAGAACGAATGTGACGGGGAGGTCGGTGAAATTGTATTTCCGGATCAGCCCGGTATTCTGCTTTGCGATCGTGCGCGGAATGCGGCTGCTGCGGGGAAAGTCGATGCAGAGGAGCACGGCTTTGCCGGCCGCGAATTCCTGCAGCGCCTTGCTTTCGAGCGTTCCGGTTTTGAATTTCGCGTCTTCGGGACTCCAGTCGGATGCGGTGAAAACCATCACGACCGGGAGTTTCTTCTCCGCTGCAAGCGTGAGCGCCTTGTCATAGTTGACCATCCAGCCGGCGGCGGGCTTGTAGTCCTCCTCCTTCATCGGGTTCAGCGCCTGCTTGAGCATATCGATGAAATCCGCCTGCCGGGAGTAGCCGAGGCGGTCGAGCTCATTGCCTTCGGCGTCGACGAGGAGCATGGTCGGGAATCCCTCGACCTGATACTTCGCCTGCCACTGTTCATTCTGCAGTGCGAGGGCGGCGGGCAGCTCGTGCTCCTGCGGGAAGTCGAGGAACAGCAAAATCACCTTGCCCTTCACGAAATCGCGGAAGCGCTGGGTCTGAAGCACCTTGGCGGAGAACTCCTTGCAGACCGGGCACCAGTCCGACCCCGTGAAATACGCGAATACCGGCAGGTTTTTCGCTTTCGCTTCGGCCAGGGCCGCTTTGGCGTCGGTGAACCACCCGCCGTCCGGCGGGTTGGC
This sequence comes from Lentisphaeria bacterium, assembly GCA_018265615.1. GTDB lineage: Bacteria > Verrucomicrobiota > Lentisphaeria > Victivallales > Victivallaceae > Victivallis. Next base: position 8,812 of record JABLYX010000086.1, read on the forward strand.
GCAGAGCATGGACAATGTGCCGAACAGGACGGCGAGTGCGATGATCAGTTTCTTCATGGCTTCCTCCTTCGTTTTTCACTCCGTACGCAATTACGGAATACTGTTTACCATATAATGTTTTTCTGAAAAGTCAATCTCTCCGTTGCGCGATGCGGGGAAACGTGGTATATTTCCCGGGAACGGTATAAAGAAGGAGATTTTGCCATGATGAACGATAACGCCTTTCCCGAACCCCGTCCGCTCTGGCGGATTTTCGATATGATCTGCAGGATCCCGCACCCCTCGGGGCACGAAAAGGAGCTTGCGGAGCGGCTGTCGGCGTTTGCGCGGGAGCACGGCCTCGGTGTGCGCCGGGACTCTTACGGGAACCTCCGCATCGACCGCCCGGCTTCCCCGGGCTTCGAGGGGAGGCCGACGGTCATCCTGCAGGGGCATCTCGACATGGTGCCGCAGGCGGAGTCCGGCAATCCGTTCGATTTCACGAAGGAGCCGATTCCGACTGAGATCGAAGGGGGCTGGATGCGTTCCGCCGCCGGGACCACGCTCGGGGCGGACAACGGCGTCGGCGTCGCGGCGGCGCTCGCGCTGCTGACGGACGGAGGCTTCCGTTCCGGCCCGCTCGCGGCGGTTTTCACGCTCTCCGAGGAGGTCGGGCTGAACGGGGCGACGGCGCTCGACCCGGCATTCCTGAACGGGGATTACCTGCTGAATCTCGACTCCGAGGATGAGGGGGAGCTCTTTGTCGGCTGCGCCGGGGGCGCGCGGCTCGAAGCGGACCTGCCGGTCGAGTCCGAACCGGCTCCGGCCGGGACGGCCGGGGCGGTGCTCGAAGTGAAGGGGCTCGCCGGGGGCCACTCCGGCTGCAATATCGCGGACCGGCGCGGCAATGCGGTGCGCTTTCTCGGATTGGCGCTCGAGGCGGCGGAGGTGCTGCGCGCGGCTTCGATGCAGGGCGGTTCCCTCGACAATGCGATTCCGCGCGAGGCGAAAGCGGCCGTCGCGCTGGAGCCGGGGGAGCGGGACGGCGTCCGGAGGCGCCTGGCCGCGCTGGAGAAGGAGCTGCGTTCGGAGTACAACCTCCCGGTCGCGTTTTCCATCGCGCTTGCCGATGCGCCGCTTCCGGAGCGGGTCTGGACGGAGGCGTTTCAACGCCGTGCCGTGCGGGCGGCGGCGACGTGTCCGGACGGCGTGCTTGAGATGGATGCGCAGTTCGGCATTCCGCGCACGAGCACGAACCTCGCGGCGGTGCTGGAGCGCGACGGCTTTCTCGTCTTCCGCACAAGCCAGCGCAGCCTGGCGGACGATGAACGGCGCCGGGCGACCGCCCGCATCGCGGCTCATTTCGGGCAGGCGGGCGCCGTGACAAAGGTGGACAGCGAGTATCCGGGCTGGACGCCGGCTCCCGAATCGCAGCTCCTGCGGACGGCGTCGGCGCTCTACCGCGAGCTCTTCGGAACTCCGGCGCTCGTGAAGGTCATTCCGGCCGGGCTGGAGTGCGGCATCTTCGCGGGGAAGCGCCCGGGGCTCGATATGATTTCGTTCGGCCCGACGGTTCTCGACCCGCACAGCCCCTCGGAGCGGGTCGGGCTCGAGAGCGTCGAACGCTTCTACTCGTTCCTCGGCGCGCTGGTTTCGGCGCTGTAGGGCGGCCCGGTCCGTGCGGCAGTGTGCGCAAATAGGCTGAATTTTTTCGGCTTTCCGCTTGAAAAAGAGGGAGGCCGGGTATATTCTTAACTCCTGAAAACAGGAGATGGAATATGGCTGCATTCAAGTTCAGGTGTGTGTTCTGCCGGCAGAAGATCGAGGCGGAGGAGGAGTGGATCGGCATGTTCGCCGAATGCCCGGACTGCCATCGCCGGATCGAGATCCGCCGCGATGACGAATTCCTGCCGGAGCCGCCGAAGGCGCTTCCCGGCAAGGGGTGGCCGCCGAAGGCTCCGAACGCGCCCTCTTCGCTGCCGGAATCGGTTTCGCGCCCGGCAGCCGCGGAGGTTCCGCCCCCGCTTCCGCCGGAGGCGCCCCCGCCGTTGCCGAAGCCGTTCAAAATCGATCTGCCGAAGTGGGAGTTGCCGAAAGAGCCCGGCAAGTGAGGCGGCAGGCGGATGCGGCCGGGCTTCCGGAGCGCTCCGCGGTTATGTTTTTGCAATTTAATACGCCGTTCCGGCCGGCGGGGACTTGCGAAAACCGTCATTCGCGCATAAATTATACATGCGTCGTAAACCCTTAACTTTTATGGAGTGAAATTCATGCGTCGATTGATGCTTGCCCTGTTCGCCGTCTCCGCCGCGCTGTATTTCGGCGGCTGCGCCGATCCCGAAGTGATGTCCGAGATTCTTCAGCAGAAACAGGATCAGAAGATCTATACGCGGTACAACCTCTGGTACCTGAATCCGGAGAAGATCAGCTGCCTGAATATCCAGCAGGGAACCTTTCTCCCGCTCGGCAGCGAGATCGAGCCGGTCGGGACCTCGCACAGCATGATCACCGGGAACAGCACCGTCACCTTCCGCGATATGACCGGGCGGAAGTATTCGATCGAATTCGACCCCGGTTACCGGCTCTGCACGCTGCGCGACTATATCGCGGCCACGTTCACGACCGAGCCGCCGGAGGAGATGCTCAAAGAGATCCCCCCGGCCACGCTTGAGCGGATCAAGGCCGGGCAGGTCGTCGCGGGCATGAGCCGGCGCGATGTGCTGCTCGCCTACGGCCCCCCGCCGGCGGCGCGCACGCCGAATCTGCGCAATGAGACCTGGCTGTACTGGCTCACGCCTTCGGAGACGGCGCGCGTGATTTTCCGCGGGGACACGGTCCGCAACATTCTCAATATCAATGAGTGACGTTACGAGCGGTTTCGGAGCGGCGGAGCTGGCGGCCGCGACCGGCGGATGCTGGGCGGCGGAGCCGGGGGCCCTCCGGGTCGACGGCGTATTCACCGATACGCGGCAGGACGGGCGGGGGCGGCTCTTTGTCGCGCTCGCCGGGGAAAACTTCGACGCCCACGATTTTCTCGATGCGGCGCTTGCGGCCGGGAGCGCCGCACTCTGCATCGCGGAGTCGAAACGGGAGAGGATCCCGGCGGGGTGCCCGGTTCCGGTCCTGCTGACGGAAGATCCGCTCCGCGCCTACCAGGCGGTCGGCCGCATGCACAGGGAGCGGTTTCCGGAGCTGAAGCTCGCCGCCGTCACCGGCAGCGTCGGCAAAACCAGCGTAAAGGAGATGCTGCGCGCAATCTTCACCGCCTCCGCCGGGGAGGAGCATGTGCTCTACACGGCCGGAAATACGAACAATCAGGTCGGTGTGCCGCAGAACCTGCTCCGGCTGACCCCGGCGCACCGCTACGCCGTGATCGAGATGGGGACCAACCATCACGGCGAAATCGAGCCGCTGAGCCGTTGTGCGCGGCCGCAGGCGGCGCTGGTCAATTCGATCGCCCCGTGCCACCTCGAATTCCTCGGGGATCTCGCCGGGGTCGCGCGTGAAAAGAGCCGGATCTTCTGCGGCCTTCCGCCGGACGGGACGGCTGTGATCCCGGCGGAGTGTCCTGCCGCCGATGTGCTGGCGCGGGCGGCGGCTCCGTACCGCGTGCTCCGTTTCGGCGGGGAGGCGGGCGATGTCCGGGCGCGCTATCTCGGCGGGAAGCTTGAAGGCAGCTCGTTCGAGCTGAGCTTTCCGGACGGCGGATGCTTTACGGTTGCATGGAGCCTCGCGGGGAGGCATCAGGCGCAGAATGCCGCCGCCGCCGCCGCCGTGGCGCTTGCCGCGGGCGTCGCTCCGGCGGTGATCGCGGAAGGGCTCGCGCGGACGGTCCTGCCCGGAATGCGCAGCCGGATCACCCGGCTTGACGGCGTGACCTACCTGAATGACGCGTACAATGCGAATCCGGGCAGCATGCGCGCGGCGTTCGAGCACCTCGCGGAGTTTGCGGAGCCTGCGCGGCTCATGCTGCTGCTCGGTGAGATGCGCGAACTCGGGGCGTGCTCGGAGAGCGAGCACCGCGGGATTCTCGCACTCGCCCGGCGGATGTTTCCCGGCGCGCGTATCGCGACGATCGGCGCAGCGTTCCGGTGCGCGGGCGCGGAGCACCATTTTGAAACCGCGCCCGGGGCGCGGAGTTTTGTGACGGAAGCGCGTTCCGGCGACCTTGTGTTTGCGAAGGGGTCGCGCGGGATCGCCGTTGAAGAGGCGCTGCCGGAGGCGGCGCGCTGAAGCCGGAAAGGAGAATATATGATTTTATCGTTTGAAAAGGTTCTCGGCGAGCTGCTGATCGCCCGTCGCGGGTTTCATGGGAATTCAGCGCGGGGCAGGGTGGTCAATGATTCGCGCAAGGTGCTTCCCGGAGATATTTTTGTCGCGATTCCGGGTACGGTCAGCGACGGGCACAACTACATCGATGCGGCGATCAGGGCGCGCGCCCAGGTGGTGATTCACCAGCATCCGCTTTCGCACTACGCGCCGACCACGACTTATCTCATGGTGACGAACACCCGGCTGGCGTATGCGCGCTGCTGCCGCGAATTCTGCGGTTGCCCGGACAAGCGGCTGCCGCTCTTCGGCGTAACCGGGACGAACGGCAAGACGACGACCGTTTATCTGATCGAGCACCTGCTGCGCGAGGGCGGCCGCTCCTGCGGGCTCGTTTCGACGGTGGAGACCCGCGACGGCAAGGTCGCGCGCCCGGCCGACCGCACGACCCCGGAGGCCGGCGTTCTTTTTCCGCTGCTGGCCGAGATGCGGCGGAACCGGATGGCGGCCGCCGCGATGGAGCTGTCGAGCCACGCGCTTGACCAGGGGCGTGTGGCCGGGGCGCGGTTCCGGGTGGCGATTTTCACGAACCTGACGGGGGATCACCTCGATTACCACCGCGACATGGAACATTACTATCAGGCGAAGCGGCGGTTGTTCACGGAGCAGCTTTCGTCGAAGGGCGCGGCGGTCATCAACGTCGATGACCCGTACGGGGTGCGGTTGGCGGAAGAGCTCTCCGAGAGCGCGAAGGTCATCACCTTCGGCAGCGCCGGCTCCGATGCGAAATGGCGCATCACGAATGTCGAACTTTCGGCGGACGGTGTGAAATTCCGGCTCGAAGGACGCAGTGCGGCGTTCGATGTCGCGTCGAACCTGATCGGCGACCACAACATCCATAATCTCGCCGGGGCGATTCTCGCGGTGCGCGAATACGGGCTGAAGCCGGAGGAGATCGACCGGGCGCTGGCTGTGCCGATCCGGGTTCCGGGCAGGCTTGAACGGATCGACAGCCGCATGGGGTTTTCGATTTACGTCGATTATGCGCACACCGACGATGCGTTGAGCCATGTTCTCGACATTCTGCGGCGGATCGCTTCGAAGCGGCTGATCGCGGTGTTCGGGGCCGGCGGCGACCGTGACCGCTCGAAGCGCCCGCGCATGGGCCGCGCCGCGGCAGAAACGGCGGATGCGGTCATCCTGACCAGCGACAATCCGCGCGGCGAGGAGCCGATGTCGATCATCCGCGAAATCGCCTCCGGGATCCCGGAGGGCGTCGCATATGAGGCGGAGCCGGACCGGAACCGGGCGATCCGGCGCGCGCTCACTCTCGCGGAACCGGGCGATATCGTGCTTGTGGCGGGAAAGGGTCACGAGAGCTACCAGGAGATCTGCGGCGTCCGGCATCCGTTTGACGACCGGAAAGTCGTGAAGACGGTCCTCGCCGAACTCCGGAAATCTTCAAACTGACGGATTGTTCTGCAAAGATCAGGCCCGGCCCCCATGGACGGGACCGGGCCTGACTCCTCCCCCAAGGCTTCCTGTATCTCTGGCGGAATCCTGTTCTTTCGCTACTATAGTTCCAGATCCTGTATAGTCAAGCTATCAATTCATTTTTTCTTATATTTTTTGCAGAACGTTGGTTTTTGTGGAATATTGAACCATTTTTCTGGAGAAAACACGATTGACCATATGCCTGAAAAACATTTCTCCGCGGGAGGGCGGAAAGTGGAACGGGTCGGCGGTTTCGTCTTTTTTGAGATTTTGTGAGAAAAAGATTTGCATTCCCGGGAGCGCCGGTTATAGTTATGGATGAAGGGGGGCCGCTCCGAGCTCCCGGCAACAACCAAAAGGAGATTGGGCAAATGGTTACAGGCATTGTTCTGGTCAACGTCGAGCGCGCCATGATTCGCAGCGTCATCGAAGATCTCATGAAGATCGAAGGTGTGTCCGAAGTCTACAGCGTCGCCGGCGAGTACGATCTCGTTGTCATGATCCGCGTCAAAAGCAACGCCGAGCTGGCGGAAATCATCGCTACCCGTATGACCCACGATATCAACGGTATTATCCACACCAAAACCCTCGTCACCCTGAACGCGTATTCCAAAATCGATCTGGAGAAGATTTTTCTGGCGGAGTGACCGCCATACCGATAGCGGGCGGCGGCAGACCGTCCGGACGCAATCCGGCCCTTCCTGCGGGAAGGGTTTTTTTTTGTTCTCCCTGCTCAAGTAAAGCGTTTGACTGCCGGCGCCGGCTGTGCAGATAAAAATCAATTTTTTTAACGAAAGCATCTTGACTTTTTGATCGAAATCGATCATAATATACTTAGTTAAACGCTTGACAAGAGAGGTTGGTTCGATTTTATGAGTTGTGTTACGCTCAGACAGGTCGCGGAGTTGACCGGCAAGAGCGAAGCCACCGTTTCGCTGGTGCTGAACTCAAAGCAGTTTCACCGCGTATCCGAGGAGACCCGGACCGCGATTCAGCGGGTGGCGGCGGAGCTCGGCTATGTGCCGAATATGCAGGCGCAGGCGCTGGTGAAGGGCAGGACGCGGAGCATTGCGATTACTTCCGGCGGCATGACGCCGTTCTACAACGAGTACATCCGCGCCCTGACGCACCTGCTTGAAAAGAACGGATACAATGTGTTTGCGTTTGAAACCATGCTGAAGCCGGAGCGGGAGCAGGCGGTCGTGAACTGGGTGCGGCAGGGGCTGTACGACGGCTGCATCTGCCTCGAGTACAACTATTATACGCGCAGCTTCTACGATTCGGTCGTCCGGGCGGGGATCCCGCACGCATTCCGCGGGTGGAACGTGCTTGAGCGTTATCCCGGCCATATGGTCAGGGTCGATTACCGCAGGGCGATCAAGGATCTGTTCGCGCACCTGGCCGGGGAGGGTTGGAAGCGGCTCGGCATCATCATCGACGGCAGCAGTTACGACGAGGAGGCGGCCGCGATTTCGGTCCGCCGTTCCCTCTACTTCGAGGCGGCGCATGATTCGGATATGAAGATCGACTCCGACGGTTGGATCGTCGTTCCGTTCGATGTGGAGAAGCATCTGCATTATGTGTACGGCAGGACCCGCGAGCTTCTGGAAAGCCAGCCGCAGATCGACAGCATGATCGTCCAGAGCTCCTCGGACATTCCGGCCGTCTACAAGGCCGCGGCGGACGCGGGGCGGAAGGTCGGCGCCGATCTCGCGGTCGCGACGTTCGACCTGATTCCGCAGGTCGACTTCATGCAGCCGCCGGTGACCTGCATCATGGAACCCGCCGCGGAAATTGCGGAATTGATTTCGAAGGATATCCTGCAGCAGCTCGGTGTTTTTGAGGAGGCGCTTCCGGAGGGAATGCATCCCGTCGAGGCGAGGCTGATCGTCAACGAATCGACCCGGCGTACGAAAAACGCGTAATAGAAAGTATGTGAAGCAGAGCATTGCGGCCCGGCCGGAAAAAGCGCGGTAT
>JABLYX010000087.1 GCA_018265615.1 Lentisphaeria bacterium
ATTCAGATATTTCGGATTCATTTGCGCAAACATCTTGTTTCAATAAGCGCACCTCGGGCGAGGTGCGATGATTCATGACAGCCTCGAAAAAGTCGGTGTTTATGGCGTTTCAATAAGCGCACCTCGGGCGAGGTGCGATGCCGGTCTGCTATCGACTTGGATATCAGGACTTTTTCATGGATTTTGCGCGATTCGGACAGCGTTCACATATATTTGGTTTTCAAACAACTCGAGTTTTTGAATAAAATCCATTCAATACCATGTATATCAGTCAGTTATACGGCATCCGCGAATCATCTGTGAACGAATGCCCCTGCTTCGGGTTCGCGCGGATCAGATTTCCAGCGTATCCGTCGCCAGCTTGAAGGTCGATTTGGCTCCGTAGTGCTCCACCTTCTCGTTCCCGCGGTTGCCCAGGCGGTAGATCCGCAGGCTGTCGCGTTCGCGGTCCATGATTTTCAGCAGCCGGTCCCGGAATTGCAGATATTGCGCATTGTCAATCTCGCACTCAAAGACTGAGTACTGCACACGCTGCCCGTGGTTCAGGCACACCTTCGCCAGATGCCGGAGCCGGCGCGGGCCGTCTTCGGAATCCATGGAAATATCATAGCTTACAATGATCAGCATCCGGCACCTCATCGCCCGACAAACGGCGGGTATTCCGGCAGATCCCCGCGCACATACCGCGCCAGAAGCAGCGCCTGCACATATGGCAGCAGCCCGATCTTGATCTTCTCTTTCAAAAACGGATGCACAATCTCCTCCTGCTTCCGCTCCTGATATGCCGCAATCACCGTTTTACGCGTCGTTTCATCCATCTGTACGGCCCCGGTTTCAAGCCTGCGGAATCCCCGGCCGGTCACCTGCTTCAGATTGATCAGGTTCAGCACCAGCCGGTCCGCGATATACTGCCTGAACTCCTCCACAAGGTCCAGTGCCAGAGACGCCCTCCCCGGCCGGTCGCAATGCAGAAAACCCGCCGCGGGATCAAGCCCGACCGATTCCAGCGCCCCAACCATGTCGTGCGACAGCAGCGCATAGACGAATGAGAGCAGCGCATTGACCGGATCCAGCGGCGGTCGCCGGCTGCGCCCCGCAAAATGAAATTCCGCTTTCTGCGCGGTGATCAGGCGGTTGAACAGCGCGAAATAACGCACTGCGGCCTCTCCTTCCATACCGCGCAGGGCCGCCAACCCGCAGGTTCCGGAGCCGCGTTTCAGAAAATCGATCTGGTGCTTCAGGTATCCGACCGCTTCACCGATCTCCGGCACTTCGCCGTGATCCCGCTGAAAACGCTGCAGGATGTTCCGGGAGTTGACCAGCTTGGCGGCGACGATATTCCGCGCAATCCGTTCGGAGCGCGCCTCCGAATCCGCGATGCGGTACTGTTCGCGCCGCAGGAGAATATTCCCGGAAACCTTCCCCTGGACCCGTGCGAGAAAGCTCCCGCTTTCGGTCAGGAAGGAGATCGCGATCCCCCGTTCGGCACAGGCTCCGAGGAGGAACGGCGAACACATCACGTTCCCGAAGCAGATAATTCCGGAAAGGTTCAGCAGCGGAAGCTGCAGCCTCTTTTCCCCCTTCAGTGAAGCGAGAACGGTCTCACCCTCCTTCGAGAGATAGATTCCCTGGGTACTCACATACAGTGTGTTCAGAAGTTTCTTCAAGGACACTCCTCCTCCAACTGCTCCAGATACTGCGCCGGGTCCGCCGTATCCGGCATGCATAAATCGCAAATGGAACAGGAGCGGCAGCGAGCCGTGTCCGGCGGCGGAGCAGGACGGCGCTCCTGCTCCAGCAGCACGTGGACCGCGCGGGCACACTCCGCGGTCTCCTCCCTCAGCCCCGGGGAGAATGCCACAGGAAGCCGCCGGTGGGTCCGCCCGTAATAGACTGCCCCTTCCGGCACCTCAACGCCCAGCATCTCCTCCAGGCAGATGGCCTGCGCGCAAAGCTGAACCCGGTCGCAGGAGTTCAGCTTCGGCTTGCCGAGCTTGAACTCCACCGGGAAAACCCGGCCGGTGCGACCGTCGAACTCCACCACGTCGGCCCGTCCGGAAACGCCGAGCGCAACCGAGCGAATCGGCAGCGAGCGGACCAACCGGACCCCGTCCGGCAAAAACGCCGTCTCTCCGGAATCCGCCCGGTCGTGCATGAGTGTTCCGGACGCAGTGAAGTAATTGTCGGCCCAGAGCTGTTCAGCATGAATCAGATAGCATTGGCGCGGGCAGTAGAGAAAATGCTGCAGCGCCGAAAGCATGATGAATTCATCTTCCGGATCCATTTTCCGCCTCCCCGCGCCGGTATGCGTCAGAATCCGTCGATCACTTCCGGCTTCGGGCCGTCGGGGAGCGCTTCGAATTCAACCGAACCGTCCTCCTGCGGCTTAAGGCTGTGATGAACCCGCGCCGATGAGATCTTGCCGTTCGGGCAGCCGTGATCCCACCAGACGACTTTCATGACCGCCATGCTGCCCTCCGGCCGGGCGCTTGAGGCATCGTTTTCGAAGAGCTTCGGCAGAACGGCCTTCAGCTTCGCCGCGTCTTCATCCGAAAACCCGGTTTTCGAGGCGAGCTGCGGATTGATCGAGCCGTAGAACACATAGGTTCCGCAGTCCACCCGGTGCTTCATGCCCATCGTGTCGGAGCTGCGTTTCGTGCCGTCGCCTTCATTGCTGGCGCTTTTCGTGATCTGCGTGCTCGTGATATCCACCGGGGCGAGGCTGAAAGCGGCCTGGATCGACACGGGACCGCGGATTCCGATCGAAACGCCCTCTTCATCCTTCTTCTTGCCCTTGTAGGCGAATACCTGGCCGAATGCCCGCACGTCATACCATGTCCGGCACGCCGTCTCCGTGTAATCAGCGGGCTTTACATCTTTGAGAACCGCGGCGGCCCGGTCGCGCAGACAGACGAAAGAGTCGTTGCGACGGTCGTCGGACTGCACGAACACCGCCTCCCCGGCATCCATCAGCCGGTCACGGATCTTGCGCTTGAGACAGACGTCGGAAACTTCCCCATGCCCCTCGAACGTGATGCGCGGACGGTTGCCGTCCAACGGGTCCCCGTTCGGATTCGCGTTCCTGACCTGAAACACCACGGCAAAATCGATCTTGTTCTTCAGTGACATACCCCTGATCCTTTCCGTTCTGAACACTTACCCGTTAATCTCATCATTCTCATCATTCTCATCAGGCACAGCAAGCTCCGCGTTCTCCTTTTTCCGGAAAAACTCCGCCCGCTGACAGTGAAAGCCGAGCAGGAACTCGCCGGAGAGCGGCTTGTCGCTTATAAATTTCTCAGTCTCAAACAAATTGAAAATCTCATCCTGCAAGTTCTGGAGGACCACCGCCAGCCCCGGGCGCTGGGCGATCAGCCGATCCCGGTACGGCTTCAGTGAAAGCTCGATCCGGAGCCAGGTTGAATACGGGCGCTCCGCAAAGCGCTGCAGATAACGCATCGCATTCGTCGCACGGGTGCTGCCTTCGCTGCGCTGCAGACGCAGTGCGGTTCCCTCCAACTGATCGGCGACCGCCAGCAGCCGCCCGTACAGATAATCCCTCGTGGTCCGGTCCGTTTCCAGAGCCATCTCATAACCCCCTTCTTTATGATTACAGCGAAACAATGCGCAAAACACGCCGAGGTTCCGGTTGAACTCCCACGGGTCGAGGGAGTGGTAATTGACGGTCCGCCGCAGAATCAAGCGCTCCAGATCCGGCGGGATGCGCTGTCCCTCCAATACGCACGGCAGCAGCCGGATCGCCGTCTTCTTCAGCAGCACAGGGTCGTACTTCGTCCCGTAAGCGGCCTGCGCGATCGTCTTCACCGACGGCGTTCCCCAGAAACAGCGGTCCTTGCCGAGCCGCAGTTCCCAGCGGCATTCGAGGTGCCACGCTTCAAGCCGCGCGAGAAACTCCGAACCCGCGAGCTCCCGGCAGAATTTGACCGCCATTGTCCCCGGGGTCGCAGCATCGATCATCAGGATGGTCAGCTTCTCCGGGTTCAGCACGGCGGCATATCCGCGGATCTTCCGCTTCAGGGCGTCTGCCGAAGCCTCGGCGCTGCCGAGGTTTTCGGCGATCTCCCACTCTCCGTCCTCCGAAAGCAGCCCGTCGTCCTCACCATCCTTCTCTTCATCCTCCGGCTTGCGCAGCAATGCGGCGGTGTCGGCGAGCGGAACCGGAATCTCCGGGCAGCCCGCCGCCTCGGCCCAGAGCACCAGCGCGGCACTGTCGTAAAAATGGCGCTGCCGGCCGATCAGCCAGCGCAGCGCATTGTGCGCTTTCTGCGTCACTTCAACGCTGATGCCGCAGGCCTGGTCCGCCTCCGTGAACATTCCGCGATACGTAAAATTCACGGTATCGTTGGAGGAGATCAGCTTCGCGCCGTCCGCACCATGCCGGATCCGCTTCGGATGGTTCACGGCGAGCGGCGCCGGCTCCCCGGAGATGAAGCAAAGCCCCTGCGGCGCATCTTCCAGACTCGAAAGGCAATACTCCGCCCAGCTCTTCTGCACGGCGGGATCCATCCACAGCGCCGCGGCCGGATCACCCGGAACCCGGCACTCGAAAACGACGAACGCATCGGCCGGGACCGTCGCAATTACGCTGAACAGAGGATATTCTTCACCCTCGATCCGCTTTGCGGCGATCCGCCCCTCTGCGTCGAGCGGCAGGATTTTCGCCGCCGCGAGATCGGCGCAGAGCGTCCCGCGGCGGACATACCGCAGCACGGCTTCGACTTTCGGGTGCGCAAAAGACGAAGCGCACCATTTCTCCAGGTTCGCGACATACTCGGCATATCCCGATTTCGCGCCCCCGAATGCAGTGAAGTCCCCGGCCGTGTACACGAGCTTATCGAACAGCGGATGCGCGACCGGCTTCGAGGTACGCCCGGCCGACTGCTCCGTCACCGGGATCATGACGAGACACTCCTCTTTCGGGATCACCCGGGCCGACAGGAAGTTCCCCTCCCCGTCGAGCGCGACGGCGATATGCGCGTTCTGCGTGGTGTGAAAGGCCGGGACGGGCCGGTCGACACCGGCAACCCCTTCCGGGTTGTTCTCATACACCCGGCAGAGAGAGTCAAGAAAGCTCATTTTGCAGCGCCTCCTCTTTCCAGCCGGAGCACCGCAGCGGCCCGGCCTGCATCGGCCGGATGAATTTCCGGATTTCGCACTTCTCGGGGCGTGGAAATTCGATCACGCCATCCTTCATCACCGGGCGCCAGAAGCGGCTCCACAGCTCGTTTTTCCCGGTTTCGTCCGGATAATCGAAGCCGTGAAACATCACGCCGAACGCAAGCTCTCCGGCGCCGTCGTATTCGCCCGCCTCCTCTCCGAACACGCACGGCTCCACATACCCCTGACACTCGCGCGTCCCGAGGCTGATGTCGCGGCGGCCGCCGCGCAGGATCATCCGGGTCGCGATCTCCAGATGCTTCGAAGCGATCCGGTCCGCGCCGAAACCTTCATCGCGGAACGGGTTCCACTCGAAATGGGCTTCGACCTGATACTCCACATCGCGCAGATAGTTGTAGATCGCGAGGGAATTTCCGCCGTTCATTTTGATCGGCTTGACGTTCTTCGACTCGGTCCGGATCCGCTTCATCACCCGGATCCGGTCGATCACCCAGATGAACGTCGGCTTCCAGTAGACCGACTTCGTGATTCCTTTGACCGCTTCGTAAGTCGGGACCTGATAGGAGCATTTATCCCCGCCGATTCTGCTGACGGGGTCGGTGAAGAGCGCATTGCGCGCGTACACCTTGAAACTGACTTTCGTCTCTTTCACACCTCTTGCCTCCCTGGTTAACACGACAACAATCCGAGCCGGTTCTCTTCCTCCGGCGAAACACCGGTTTCCTTATCGTAATACCGCGGATCGAGACACAACACGCCCGACTCCCCGATGCCGGAGAGCGCGCCGGACTCCGCGAGCAGTTTCCGGCGGTACGGAGAGAGGTTCACCGAGTAGCGCTGCGCCCTCGCAAGCAGGGCCGAAAAGCGCAGCGGATCGGCCGTCGCACACAGCCCGGCGATCAGCTCCTTCCCTTCCTCCCATGGAACCAGCACGCCGGAAGCGCCGAAATCATCGATCGCTTCGAACCGCTCTCCGACGGTCCGGTACATGCCGAACAATCCGGGCCGCACTTTTGCGGAGCCGCTGCGGCGCAGAAACGCCTGACACCCGTCCGGGTTCCCGGAAAACAGCTCCAGCAGCTTCCCGAGCGGCTTCACCGGATATCCCATCTCCGCACTGCGGTCATAGAACCAGTATTTGAAATACCGCTCCATCAGCCGGGGATGCAGCAGGTCGTTTTCAAACTCCTCCGGGTCGCGCAGAAACTCCCCGAGCAGCCGCTCCGTGTGGCGGGCCCCCTTCGCAATCTCGTCCGGCAGAACGAGCCCGGCCGGATTGTCCCAGATCCAGACATCCCCCGACTCCCTCCTGCCGTGGCGGTTGCAGCGGCCCGCCGCCTGAATGACCGCGTCGAATCCGGCGGTCAGGCGCACGACCGCGCCGAAATCCACATCAACGCCGCACTCAATGAGGCTTGTGGAGACGACAACGAGCGGTTTCCCATCCCCTTTCTCCCGGAGGTCCAGCGCTTCCCGCATCCGGCCGATCACCCGGTCGCGATGGGCCGGACAGAGATCCGTGGTCAGGTGCAGGACCTCGAAACGGTCGCCGTCAAACATCCGGTACAACCGTTTCGCCTGCACCTTGTGATTCACGATCAGCAGCGCGGAACGGTTTTCCGCCTCCTCCGCCCGAGCGGCGACGAATTCCGCGAGCTCCGCTTCGGAGCGCCGCCCGCTCTCCGGCTGATAATGCAGCTCAACCCGCTTCAGCCTGCGGAACAGCGCAAGCGGATCGGCCATCAGCTCCGGCGAGGCGGAGAAGTTCAGCGCGCCGCACCTCGCGTCGACCCGGTCGAGCAGCGGCTGCGTCGCCGTGCACATGACCAGCGTCGAGCCGCATCCCTCCGCCAGGAAATTCGCGGCCTGGTTGAACATATGGACCGTCCGGACCGGCAGGCTCTGGATCTCGTCAAAGATAATCACGCTGCGGGCCAGCGCATGGAACCGGCGCGCCGGGCCGGTTCCGGCGGAGAAAAGCGTGTTCAGAAACTGCACCATCGTCGTAAAAATGACCGGAGCGTTCCAGTTGTCCGTCAACCCTTTCCAGTGTTCAGTCCGTTTTTCCGGGAGCAAATTCGAATGGTGCTCGAGGACGACACTGCCCGGTTCGCACCCCGGTTCGAGGATCCGGCGCGCCTTCTCGGCGTTCTGCGAGATGATCGCGATGTACGGCACGATATAAATAATCCGGTCGAGCCCATGCAGCGCGGCGTGATGCAGCGCAAATCGCAAGCTCGCCAACGTCTTCCCTCCACCGGTCGGGACGGTCAGGGAGTAGGTGCCGACGGGGCGCGAAGCGGCCGCCAGACAGGCGTCCGACACCTGCCGCCGGGTCTCCGCAATCAGCCGCTCCGGGTCGGACTCCGGGTGAACGGCGGCGAATCCGGCAAGCTTCCCCTCAAGCAGCCCTGCCAATTGCTCCCACTGCGGACGCGCGGAGGACAAACGCCGCACTCCCGCCGCACTCAGCCGGTCCGCATCGACAAGCGCGCTGAAAAGCAGCCGGAGCAGGAGCCCCTGCCGAAATTTTCGATGCCGGAGTTTATCGGCTTTTTCGGCCTGCCGCCTCTCCGCCGGATCGATGAACTGCCGCTTGAACGCGGCGATCTCCTCCTCGGCATTCCGCAGCAGGACCGGGTCGCAGATACGCGCCCGGACGGTGGAATCCATATTGCGTTCTGCCTCATCCGCCCCCGCTTCATCGAACTCCTTCCACAGCCGTTTGCGATAAAAGGGGGTGTCTCCGGCGAGATCGAGCATATCGGGAAGCCCGCCATGATGCCCGGCGATGACGGCTTCGAGCAGATCGCGCACCCATCGTTCCGCCCCGATGTCGGCAAACAGCTTCTCACAGAGCTGCGCGCCCGGTGCGGAGTGGTCGACTTCGCCGCGCGAACTGCGCTCCCCCTCCCGGAACCACGGGGAATCCGCGGCGCCGCACGCACCGGCGAGATAGACCTGAAACCGCCGGGTATATTTTCCGGCGTCATGCAGCAGCCCGAGCAGAGTCCCGACAGACGAGAGCCCGAACGGCTCCAGGATCCGGGAACAAAGCCGGCCGGTCACCAGAAGATGCAGTGCAAGAGACTGCGTAAATCCGCCCCTCTCATCGACATAGCGGGCATAAAAGGAAGATTTTTTATCTATATTGATCAATTAAAATTTCCTTATTCAATCGTAACATACTGAACATATCCGGAAATTCAAGCGATAAAAAACATTTTTTCTGAAAAGAACAAAAAATGTATCCTGCCGGCCAAAAAACATAAGAAGAAATTTTGAACTGCCCCAAGGTACGGCCATTCACGTCGAATGTCAACCGCCAAAGAATCAGATCAGGCCCTCCGGTCCCTCTATTACAAGAGAAAACCGGAAAAGCCTTCTGAACTACACAAATCCCGCTTCAATCCACATTCAGTCAATATGAAATTTCATATTGCGAACGAATATATAAAAATTCCTACCGTCAATTACATATGCTGTTCACGATTACACTTATCGTAAATATAAATGCTGTCTATCCGATATGAGGACTCCTCATTTCTTTTAGGGCAGTCATATATTCATTTAGCCGCAAGGTCAGAATTGCAACTCGTTCCGGGATAGCAGCAGAATTTGTTTTACGTCGATACCGGCCGATTGCATGCTCGCTGCAGTGCAGCAAGTTTCCCAAATAAGAAGCAGTCAATCCTTTGGTCAGTTTTCGAAATTCATCGTTCGTCATACCGTGCTCTCCTTATTCCTGAAAATTTATTGTACTTATTTTCCCGATTCAATACCGGGAAATAATATAGCAATCAATCTTTTTTATGAGCAGCACTTGCCCAAATCGTCTCCCGTGTCTTAAGCGATATGACCCCAAACCGCTCTCAGCAAACAACTCAAGCACTTGATTCAATCAACTTACATGGGAGTAATATAGCCCATGCCAACACGATGTCAAGTCCTGCGTTTCAAAAAAAGCACGAATAAATTTTCAAAAATAAAGAGATAATTTAATATATAATAACAATTATAAAAACTTATAATGACTACCATCTAACTACACATATCCCAAATGTAACTTATTTTTATCAATCCAGTGAGTACACTTGAAGAACTGCCAGGCTGAATATAACACAGCACCCGACGCCGAATATTCGGGGCCGGGCGCAAATACCGCACTTTGCGGAAAGCGGACTTACTGATTGATCGGGGAAGCGAACTGGTAGGCTTTCAGGGCGTCCGCATCCGCCGGCTTGACGATCGACTTCACGTGGCCGTCAACAAACAGCACGTTCATGGAAGAGTTGTGCCGCCACAGCACCGGCCAGAGCGCGTTCATGTACACACCGAGATAGATGAAAGCATTGGAGTCAAAAGCCCCCGTATGGTCGCTGATGAGCCACGTCGTGCCGGGAGTCCTGACGCCGTTGACCTTACAGTGCTTCCGGTCCGTGTTGCCGTCCAGGCCATCGCCGAGCCCCATGACTTTCGCAAGGCCGGAGTATCCGAGCTTCCGGACGATCCCGTCGTCGAATTTATCCGCAGTGATTACATCGGTCGGCGCCATCGTCGGGCATAGCATCAGCCGGTCGTTGTTCCCGGTGTATGGGTAGAGGAAATTGAACCACTTTTTCTTCCACCCCTTCTCCTGCCCCGGAACGATGTAATCATAATAGTCGGCACTGTACATCGACGCCCCTGTTCCATACTGCCTGAGGTTGTTCATGCAGTGGCTTCTCCGGGAGCTCTCCCGGGCCCGGTTCAGGGCGGGCAGCAGCATCCCCGCGAGAATGGCGATGATCGCAATCACCACGAGGAGCTCTATGAGGGTAAAACGGCGTTTTCTCCGAGGGACCGGGGGGGCGAAGCCCACCAGCGGCATAAGCAGGAACGAAGTGACGCACATGCCGTTACGCGGCTTTTCTTTGCCTGCTTTCTTTTCACCGGGAAAAGAAAGCATGGCGATGATCGCAATCAGAAACTCGATCAATGTAAATTTCTTACGCATCTTGCACCTCCGCATCATTCAAAGAGTTCGATCGGGGAAATTTCACAGCGGCTCCCGGCAATGCCGCCAGCGCCGTCCACAAAGAGCAGGAGCTTCTGCGTCCCCGGCGGCAGCGCCGGAATTTCCCCCGACAGTTCCGCCCAATCTCCGCTGCTGCGGGGGATGAGCGCGGCAGCGGCGCCCTGTGTAGCCGCCAGCACCCGGTCTCCGAGCCATTTGCCGCCGCCGAAGCTGGCCAGGGCGACCTTGATCCGCGCCTCCCCGTCCAATGCGGAGCGAACTTTGAACCGGAACCGGCGGCAGGAGAGCTCCACCGGCACATGCAGCCGGGCCGACAGCGGGGGCCGGAGCTCCAGGCCGCCTTCCGTCATGCCCACTCCCCGGTCGCGCTCGACCAGCCAACGGCCCCACGCAAGTGCGGCGGATTCTCCTTCCACCTCCGTCTCCTGCCAGAGTTCAAGTTCGTCGATAAGCAGGAAATCCCCGGCCGTGCCACCGTAGCAGTCGATGAAGAAAACCATCGAATTCTCACCCGGCGGCAGCTTGCTTTCCGGCAGGGCCGCGGCAAGCGGGCTCCATTTTACGGGGAGTTCCGGAATCTTCGCCGTAAAGGGGCGGAGCTTCTCCCCCTCCCGCGCTCCGTCGCGCAACGCCGCCGCCATCCAGGTGCCGGACCATCCCCTTTCATTGAACATCGCGACGTTGAAGGAGAGCTTCACATCATCGGAGAGCCGTCCTTTGATCTTTGCTCTGAAATGCAGCGCCCGCCCCGGCAGAAGCGGCTGCAGCACCGGCAGTTCGAGCCGCCCGGAGAACGGACCGTCGAACCGCAGACAGCCCGGCATATCGCTGCCCGCCGTTCCGTCGTAACGGACATTCGCAATCATCCGGAATCCGTCAATGTTCCCGCGGATGAAGTTTCCATCCGGAATAAAATCGCGCCGGGCGACGGAGACCGGGAGCTGACGGCGGACGAGCTCCTTTCCGTCCCCGGAAAGCGCGACCGAAAACAGGATCCATCCGCTCCCGCTCCTCTCTCCTGCAATGACTTTGCCCCTGACCATTCCCTTCTCACGCCGAACCTGAAGCTTTCCGGGAAACCCGCGGCTGACCGTCCATTCAACCCGGGCCTCCCCGGGAACCGCGAACTCAAACGTCTGCTCTTCACCGGTTTTGAGCTCCGGCAGAGACGGCTTGCCGACTCGACGTTCGGCGGCGGCGGCCTCCTGCCGCCGCTGCATCCAGAGTTTGCGCGCTCTCCCGGCGAGGTCACCCAACCGCTTGCTGCCGAGCAGAAAACGCGGGCCGTCATCGAGTGTCAGCTTCAGCTCCGCCGCCCGGCCGCGCCCGACGGGATTCCCGAAGAGGTCACAGACCTCCAGCTCTTCGCCGGGATCGCACCCGAGCTCCACTGCGCCGATCTCCCCTTCCCGGGAATCGCTCCAGACCACGGCCCGGCCGCCGGAGAACGCGACATAGCGGACCGGCGCCCCCGGAATCTCCATCCGGCCGAGACATTCACTGCCGTCGAGCAGCTTCGCGGTCGCGGCCAGCACGGCGTATGCGATTTTCGGCTGTCCGCCGAGATACAGCAGCCCGTAGCCGCTGTCGCCGGTCCGCTGTACCGGATCCGTGCTGTCGCGCGGATCGAGGCTGCAGAACCAGTACGCCTTTCCCTGCGGCCCGGCAAAGTGCAGCGACTGCGCCCAGTTCACAGGCAGCACCTCGGCCTGGCGCCGCTCCGATGTCCCCGGAAACGCGGCGGAATAGGCGGGGCAGCCGTCGTACCCGGAAGCGCCGATCTCGTTGAACTGCTGCGGCTTCCCGCAGAATCCGCCGTAATCCAGAACCCGCTGCCGCGCCGCCTCGTACGGGACGAAAGCGGATGGGGCCGCATAGGTATGCAGGGTCACGACATCCGCCGCATCCGCAACTCGCGCATCGCAACAGAGCTCCTCGAGCCACGGCAGTACGCTCGCATGTGAAATCGCATGGAGCCGTGCCTCCGGCCTGACGCTCCGAACCGCTTCGACCGTCTTCAGGAACAGTTCGCGGTAGAAGCCGGAGGAGAAAGCGGGGTCGCGCTTCGTCATCAGGTCGGGTTCGTTCCAGACCTCCCAGTCATCCACCTCCGGGCAATGCGCGGCGATGCGCTTCACATAGTCGCACCAGCGCCGCATCTGCGCCGCGTCGAGCGGAGAAAATTCCGTTGAAGGGAGCTCCAGAACCGGCGAGAAATTGTAGAGGATATACGTGTATTTCTGGTTGTGCAGCGCCAGCCTCCGCCGCAGGGCGTCCAGTTGCCGGGTGTCGAATGTCCCCTCCTCCGGCTCCTGGACCTTCCAGGTGTTCTCCCAGTGCAGCCATGGACGGATCCAGCGGATGCCCGCCTGGGCGAACAGCGGCAGCTGACAGCTGTAGTAACGGAGCTGCTGCTGAAAGATGTTCATGCCCATGAACGACTTCTCCGGTTCCACCTGCCGCGGTTCCGGAATGCGCGTGACCCGGAGCGAAGCCGTGCGGCCAGGCAGCCGGAGCTCCACGGAGAAGCTCCCGTACCGTTCCAGCGGTATCGTAAATGCGGTATCCCCGCCCGACAACCGCACCCGTCCGCGCCGCATCTCGCGATTGCGGAAGCTGTCGGTGACGACATACTCCGCCTCCGCCGGAGCCTCTTCGAGCCGCACCGCATGGAGCCGGACCGGCTCATCCCCGACGAAAACCGATCCGAACCGGTCACTCAGGAGCTTCACGCCGCCGCTTCGCCCGGCCAGCCGGAGCGGGACAAGGCGTTTGCCGTCCGACAGATACAGCGCCGCCGGGATCCGGTCGGCCTTCATCGCGCCGCCGAGCCGGATCTTCGTAAGCATCCACCGCGAACCGTTCTCCGCCGGAGCCGGCGTAAGGTCGGCCGCAAAGCCACCCGCCCGGAGCGCAAACCGCCCCTCTTTCCCGGCGGAAAACTCCCGGAATTCCGCTTTCCCGGCATCTCCCGGAAACTCCGGGTCATCGAGCCGCAGCACCACCGCCCCGGCCTCCTCCCGCGGCAGGCGGGAGAAAACGGCGACCTCGCCCGGATGCTCGAGATCCGCTCCCATTACCTGCCGGAATTCCCAGTTGCCGCGCTCCTGGTCGAGCAGCTCCACCAGAAACAACTGCAATGGCGCGGCCGGCTTCTCCGCCGCGCGAAGCACAACATTCCCCGCCAACAGCAGCAGGACCGGCAAAAGCACTCTCCAATTCATCGGAACCTCCTTATCGTCTTTGCACCACCGTTCGCTCTATCTATAATTATAGTCCAAAATCCGGCCGGAACCTTGACAAAAACGACAAAAGCGGGTATAATTCCGACAAGTACGGGGATTTTTACGACAGAAAGGAGTTCCCATGAAACAAACGGAGCTGCGCGGCGAAATCGCGATGAGGCTGCCGGAGTCCATGCACTTCTCTCCGGAAGGGCCGGGCATCTGGGTGGGGACCCGAAAATATTTCCGGCAGGATGAGCTCGTCCACGAGCACGATTTCTTCGAGCTTGTGCTGGTCCGTTCCGGCTCCGGGCTGCATGTGACCGAATCTGGCGAATATCCGGTCAGGCACGGCGGCCTTTTCCTGGTTAAGCCCGGCTGCGCCCACGGCTACCGCGGCATGAACCACCTCGAAATCGTCAACATCCTCTATCTGCCGGAACGGTTGAAATTCGAAATGTTCGACCTGCGCGACAACCCGGGCTTCCACGCCCTGTTCGGCATCTCCACCGAACTCCCGGACGACTACCGCTTCCGCAACAGCCTCACGCTCGATTCCGACCGCATGGCCATGGCTGAGACCATCGTCCGCGAACTCGAAATCGAACAGTATCTCGCGCGTCCCGGCTGGATTTTCGCCATGAACAACGGTTTCATGCGGCTCGTGCTGCTGCTGAGCCGTGCCGTCGCGGAAACCGCCGAAAGGAACGACGAGCTCGGCCGCCTGAACCGCATCCTCGGCTACATTGCGGAACACGACGGCGAATCGCTCCAGCCGGCGGAGATCGCCCGCGCCTGCGGCATCTCCGTGCGCACGCTTGAACGCATTTTCGCCGACACGCTGCACCGCACGCCGAACGCCTGGCTCAACGACCGCCGCCTGAGCCGCGGCGCGGAGCTCCTCACCGCCACCGACCGCACCGTCACCGAAATCGCCCTCGCCTGCGGCTTCAGCGACGGAAATTATTTCAGCAAGATGTTCAGCCGCAAATTCGCCCTCTCGCCCCGCGAATACCGCAGAAAATTCGCGACGAAACGGTAGCGGAAAGAACCGATTACACACAGGATTTGACGCCTCCGGCTCACGGAAGCAGATTTTTCAGCAATCAGCGGCATATTCCAGACAGAATCCAAACCGGGCGGCACGCCCTGCGATAACCTTTTCCCCCGGCCCGCATATTACCTGCGGGGTTCCTTTCCGCCGCATTCCACAGGCAGAAGGCCGGGGACTGATTTGTCGTTTCAGTCTTTGGCGCTATCCATGATATAGAAATCAGCAGAACCTGTAATCTGTTCCGATTGGTAATCTTTTGCACGCAGAATCATTTTGAAATATACTTTTCCTGACGCAATCTTTTTGAGGACACGTTTATCTTCCGATGAAACGGCTATTCTGCTGCCGATCATTACCGGAGCCCTTTTGCTCCACAAAGGGGTGTCATTATTTTCGTCTTCATAAAAGGACAACTCTATTTCAGCCTTTGGTTCGACAAGTAAATACCAGGGCTCCATCGAGATCAATAGCTTATCCCTTCCCAGGCGAAACTCTGAGATCGAAAATGTTTCCGGTAATGTAAGCGCCTGGTGATTTACAAACTGATTGCCCTCCCTCACCAGAATTGTGACCGGCATCAGACCGACTCTGCTCAAGTCGGCGAGACAATATCCGTTTTTTTTATTGATAAGAAGATCGCTTATCAACACAGCATCTTCAATTTCGGAATCTGCATTTTTTACATAAAGTCTTTCCAGAGTGACCGGAATTCGGTTCAACGTCGGCAGTAATCTGGCATATAATGCCTTGCGCTCCGCCTCATCCTGGAATACTCTGTACTTCTCATAAAGTCGGGTGAATTCATGTGTTTCTTCCGGAGGATATAACTTCCCTGTTAAAAAGCGTGTCTCTCTTGCGGCATAAAGCGCATTTGCGGGACCCTTTTCCTGCGGGGAAGAAAAAAAGGTCACTCTGATCTTTCCATGAGGCTGTAAGCTTGTGCCTGCA
This sequence comes from Lentisphaeria bacterium, assembly GCA_018265615.1. Lineage (GTDB taxonomy): Bacteria > Verrucomicrobiota > Lentisphaeria > Victivallales > Victivallaceae > Victivallis. The sequence continues at coordinate 15,383 of JABLYX010000087.1, forward strand.
GGAAATTTGTATAACACTTCTTCCTCAAGTTGCAGGCTGAATCCGCTGATATCGACAATGGAGCCGGAACGATTCTTTAACTCAATCCATTGCTGCCGGTCATCCCCGCGCCCGCAAAAGAGCCCGAGCGCCTCAAGTTGAACTGCGGCATAAATGTTGATAGATGCCAAAAAGAAAAACAAAAGATTTATTATTTTATTCATGTTGTTGACTTTAGTAAGGATTTCTTAATTGAAAATATCTCTTATAGCTGATATGTTTTTTTCTTCTAAATCTCCATCCATTGGTTCCCAAGTAAAGATTCTTTCTGCTGTAATTTTTCCATCACTAGTATTTTTTCCAATTCCATACACAATATAGGCGTGATTATCCATGCCGGCAAGAAAGCGGCTTTTTGAGTTGGTTTTATATTTTGAATAAATATTCTCGTAGTTTATCGAAACGCCAAAAGTAGACATATATTGTGTAATATCTCTTGAAGTCATCCCCGAATTATGATTAGCTGCTAAAGTTGTAGTATCCCGTTTTTTATAAAAATCTTGAGTTTTCCCTTTCAATACAAAAAGGCAGCAGTTCACACAATATGAATCACAATGACTGCACACGTTTCGTAAGAACTCGTCATGGACGAATCCCGTTCCATGTCCTATAGGAGGAGTATTCCATATGTTATCTGCATTATCAGTACAGGTAGTACACTCTTCTGTTGAGTCTTTATTCCGCGTATTTCACGCAGGACGTCGCACGCAGGAACCCGTCGTCGCGCGCCTCGGCCCAGTTCAGCAGCGCAAGCGAGCCCGCCAC
>JABLYX010000121.1 GCA_018265615.1 Lentisphaeria bacterium
AACGGCAGTTTCCGGAGAGTGCGGCCTTTTGGACCACGCTTCTTCACGAGGTCACGCACAGTACGGGGCATGCGGAGCGTCTGAACCGTCCTTTTGGCGCTTGCTACAGAGATGCCGACTACATCCGCGAAGAGTTGGTCGCCGAACTTACGGCGGCCTTGTGCGGTGCGATGCTGGGCTTTGCCACGACACCCCGCGAAGAGAGCGCCGCCTATATCAAGGACTGGCTGGCGGAGTTCCATAAAGAGCCGACCTACCTGTTCGACATCCTCACGGACGTGAACCGTGCCGCGCGGATGATCTCCGAACGGCTGGCCTGCGAACAGGAGCCGGAAACCCCGGGAGCGATTCCGGCCGAAGCCGCCTGATCCAAAAACCGAATATAAACGATTGTTCAACCTGTGCCGCGACCTTTAGGCCGCGGCGCTTTCATTATCAGCAATATGCAACAATCCAAAACCGAAGATCGGTACAGCTGCGAAACGCTGCTGCCGATGAATACGCTTTACGACCATGAACACCACCTGACGCAGGCGGATGTAGATGCCGCCAATGCTTTGGTTCGCCACATCGAACGTATCCGCAACCCGCTTGTCCCGCAGGCCGGCGACCGGGTGCGCTATACCACGCGCCACGGTGACTTCCACGGCAATGCCTTGATCGAGGCTGTTCGTGACGACGGAATGCGCTCGATCTGCCTGTGCCCTTACGTGCCTTTCGTGTGGGCGACAGCCGGCGGTATCGGCTGCGCGGTCAGCGGAGGGCCTTTTACAGCCGTGATGCCGCAAGAGCTGAAGCCTTCCGGTGCTGTGCCGGGAGATTTCTGTGCTTGGGGACATTGCGGCGCCTGCGGCAACGGAGTCGTCCGGTTCTGCGCCGAGGTGCCGCTGTGGGAATTCCGGGAAGGCGATCCGCTCTACGGTGATTTCTCCACCGAGAAATGGCGCAAGATCAGCCTTTACAAGGATACGGAGTGCCGAAGCAGCGATCTTTACCGGGGCGATTGCATTTCGTTCCGGACAGAGGAGGAGTTCCAACGGTTTCTCTCCGATTACGAAGGAACCGTATTTGCGGCTCCCGGCCCGAAATCCGTCATCGTCTGGTGCTATCGGGACGAGCAGACCGCCGTATCGCAAGAGAAATGGGATGCGCTCGATGCTCCCGTTACAGAGCGGCGCATCTACAACGCGCCCCAACCCGTAAAACTCGTCAAGGATCACGGGCGGCACACCACGGTCTGCTATTTCGTCAGACCGGAATTTTCTTATAAATAACTTGATTCTCTATGATTATGAAAAACAAAGAAACACTCGAAAAACTGCGCACTTATCAGATCGGCGTCATCCGCTCGGTCATCGCCAGCCGGCAAGGGCGCCTGGGAACCTATTCGGCCGATGCGACAGACCGCGAGCGGCTGGCAGATACGGACGGCCTCGCCTACGAGGAGTATTACGAGTCGCCCCTTACAATCGGATACGACGGTCTTTGTCGCAATGTAATCTCCCTCGAATTTTGTGAGGACGGGCTGACGCCCGTCTGCCTGATGGACGGCGGGGATGGTTTCCCGCTTCCGCTTGAAAATCTCTCCTGCGATACCCTGCAAGGCATCGTCGAATGGCTGGAAGAATACGATTTCATCCCGTCCGCCGAAGCTGCGCCGCAGACGACAAGCGACCTTACGGAAGATTTCGTGGAACGCTGCCTGCCGGAATATCCTACGCGCTACGACGTTTTCCGGCTGGGCGAGTTGCAGAACTTCCTCGATGGACATGAATCCCCGGAATTCGGGCTGAACCGCGACGAAGCCGCCGCGGAGCGCGACCGTTTGCAGCTTCGGATCTATGCCGAGGCCATTACTGCCTTTATGAAAAGGCAACCCGCAGCGCTTCCGGGCAATGTGTCCCTGCGCGACTATGCCGAGGTGCTGGTCGATATCGCCTATGAAGCTGGGCGCAGGAAATTCCGGCCCTCGGACAACTCCCGCGATACGGCCGCGACGCTCATTGCCTGGGGCGACGAGTTCTCCCGGCAGCATGAGGATACGGATTGGACGGAGAAGGAGTTCCTCGACGAGATTTACAGGTTCACCGCTGAGAAGCTGCAAAGCGTTCCGAACAAGGACGATCCGAATGCGGAGTTCGACATCGCCTTTCTGAAC